>JAHBUH010000001.1 GCA_019638185.1 Leadbetterella sp.
CTTACTATTGGGGAAAATATTGATCCAAGATTTTCAAAGGAAATTGCTTTTGAAAGAGTAATATTAAAGAAGGGTTCACGATCTTTAAACATTATATTACTAAATTCTGCTTGAAGAGTTATTCCAGATTTTGGTTCGGTTATCCACGCTTTTGCGCTTGCAATAAATCTATATTGTGAATCAAAGCCTCTATCAATACTGCCCCTAGGACTAATCAATCTTGAGCTTGAATAACGCATTCTTAACCCTACCATACATTGAAATCGAATACTTATATTTTCATTCTCATGAATTAGAAAAGCACTTAAAGGTGAAATATTCCAATCATACTTGTCGTAAGAGTCCTTTTTAATAGGTGGTGTTAATTCTATAGTATATGGGGCGGAAGAATATTCTTTAGTGCGACCAATCTCTTTTATATCTTTATATTCTCTTGTGGTTGTATATCTTTTCCGAATGAATTCTATTTGTGGAGACCAAAATATTTTAATTATTCTATTATCTTTTCCTAAATTAAAGAGATCTATCAAAGGACTTAGCGAAGCACCTAAATTATCAACAACTTTACTCTCTACCAGAAGTCCTTCCTCTTCAATTTTTGTTACACTATCCTTTCCAGGCACTATAACAAACCCCTTTGTGTATGGTTTTCGACCAAATTCTTCGGTCATAGTTATTGCTCGATTCCCATAAATTGTAGAATTAAAGCCAAAACCATAGTTCTTGTTTTCATTATTTTTCTTCTTGGGGATTTGATAAAAATTTGTTGCAAAAAACAAATTATTTGCTCTGATGCCATCGACTAAATCAAAATTAGTACCTACGTATGCCAGATAATTGTATTGCTTCAAATTGTCCTGTTGATTTATTCCTATTCTAATAATAAATTCTGAAATTGAAGATGTGTTTTTGATTTTTTCTAAGTCAGGATCAAGCTCACTTTCAAATTTAACCACCAGATTAATTTCCCTTGGCGCATCTAATTTATTATTTGGGTATAGAATAATGAAGAATCTGGTTTCCTCATCAATTTCAGATAATCGAGTAGGTTTAAAATCGACCTCAAATTCTGAAAAGGGTAAGCTACATTTTTTCAGATCAGGTACGACTGTTACGACATAGTTCTTTAAAAAAACCAAATTTTTATTATTCAATTTGGTTTTTAATGTGTAAGAGTATA
The DNA here is from genome assembly GCA_019638185.1 of Leadbetterella sp. GTDB lineage: Bacteria > Bacteroidota > Bacteroidia > Cytophagales > Spirosomataceae > Leadbetterella. The sequence continues at coordinate 1,181 of JAHBUH010000001.1, forward strand.
TGCTCTTTTTAACTTTATCTCTCTGTAGGATAGTAGTATCAATAAGAATTTGAGATTCCACTTTTACTTGACTTTTAGCAAACAAGGGAATAAGAATAATACTCATGAGAATAATTTGCGTTTTCATTTTTATAGGGTTTAAAAGTAAAAATATTTATACTTGTAGCGAACTGAGTACGGCTGATTTACCAGCTTGTGATATATAGTTCAAGAGACCATTTGCCTCAAATACCCGGCTGTAAAGCTTTTTCTCGGTTTTTCATAAGAACAATGGTTTATTTCAGGGGCCCTCGCCGTGGTCAGTCCCGTTTTTTGAGGGCTGAGCGGGGTTGGTTTCTACAAAGTTGGTGATGAATCTTTTAAGCCTTTTCCCCCTGCAGGGGGAGGAAGGGATATTTTTTTTCTGCTTTTTCATTTTCTTTCATAACTTAGCCTTATAGAACCCTTTAGCTCCCGTGAAAATTGTCATAGCTGATGACCATCAGATGTTCAGCGATGCAGTGAAAGATCTGCTGGCGGCCAGGGGGTACCTGGTGACGCAGGAGAAAAATCCCGGGAATCTGGTTTACCGGCTGCAGAAAGAGAGGCCTCAACTGTTGTTGCTGGATATCCGGTTTCCTGATGCTAATGGGCTGGAACTGGCGGGCGTGGTTAAAAGTATGTTTCCGGCCGTAAAGATCATCATGGTGACCATGTATAACGAGCTACGCATGATACGGCTTTCACAGCAGGTGGGTGCGGATGGGTATGTGCTGAAAGATTCGCCGCCGCAAATCCTGTTTGAGGCTATTGAGGAGATTCTGTCCGGAGGCCGGTATTATGACCCTAAGTTAAAGCAGGAAAAATATGGGGCTTCAGGTCAATGGGAGCTGACGGAAAAGGAGAAACTGATCATCAGCCGCCTGGTGAAGGGCAAAAAAGCCTCTGAAATAGCGCAGGAACTGGGTGTAGGCTATGAAACGGTCAAGACGCACCGGAAAAATATCTACCTGAAACTGAATATCAATAGCCTGGCAGAGCTGATGCTTAAAGTGAGTGCGGCGGATTGGGATCCGGGTATGTAAAAAACGCCGGTACGTCATTTTCATTTTTGACGACCGCTCTACCCTGCCTCACCGCTTCCGGCCCCTTATTCCACTGAAAACGTATACACCCCGCTCACTACCTCATGCACCGCCCTTCTTATTCCACTGAAAATGCATACACCCCGCTTACTACCTCATACACCACCCTTCTTACTCCACCGAAAACACATACACCCCGCTCACTACCTCCAGAACCGCCGTATTCTCTTCCCGTTTCACGAAAGTCACGCCGGGGACCTTGGTTTTAGCGGCTGCTTTCCCGTCAAAGACCACTTTGCCGGATTCCTTGATCACCGGCACTGTTTTTCCGTCCAGGGGCAGCTGCACGCGGGCGGTGCTGTTAGGCGGCACGGTACATTTGAGGGTGAATTTCTCCGGGGTTTTGTCCCAGCGACTGGCTATTTTTCCGTAGGGAGAATGGTAGGTGGCTTCGGCCCACTGCAGGTTACCGGCGGGCATCGGGGCCAGGAGGAAGTGCCTGAAGCCTTCGCTGGCGGGATCACGGCGGATACCGGCCAGGTATTCGTAGAGCCACTCGCCCAGGGAACCGTAGGCGAAGTGATTACGGGAGTTCATGCCTTCCGGTTTTTCCTTGTCGGAATTCCACAGTTCCCACATGGTGGTGGCGCCGTTATCGATCATGTAGCCCCAGGAGGGGTAGGTTCTCTGCGTGGCTACCTGGTAGGCCAGTTCGTGCCGGCCGGCATCGCTGAGGGCGGGTAGCAGCATCTGGGTGGCGATGAAGCCGGTGCTCAGGTGGGTGCCTTTTTCGATCACGTTTTTGGCGATATTGGCGGCTACGGGGCCTTTTTCCGTGGCGATGCCCAGGCTCAGCGGGATGAGGTTAGCGCCCTGGGTGCCACCGGAGTAATTGGCGGTGGCTTTATCAAAATACAGCTCGTTATAGCGGTCGGCGGTCTTCCGGGCTACGGCGTCGTATTTTTCCGCATCGGTCTTTTTCTTCAGGATGCCCGCTATTTCAGCCAGCAGCTGATTGGAATAAAACTGGTAAGCGCCGCCGATGGGCTTGGAAGGGGAGGCTTCCACCGGTACCCAGTCGCCATACCCGTACCAGGCCTTGTCGCCCTCACCGGCCTGGAAATGGTAAATCCCGTGCTGGCGGGTGGAGGGGTGGTTATTCATGTATTCCACCCAGGCCTGCATGGCGGCGTAATTATCCTCCAGGATGCGTTTGTCGCCATAAAAACGGTACATCTGGTAGGGAATGATGACCACGGCATCGCCCCAGGCGGGTTTTGAGGGACCGCCCACCACCATTTTGGGGTTTACGTCGTATACGTAGCCAGAAGAATGCTGGCCGTCTGTAATGTCTTTTTCCCATTTGGCCAGGAACCCGTTCATGTTCATGAGGTAGGAGGCCGTGGGGGCAAAGATCTGGGCATCGCCCATCCAGCCGAGGCGCTCGTCACGCTGGGGGCAGTCAGTAGGTACACCCATCAGGTTCCCTTTCAGGCTCCACGTGGTGATCTTGTAAATCTGGTTCAGCAGGTCTTCGGAGCAGGAAAAATGGCCTGCTTCGGGGAGGTCGGAGTGGATCACCCGGGCGGTAATGGTGCCCGGATCCGGTTTTTTGGAAAGGCCTTCCACTTCCACGTAGCGGAACCCGTGATACGTGAATTTAGGCTCCCATTCTTCTACCCCGTAGCCTTTAAAAATGTACTTGTCGGTAGGGCGGATGCTGCGGAGGTTTGCCTGGTCGGCCAGGCCTTTGTCGGTCAGCAGTTCAGCAAACTTCATGGTCACTTCCTTACCGGCTTTCCCTTCGGCCTTCAGGTGCACATACCCCACCAGGTTCTGGCCGAAATCCAGCACATACCGCCCTTTACGGGGTTCGGTGATGGCTACGGGCTGCAGCTCCTGCGTAACCCGCACGGGCGGTGCCGGCGAGGCGATGAGCCGGAGCCCGGCTGTGCTGAAAGTGCCGGCCTCTTCGGCCCGGTTCGCTTCGGGCTTGTCGCTGAAAAGCGTGGTGGGATTGGACTCCCCATCCAGCAGGCTGGCCTTTACCCAGGCGTTGTTGTATTCCAGGCGGGCGTCATACACTTCTCCGTCATAGAGGGTATTGGAAACGATGGGCGAGAGGCGCGCCTGCCAGGTGTCGTCAGAAACGATGGCCTGTTTAGTACCGTCATAAAACTCCAGTTCCAGTTGGAAAAGCAGGCGACAGGGCCCCTGGCTGTAAGAAAATTTCCCACCGCCCCAGCCCAGGCCGCTGCTCCACCAGGCATTACCCAGGGTGGCAGAAATGAAATTAGTACCGGAGCTGAATTCATCGGCGGGCAGCTCATAGGTCTGGTAATGCAGGGTTTTGAGGTAGTGGGTCCAGCCGGGCGTAAGGACCTCACGGCCTACCCTGGAGCCGTTGATATTGAGGTGATAGGCGCCCAGCCCGGTGACGTAGGCGCGGGCTCTGACCACCCGTTTCCGAAGGGTAAATTCTTTCTGAAGCTCCACGGATTTCGGCGGCTTGCCTTCCGTGCCTTTCATTCCGATCCAGTAGGCCTGCCAGTCTTCTTTTTTCAGCAGCCCGGTTTCAAACCAGGCCTGCTGGCTGATGACCTTATTTTTCTCATTCCACACCCGCACTTTCCAGTAGTAGCGCTTGCGAGATTCCAGCGTTTTCCCTTTGTACTCTATCCACGTGCTTTGATCGGATTTCACCACGCCGGAGTTCCAGACATCGCCGGTATTCCGGGCCAGGTTTTCCTCTTTATCAGTTACCAGCACCTGGTAGGCTGTCTGGCGGCTTCCGCGTGCCGGGCTATTCATTTCCCAGGAAAAGCGGGGCCGGGCTACATCCATTCCCAGGGGATTTTCCAGGTATTCGGTCCGGAGATTCTCTACGGTTTGAGCGGAAACAGAAAAGCAGAGGAGCAGGAGGAAGAGTATTTGTTTCATTGGTATAAAAATTTAGCTGCGAGCAGCCGTGAACACCTCTAAAATTAAAGCAGATCCGTCAGTAAACCTAAAACTGCCGGGCTGTTTTTTTTAAAATCCGGTTACACCGGCGGGGCGGGTGGTGATAAAACCGGGTTATTTAAAATACCGATTACCTTTTCTATCACGGCCTTTGATGTGAAGAGGTAACGGTGATGCCGGGCAAATTTCCCGTTATTGAGCACCAGTGTAAGCGTATCGCCCACATCCAGGTAGCTGGCTTTGCCCTCCATGAGCCTGTCCATCCGCTTTCTCCATTTGGGGCGGTCATACAGGTTTTTGAACCGGCCCTGGTCCGAGCTGGTGGCCAGTAAGGCCTGCAGGTTATGGTAGTAAATCCCAGGGCTGCCCGTGTATTTCGGGCCGTAGTTCCCCAGGTTGCGGTAGTTGGGTATTTCCTTTTCTTCTTCCGGTGTACCCAGTATTTTCTGGGCAAATTTCCGGGTGCTTACATGCAGGAGGTAGTCGTATTTGTCCCAGAATACATGCGTTTCCCCGGCTATTTTATTAATTCCGCTGAGGTTGTAGTGACTCTTTTCGTTAGCGCCGTAGTAATTGGTTAAGTCCACACCGTTCGGGGAGGCCATGGATCCTTCTACGATATCCGGCGCCATTAAAAAGATACGGTGGAAGACGCGGGAGCTGCTGTTAAAGGTGACACCCGAATTCAGGAAGCCGTTCAGCAGCTGATGCCCGAACGAGTGCACCACGAGGTTAAGCGTTTTACCGATGTCGGCCAACTGCCCCGAAAGTTTCCGGATGACCTCATAAAGCCGGTTTGCCCCGAACAGCTGCCCGGCGCTGAGGGCACGATCGTCAATGGTCTTACGTCCCAGCTGGTGGCTGGGCCAGGTAAAGAAGATGACTTTGGCTACCGACTGACCGGGGTGTTCCATGTAGTTTTGTACAAAATTTTCCCAGAGCTCAAAACTTAGGTTAGGCAGGGGCTGATAACCGGGAACATACAGGATCACGTGCCGTTTGCCGGCATTCTGAAGGTTTTGGAGGTCATTGATTATATTTCCTACAAAAAAATCCACGTCATCGTGCAGGTTCAGGTTTTCATAGAGGGCGGGCAAAACCAGGCGCTGAAAGCTAAGACTATCGGGAATATCCGTACTGTCGGTTTTAGGTTTCCCGTAGGGGTTGGTTTTCCGGTAAGAGATTAAATATTGGGTAAAATCTTCCCTATCCTTAAGATCCAGGAGGCTATCCGGCTTAACGGCCTCGCTACAGACAAAACCCTGGTTTTCCAGCATGTACCATTCGTCATTCTCGTCTACCTCGTCGCCCAAAACAATATCCTGAATAAGAACGGTTTCGTGGATATCCAGGTAAGCCAGGATAGGTGCATTTACACTGGGCCGGCTTCGGAGGTGGGTGTATTTTATGATAATGCCTTTCATCCTATCCGGTTGATTTTCTTGTTACGGTCTGATACGGCCTCTGAAACAGACGGATAAGCAGGCGGAGCCGGCTGGGTGACGGCCTGAGCGCTACGCAGCCCGACAAATTTATTCAACAGATCAAACCAGAAAGGAGCCCCCAGTGACAGGGCCAGGATGGTCAGGAGATAGCCGGGAGAAGCCATTCTTTTCAGCTTTTTCCATAACGGCAGCTTAGCGGAGGCTTCATCTTTATTTTCCGGCACCAGTATGTAACGTAACTTGCTGGTCTCTTCCTGGATGGTTTTAAGGCTGGCCTCGGGCTTTTCAGCAGGGAGTCCTTTGGCGATTTCCACGACGGCCGCCCGGCTTTCGGCATCGGTAGACAGCTTCCGGGCTATCTGCAGTGTATCCAGGTCAAAATAGAGGGTCAGAACTATGCCGATGATGAAAATGATGAGCTGGGTGGTCTTTTTGTACCAGCCGGCCGCCCGCTCCATGGAATCATCAAACCAGCGCTCCAGCATGTACCGGAATTTCTGGACGTCACGGTCGGCATCTTTAAAGAGCGACCGGATGTATTGCAGCGTTTCGGAGTCCTGCTTGTGCTCCAGGAGATTTTCTTCGCGCTTCAGAAAGCCCAGCTCCAGCCTGGAAGCCAGATCCAGGCCTTCTTCATCTACCTGGAGCGAGTCAATAAGCGCTTTGGAGAAAAATTCGGCGTGAATATAGGAAGCCGAGCGATTCGTGATGAGGCTCCCGCCATTACTCAGGTATTTAATGGTGGGCTGGTTAATAAAGGTGTCAAAAAGCTCCGGGTTTTTCATATTAGCGGTCATCCCCACCATCTGGGTGAAGGAGTTGAGGGTCCGGAGCAGGTAGCCTTCTATCATCCCCACGTCACTTTTCTCATCCATCAGCATACGTTTCAGGGCATAATGCAGGTTTTCAGCCCGCAGCCCCAGGCTGGATGAAATCACTTCCATGGCGATGGAGGCATACATACTGTAGAGCAGGTAGGTCAGGGACAGACCGATAAAGACATCGAGGACAATGTGCTGGGTCATGGCTTTCAATTTTAGGGTACCCTACAAAATTAAGCCATTTATTCTCCCGGAAAAATACTGTCTGAACAGTATTTTTCCGGGAAGCCGGTAGAAATCAGTGCTTAACGGCCCGGATCCGGTATCCGGAGGAGGGACTGGTGCGGCCGGTGGGCGTTATAAAAAGAGCAGTGGCCGGAGAATCCCGGTGCTTAGTGCTTAACGATCTCCTTCACGATACCGCCCTGCGGTTCCCGTACGGTTTGGGTAAAGATGAAGGCCTTGGGGTCTATGTCATACACCGTGTCTTTCAGGCGGCGGATCTCCAGGCGGGTGACCACCGTGAAGATAATGTCTACTTCTATACTTTTTTCAAAGGATTCCTTCATGAAACCCCTTTCGCCCTTATAGATGGTGATGCCGCGATCCAGTTCCAACACCAGCGCCCGTTTGATCTCCTCGCTTTTACCCGAAACGATGGTCACGCCGGTATAGGCCTCAATACCCTCTATGACGTATTTAGTGGTTTGCCCGGCAATAATGTAGGTCAGGATGGCATAAAGGGCGGTTTCTATTTTCATGAAGATGGCTGCAATGATAAAGATCACGATGTTCATGCCCAGGATGACCTCGGTGATGGAAAAGCTGCTCCTTTTGGTGGTCATCAGTACCAGCACTTCCATGCCGTCAAAGGTACCGCCGCCCCGCATGCCCAGCCCCACGGCAATGCCCATGAAAAACCCGCCGAACATGGCCACCAGCAGCTTGTCATGGGTGAGTTCGGGAAATTCCACAAACTGCATGGTAAGAGCTATAAGCACCACGGTGAGAGTGCTCCGGAGGGCAAAATTCCGGCCTACCTTGAAGAGGGAAAGGACAATAAACGGAATATTGAGGAGGATGAGCACCAGGCCCAGGTCCCAGCCGTAGATTTCGTAAAGCAGGATGGAAATACCGGTAACGCCACCGTCCAGGAAGTGATTGGGCACCAGGAAACTCTTCAGCGCAAAACTGGCTGAAAGTACGCTCAGGATCAGGAAAATGATGTCAGAAACGGTAAATAAAGGACCTTGATGCTTTATAGACATATTTTACACGGGGGTTAATTTTGACCGGATGACCTGCAGGTTTTCCGCCTTTTTTTTATTTCTGTTTTCCCGGGAAGTTCCGGTAAAGTAGGTATGTTTTTCCAGGAACTTCTCTTGCAGGGCGTTCCATTCGTTTTCATTTTTGACTACTCCGGTATGCAGCAGTTCCCGGAACAGCCGGTTTCCGACCGTAAAGAAATCATCTCTTCCCAAATAATCCAAATCTGCGTCAGCCAGAATTTTCTCCGCCAGGGTTTCGGCATGCTGGGGGATCCTGGTGGCCAGGATCATTCCCCGGATTTTATGAATGTCTGCATCGGTATAGCCGTACCGGGGCAGGTATTCACCGGCCAGCCGGCAGGAGTGTTCTTCGTGGCCTTCAGCCCCAAAGAGGAAGCCGGTGTCATGAAACAGGGCTGCGGTTTTTAACCGCCTGAGCTCTTCGCCCCGGATACCTTCTTTCGCCGCGATCTCCCGTGCCGCCCGGATCACATCCCTCACATGGCCGGTATTGTGGTAGGTCAGGTGGGGAGGCAGCTCCTCCCGGAGCCGCTTCATGACCACTTTCTTCAGGGATCCGTAATCCATTCTAGCGGATACTTTTCAGCTGCAGCTTTCCTTTGGTAGGCGAATGGATGGAAACGCCGGTTTCACTGACTTCTATCTTTTTATCCGGGGCCATCTGGATATTGTAGGCGGAATCAATGGCCATGTTTTCCCAATGTTCGCCGGAGAGGTAGATGCGGTTACCGGCTATAGCCAGTACGCTGAAGCCCCGGCCGTTGCCGTCAAAGGGCCCGAAAATAAGGGAGGTGAGCGTGAGAGGCTCTTTATTCTGGCCGGTGACCTGCACGTTTTCTCCCTCTTCCACCACATCCCATTCATTGAAGCCAATGGCATTCCGGAGGGCCAGTGCCAGGCCGGGTGCGTCTTTGGCATTTACGCCTCGGGCCTCCAGGATGGCTTCCAGCTCGCTTTTCCGGCTGGCCGAAAGCTCATCGGCTTTCGCTTTTCCGTAAGGGGCAAAGTCGCCGTCGGCACGGGAGCCGTCTTCTATAGCAGCGGTGCTGTCGCTCAGTACGGCGAGCTCGTCTATGTTGGTGTCGGTGTTCTGTGTACTGTTACAGCTGTTTAAAATAAGGAGGGCAAAAAAGCCTGCCAATGTCTTTTTCATGTTGGAAACAAATTAGTTTGCCAAAAATAGGCAGGGATATTCAATAGGCAATGGGTCGGGGAAAATTTAGCTGTGGCTTTCTGCCTTCAGGGTTCCCCAGACGATCCAGTGGTTCTGGTCAATGAACGCAGGGTATCGCTCCAGGCTGCCCGCCAGCATTTTCATCTCCGCGGCGTCCAGGTGGCGAAAGGCGTGACGAACCCCGTCCTCATCCAGGAGGGTGAGGTACCCGGCTTTCCCGCGGATGTCCCAGCCAAAAGTGAAAGTAATGATGCGTTTCATGCGTATAAAATTTAGCTTTGAGCTGATTGCTAAAGCCTCTGGCCACCCCGCGTGTTCATCCCCCGCATCCCCTGCGCGGCCGGCCGGCTGCTGATGTGCGCTGCTAAACGGCCTACGCAGGGGAGGAGGATCTCCGGTATATTTGAATTTAATAGTGGCGAGCCTGGAAACCGGTGTTCTTTAATATATCCAGAACGCCGTTCTGTCTTCTCCGGGAGACAGTGACCTCGGTGCCGTCTTTCAGGCGGACCACCGAGGCCGCTCTCCTCCTGCTGATGCTGTCGATATACGAAGGATTCAGCAGAAAAGAATTACTCACCCTCACAAAATGCTTCATAAGCAGATTGTCCTGATGATGCTTTAATGTGCGTGGCGAAAGTTTCGTTTGTCCGTCAAGGAGGTGAAACTCGGTGTAATTGGAGTTTGCCTTGAGAAATATGATTTCACCAGGTGGGATGGATGTCTTTAACATGATTGTGTTTGTTTTATGATGGCTATTTTAGAGGTTGATTAAAAACCTCAGTGCAAAATTAGGGCCGGCGGGGGAGGTATAAAATACCCGGAAAACGGTATTTTTAGGGCTAAAAATACTGTCATGACAGTATTTTTTAATTCAAAAAGGTGCTGAGGAAGAAAACAGGAGGGCGGATAAAGAGAGAAGCTGCCCGGAAAACCGGCCGGCCGGGTGTATCAGGAGCCAGGGTACAGGTACCTTATTGTCCGGCTTACACAGCAGGCGGGTTTTTCAGACAGCTTCGCGGGTTCTGCTATACTTCCCGATCTTCTATACTTCAATATACCGGCCGGTATCTACCCCGGGCACAGCCACCGGGTAAAAGCCGTCGGCATTAGGCAGCACCTTAGGCAGTGCATCCCAGGCATAACGGTCCGGCATCAGGCTGATATTCGACTGGATGGCTTTCTCCCATTTGATGGGTTTACCGGTATAACAGGCCAGCCGGCCTATGATTCCCGTAAGCGTACTGTAGGCACCGTATTCGGCATTGGCAAACTTGTATTCGCCTTTGGAAATGGCCTCAAACAGCTCTTTGTGCTCCTGCTCGTACGGGTTAGGGTTTCCTTTGCCGTTATGGCGGTAGATCTCTTTACCGCTCCAGTCGTAGAGCACGGCCCGGTTACCGTTAGCGGTCATGTACACCCGGCCTTTGGTGGCCTGGAAGGTTTCATCCACCCGGTAGGCCGCTCCCTCAAAGTGCGCACACTGGCTGTAAACCGCGGAGCCGTCAGCGTAGGTCAGTTCAAGGGCGAAATTATCGTATATCTCGCCGTATTCCTTGCCCGTACGGTGAGCCCGGCTGCCAGTGCCCTGGATAGTGACGGGGTAAGCGCCTTTTACCCAGTTTACCACGTCCAACTGGTGTACGTGCTGCTCCACGATGTGGTCGCCGCACAGCCAGTTAAAATAGTACCAGTTGCGCATCTGGTATTCCATTTCGGTCTGCTGAGGCTGGCGGGGCCGAACCCATACGCCACCGGAGTTCCAGTACACCTGCCCGGCTACTACGTCACCAATGGCCCCGTCCTGGATACGCTTTATGGCCTCCCGGTAGTTATCCTGGTAGCGCCGCTGCAGGCCCACCACCACGTTCAGCTTCTTCTGCTTGGCGATCTCCGCCGCTGCCAGTACTTTCCGGATTCCGGGGATATCCACCGCTACCGGCTTTTCCATAAAAATGTGCTTGCCCTGGCGTACGGCCTCTTCAAAATGAATGGGCCGGAAACCGGGTGAAGTAGCCAGGATCACCACATCCGCATCGGCAATGGCGCTCTTGTAGCCGTCGAAACCCACGTATTTGCGGCTGTCCGGCACGTCGATCTTGTCGCTGAAACGCTTTTTCAGCGAGTCATAGGCCCTGTCCAGGTTATCTTTAAAGGCATCGCACAGGGCGGTGATCTTTAGGTTATGGCCTGATTTCAGGGCGTCAAAAGCCGCGCCGGTGCCGCGTCCGCCACAGCCTATGACGGCTACGCGGATGATGTCGCTACCGGCAGCATATACGCTCTGGAAAGGCAGGCTGTTTACTAATGCGGCCCCGGATAATAAGGCGGAGGCCTTCAGAAATTCTCTGCGTCCGTTCATAATTCAATAGTCTTTTATAGGTGCTTTGTCGTAATACAATAAAATTTCTTCTTCAGAGGGTGCTTTCAAAGGCCGCACCAGCCGTATGCCCACAAAGGGCGCGTCAGGCATCCACCAGTTGCTCTTAGGCACCTGCGGATCAATCTGCTTCCAGGAGGGATCCGAGTAGTCGCGGGCGGTAGGCGTTAGGTAGCGGAGGTCGCTCTGGTAAGACCCGCCCCGCACCACGTGCGGGTAAAGCTCCTTCGGCGGATTTACAGGATTTACCGCCGTTTTCCCGGCCAGTGAAGCGTAAAAATCAGGACTGTACTGGTCGTAGGTCCATTCGGCCACATTGCCCAGGAGGTCATAGATCCCGTATTTATTAGGTGCCCGGGTGCCCACTTTCTGCGTGGTGTTATCGCTGTTACCGGTATTCCAGGCCTGCTGGTCCAGCGGGCCTTCTGCCTGTCCCTGTTTAGCGGCAAATTCCCATTCGGCTTCGGTAGGCAGGCGGTAAAAAACGCCGGTGCGGGCATAAAGCCACTTGCAGAACTGGATGGCATTATACTGGGTCATGGCCAGGGCGGGATAGCCCTGCTTGCCCATGCCAAAGGTCATATCCAGGTAGGGTTTGCTGGGCCGCGACACGGCGTCTACCCGGGCCGGCAGTGATTTATCCGTACTGTGGGTGATCTCCAGGTCTTTGTAGACAAAAAGCTCAAAAAGATCCCAGGTTACCTCATGGGTGCTCATCCAGAAAGGGCTGACCTCTACGGTATGCTCGGGTTTTTCATCGTCCTGGCCGGCGTTATTGCCCATGGTAAAGGTACCGCCCGGTACGGCCGCCAGGTCAAAGGCCAGCTGGGTGCCCGCTATCTTCTGGCGGTAAGGCCCGAAATCCTGCTGGGCGGAAAGCGGAAATGTAATGATCAGGAAAAAATAAAAACGAAATCTAAACATATTAGTCCTTCTTGTGAAACAGGGCCAGCCCTATAATGGTGATCAGTCCATTCAGCAGCAGGTTTTCAAACCCGAATTTATAACCGGTGGTATTCTGGATCACCTGCTCCAGGATATAGGTGAGCACCGGTGAAGCCAGGCAGATGTAAGGAACGGCCTTGTCGATCACCGCCCTTTTGCTGAAAATGCCGAAGGCAAACAGCCCCAGCAGCGGACCATAAGTATAGCTGGCTATTTTGTAAATGGCCGTGATCAGGTCGGTGTTATTCAGGGCGTGGAAGATCAGGATCACCACCACAAACCCCACTGAAAAACCCACGTGTACCCGGTTTTTGATCCGGATGGTCTCTTCTTCGGTTTTGCTCTGCACGTTCATGAAATCTATGGAAAATGAAGTGGTCAGGGCGGTCAGGGCCGAGTCAGAGCTGGCATAGGTGGCGGCGGTGATCCCCACCAGGAAAGTAATGCCTACCAGGGTTCCGGCCAGTCCGAAGCCCGGGCTGTTAAAGACATCCAGGGCCATCATGGGGTAAAATTCATCGCTGTTAGCCGGAACCTGCAGGCCGGCTTTATGCGCGTACATAAACAGCATGGCGCCCAGGCTCAGGAAAAGCAGGTTTACCACCACCAGCGTTACGGTAAACCACATCATGTTTTTCTGGGCTTCGCCGATGTTCTTGCAGGAGAGGTTTTTCTGCATCAGGTCCTGGTCCATACCGGTCATCACAATGGTAATGAACATCCCGCTGATGAAGAGCTTGAAGAAATTCTGCTTGTCGCCCCAGCCCTGGTCAAAGTGGAAGATCCGTGAGTAGCCGGAATCCGAGATCTGGCTGACCATCTCACTGAAGTTCCAGCCCATCTGGCCCTTGATCAGGAAGATGGTGGTGATCAGCGCCGCAATCAGGAAGAAGGTCTGCAAGGTATCCGTGATAAGAATGGTTTTTACGCCACCTTTAAAGGTATAGACCCAGATCAGCAGGATAGTAAAGATCACCGAAAGCTCAAAGGGGATACCGATGGGCGTGAAAATAGCCATCTGGAGCACACTCACCGCTACGTAGAGCCTTACGGCTGATCCTATAGTTCTGGAAACCAGGAAGATGGCTGAGCCGGTTTTATAAGACCAGTAGCCGAAACGCTTATTGAAAAACTGGTAAATGGAGATCAGGTTAAGCCGGTAGTACAGCGGCATCAGCACGGTTCCTATGAAAAGATAACCCAGCACAAAGCCCAGCACCATCTGGAAGTAGCCGAAGCCTTCTGCGCCTACTTTACCCGGAACAGACACAAACGTCACCCCGGAAATGCTGGTGCCGATCATCCCGAAGGCCACCAGGTACCACGGGGCGGCTTTGTTAGCCTGGAAGAAGGCGCCGGAATCAGCGTTTTTAGAAGTGCATATTGAAATAATGATGAGTATGGCAAAGTATACGAAAAGTATGCCCAGGGCTAAATAAGGACTCATAGATCAGGGTTGAAAGATGGTTATACGATAACAAATATCTGAAAATAAATCATACGTCCATGCGGTTCTCCCTTTTTTTAAAACAGGCGGGCCTCCCCGAAACTATTTTGAGATGGATTTGGTTAAAAATTGGAAAAACTTACCTATTTTTGGGTATTAGAGAAAGAGAAACTTATCTATGAGACCGGCACCGGAATTAGACGTATGGGTGGAAGAGGAGATAATCCTGGATGATGTTAAACTGTATTCGTTGGTTGTTTTTAATGATGATGTAAACACGTTTGACCACGTGATCGATACCCTGGTGGAGTACTGCGGCCACACGTTTGAGCAGGCGGAGCAGTGCACGCTCATTATCCATTTCAAAGGCAAGTGCGCAGTGAAAAACGGGGATTTTGAAGAGCTGGCGCCGATCCGCCAGGCCATTACCGGCCGGGGTATCTCGGCAGAAATATTATTACGATAAAGCCTTGAATTATCCGTCCAGAACCATAGAAGAGGCCGTACAGGAAATCGCTAAGCTCCCCGGCATCGGGAAGAAGTCAGCACTGCGAATGGCCCTGCACCTGTTAAAAGCGGATAAATCACAGGCTTATGGCCTCAGCCGGTCCCTGCTGAACCTCATTGAAAAAACTACCTATTGCCGGGAATGTTTTAACATTTCCGATAGCGATCTTTGTCAGATATGCAGTTCCCACCGGCGCGATGCCACGGTTCTGGCGGTGGTCCAGGACACCAAAGACGTACTGGCCATTGAAAATACGGGCCAGTTTACCGGAAAATACCACGTTTTAGGCGGTGTGATCTCTCCCGTACAGGGCATCGGGCCCCACCAGCTGAATATTGAGGCCCTCATCAGCCGTATCGCCGCGCATCCTGATCTCCGGGAAGTAATTCTGGCCCTCAGCCCTACAATGGAAGGGGATACCACGGCGTTTTATATTAAGAAAAAATTAGCCGGTTTCGACCTGAAGGTGAGCACCATTGCCCGCGGGATACCCGTAGGCGGCGACCTGGAGTATACCGATGAGATCACCTTGGGAAGAAGTATTCTGAGCAGGATAGATTTTTAAACTAAAAGCGGTCTCCGCATTAATGAATATGAAAAGAAAAAGTTTTCTGGCTACACTGGCCTTAGGCCTGGCAGCTACCCGTACTTCATGGGCTAATTTACCGGGTGAAACGGTAGAAGGGAAATTTGTATTGGCGCCCCTGCCTTATGCTTATAATGCGCTGGAACCTTACGTGGATGCCCAAACCATGGAGATCCACTATTCGCGCCACCACAAAGCCTACGTGGATAACCTGAATAAGGCGCTGGCCGATACGAACGTGTCCGGCCTCAGCCTGGAAGATATCATTAAGAATATTTCCAAATACAGCACAGCCGTGCGCAATAACGGCGGCGGGCACTGGAACCACTCGTTTTTCTGGGAGATCCTGAGCCCGAAAAAAACGGCTCCGTCCGGGAAGCTGCTGAAAAAGATCAATGAGGATTTCGGCAGTGTGGATAAGATGAAGGAAGAGTTTAACAAGGCGGCGGCATCACGTTTCGGTTCCGGCTGGGCTTGGCTTATCCTTCAGAAAGACGGCGCCCTGAAGGTGGTGTCTACCCCTAACCAGGATAACCCCTACATGGATGTGGCTGAAGTAAAAGGCTGCCCCATCCTGGGTGTGGACGTCTGGGAACATGCGTATTACCTGAAGTACCAGAATAAGCGGGCCGATTACGTAAATGCCTTCTGGAACCTGGTTAACTGGGATCAGGCTGAGAAGAATTATACCGCGGGCCTGAAGAAAAAATAAGATAATTCCGGGCGCTCAGTTACCGGGTGCCCGGAATTAAAACAGGAAACCCGGCGCTACTTTCCGCAAGACATTACCGGTCAGCCGCTTCATCCGGCTTTTAAAGGAATTTTGTTTTTCAGCAAATGAAAAGGCCGGGATCAGGCTTCCTTCCAGTCCGCCAAAGTGCGGCTCCCGGTCAAAACGATAAACCAGCTGCCGGTTTTGCATCTGGGGTTTGATCAGGTTATACATCAGGCCTTCAAACAGCCTGCCTTCATTGTCATTCAGCTTGTATTTTTCGGGAACCACGTAGTTCAGGAAAAACGCCTGAGAAGCCCCAAAAAGCCGCACGTCGGCAAAATGGCTGCTCCATCCCAGGCCCAGCTTCCGGTAGAGGTCGTGATCCTTGATGTCGATGTACAGATCCTTCCCGTTTTCCAGGATCTCCCATGTGGCACAATCCAGGAAATACCCGATGTTAAAGACCGGGTACCGGCCGGTAACCTTTAAAAAGGCACGGGCTTCCCGGAGGAAGACCGACTGCTCCAGGGCCCTTTCCATCAGCAGGATCTCATTATATCCTTTCCCACGGGAAATGTCAAAGCCGTGGGGACCCACCGACAGAAATTCCGTGTTCAGGAGGTATTTATCCGGTAAGGAAGACTTAATACGGTTCAAATCCCACCCGGAATTATCCGTAAAGACCAGGGGGTGGTCAGGAAGTTTCCGGCTGTAGAAACGAAGGGTGTTTATATACATTTCTTCCCGCTCCTGCGGGCTGAAACGCGCCTGAGGCATACCACGCGTATTTACTGTGGCCGTCAGTAGTAAAGGTAATTTTTGATTCACAGTCTTTTAGGACGTCTTATTAAAAAGGGTAGGGGTAAAATTAATAAAAATTTATTTACGAATAGAAAAAAGCTAATAATTTGAGAGAAAGCGGGTTGCTCATTGTAATTTTGCAACCGTATGGATAATGCCAAAAGAAATACGGGGATTGTAAAGCGACTGGCAGCGGAGGCCGGGTTTGATTTTTGCGGCATTTCCAAAGCGGAATTCCTGGAAGAGGAAGCCCCCCGGCTGGAAAGCTGGTTAAATAAGAATTACCACGGGAAGATGGCCTACATGGCTAATTATTTCGATAAGCGGCTGGATCCCCGCCTGCTGGTCGATGACGCGCGCTCGGTCATTACCGTTATCCTTAATTATTTCCCCGAAGAAGAGCTGACCGAAAGCGAATATAAGATCTCGAAATACGCCTACGGGGTAGATTACCATTATGTAATCAAAGACAAACTAAAAGCCCTTATGGAGGGTATCCGGGCCGAAATAGGGGAGGTGAACGGCCGGGCTTTTGTAGACTCCGCACCGGTGATGGACAAGGCCTGGGCCCGGCGCTCCGGCCTGGGCTGGGTAGGCAAAAACAGCAATATCATTAACCGGAAGATCGGCAGCTTCTTTTTCATCGGGGAGCTGATCACGGACCTGGCGCTGGAGCCTGACGGACCCATAAAAGATTATTGCGGCAGCTGCACGGCCTGCATAGATGCCTGCCCCACAGACGCTATCGTGGAGCCCTACCGCGTAGACGGCAGCCGGTGCATCAGCTACCTGACCATTGAGCTGAAAGACCAGATCCCGGAGGAGTTCCGGGGAAAAATGGAAAACTGGGCGTTCGGATGCGATATCTGCCAGGATGTATGCCCCTGGAATTCCTTTGCCCGCCCTCACCTGACCCCTGAATTTTCTCCCCAGCAAAGCCTGAAAGAGTTCAAAGACTGGGAGGAGATCACCCAGGAGGTTTTTAACATGCTGTTTAAAAACTCACCGGTTAAACGCGCTAAGTTGGACGGCTTAAAACGAAATATCCGTTTTATCCGGGAGAATTAAACCACGCCCTGGTCTATCATGGCGTCAGCTACCTTCACAAAACCGCCGATATTGGCCCCTTTTTCGTAATTGATGTGCCCGTCTGCTTCCCGGCCGTACTGCACGCAGGTATCGTGGATGTTCCGCATGATGATCCGGAGACGGTCATCTACCTTTTCCTTAAACCAGGCATAACGCAGGGAGTTCTGGGTCATTTCCAGCCCGGATACGGCCACGCCGCCGGCATTAGCCGCTTTACCGGGTACATAATATACTTTTTCCTTATTAAACAGGGCAATGGCCTCCGTGGTGCTGGGCATGTTAGCCCCCTCGGCTACAAACCGGCAGCCGTTATCCACCAGCCGGCGGGCATCGGCACCGTCCAGTTCATTCTGAGTGGCGCAGGGAAGGGCGATATCGCACTTCACGCCCCAGGGTTTTTCATTTTCAAAGAAGCGGGCCTCGGGGTATTGGTTTATGTATTCCCGGATGCGGCCTCTTTTTACTTCCTTCAGTTCAGTGATGAAGGCCAGCTTTTCTTCCGTAATGCCGGCTTCGTCATAAATATAGCCGTCAGAGTCTGACATAGTCAGCACTTTAGCACCGCACTGAATAGACTTTTCGGCGGCAAACTGGGCTACGTTGCCCGAGCCGGAGATGGTGATGCGCTTGCCTTCCCAGGTTTCACCGATGGTCTTGAAGATTTCCTGCACAAAGTAAATGAGCCCGTAACCGGTGGCTTCCGGGCGTATCCGGCTTCCGCCCCACTCGAATCCCTTGCCGGTCAGTACGCCGGTAAACTCGTTTTTGATTCTTTTGTATTGACCAAACATATAGCCGATCTCCCGTTTTCCCACGCCGATGTCTCCCGCCGGTACATCCAGGTCAGGGCCGATGTGGCGGTAAAGCTCGGTCATAAAGCTCTGGCAGAAACGCATCACTTCGGCGTCTGATTTTCCCTTGGGATCAAAGTCGGATCCGCCCTTTCCGCCGCCCATGGGAAGTCCCGTCAGGCTGTTTTTAAAGGTCTGTTCAAAGGCCAGGAACTTCAGTACGCTCAGGGTTACGGAAGGGTGAAAGCGGAGGCCACCCTTGTACGGCCCGATGACCGAGCTCATCTGCACCCGGTAGCCCCGGTTAATCTGGATCTCGCCGGAGTCATCCACCCAGGGCACCCGGAAGATGATCACTCTTTCCGGCTCTGCCATCCTTTCAAACACCTTGAAGGCGTTATAACGGGGATTCTCCTCTATAAAAGGTATAATGTATTCGGCCACTTCGTGTACGGCCTGTAAGAATTCGGGTTCGCCGGGGTTTCTCTCCCGGATGGTAGTAAGTATATTCAAGACTTTGTTATATTGTATATTGTCTTCAAATATAAATACGATATATTATTCAGGCTTTTTTTGTTTTAATAAATTTTTATATTGAAATGGAATAATTAAATTCTATCTTGTTATTGTTCTGTTTTTTGGGGAAAGCCAGTTCGTTTTTTGCGGAAAATCCAAATTTTGTAGTAACCGGCCACCCATGTGGCAGGAGGAAATTTTGTGGAAGGGTGCTTTGGATGCAGAAAAATATCCGGCCGGGGGCGCCGTGTGCCTGCTGCTTAGGGGGCGTCGGTTCGGACGGCATGCGGTTCCGGCGGCTGACCTTCCGTACCTGGTGCCGGCATCCGCTCCCGGCCCGTCCCCGCCGCGGGGTACAGAAGCTCCGGAGGAACGGATATCCGCTATTTCCGCTGCGCGATAGGGGATTCCATGATATTTTTGTCTAATTTTGAGACCTTATAGCTACCGCATGTTTCAGAGAATACCGGCTCTTTTATTTTGCCTTTTGGGATTTACGGCCGGCGGACAAACACCCGCCTATAAAAACCCGCGTCTGAGCCCGGAGGCACGGACCCGTGACCTGCTGACCCGGATGACGGTGGATGAAAAGGTAGGCCAGCTACTGTGTCCCATGGGATGGGAGATGTATGAGAAAAACGGGAGTACGGTAAATCCTTCCCCGGCGTTCCGGGAAATGATGAATAACCGGCCGGTGGGGACTTTCTGGGGCGTGTACCGGGCCGATCCCTGGACCCGGAAAACGCTGGAAACGGGGCTGAACCCGGAACTGGCCGCCCGCACGGGAAACGCCCTTCAGAAATACGCCAGAGAAAATACCCGGCTGGGCATCCCGCTGTTCCTGGCGGAGGAGTCGCCCCACGGGCACATGGCCATTGGTACCACGGTGTTTCCCACGGGCCTGGGCCAGGCCGCTACCTGGAATCCCGGGCTGATCCGGAGGGCTGCGGCGGCCATGGCCAAAGAAATCCGGCTCCAGGGCGCACACATCAGCTACGGTCCGGTGATGGACCTCTCGCGTGATCCGCGCTGGTCACGGGTGGAGGAGAGCTTCGGCGAAGACCCGGTGCTGACGTCTGCCATAGGCGTGGCGGCTGTTCAGGGTGGCGGCGGGGGAGACCTCTCCCAGCCCTACAGCGTGGTGGCTACCCTGAAGCACTTTATTGCTTACGGCATCCCCGAAGGCGGGCATAACGGCAATACCGCCCTGATCGGTCCGCGGGAGTTGCACGAGAATTTTTTCCCGCCTTTCCGGGCCGCAGTGAAGGCCGGGGCGCTCTCGGTGATGACGGCCTATAATTCCATTGACGGCGTGCCCTGTACGGCCGATCCCTACCTCTACCGTGACCTGCTCAAAACCCAATGGGGCTTCCGGGGTTTCGTGGTTTCTGACCTCTTCAGCATTAACGGCCTTTCCGGCAGCCACCGGGTGGCCCAAAACCTGGAAGAAGCCGGTGAGCTTTCCCTGGGTGCCGGCGTGGATATGGACCTGGGGGCCAGTGGCTTTGCAGGTCTGAAAAAATCACTGGAAACCGGGAAGATCACTCCCCAGCAACTGGATGAGGCCGTAGGGCGTATCCTGAAGCTGAAATTTGAAATGGGACTGTTTGAGAATCCTTACACAGACCCGGCGCTGGCGGCTAAAACCGTGCGTTCGGCAGAGCATATAGCCCTGGCCCGTGAAGTGGCCCGGGAGTCAGTGGTGTTACTGGAAAATAAGAATAGTACGCTGCCCCTTTCTTCCAAACTGAAACGCATAGCCGTCATAGGCCCGAATGCGGATAATCGCTATAATCAGCTGGGCGACTACACCGCTCCTCAGGAAGATCGTAATGTGATCACGGTTTATGAGGGCATAAAACGGCGTTTCAAGGAGGCCGCCGTGACGTATGTGAAAGGCGTGGCCATCCGGGATACCTTACATACGGATATCCCCGCGGCGGTAAAAGCCGCCCGGGAGGCGGACGTGGCTATAGTGGTGGTGGGCGGCTCCAGCGCGCGCGATTTCAAAACGAAGTATATCGAAACCGGTGCGGCCGTGAGTGATCAGGCGTCGGTACAGGACATGGAAAGCGGAGAGGGTTTTGACCGGGCCACGCTCAGCCTGCTGGGAAAACAACAGGCCCTGCTGGAGGCGGTCCGGGCTACCGGAACACCCCTGGTGGTGATTTATATCCAGGGAAGACCCCTGGAAATGAACTGGGCAGCGGAATACGCCGACGCCCTGCTGACGGCCTGGTACCCGGGACAGGAGGGCGGGAATGCCCTGGCCGATGTGCTCTCCGGGGATACGGACCCTTCCGGCCGGCTGCCCATCTCGGTGCCCCGCTCCGTAGGCCAGCTACCGGTATACTACAATAAAAAACACCCTAAAGGGCATGATTATGTGGAGATGGCCGCGGCGCCGCTGTATGCTTTCGGTTACGGGAAAAGTTATACTACCTTTGCCTGGTCAGACCTGGAAATAGAAAAGAAGGCGGAAACTACTTTTGAGGTGAGCTTCCGCCTGAAAAATACCGGCGGACGTGCGGGTACGGAAGTGGTTCAGCTTTATATTCGCGATGAGGTAGCCTCCGTGGTGCAGCCGCTGAAGCAGCTGAAACAGTTCCGGAAAGTGAATCTGAAGCCGGGTGAGGAGCAGCAGCTGTCTTTTACGCTTACCGTGGCTGACCTGGAGATAGTGAATAAAGAAATGCAGCGTGTGGTAGAGCCCGGCGGATTCCGGGTGATGGTGGGGGCCTCGTCAGCGGATATCCGGCTGGAGGGAACAGCCCGGGTGGAGTAATAAGAAGCCTATATCCGGCACGTCCTGCTTTTGTATATATAGAATTAGTCTAATGATAAAATGAAATTACACGAATTAAAACCCGGGCAGAAAGCGGTGGTCCGGCACCTGGATGTGGACCGCCTGCCCATGAAGCTGGTGGAAATGGGCTGTTTTCCCGGAAGTGAGGTGGAGCTGATCCTGAAGGCGCCCCTGGGTGACCCCTACTATCTGCGGATAGACGGCATGCCGCTTTGTATCCGCAAGGATATGGCCATGCAGGTAGATGTGGAATTATTAACGTACGGAATACATGGAAGTTAAGGTAGCCCTGGTAGGGAACCCGAATGTAGGCAAGACATCGGTTTTTAATACCCTTACCGGACTCAATCAGAAAGTGGGAAATTACCCCGGAATCACCGTAGACCGGAAAACGGGAGTTTCCAGGATGGGTGATACGCTGAAAGTGAGGATCATAGACCTCCCCGGCATTTATTCCATCCAGCCTAACTCGCGTGACGAGGAAGTGGTGCTGGAGACCCTGTTTGACCGCCACAATACCTACTACCCGGATGTGGTGGTGGTGGTTACCGAGGTGGAAAACCTGAAGAGAAACCTGCTGCTGTTCACCCAGATCAAAGACCTGGGCTTCCCTACGGTGCTGGCCATCAATATGGCCGATCAACTTCCCGTTAAAGGCATCCGGATCGACCTGGAAGCCCTGTCGGAAAAGCTCAGAACGGAAGTGGTGCTGATCTCTACCCGCACCGGACAGGGGATAAGCCAGCTGAAAGCGGCCATCTCGCGGTATGTGGAGGCAGACAAGCGCCCCCTGCTGGACCTGGCTTCTGTAGATGAAACGTATTTCCGGTCTATGGATTATAAAAGCTGGCTGACCCGCTCCCAGGGCGCAGTTTTTGAGGGCGTGGAACCCGTCAGCGACGGGCTTTCGGAAAGTGAGATCAAGCGGCTTCAGCAGAAAGAGACGGTCCGGCGCTACCAGCAGATCGGCGAGGTCCTGAAAGCAGCCTATACCAAAGACGCGTCTGTGGCCACCGGCTGGCAGGCGCGGGCGGATCGCCTCCTGACCCACCGGGTATGGGGTTACCTGATCTTTTTTGCGGTGATGATGCTGGTTTTCCAGGCCATATTTTCGTGGTCATCCATCCCTATGGACTGGATCGATGAGAAATTTGCACAACTGTCCGCCTGGGTATCTGCCACCCTGCCCGAAGGCAAGTTTACGGAGCTGCTGGCGGAGGGGGTGATCCCGGGGATCGGGGGGGTGGTGATCTTTATTCCGCAGATCGCCATCCTGTTTATGTTTATTGCCCTGCTGGAAGAGAGCGGGTATATGAGCCGGGTGGTTTTCCTGATGGATAAGCTGATGCGGCCTTTCGGGCTGAGCGGGAAATCAGTGGTGCCCCTGATCTCGGGCGTGGCCTGCGCCATTCCGGCCATCATGTCGGCGCGCAACATTGAAAATTCACGGGAGCGGCTGATCACTATGCTGGTCACGCCTTTTGCCACCTGTTCAGCGCGTATACCGGTGTATGTGATCATCATATCGCTGGTGATCCCGGAGCAGATGGTCTTCGGGTTTATCGGCCTGCAGGGGCTGGTGATGACCCTGATGTATTTCCTGGGTTTCCTGGCGGCCCTCACTACGGCGTGGCTCCTGAAAATGGTAATTAAAGCCCGGAGCAGGAGCTACCTGATCATTGAAATGCCTCCTTACCGGCGGCCGCTGCTTAAGAACGTTCTGAGCACCATGGTGGAAAAGACCCGGGCCTTTGTGGAAGGAGCGGGCAAGATCATCCTGGCGCTGTCGGTGCTGCTTTGGTTCCTGGGCTCACACGGACCGGCGTCTACCTTTGGTAAGGCAGAAGAGACGGTGATAGAGAATTTTGCAGGAAAGAACCTTTCTGACGACGAACTGCAGGATGAAATAGAGGGCTATAAGCTGCGCAATTCCTACATCGGTATATTGGGAAGCGGCATTGAGCCGGTTTTCCGGCCGCTGGGGTACGACTGGAAGATCAGCATTGCGGTGCTGACGTCTTTTGCGGCGCGGGAGGTGTTTGTAGGAAACCTGGCTACCCTGTACAATATCGGCAGCCACGGCGAAGAAGAAACGCGTATTGTGGAACGCATGGAGCAGGAGCGGCGGCCGGATGGCAGCCGGGTGTTTGACCTGGCTACGGGCGTATCCCTGTTACTTTTTTACGCTTTTGCCATGCAGTGTATTTCCACGGTGGCCATTATGCGGCGGGAAACCAATTCCTGGAAGTGGACATTCATCCAGATTATTTTTATGACCGGCCTGGCCTATTTTTCAGCCATGCTGGCGTATAACCTATTGAAATGATGCAGGAGATCCTGATGTACGGAGCGGTAGGGGCTGCCGCAGTTTTCCTGGGCTGGAAGTGGTTTTGGCCCCGCAAGCCTAAAAAGCCGGGCTGCGGGCCGGATTGCGGCTGCGGCTGAAAACCCGGGCGGCGAGAACCCGGCGCCCGTAGAGGTAAAAACATGATAAAAGTCACCTGAATAGCCCGGGAAAACTGAGGGTCCTCATGCCCGTGAACCTTAAAATAATTCGAAATTTGCAGCTTCAAAAAACAGGATATGTCAAACGATAGAATAAAAATCCCTGAGCTCTTCTCCAAAGTGATGGATGCCCAGACCGCCGCCGCCTTTATCCAGGATAACATGGTAGTAGGGGCCAGTGGCTTCACTAAAGCCGGAGACAGTAAAGTGGTGCTCCCGGCTTTTGCCGAACGCGCCAAAGAAGAAAATATAAAGATCATCCTGATGACCGGAGCCTCACTGGGCCACGATACCGACGGTAAGCTGGCCGCCGCCGGTGCCCTGAAGAAGCGTATGCCTTTCCAGGTAGACCGGGTGCTGCGCCAGAAGATCAATGCCGGCGAAGTCCTGTTCATAGACCAGCACCTCAGTGAAAGCGCCGAGCTGCTTCATAATAAAAACCTGCCACCGGTAGATATCGCCGTGATTGAAGCGGCGGGCATTGAGCGGGACGGCAGCCTGATCCCCACTACTTCCGTGGGTAACTCGGCCACGTTTGCCGCGCTGGCCAGGAAGGTGATCATCGAGATCAACACCGCTGTACCCACCAGTATTTTCGGGATCCATGATATTTACCAGGCCGAAGAGTACCCACATCGCAACGTGATCCCTATCGTGGCGGCAGAGAACAAGATAGGCCGGCGGACCATCCCGCTGGATCCTCAGAAAATAGTGGGTATTGTCTTTACCGATATCAAAGACAGCCCGGCAGATGTGGCCGAGCCGGACGCCAAAACCACGGCCATAGCCCATCACATCCTGCATTTCTTTGAAAATGAGGTCAGGCTGGGCCATTTAACGGAAAGGCTGCTGCCCATCCAGGCGGGGATCGGGAAAGTGGCGAATGCCGTGCTGAGCGGCTTTAAGGACAGCTCCTTTTATGACCTGACCATGTTTTCGGAAGTATTGCAGGACAGCACCTTTGATCTCATTGATGCCGGTAAGCTTTCTGTGGCATCGGCGTCTTCCATCACCGTGTCAGAAGCCTGCTATAACCGGGTTTTTAATAACCTGCAGAATTACCGGGATAAGATCGTGCTGCGGCCGCAGAATATTTCCAATACCCCGGGACTGATCCGGCGGCTGGGGATTATAGCCATTAACACGGCCATTGAATTTGATATCTATGGCAATGTGAACTCCACGCACATTTCCGGAACGAATATTATGAACGGGATTGGTGGCTCGGGCGACTTCGCCCGGAATGCCTACCTGAGTATTTTTGTAACCCAGGCCGCTTCCAAAAATAATGCGATCTCGCACGCGCTACCCATGGTTTCGCATGTGGATCATACCGAGCACGATGTAGACATCATTGTGACTGACGTGGGTCTGGCGGACCTCCGGGGCCTGGCACCGCGGGAACGCGCCCAGGTGATCATTGATAACTGCGTGCACCCGGATTACCGCGAGCAGCTCCAGTCGTATTTTGACCGGGCCAAAGAAAGAGGCGGCCACACCCCGCATATCCTGGAAGAAGCCTTCAGCTGGCACGTGAACCTGAAGAACAAGGGAACCATGATGCTGGAATCGGTGGAAGAAACTGTTCAAAGAAATTAGATATTCGGAATTAGTTTTTAGATATTAGCGCGTTAATCAGTAAAAAGCAGTCAGCCGCTACGGTTAACCGCTAATATCTAATTGCTAACATCTAACTGCTAACAGCTATGAAATTCGGCCAGGTACCTGACCCTTCGGTGATTGATTTCCGCATTCCGGAGACCCCGGAGGTTACCCTTGAACTGCTTAACCATTTTAAGACCGGTGAGCCGCATGAGGTACATGTAGGCTGTGCTAAATGGAATAAGACGGACCTGAAGGGCTTTTATCCCAAAGGCGTAAAAGATGAACTGGTCTACTACTCTGGCCAGTTTAATTCCATTGAGCTGAACGCCACGTTTTATAATTCCCCCACTCCCCAGCAGGTGGAGACCTGGAAGGCCAAGACGCCGCCGGCCTTTAAGTTTTTCCCCAAGCTGCCCCAAACCATCAGCCATTTCGGCCGCCTGCTGAATACCGATGATAAAGTCAGGGATTTTGTGGATGCCACACTGCTCTTTGAAGAGAAGCTGGGCATGGCCTTCCTGCAGATGCACGATAATTACAAACCCAAAGATTTCAGGCGCCTGGAAGATTTTCTCCATGCCTTTCCGAAGGGCTATCCGCTGGCCCTGGAGGTCAGGAATGCGGAATGGTTTTCTAACCCGGAGGTCAGTAAAAACCTGTACCGCCTGCTGGAAGAAACCGGGGTGACTAACGTGCTGGTGGATACCGCCGGGCGCCGGGACCTGATGCACATGCGGCTCACCACGCCGGTGGCTTTTGTACGGTACGTGGGCGCTAATCATCCTTCGGATTACACCCGCCTGGACGAGTGGATCAGCACCCTGAAAAAATGGAAAGAGGCCGGGCTTCAGAAGCTGTACTTCTTTATCCACCAGAACGTGGAACTGGAATCACCCCTGCTGGCGGCTCATTTCATCCAAAACCTGAACCGCGAGCTGGGTACAGATCTGCACATCCCGGTGAAGCCGGAAACGCCTCCCGGCCTGTTCAGCTGATCAGGTCTTCGTAAGGTGAACGGATCCGGCTGAGGTCGGTTTTGGCAAAAGGAACATAGAAAGAGGTGGTCTGGATATTGCTGTGCCCCAGGATCTTCTGCAGGTGGTTAATGGATATGCCGTTTTCCAGCAAGTGTACCGCAAAACTATGCCTCAGGGTAGTGAGCTTGGCGGTCTTGGCTATGCCGGATTCCTTCAGAGCCTTCTGGAAAACCAGTTGGATATTCCGTGCCGAATAATGCCCCACTCCACCGGATCCGGGGAAAAACACATCGTTGGGCTTATACTTGTTCCGGTATTCTTCAATGAGCGGGTTCAGCTCCGGACTGAGCCGGAGAAGCCGCGCTTTCCGGGGCTGATCCGCTTCCACCCGGATGGTGTGATCTTCCGTATTAATATCTTCCACCCTCAGGTTAATGGCCTCGTTCACCTTCAGGCCGTTATTGTAGATCAGGATGAGCAGAAGCTTATGTTTGAGGTTTTTGATCCCGGAAAAGAGGGTTTCCAGCTCGCTTCTGGAGAGGATTTCCACGGATTGTTCGTCTTTGAGCTTACCGGTGGCTTTGATATTCAGCTTCCGGTTATAGATCTTGTCAAAGAAAAGGATGATGGCTTTGCCCGTTTGTGCTGCTACCTGGGGAGAGGTCCGTTTGCTAAGTCCCAGGATGTATTCAGAGATGAGTTCTTCGGTAAACTTATTCTGAGGATAATCCCGGAAATTATTGTAAAAAACAAAAATGGCGTTACGGTAGGCGGCTATGGTGGCAGAGTTATACTTACCTTTTTTTAGTATTTCGGTAAATCGTTCAATTAAATGGGTCACAGTTTTCTAAATGGTTATAAGTCTTGATTCAAAAATAGAGTATTCACTAAAAAATAGCAAACTTAAATGCTGTATTTTCGGAAAATATGCTCCGAAATCAGCCATCCGGCTGTCCAGGCCGCCTGGAAATTGAAGCCTCCGGTCACGGCATCAATATCCAGCACTTCGCCCCCCAGGTAAAGGCCGGGGTGCCGGTGCGAGGCAAAATGGTCATGGCTGATTTCGGCCAGACTCACTCCGCCGGCGGTAACAAATTCTTCTTTAAAAGTGCTTTTCCCGTTTACGCTGAACTTAGCGGCGGTGAGATTCTCCAGGAGGCCTGCTATTTGCTTCTTACCACTCTCGGCTCCTTTCTGAAATTCGGATATACCTGATCTGTCACAAATATAAGTCCAGAATCGTTGGGAAAGTCCCGAAACGGGTAACATTCTTATATTTTTTTTAGGGTTTTCGCTGAAGTTGCGCTTCAACTCCTGTTCCAGGTCAGGACGGGGCCGCTGCGCCAGCCAGTTGACCTCCACCTCAAAAGCATAACCGGCCGCTTTCAGGCTATAGGCCCCCCAGGCCGAGAGCTTCAGTATGGCCGGCCCTGACAGCCCCCAATGGGTGATCAGCAGGGGCCCGCGCTGCTTCAGCGGCGGCCGGATGTTCCTGACATAGACTTCGGCTTCGTTAAAGCTGATGCCCTGGAGGGCGGTCAGCTGCGGGTCGGGGATATTAAAGGTAAAGAGGGAAGGCACGGCTTCGGAAATGGCCAGCCCCAGCTCTTCCAGGGTGCTCCATACCCGGGCGTCACTGCCGGTGGCGATCATCAGGTTATGGGTGCTGTACGCTTTGCCATCGGCGGTCAGTATCTCCCATCCGGCCTCCGAACGGGTAATTTTTTCCACCCGGCAGTGAAGGAAGAGATCCACCCCGCGGGCTTCCTTCATAAAACAGTCAATGATGGTCTGGGAGGAGTCCGACACGGGAAAAACCCGCCCGTCTTTTTCCGTTTTAAGGGCCACGCCTCTCTCCCGGAACCAGTGCCGGGTATCTTCAGCGCTGAACAGGGCAAAGGCCTCTCTCAGGAAATCTTCCCCGCGGGGATAGTTCCGGGCCAGCTCCGCGGGATCGGAGACGGTATTGGTCACGTTACAGCGGCCCCCGCCGGAAACCTTCACTTTCTGAAGCACCTTGCCCTGCTTTTCCAGGATGGCCACCTTCAGGCCGGGTACTTTGTTTTTTACGTTAATTGCGGCAAAAAAGCCGGCTGCACCTCCTCCTATCACAAGGAAGTCATACATACTACCTATATTTTTCCATCAAAGATAGCCGGTGGGTGCGAAGGGAGGAAATGATTTTTTCAAAACCCTCTACGGAGTCGCCGTACTCAAACGTTACTTTCTTTACCGTACCGTCACTAAACTGCACTTCCAGCCATTCCGAACCGCCATCGGCGCAGTCGGGACAGCCGTACACTTCTTTCAGGTTCACAAATTTTTCTTTCCGGAAACCGTTCAGGTCGCTTTTGATCAGGTGGAGGCGGGAGTCATCGCTGTGCTCGGTGGTTTCGGTTTCACCGCCCCGCTCTTTTCTTTCTATTTGTTTCAGTATCACGGCGTTATTTTCCACGATGAGCTCATTGTAACATTTGCCCATGCACATCCCGAAAGACTGCCCGGATTTTACCCGGAGGATATTACCGTTAAAGGGTTCCACGGAAGTTTTGTCTTCGCAGGAAAATGCCATGAGAATTATGGCGGAAAAGGAAATGAATAGCTTTTTCATAATTATTTTTGTGTCCCGGCAGGCCACTGAGGAAAGGCCGCCCGGGTATAGGTTATTATTTACGAATTAGACAAGGTTTACTGATAAAAGGTTGGAATGAGATCCTTAAATTATATTGCTGAAACATTAAAAATTTCTACTTCACAGGTATCCAAAACCGTAGCGCTGCTGGATTCGGGCGCCACGGTGCCGTTTATTGCCCGGTACCGCAAGGAGGTCACCGGCAGCCTGGACGAAGTGGCCATCCTGGAGATCCGGAAAATCCATGAAAAGCTGAAGGAGGCCGATAAGCGGCGGGTGGCCATCCTGGAGTCTATTGACAGCCAGGGAAAGCTCACGCCCGAGCTCCGGAAGAAGCTGGAAGAAGCGCTCTTTGTGCAGGAACTGGAGGAGATCTATCTGCCTTACCGGCCCAAAAAGAAGACCCGCGCCTCCGTGGCGGTGGAAGCGGGGCTGGAGCCGCTGGCCCGGCTGCTTTTTGAGCAGAAAGAGCGTTTTGTGGAACCCCTGGCCGCCCGCTACCTGAATGGGAAGATCACCACGGTGGAGGAGGCCCTTGCCGGCGCCCGCGATATCATGGCCGAGTGGATCTCGGAAGACGCAGAATGCCGGAAGAAGGTCCGGAACCTGTTTGAGAAAAGCGGGGTGCTGGAGGTGAAGGTAAAGAAAGGCAAAGACACGGAAGGGCAGAAGTTCAAGGATTATTTTGACTACTCGGAAGCGGCTAAAAATATTCCCTCGCACCGTTACCTGGCCATCCGGCGGGGCGAGGAAGAAGGTTTCCTGAAGGTGGGCATCGGTATTGATAACGAAGAGGCCCTGGAAAAACTGGGACGAGGGCTGCTGCGCGGGATGCCCGAATCCAAAGAGCAGGTGGAGCTGGCCCTGGAAGATTCCCTGAAGCGGCTTATGCTGCCCGCACTGGAAAAAGAATACGATAATGCCCTGAAAGATAAGGCCGACAAGGCCGCCATAACCATATTCACCACGAACCTGCGCCAACTGCTGCTCTCGCCACCCATGGGGCAGAAGCGGGTGATGGGCATAGATCCCGGTTTCCGTACGGGCTGCAAGGTGGTGGTGCTGGATGAGCAGGGAAACCTGAAAGAAGATGAAGTGATTTACCCCCAGGGGAAAAGCCAGGAAGCGGAGGCGAAGCTGCAGTATTTCTGGAATAAATATAAAACCGAGGTGGTGGCCATCGGTAACGGCACCGCCGGCCGGGAAACGGAGCAGTTTGTGAAGGAGATCATTCGCCGGAAGCCGGAGTTTAAGGCCCTGAAAGTGGTGATGGTTTCCGAGCAGGGCGCTTCGGTGTATTCAGCCTCCGAGGTAGCACGGGAGGAATTTCCCCACAAAGACATTACCGTGCGTGGTGCGGTATCCATCGCCCGCCGGCTGATGGATCCGCTGGCCGAGCTGGTGAAAATAGACCCCAAGTCCATAGGCGTGGGGCAGTACCAGCACGATGTAAACCAGAAGGAGCTGAAGGAATCCCTGGATACGGTGGTGGAATCCTGCGTAAACCTGGTAGGGGTGGAGCTGAACACGGCCAGTAAGCACCTGCTGAGTTATGTGTCAGGCATAGGGCCTTCCATAGCCCAGAATATAGTGGATTACCGGGCGGCGAACGGCCAGTTCAGAAGCCGGAAAGAGCTGAAAAAAGTACCGCGACTGGGAGAAAAGGTATTTGAGCAGGCGGCGGGTTTCCTCCGGATCCACGGGGCGGAGAATCCCCTGGATAACTCGGCCGTGCACCCGGAATCCTATGGCCTGGTAGAAAAGATGGCCAAAGACTTGAAAACCGACCTGAAGACCTTCCTGGCTTCGGAGGAGATTCAGAAGCAGGTGGAGGTTAAGCGCTACGTTTCCGGGGAGGTGGGGATGCCTACGCTCCAGGATATCCTCCAGGAGATCCGCAAACCAGGAAGAGACCCACGTGAGCCGTTTGAAAGCGTGGAATTTGCGGATGTGAACGCCATCAGTGACCTCCGGACGGGCATGGTGCTGCCGGGCGTGGTGACTAACATCACGGCCTTTGGCTGTTTTGTGGATATCGGCGTACACCAGGACGGCCTCGTGCACCTGTCTAACCTCGCTAACCGTTTCGTACGGGATCCGAACGAGGTGGTAAAAGTGCATCAGAAGGTGATGGTGAAGGTGCTGGAAGTGGATGAGAGGCGGAAGCGGATTGGTCTTAGTATGAAGGAAGTGTGACTAATGGTTAATTGTTAATGGTTAATGAGGCATTGGCCCTTATTCCGGGCCCTTCTGCGTGGGCACTGTATTTTCTGTGTGCTATGTTTATTGGTATGTCGAAAACCGGTATACTGAACATCGGGACGCTGGCTATTCCTTTTTTTGCCCTGCTTTTCGGGGCGCGGTATTCTACGGGCATTGTGCTGATCCTGCTGTGTTTTGCTGACCTGGTGGCTGTGATTTATTATCGCAAGGCTTTCCTGTGGGATGAAGTGAAGAAACTGCTGCCTATGGCTCTTACCGGGCTGGTGGCCGGTCTGCTGCTGGGCCGCTACATAGACGACCGCACCTTTAAGGTGCTGATCAGTTTTTGTATCCTGCTGGGGATGGGCATCATGATCTGGACGGAGGCCAGTCCGCGGTTTGCCCGCCTGGTGAATAACCGTTGGTACTCGCCGGTTTTCGGGTTTATCATGGGTTTTTCCACCATGATCGGTAATGCGGCGGGCCCGGCGCTGTCGGTGTACATGCTGTCTAAAAAACTGGACAAGATTACCTTCACGGCTACCGCTGCCTGGTTTATCATGATCCTGAATTTTACCAAGATCCCGCTGCAGCTTTTTGTCTGGCATAACCTGAGCTGGCCCGGGCTGATCCTGAATGTGATGGCCCTGCCGTTTATTTTGCTGGGGGGCTTCCTGGGGATTAAGATTCTGAAGATTTTACCGGAAAATAGATTCCGGCAGGTGATCATCGGGATGGTGGTGATCTCCGCTCTTTTTCTTATTTTTAAGTGAGAGCGCTGAAAGCTTAAATTTGATACGCATGAAAAAACTTATAACCCTATTACTAATGAGCCAGCTAACGGCAGCACAGGATATGGTGGGAACCGCGGCGCTGACCCGGCAGAACGGGCAGGAGGACGTCCGGCTGAGTGGGGTGGAGGTGCAGGGCAAAAGCGCAAGGGTGAGCCTGCATACGAACTTCCGGATGGCTTCCGTTTCCAAGCAGTTCACGGCGGCCTGCATTATCCTGCTGAAAAACCAGGGGAAATTGTCGTATGAAGACCCCTTAAACCTTTTTTTTCCGGATTTTAAAACCGGCGGTAGCGTACGGCTGAAGCATCTTCTTACCCATACCTCCGGGGTGCAGGATTACGAGTCGCTGATTCCTGCTGATCAGCAAACGCAGGTCTCTGACGCCAATGTGCTGAAGTGGGTGTCCGGAACGGACAGCACCTATTTCCCGCCGGGAACCCGTTACCGCTATAGTAATTCGGGGTTTTGTATCCTGGCGCAGGTGGTGGAGAAGGTTTCGGGGGTGTCCTTTGCAGCGTTTATGAAAGCGCATATCCTGACACCATTGGCCATGGATAGTTCTTTTGTGTACGAAGCCGGAAAACCCATGCCTGCACGGGCGCTGGGCTACGCACTTCGGACGGGTAAAATAACAGAATCGGACCAGAGCATCACTTCAGCCACCAAGGGCGACGGCTGCCTTTATACTTCCCTGGCCGACTACAAAAAATGGATAACCGCCGTTACCCAAAACCGGCTTTTTAACCTGGAAGAAGAATTACGGCTGGTAAATTTTCCCATTTCAAAGGAGCTTTCCTACGGGTTGGGCTGGTTCAATACCGGTGATGAACTTTTTCATACCGGCTCCACCTGCGGGTTCAGCAATGTGGTGTGGTTTACGCTGGACGGCCGGAATGCCCTGGTTTATTTTTCTAACCTGGCGGATCACCACCGGCCGGCCGTGGCCCTGGAAAAGACATTGGAAGTACGGAAACCGGCGGTTTCCCTGGAGAAGGTGCTGGGCCTGACCGACTGATTCACCCCAGCAGCGGGTAATACCGCTCCACCAGCACCGCTTTATGATGCACGGCATGCCCCAGCACCAGGAAAGCCAGCGCCAGCGGCGTTATAGGGGCATTATTAGCCGTACCCGCCTTCAGGATCATGACTTCACTCATGTGCTGAAACAGCATCCGGGTGGCCTGGCGCACGGTTTTGTATTCTTCCAGCAGGTCTTCCACGGTGCGCCCCGCCGCTACCGTATTTTCCGCATACAGGTTTTCATCAAAACCCGGCAGGCTGACGGTTTCACCCCTGGAAATACACAGTGCCCGGTAGGTCATGATCCGTTCTGTGTCAATGCAGTGCTGCAGGATATCTTTTACAGTCCATTTTCCGGGAGCGTAAACCCGGTCTCCCAGTCGAACCAGCTCAGCATCGCCGAAGATTTTTTCAGGGGCAAATCGCTCAAACGCGTCCTGCAGGTCCAGGTCTTCCGGGATCTGCGTGATGTACCGGTCAAAATACGGGGGGAGAAAAGGGAGGTCTTGGATGTTCATTGTCTATAGCTTTTTTTATACCAGGCTAAGCCCGAAGAGGATCACAAATGCCAGCGAAGTCAGGGCCAGTGTCTTCAGGTAAGGGTCGGGATTAGCGCTTTTACTCACCTGGATACCGTTTAAAAAGATCAGCGGGAAGCTCAGCAGGTAATACCAGCTGCCATTTTTTAAATGAATATACGCGGAAGCGGCGGTCATGGCCACCGCCAGCAGGAACCAGTGATAAGCCAGGGCATTTCTGCGGCCCAGGCGCACCGGCAGGGTGATCTTCCCCGCTTTTTTATCCGAATCCATGTCCCGGATATTATTAATGTTCAGCACACCCGCCGCCAGGGCGCCACAGGCCGTGCCGGGCAGCAGCAGCGCCCACTCGAAATACAGGGTGTACAGGAAATACCCGGCCACCACGCCCGTAAGTCCGAAAAACAGGAATACCGAAATATCCCCCAGCCCGATATACCCGTAAGGGCGTTTCCCGGCGGTATAGGTATATGCAGCCACCATGGCCAGCAGGCCCAGCCCCAGGAAGATCCGGAAATAAACCGATGAGAAGCCACCGAAGGCCACATACAGGAGGTAAATGCCTGAAAGAAAGGCGGTACCGCCCGTGATCAGGATGGCGTTTAACATTTGCTTCGGAGTGATCTCGCCGCTCTGCACGGCCCGGGCCGGGCCGATGCGTTCGGCAGAATCGGCCCCGTTTTTCGTATCGCCGTAGTCGTTCGCAAAGTTAGACATCACCTGCAGCAGAACCGTGGTGAGCACGGACCAGATGAAAACGTCCCGGCGAAACATATACACACTTTGAGCCAGGAAGGCTCCCATGATAATACTTGACAAAGCCAGGGGCAGTGTCCGGAGCCTGGCCGCGGAGATCCATTTTTTCATTTACACACCTACCGCCTTGCGGAACGCTTCATTATCCGGAGTGATCTTAGATTCAAAGAAATGCGTGAGGTTCCCGTCTTTGTCCACCACGTATTTGCAGAAATTCCAGGTAGGCTCTTTATCATTCCAGCCGTTCAGTTCCTTTTCCGAAAGCCACTTATACAGGGGTGCCTTGTCATTGCCTTTGACGTCCAGCTTGGCAAACATCTTAAAGGTGACGCCGTAATTTTTCTGGCAAAACTCAGCGATCTCCTCGTTACTGCCCGGTTCCTGGCTCATGAAATTATTAGCCGGGAAGCCCAGTACGGTCACTTTACTGCCGTATTGTTCATGAAATTTCTGCCAGTCGGCATACTGGGGGGTAAAACCGCACTTGGAGGCCACGTTAATGATCACCACGGGTTTCCCCTTGTAATCTGAAAGCTTTACCGGGTTTCCCTGGAGGTCATTCACTGTAAAGTTATAGAGAGAACCTTTGTGTTCCTGAGCGGCATCGATCATAGCTATACTGTTCTTTTTTGAAAAAATATTTTTAATTAAGCCAAAATTGCAGGAAATCAGCAGAGCCGCCGCTGCGGCTGCTGCTACTAAGAATATCGTTTTCATTTTTTTCATTTTTTTCTTCAAACAAATTTAAGTTTTTCATTTTTAAATTGGGCGGATCCGGCGGAAAATATATTCGTGTTTTTATGTAAAGTATTGGTGACTTATGACTTACGCTGGCGTCTTATCGGTAATAAACATCAAACCTATGCTGAAAAATACAGATCAACTTCTTAACACGGCCGATCTCTGGATGCAGAAACTGATTGATTTTGCGCCCAGCCTGGTCATTTCTCTGCTGGTACTGGTTATTGGTTTCTGGATAGCCGGTAAACTGGGTAGCCTGATCCGGTCTTTCCTGTATAAACGCGGGGTAGATTCCTCCATCATCCCATTCCTGACTAACATCATTGTGGTGCTGATGAAGGTGCTGGTGCTGATCAGTGTGGCGGACAGACTGGGCGTGAAAACCGCTTCTTTTATTGCACTGCTGGGGGGCGCCGGACTGGCTATAGGCCTGGCGCTTCAAGGATCTTTGCAGCATTTTGCTTCCGGGGTGATGATCCTGATCTTTAAGCCGTATAAGGTAGGTGACCTGGTAGACATAAAGGGCACCTTCGGAAATGTGGAGGAGATCCAGACCTTTAATACGGTGATCCGTACCCCGGATAATAAGAAGGTGGTGATCCCGAACGGCATTGCCACCAGTGATATTATGACTAATCTCAGCGCTAACGGCAAGCTGCGCGTAGACCTCCAGGTGACCATGCCCTATGAAGAGGATTTTGATAAGGTCAGATATGTGATCCGGGAGGCCCTGGATAAGGTGACTAGCCGTTTACCCGATGAGCCGACTATTGAAATCAACCATTTCGGTGAAAGCAGCGTGGTGCTGGATGTGCGGCCTTTCGCCACCGATGCCACCTACTGGGACGTGTATTACGCCTCCTACCGCGAGATCAAAAAAGCGCTGAGCGGGGCGGGTATACGGGTGCCGTACCCGGTGGAATTGGAGAGGCCGCTCTAAAACAGCATCCTGAACCGGATTGTCTCCTCAATGCCCCTGATCTCCTGCACAAATTCGCGGGAGTAGGACTTCTCAATGTCTACGATCACGTAACCGATCTCCGCACTGGTTTTCAGGTACTGACCGCGGATGTTGATATTGTGCTTCGCAAAGATATTGTTCAACTTGGCCAGGATGCCGGGCACATTGCGATGAATATGTAGCAGCCGGTGCGAATCCTGGAGGAGGGGAAGGCTCAGTTCCGGGAAATTCACCGTGCCGGTGGTACTTCCGTTATTGATGTATTCCAGCAGGCGCTCGGGCACGTACGCGCCTATGCTGTGCTGGGCCTCTTCCGTACTACCGCCGATATGCGGTGTGAGAATCACATTTTCTATGCCCATTAGTTCGGAAACGAAGGGATCAATATTGGTTTTGGGCTCTTCGGGAAACACGTCTACCCCG
The DNA here is from genome assembly GCA_019638185.1 of Leadbetterella sp. Classification (GTDB taxonomy): domain Bacteria; phylum Bacteroidota; class Bacteroidia; order Cytophagales; family Spirosomataceae; genus Leadbetterella. Next base: position 37,674 of record JAHBUH010000001.1, read on the forward strand.
GCACCAGCCACTTTTCCGGACTTCAGCGCACCTACCAGCGCGGGGATATCCACCACGTGGCCGCGGGCCAGGTTCATGAAGATCACACCTTCTTTCATTTGCTCAAACTGGCGCGCACCGATGAGATTGGTGTTTTCCGGGCGACCGTCTATGTGCAGGCTGACGATATCCGCTACCTTGAAGACATCCTCCATGGTCCTGCATTTTTTGGCGTTACCGATGGGCATTTTGTCGGCAATATCATAAAAATAAACCTCCATACCCATGGCCTCCCCGATCACCGAGAGCTGCGTTCCGATATGGCCGTAGCCTATCATGCCCAGCTTTTTGCCGCGTACCTCAAAACTGTTTACCGCTGATTTATCCCAGATGCCCCGGTGCATGCCGGCGCTTTTCACAAACACCTTACGGATCAGCATGATCATCTCACCGATCACCAGCTCCACTACTGAGCGGGTGTTACTGTACGGCGCATTAAAAACAGCAATGCCTTTTTTCTCCGCTTCGCGCAGGGCGATCTGGTTAGTTCCGATACAGAAGGCGCCGATGGCCAGGAGCTTATCGGCATGGGCCAGCACTTTTTCCGTGATCCGGGTTTTGGAACGGATCCCGATGATGGATACGTCCTTTATTTTTTCGCAGAGCTCGTCTTCATCCATGGCTCCCTTATGGAATTCCACGTTAAAGCCCTGCTCTTCAAAGGCCGCAATGGCCGCCGGGTGTACATTTTCCAGCAGCAGCACCTTGATCATGCTTTTCGGGTAGGAATAGCCGCGGGGAAGCTGGTTATAAAACAGGAATTCGTCCAGGCTTTTGATCACAAAATCAGCCACTCCTGTTACAGACGGCCGCTCCACATTTTCCACGAAGGCGTAAAAACGCTGGGCCAGGCCGCTCTTTTTGATCTCGTAATCCGTGAAGCCGTCGCCGATGACCGAAACGTGACCGTCCAGCTGAAGGGACTTCACTACTTCTATTTTCCCTCCCGTACGGGATAGCGGGTTTTCAGTATCCACACCGGTAATATCGCCCTGTTCATTGTACACAAATGTATTGGCGTACACGTTCTCGGGCTTCAGGCCCAGGTATTCTGCTATGGGTAGGATAAAATCTTTAAACCCGCTGGAAATGATCAGGATATTATCAGCGTATTCCGAGAGGAAAGCCCGGTTCCGTAGAAAAGAGCCGGTGATATTTTCCTTCAGGAACTCCACCAGGATATCTACGTGGCTCCGGTTAGCGTTCAGCAGGGCCAGACGCTGCGTTAAGGATTCGGAAAAGGTCAGTTCCCCGGCCATGCCTTTATCGGTAAGGGCTTTGATGGCAGCTACCTTCCGGTCGCCGTCAGGATCGGCCTTCAGGGCTATGGCGGCTAATTCGTCCAGTCCTTCCACGCGGGTAAGGGTACTGTCAAAATCAATCAGGAAATACTTTTTCGGGTCTTCAATCACGGTTTAATCTAAATATTTGTAAAAATACTTCCCGGGAAGCTTAAAAGATGAAGATTGTTTCAACTTCACGGTTATTTACTATAAATTATTTAAAAAAGAATACGTTTTAATCAATAGAATCCAGTATCTCCTCGAAATCCTCGCTCATATCTTTGAAGCGTTGCATCACTTTTTTCATGAAAGTGTCACCCAGCATTTCCTCGATGTCGTCCTCACCGGATACATCTAATTCAGATACTTTATAAATTTGTTCCAGGTTTCCCGCTTCGAACTTGATGATGTATTTGTTGTTAAAGGAATACAGGTTAGCGGAGCAAAAATCGTTTTCAATGTTTTTTACTAATCTCATGAGAATATTTTTAATTGTTATCGGTATATGTTTGACCAGCTTATCCTGCAAAAATAAAAAAGAATCGGCTGAGTTTTTTACCCGGGGAAATTTTCATTTTAAAATGAAGGAATATGACCGGGCTGAACATTTTTTCTCAGAGGCTATCCGGAAGGATCCGGGGCTGGCAGATGCCTATAATAACCGGGGGCTGATCTACCTGCACCGGGGCGATTGGGAGAAGGCCGGAAAGGATTTTGAGGAGGCTGTCCGACTGGACAAGACCTTCACCGATGCCCGCTATAACCTGGCTAAATTTTATACGGAAACAGGTCGTGCCGATGCCGGCAAACAGCTGTTTAAAGAACTGGAGAGCCAGTTGGATACCTCCAGCGCTTTTCATAACGCCTACGGCCAGAACTTTATCATGCTGAACCACTATGCAGAAGGGGAGCAGCAGTTTAGGCGGGCCCTGGAGATTCACCCGGATAACGTGGAAGCCCTGACTAACCTGGCCTATGTAAAAACGGTGAACCACCGCTACGAAGAGGCCCGGGAGCTGCTGGAAAAAGCCCTGAAACTGGCGCCCGGCTTCGTATTTGCCCTGAATAACCGGGCCGTACTTTATGGCCAGGAAAAGGATTGGAGCCGTGCCGTTTCCCTACTGGAAAAAGCCGGGAAGACCGAACCGGATAACCTGATAGTGGTGAATAACCTGGCCCTGTTTTACCTGGAAAGCGGGAACCTGGCAGCAGGTGAAGAAAAAGTGCTGCGGGGCGAGAAGCTGGATGAGCGTAACGAATATACTCAGCGGAACCGGGCCGTGCTGCTTCTGAAGCAGGGAAAGGCAGCGGAGGCGCTGGAAATACTGAAAAAAACCGAAGCTACGCACCCCGAAGTAGATCACATCTATTATTACCTGGGCCAGGCCAGTGAGGCCCTGGGCCGGAAGGACGAAGCCTGTAAATACTACGAAACGGGTAGCCGGCTCAATGACCCCTGGACCGCAGGGCGATGTGGTCAATAACTAGTTTCACGGAATCCCAGGTAACGCTGTAGGTACCGAATATCCCCAGGCCGCCACCGTCTATATTGCAGGACTTACACAAAAACTTCGCCCAGGTGGAACTTTAATTCCGGGAACAGGACCGAGCGGATCTCATCTTCTTCCGTGAATGTGTCCGGATCAGTATATTTCCGGTCATGGAGGGTGTACAGCCGGATGGTCTTCAGCAGGGGATCAGCTATCCAGTATTCTTTTACACCGTTTTCTTCATACAGGTCAAATTTAAGGTGGGTATCTTTTTTGGAATTATGAGGGGAAAGAACTTCTATGATCAGATCAGGGGCGCCTACTACCCCGCGTTCGTCTATTTTGGAGGAATCACAAAGGATGCAGAGGTCCGGCTGAACCACGGTATAAATGGCGGAATCATCGGTTTTCTTTTTGGAATCCGGGAGCCGTACATCCAGGGGCGCTATAAGTGCCTGACAGGCCTTATGCTTAAAATGAGTGTGGATGTGACACAAAAGGTTCCCGGAAACAATCTGGTGTTTAGGGCTGGGTGCGGGGCTCATTTTATGGATGAACCCTTTGATCAGCTCCACTCTCTCCTCAAATTTCCAGCGAAAATAATCAGCATAGGAGTACAGTTTTGAGAAATCCAACTGCTCCAAGGAGGTGATATCGGGACCGTAAGCCAGCGCAGGTTCATGGACTATATTTCCACTAAACGGCCGGATACCCTTAAACAGCTCTTTTACGTTTAATTTCAGCCCGGGAAACCGTACGGAACAGACTTCATCATCGGCAGAGGGCCGCGCCCCGGTATACCGGCCATTTTTAAGGGTATAGACATCCACCATCTCTTCCAGGGGATCTACTAACCAGTATTCCTTTACTCCATGCTCTTCATAGAGGTGGAATTTCAGGCCCATTTCTTTATAGGCGCTCTCCTGTGACAGAACCTCAATGATCAGGTCAGGCGCACCCGTATAGCCGTGGTCATTTATTTTAGCGGGATCACTGATCACGCAAAGATCCGGCTGGATCACATTAAATATACTGGCGTCTTCAGCGGAGCCTTCGGGATCAGGAAGCCGCACATGAAACGGGGCAAAAAGCACTTCACCTTCCCAGTGCTCAAAATAAGCCTCCAATTCCCGGATCAGCCTGGCGGATGTTTCCTGGTGGATATAAGGGGCCGGCAGGTTTGTTTTTTGAATAATGCCCCTGATGAGCTCTACCTGCTCCTTAAAGGGCCATCGCAGGTAATCAGCATAGGAATAGTGTTTAGATATACCCAGCTGATCTAAAGATAAAGTTTCAGAAGCATAAGCCTCCAGCGGTTTTTCATTTCCAGGTCTCATTGTGTTCTTAATTTTTCCACAAAGTTAAACCCCTCCCGTGGGATTTATCTTCCGTTCAGATAAGAAGAAACTTATCTAAAAGCAATAAATAGATAATCGGATTCCGGATCTAATGCCGGATTACGGCCTCGCACCCGTCCAGCACATAGTTACACTCGTCCAGGTTATCGGCGTTAAGACGGAATTTCCCTTTCACGGTCCAGATTTCATCCGTTCTGAATTTTTTCCGGGTTTTCAGGTTGAGCTGGATAATAGTCTCCGGCCCGGAGCCGCCACAGAAAAAGCAGGAAGCCATAGGCCGGGCCGAAAGCACATACACCTTATCTTCCGGATCCACCGGGATCATGTAGCCTTTGATCTGCAGCTCCGTACCGTTCAACTTCTTTACTTTCTCGCCAAACGTGGGAAACAGGAAGTACATATCCTCTTCCTTGATAAACTTCCGGGTAAATTTTACATCCTTCAGGTCATCCCAGGAAACCGTACGGGCATCGGCCAGCCAGAGGGAAACAATGAAAAAAGACAGGGCAAGTATTTTCATGCATATAAAATTTGTTAAATGCAACTATGTTGCATTTGCAAATATTGTATATTACTTTTGCATTTCAAAAGTATTTTCACATGAAAAAAGCAGGCATTGCATTAAACGTGATTTCAATGGCGCTACTTCACCTGGTATGCTGCGGGCTGCCATTGATCATAGCGTTAGGAGGGAGTATCGGCCTCTATTTGTCCCTTAGGTCTTACACCGGCTGGTTTTTGGGTTTTCACCTGTTGACCGTAGCCGTTATGACCTGGTTTTTTTACCGGCCGGGCCATGCGGGAAAGCTGAAGTGGCAGAAGCGGGTATTCTGGATTTTTACGGTTCTCACGCTGGGCACCTATGTGTTTAAGCACAGTAACCTCTTTAAATCAGAGGAGGAAATTTTAAAACAGCAGCACCTGGAACGTATTTTTAACCATATAAAATAACGATGAAACTGAAATGGATTACCCTGGCCGCACTGCTGGCGCTGTCGTGCGGAGGAAAAAAGAAAACCCCGGTTCTTGATGAAGCCTTTGAGGTGCATAAAGAACTGCGTGAAATTCAGAAAGAAGTGATCTCCCAGTGGGGAAAGCTGGATTCCTTACAGCACAGCCCGGGGGCTTATCCCGGCCTGGATTCGGCGGTAACGGCACATAAGGCAGAATACGATGACTGGAAGCACGATCTCCTGGAAGTACCGGGTTATCCGCACATTCACCTGGAAGGGGATGAGCACCAGCACCATCACCAGGAGCAGACCCAGCTTCCTGACGGGCAGATCCTTGAAATTCAGAAGGCAGCTAAGGAAGGTATCGGGAAGATTTCAGCTGCAAACCAGCGTTTATTCCAAAAATAAAAGTGGCTCAAAAGTAGCATTTCGCCACTTTTGAGCCACCTTCGGTGTTTCCACCGCGAGGCCTTAGCCCTTAATTATACCCTTCGTTCTGCGTAAGGCTTTTGTTGCTGTCCATTTCCCGTAATGGAATAGGCAGAACTAAAGAAGGTGCGTTATACGGCAGGGAGCCTATATTTTTCTTCAGTCGCTTGGCATCAAATACCTGCTGCCCTTCAAAAGCCAGCTCCAGCTTTCTCTCCGCCAGGATGGTTTCCAGGTTTACCGTCTTCAGTTCGGCAGCGCCGGCCCGGGTGCGAATGGCATTCACATCATTGAGAGGCGAATTTCCCGTGGCGGTTCCGAGGCGTTGGTTCGCCTCTGCCCGGATCAGGTACATTTCAGCCAGGCGAACTACCAGCACATCACCGAACCGGTCCAGGAATTTTCCGGAGAAGGTATTGTTAGATGCCCGCACAAAGAAGGTTCCCCGGGTATCCTTCTCGGAATACAAGGCTAAAAACTTAGGCTGCACCCGGATATCTCCCCGGCCCTGGTAAGAGGCAGGAGCATAAAAAGTATTCAGGTCATTGGTACCGTCCTGTTCAGTCACCACTATGCTGAAAATAGTTTCGGGGCTGGCATCTTTAAAGGCGTCAGCAAAACTGCCTGCCAGGGAAAAATTACCGCTTTCTATGACCGCATTAGCCGCATCACGGGCTCCGGCATAGTTACCTTGCTGTAAATATATCCTGGCCAGGATGGCCTGAGCGGCTTCCTTAGAACCGAAACCGGTCACCGGGTCACCGCTGAAAAGCGAAACAGCACGAGTTAAATCGCTGATTGCCTGGGTATATACCGCTGCTACCGAAGCTCTTGGCCGGGCATCCGCTTCTGTCACCACTTTAGTGGGTTCCGTCACCAGGGGCACGCCCGGATTAGAGGTATTGGTGCCGTCTGAGAAGTCCTTACCCCAGAGTCTCACCAGGTCAAAATACGTCAGGCCTCTCAGGAATAAGGCTTTGGCCTCTACTTCATCTCTTTCTGATTCTGCCACTTTATCAATGGCCGCCAACACGTTATTTATCCGGTTAATGGTAGAGTACGCCTGGAGCCAGGTAGCCTGAATCTGGGTGTTATTGGTGGTCATGGTTTTCCTCCAGAGCTCATCCAGGGTGGCGTATGATCCGCCGAACCGTACATCACCGTCATCGCCTAAAAGATCACCCATATACTGGATAGCCCCGCCATACAGGTTAATGCTGGAGGCTCCGTCATACGCTCCGTTCAGGGTAACGATCACATCCTGGGAGGTAGCAAGAGCCGTGGTCTCATCTATGGACTGATGCGGCATCAGGTCTAATTTACTATCGCAGGAAATACCAGAGATGCCAATTACTCCTAAAATCAATCCTCTTTTTATTAATACTTTCATTATCTCTTTGGGTTAAAATAAATTAGAATCCTACATTCAAACCAAACAAAAATGTTTTTGCCTGAGGGGTGGAGTAAAAGTCATAGCCCAGCCCGATATTAGAAGCAAAATCATCCGAGTTCACTTCCGGATCCCATCCTGAATATTTCGTAAATGTGAGCAGGTTCTGGCCGGTAACGTACACTCTTACCGAGTTAAGTTTGGCTTTGCTGATCATATTTTTAGGTAAATTATATCCTAATGTTACATTTCTCAAACGGATAAATGAGCCGTCTTCAATAAACCTGCTGGATGCCTGGGCGCCGTTATTGTAAAAAAGACGGGCCTGAGGCACGTTGGTGTTCCGGTTGTCAGGTGTCCATGCAGCTAACTGGTTCACCGTCTGGTTATCCTCAAACCGGCCGTTAGCAGAAGAGTAGCGACCTACCCCGTAGAAGTTCAGCTTATTGCCGAATACCCCGTTAAACAGGATGCTCAGATCCAGGCCTTTATAACTGAAGGTGTTCGATAAACCGCCTGTCCATTTCGGCAGGGCATTTCCTACTACTACACGTTCCGCTTCGTTATACCGGTTAGTGGTGGAGCGGTCTATGGTGCCATCCGGGCTTTTCTTGTTTTTATAAAACAGGGCATTCCCGTTTGCAGGATCCACGCCCGCATATTCTACCGTAAAGAATGTTCCCAGCGGGTAACCTTCCATGGCACGGCTCATGCTGCTTACCCCGCCTTCTATGATCTGGCCATTAAGTTCAGAGATCTTGTTACGGTTAATGGACATATTAAACCCGGTTTTCCATTTGAACTTGCCCACCAGGTTATCGGAATTGATCACCAGCTCGAAACCTTTGTTTGACAATGAACCCACGTTTTTAACAATAGAGGTGAAACCGGTAGTACCCGGTACGTTTACGGCCAGTAAGAGGCCAGTGGTTTGCTTGCTGTAGATATCGATTTCCCCGTTAATCCGGTTTCTCAGGAAGCCGAAGTCAATACCCAGGTCTACCTGTTTGGTGGTTTCCCAGCCCAGGTCAGGGTTTCCGATCTGGGATGGTCTCTGGCCCGGAAGCCCGCTGTATCCGGCATCTCCGGAGAATAGTCCCAGCTGAGGGAAGTTACCGATTTCCGCATTACCGGTCACACCCCAGCTTCCGCGGATCTTCAGGAAGCTCAGCACACCTGAACTTTTTAAGAAATCCTCTTCAGAAACTACCCATCCGGCAGAAACCGCAGGGAAGAAACCGTAGCGGTTATTGGCTCCGAAGCGCGATGAACCATCCACCCGGCCGCTTAATCCCAGCAGGTATTTCTCATTCCACTTATAATTTACCCGGGCAAAATACGATACAAAGCTAAAGTCTGTACGGGTAGAGCGGGCGTCGGTTTTACGGGCTGCACTTTCTATTTGCTTATAGGCATCTGAAGGGAAATCCTGGCCCTCGGCATAGATATCCTTAGCCGTAGAATTCTGGAATGACATACCCAGTGTGGCGTTTATGCCGTGAAGGCCCATGTCTTTGGTATAGGAGAAATAATTATTGGTATTATAGTTCTCCACTTTTCTGAAGGTCTGATCAGCTATGCCCAGGGGAGCTCCCGTATTCCGCTGCGTATTACTGTTATAATAACGCTCCACATGCGAGTTCAGGAAATCCAGCGCAAACTCCGTCCGGAACCGCAGCCCTTTCAGGATCTCATAATCACCATAGACATTAGCGATATTCCGGAGATTGGTAGTGTTAAAATACGAGTTGCCAATATAAAGCATACTGTTAAAATACATCGGGATAGACACGTCACCCGGAGGCGAGCCTGTAGGCAGCCCGGTGGCCGGGTCAATAGCCGGTGTCATAGGCGGCAGGGCCACCAGCTGAAGCGGGTTACCAAAGCTGTTATCGCCGGATACACGCTCATTTAAAGACCGCGAAAGTCCCAGGTTTACCCCGATGTTCATTTTCTTCGACACCTTATGATTCAGGTTCATTCTTCCAGAAATCCTTCCGAAAGCATTGCCGAGCAAAATACCCGTCTGGTCTAAAACCTGTCCCGAGATATAGAAGCTGGTCTTTTCAGAACCGCCGCTGATGCTCAGGTCATACTGACGCTGCGGTGCATCCTGGAAAGCCAGTGAACCCCAGTCGGTATCGGCCTGCTTAGCCGTGCCGAAAGTACCCACGCTCTGGGTTACGAAAAAGTCTTCCATGTAGGCTGAATTCGACTCCGGGTCCGAAGGGTCCATTTCATCCAAAACGTCCGCATTGGCCGCGGCCATTCGGTAGAAATCAATATACTGTTTGGTATTCAGGAACTTAAGGATATTGGTAGGCTTGCTGGACCCGAACTGCATGCCGAAGTTGACATTGGTTCTGCCGCTTTTTCCGCTTTTAGTAGTGATCAGGATCACCCCGTTAGCGGCCCTTGCTCCGTAAATAGCACCGGCAGAAGCATCTTTCAGGATTTCGATAGACTCAATATCCTGGGGGTTAATATCCGCCATCATGTTCACGTCCCGCCGGCCCGTATTCTGGGTCATGGGAATACCGTCTATTACATAAAGCGGTTCATTGGATGCTGAAACGGAAGATTGTCCCCGTACGCTGATCCGCATAGTCTGGCCTATTTTTCCCGAGCCCTGGTTGATTTGAACACCGGCCGCTTTACCCTGGATACCCTGCTCAAAGCTGGTCATGGGCATCTCGGCACTTTCAGACATCTTCAGCCGGGCGATATTCCCGGTCAGCTCTCTTTTGATCTGGGAACCAAAACCGGTAACAATCACCTCATCCAGTGCCTGAAGGTCACTTGCCAGCGTAATGTTAATTACTGACCGACCGTTTACAGCCACTTCCTGCTCTTTGAACCCGATATAGGTAAAGACCAGTGTACCGTTAGCCGGAACGGAAATGGAATACTTTCCGTCTGAGCCAGTCAAAACCCCACGTGTAGTGCCTTTTAACACTACATTTACCCCTGGTAGTGCACCACCGTCTTCATCCGATGTCACTACACCACTAACATCCGTGTTTTGTCCGAAGCCCTGAAAACTGAGCAATACGAACGAAAACACCGAAAAAAGTTGTAAAGCTTTCTTCATACAATTTCATGAAATTTTGGTTAAACTTAGATTTAATTATATTCTTGCAAATATTGAAAATTATATTCTGAAATATAAGACCAGGGCCAAAATTTATTGCGCTTCGTTGGAAACTATATATATATTGTTGGTTTTGTCATATTCGTAAAAACCCTGTTACTAGGGATATAGTTCCCCGATTATACCTGCTGAAATTTGTCCGCTGGCCCGTCCCTGATTTGGATATTTCGCAGAAATATGGGATATTCACCCGGGTAAAATAAGATTTTTATGAGTATTTTCAAAGATATCCGGGGTGCCCTGGAGCTCCTGAAGCAGGTAGATTTAAAACAGCTGAGTGCCTTAAGCCGCAAAGTAGACCTGGGAGCCGCCATGCAGCAGCTTTCCCGGATGGACGAAAAGCAGCTCCAGGGCCTGATGAAGATGTTAAATTCTTCCGGCGGGAAAAAGGAACTACCCGAGATCAACCCTGATTTTTACGAATTAAGCGATAAGCTCACACCCGAGCAGCGCGCCCTGCAGCTGAAAGTAAGGGACTTTATGGAAACTGAAGTGGCGCCTGTGGTGAATGATTTCTGGCTGCGCGATGAGTTTCCTTATGAACTGATCCCCAAGATGGGCCAGCTGCGACTAGCCGGGATCACCTACCAGGGCTATGACTGCCCTGACCTGCCCTTCCTTATGGAGGGTGTTCTGGCCATGGAAATGGCCCGGGTGGACTCCTCCATCGCCACGTTTTTCGGGGTGCAGAGCGGCCTCACCATGGGCTCCATCTACTATTGCGGTTCGGAAGAGCAGAAGCAGGAATGGCTGCCGGCCATGAACCGCATGGAGAAGATTGGGGCGTTTGGCCTGACGGAACCGGAGGTGGGCTCAGGAGCTGCTGGTGGCTTGACCACTACCTGTAAACTGACAGCCGACGGCTGGGTGCTGAACGGGCAGAAAAAGTGGATCGGTAACGCCACTTTCGCCGATGTGATAGTGATCTGGGCCCGGGATGAGGCGGACGGGGAAGTAAAAGGCTTCCTGGTGCGCAAGGATAACCCCGGCTTTAAAGTGGAAAAGATCCGGGGAAAAATGGCGCTGAGAATTGTGCAAAACGGGCTGATCACGCTGACTAACTGCGTGGTGGAAGAAAAAGACCGCCTGCCTCATGCCCGCTCCTTTAAAGATACGGCTAATGTGCTGCGCATGACCCGGGCGGGAGTGGCCTGGATGGCTGTGGGATGCGCCCGCGGGGCCTATGAAAATGCACTGGCCTATACCCAAACCCGCAAGCAGTTCGGTAAGCCCATCGCCTCTTTTCAGTTGATTCAGAACCACCTGGTAGAAATGATCTCGAACCTTACCGCCATGCAAACCCTGGTGTTCCGCTTGTCAGAGCTCCAGGACCTGGGCCAGCTGAAAGATGAGCACGCCTCCCTGGCCAAGGTTTTCTGTACCCTCAGAACCCGGGATATCGTACGCGGTGCCCGCGAGGTGATGGGCGGAAACGGCATCCTGCTGGATTATAACGTGGCCCGCTTCGTGGCGGATGCGGAAGCCATTTATTCTTACGAAGGCACCAAGGAGATCAATACGCTGATTGTAGGGCGATCTATTACCGGCTTTAGCGCGTTTGTATAAAGGGAACCGGCCAGACCATGAATGGGGTGTGAGGAAGCAGAACAGGGAATGCGGGCCGGTCATGGTGGATACCGAAGGCGCTTATGTATACCGCAAGGGGCTGACCCCGGCAGAAATTATAGAGTCACCGCGTTGCCGTTTTGGGGCTTCAGGCGTACATCTTTTACGGCTCCGGAACCTTTCAGGTAAAACTGCACCCCGAGCAGATCGCCTAGTTTTCCGGTATAGGGCTCTTCTATCAGTACTTTCCCGTTTAAAGAGATCCGGAAAGTGTTATTTTGGGTAGCGACTTCCAGCTTACTCCAATCGCTGAGTTTTACACCCAGCTGGCTGAGCAGGTAAGAGTGGTCGCTCAGGGATAAATCAGTTTCTGCTACTTTCAGCCTGCTGTAGATAACGGCGTCAGGGCTTAGCAGGTTAAAGGTCATATTCCCCCGTGCGCCTAACAGATCCACACTCACGTCATACGCCCAGATCCCCCCGATATCCGCATTATTAATCACTTCGGCCGTCAGCGTGAGATGATCAGCATCCATATCAAAGGCCTTGAAATACATGAAGGATATGTAGGGTTCTTCATGGGTCCCGGTTGTATTATGAGAACCGGTAAATTGCATGATGCCGTTTTTCATAAAAGACTCCCTGTGCAGGGGTATCTTATTATTTATGCTTCCGTACCAGCCGTCAGACGGAATCACCAATACTACTTCCCGGACCAGGTTATCGTCCAGGAAAAGTTTGATGCGTGACTTTTTAGGAATGAATGTACGGAGGCTGATTTCTCCACTGGCGTCTCCCAGGCTCACTTTTTCATTGTCTATAAAAATCCGGGCGGTCTTGTATTTCATGTTTCCCAGGTTATAGTCAATCCGGATGTTTTTGGGGAAACCCTCGGAAGGGAGGACGTCTGCCGAGAAATGGAAATCGTCTGTGTTTTCGTGTTTTTGTAAATACCACGAGCTAGCGGCAAGGCACAGGAGCACCACTAAGGCCGCTGCCATCACCCGCCGGGAGGTGAACCATGACATTCCGCCCGGCGTGAGTGCAGTGGAAAGCGCCCCTTCCCGGTATTCGTCCCAAGTGCTTTCCGCGCCGGTCAGCACCAGGAAAGCCTCCATTACCTTATCGTCAAAGCTCATCTTGCTTTGCAAAAGAAACCGCCGGATGGAATCGGTGCTGATGGTCTTTTTAGCGGCGGTTAGCAGGCCGTATTTTTGGGTCAGGCGTTCGTCGATCTCCTCTTTGACATCTTCAAAAAAGCTGCTTTTATTATGGATTTTCTCAAAACCTTCAAAATGGGAGCCATGCTGTAACCAGGCACCGGCCCAGTTTTTTTGGAACCAGGAGGTAACATGGGCGTGCAGTTGCAATACAGCATTTATATCCTCCTTTGAGGGGCGGAGACGGGCCATGATGACAGGTTTATTTCTGCAAAATAACTGCAATAAAGCTAAAATAAAAGTGCTAAGGCCCTAAAAACTTCTTATGGTACCTTTGGCCCACTGATTTCCGTACTGCCTGTAAAAATGAGAACCCCTAAAATAAACCGTTTCCTTCTCAGCCTTTTATGGCTTTCAGCCTTTCCCGCTACGGGCCAGCGGTACCCCATAAAGGAATATACCATACATGACGGTCTTCCACAGATGCAGGTATTTGATGTATATGAAGATAGCCGTGGCTATATCTGGGCTAATACTAATCTGGGCCTGAGCCGGTTTAACGGGGATAAATTTGAAAACTTTAATCTCAAAGACAGCCTGTTCAGTTATTTCATACGGGATATCACTGAAGACTCACATCATAATATTTGGGTAAGATACCCTAACCGGGGGTATAGCCGTTTTGATGGCCGCACGTTTACTCATATTTTATTTCCATCAGGTGAACTGTCTGAAATTACGGAATACAGGGGGCGTATGGTTTTTATGCGAAACGACTCACTTTTCAGCTTGCACCATGATGTGCCCCGGTATACCGGGATCCGGCAGACGGTAAAAGAGACGCATTCCCAGCTAAAAACAGAACCCGGTAGCGGTGTTCTTTACTATCATACCTTTGAGTCTCTTTATTACCTGGATGAAACGGCTAAAAGCTTCGTGAAATTGGACAGTATGAAGCAGCAGGGCGGAGCTTTCAGGCTGATTCAACAGGGTGGAAAACTGTTCTACTTCAACAGGAGCAGTGAAGAGGTGTTTCTCCTGGAAGGCAAAACCCGGAGAAAAGTGTTCGGAATAAAAGACGGGCGGGCGGAAGTGTATTTTAACCCGGGAACTAACGTGTTCTTTTCGGATGATCATACCCGTCATTGGCTTTACAATATCCATAGTAACACGCTTGAAACGGTATTGATGGAGAAAGCATCCGATGTGACAACCTCTTTTCCTGCTGCTGCGGGACAGCGACTCTATTTTGGAACAGAAAAGGGATTGAAGTGTATTTTTGTAAATGGTTTCCGGTATTTTCCCCAGGAGGAGGTACCCTATGCCTGGGGAGTTACGGAAGATGACCGGAAAAATATCTGGATCAGTAGCTTTGGCCACCCCTTACAGAAGTTTGACGGGCATAGGCTCACCACCGTGAAAGGCTATGAGAAGGTAAGGGAAAGGGTACTGCTCAAAAACGGTGTGAAGCCTCCCATTATACCCAATGATTGGTATTTCTATCCCCTCAGAGACGTTTCCGGCAAGCTGTGGTTCCCCGATTTCAGGGGAGTTTTAACGGTAGGTAACGGCCGGTTTGATTATATAAGTTCAAAAGAAGGTTATTATTTTTTCTCCCTGGCGGAAGACCGGAAAAGAAAAACGATCATAGGCGTAGGTCAGGGCGGGGCCATGCTGATCAGGAACGGCCGGACGGAAGTACTGAAAGACACCTCCGGGATGTTTTATAAACGGCTGCTTATCTTATCTGCTGCTGTGACCCCTTCAGGAGATTATTGGTTAGGAGGCTATGGACTGACCCTGTATAACCCGGAGACCCGGCGTTTTACATACTATGCCGCAAAATCAGGTAGAAACCCCTTTACAAATGTAGCCATCCTGTTTTTTGATCACAAAGGCGGGCTTTGGGCCGGTAGTCTGTGGGAGGGACTCCTGAAATACAACGAGAAAAGTGACCGTTTTGAACCTGTATTTGAAAAATACCTGAAAGACCGGCCTGCCACCTCCATCATCCAGCTGTCGGAAAAATACCTGATGGTCACTAACGGCCGGGAACTGCTGGTACTGGACCTGGAAGCCTTCTATAAAAACGGGACGGAAAAGGTGGTAAAAGTATTGAATCAATATAACGGGTTCATTGGGATGGATACCGGGCAGAACGGCCTTTTTAAGGATTCAAAAGGGCGTATCTGGATTACCTCAGGAACCGTACTCTCCGTTTTAGACCCTGCGCAGCTCAGCCTGGAACCCCAACCCCTGAAAACCTTTATCCGGGGCATTAACGGCCAGAAAGTCCCCTTTGATTATGAAAAAAGCTTTGTCCCCGAAGTGCAGAACCAGGTCAGGGTTAAAGTGGAGTCCGTAGGGGAGGACAAGAGCGCGGTTTCGGAGTACAGCTACCGGCTGCCCGGCTATGCGGAAGAGTGGTCTGAATGGCAGCCGGATGACGTACTCTACCTGAACCAGCTTCCCTCCGGCAGCTATACCCTGGAAGTCAGGAGCCGGCATGGGCTGGATGGGCTTCATTCGGTTACCCGTATGCAGTTTAGGGTGTCGGTGCCTTTATACCGGTCGCCGGCGTTTTATAAATATGTCCTGGTGGCCGGCGGCCTTTTACTGGTTTTTTTACTGTTCCTGGGCGTGAATAATTACCTGCAGGGCAGGCGGCTGCGCCGGCAGCAGGAGCGCTCTGCTGACCTTGATCGCAAAATGAAGCTGCTGCAGATCCAGACGGCGCAGTCGCAGCTGAATCCTCATTTTATTTTTAATGTGCTTCAGACCATGCAGAGCCAGATCCTGGCCGGCGACCGGGAGGATGCCGCAGAAAATGTGGTGAAGCTCTCCCACCTGATCAGGGGTTTCCTGAATGCATCGGTTTTAGACGAGGAGGCGCCCATCAGCGTGCCGGGCCTGGAAATCCCGCTTTCAGAAGAGGTAGAAATGCTGAAAACCTATATTGAATTTGAGAAAGAGCAGAAAGATAATTTTGATTATGAGATCATAGCACGGCCTGAGCTTTCAGGTTTTAGGATTCAGCCGCTTTTGATCCAGCCTTTTGTGGAAAACGCCATCAAGCACGGTTTCCAGGATATGCGCTACCGGGGCCGGCTCACGATAGCGTTTCGTGAAGAAGACGACGAAGTACTGGTATGCACGGTGGAAGATAATGGCATAGGCATGGACGCGGCCCGCGAGATCCAGAAAAACTCCATTAAAAAGTATAAATCATTAGGAACAAAAGTGGTCATGAAACGGATAGCCAGCCTGAATGAAACCAGCTATAACATATCGGTAGAAACGAGCGTCCCTGCGGGCGGCGGCACCTGTATCAAGATACGAATGGACTATAAAGAGATATGAAATAGCTGATAGCTCAAGGCTCATAGCTTAAAACTTGTACATAATGAAAACCCTGATCATTGAAGATGTGCAGAAAGACAGCGAACTGCTGCAGTTGCTGCTCACCCGGAATCACCCGGAAATAGAAATTACAGGTACGGCGCGCGGCGCATTAAGCGGGTATAAGCTTATTTTGGAGCAGCGGCCCCACCTGGTGTTCATGGATATCGAAATAGAAGAGCGGGGCACGTCATTTGATATCATAGACCGCCTGCTGAATGAGGGCATTCCCATCAACTTCGATGTGGTGTTTATGACTGCCCATAAGCAGTACGACTACACCACCCGGGCCTTTGAATATGCCGCCGTAGACTACATCACCAAGCCCATAGACCCGCACAGCCTGGCGCGGGCCATAGAGCGTACCCGTGACCGGCAGCAGCACAAAAACGCCGGCCGGGTTTTGCAGGAACTGGTGAATATCCTGAAAGCGGATGGCTCCAAAAGCTCCGTGCTCTCCCTGCCGTTGGCCCACCATGACCTCAGAATGGTTCAGATAGAAGACATCCGGTACATCAAAGCCGATTCCGTGGTATCCCACTTTTATATGTCTAACGGTGAAAAGATCATCGCTTTCCGGCCCCTTTCCGTTTACCGGAAACTCCTGGAAGCCGACCATAACTTCTTTTCCATCAGCCAGAGCCTCACCGTGAATTTAAACTACATGGAACGCTATAACCATAAACACAAAACCCTGAACCTCACAGACGGCGAAGTGCTTCATGCCTCCCGCATGTACGGCACAAAACTATACACCCACCTCCGGGATACGAACCGGATAAAGCCGCCTTCTCTCCTGGAAAGAATCCGGCAGAAGCTGCTGACTTCGTTCTGAAAACTACCGGATTCTTTAAAAAATGACCGGATTCTATTTTTTTCGTTAGAATGCGTGAAGATATTTTTAGGTTTGAGAAAAACCATGACCCCTCTGTAGAAGGAGCTTTGATCTACCCCCTGAATAACAAATAAATAAACAAACTATACGCCCTTTTGTACCCAAAAATAAAACCCTATGAAGAAGATCCTGCTTCTGATACTTTGGGCCAGTACCTCGTTAAGTGCCCAGTTTCTTCCTTTTATAGATAACTACTCCGGATCAAACCAGGTATATCTTAACCCCTCATCCCTGGCCGGATCGAAATGGAAATCGTATTTTAATGTGGCTTCAGGAAGTTTCCAGTCGTCGGTGACCGGCATCCGGAATGAAATGATCCCTTTTTCCCAAAAAAACATAAAACTGGGTAAAAATTATCATACCCTTAGCAGCGTGAACATGGCAGGACCCGCCTTAATGGTGCAGCTGAGAAATAACCATGCCTTTTCTATTAATACCCGTTATGTTTCCGCTCAGACTTTCCTGGGTACAGCGGCGTTTGCTTCATGGATAAACGGGAAAAATAAGGAGAGTGGTACGGTGTCTGATCCGGCCCTTTATCAAAATGCCTTTACGGAATACGGAATTTATTATGCCGCACCTGTATTTGATAAAGACCGGCATTACCTCAAAGTGGGAGCGGGGTATTCCGTATTAAAAGGAGGCTTGTACTCTGATTTTTACATTTCGGGAAATGTGGATTATGCGCTGAAGAATATGTCGTACTCCTTAAACAGCTACCAGGCTTTCACTACGGCAGGGGATTACCCCACGGATTATAAATTTACGGATTACCTGCTGGGGAATTTCAATGCCGGAAGCGGCAGCGCATTTTCAGGCGGTATTACGTATGAGTTTAGGAAAGCTGAGCCCCGCTATCATTATACCATAGACGGCAAAGTAAGGAGTGATCCCGCTGAGAATGCCTACCTGGTAAAAGCCGGTATAGCCCTGAATAATGTAGGCACGCTGAAATATAAGGGTTCCGCTTACAGTGCCGGCCCCCAAACCGGGAACCTGTCTCTGGATCAACTGAAAGGAGGTACCGGGGGTGTGGTGCAGCTCCTGGAAGACCAACTGGATGCGGAGAGGGCCGAGAGCCGTTCAGAATATAAATTACCTCGTAACCTGGTGGTGCATGCGGATGTGAATTTTTATAAAAACTGGTATGCAGGAGTCATGCACGTTAAAACGGGTGCTTTCTCGAAGACGTACATCGGCCCCCGGAAGGAAAGTTATGAGAGCGCATTCAGTGTGATGGCCGTTTATGATTCTTTCCTGAAAAAGGTGGGCTGGGGAGCTAACTTCCGGGGCGGAATATTTACGGTGGGGTCAGAAAATATAGAAGGTTTCTTTAGTAAGAAGGCCACTTCCGCCCAGGTTTTTGTGGGGGTGGCGTTTTCCTTAAAGAGAGCCGTGAAACCTTCGGATGGGGACGGTGACGGCGTATCTGACCGGAAAGATGAATGCCCTGCCATACCGGGCCTCTGGGCCTTCAAAGGCTGCCCTGATACGGATGGTGACGGTATAGAAGACCGCGCTGACAACTGCCCTAACGAGGCCGGCCCCCGCGAGACCCGCGGCTGCCCGGATACCGACGGAGACGGGATTTTTGACAAAAACGACGCCTGTCCGAAGGCGGCCGGACCCCTTAAATTTAACGGCTGCCCGGATACCGATAATGACGGCATTCCGGATACCGAAGACAAATGCCCGGAGCAGGCCGGCCTGCCTGAAAACGGCGGCTGCCCGGATGCTGACGGGGACGGCTACCCGAATCAGGAAGATGCCTGCCCCGCTGAGAAGGGAATTAAGGCCCTGGGTGGCTGTCCCTTAGAGGTCAGCAGAGGGCAGGAGGTAAGTTCCGCCCTGGCAGAAGCTATACGGGAAGAACTGAGCATAAAAACGCGGATGTCTTCCGCGCTGGCTGAAAAACTACAGCAGGCCGGCCCTCTGAATTTTGTGTTCACGGGTGAAAACCGGGGAAAACTCCTGGAGCTGGCTGGTATTTATAAAGATGAGCTGCCCGAGGCCCTGGCTGACCGGATCACGTTTACCGTAAGGCTGGCGGCTCAGAAAAATTATACCTTAATTATTGAAAAGAAATGAGGCCACTTCTCCGGGTATGCCTGTTGCTGGGAATTTCGATATCCGTAGCAGCCCAGAAAAAGACCCGCCTGCCGGAACCCATTAATCTTTGGGATTATGAAGAATATGCCCCTTCTGTCAGTGCTGACGGAAAAACGCTGATTTTCCAGTCGGACCGCTACGGCGTTTTGGTCAGCGGTGCTAAAAAAGTACCCGAGATTGATTCGGAAGGGCATAAAAACCGTACACTTAACCGGGAGGCCACGTCTTTTTTCGGGATTTATGAAACCCGGCTGCATCCCAGCGGCCAATGGAGCCGGCCCGAGCCGGTAGACGCCATTAACCGGTACAGCGCCGGTATGACCCCCGTAATGGGTGGCCCCAGCATCAGCTATGACGGTAATTACCTGTATTTCTTTGCCAATTTTCCGGATGATAAATCGGCTTACGGTAAAGAAGACCTCTATTATTCGGTTCGTGAAAAATATGGGTGGAGTAAGCCCATTAACCTGGGACCCGAAGTCAATACCCCCGGTTATGAGGGTTTCCCCAGTATCTCATCGGATGGCCGGCACCTGTATTTTGTCAGGGAAGACCTCACTAAAAAGGCATTGGGCGAAGAACGGTGCTACCGGATCATGCGTTCGGAGAAAGATGCCGGCGGAAACTGGAAAAGGCCTATAGAACTGCCTTCTCCCGTCAATATGGATTGTGAGAAGGCTCCCCGCATCATGGCCGATAACAAAACACTGGTTTTCTCTTCCATTAAAAAGAAGAACAAAGGGGGTTTTGATCTGTATATCAGCAGGCTGGGAGAGGACGGTCACTGGTCAGAACCCAAAGCCCTGGATTTTGTTAACTCGAAATATGCCGACCAGTCGGTGGCCATCAGTGCCTGCGGCGACGAAATGTATTATATTTCTAACGGGGATATTTACACCATCAGCATCCCGGAAGAGCTTAGGCCCGAAAAGATGATGACCATCCAGGGTTTTGTGGCCGATGCTGAAAATCAGAATCCCGTTTCTACCCGGGTGGCACTCAGGGACGTAAAGACCGATAAGATCATCGCTTCAGTAGAAACTAACCCCACTGACGGGAGATACACCTTACTGGCACCCCAGGGCGGGCTCTATGAGGTGGAAGTAGACCACCGTAATTACCGCACGGCCCGGAAAAAAGCAGATTTGCAGAACATTAACCACTGTGAAATTATCCGGAGTGACTTCCAGCTGGAAAAGAGCGGGGACCGGGCCCGGAGATCGGATATTATCATTGAAGAAGTGGCGGCTAACCCTTCCCCGGCAGCGTCAAAGCAGACCGTAAAAACCGATTCCGCCCGGGCGGAATTAACTTCCACCGGATCCGGGGTAGAAACAGAGGTCATTGCTGGCCGGCGTTCAGCCCCGAAAGTGGTCAATATCGTAGAAGAAGAAAGAGCACACCTGACAGAAGGAAAACAGGTGGTAACGGATTCACTCAAAGAAGCAGAGAAGGTAGCCAGAAAGGTAAATATCCCGGAAAAGAAGGTTATTCATACGATAACGCTCCTGGTACGCGATGGCGAAAATAATTCGGTGATTAAAGATGTAAAGCTTTCGGCGGATGGTGTTAAGTATGAATTTGATGCCGAAAGAAATGCTTTTGAAGTTAAAGTTTCGGAATCGGATAACTACCGTATCGTGGTGTCGGCACCCGGTTACCAGCCGGAAGAATACAGGATTCAGGATGTCAATGCCTCCAAAAAAGTGGTGGTACAGCTATACCCCGAGCTGCCGTCAAACCTCACCGTGATGGTTACCGATATTCATACCGGTGATGCTCTTTCCTCCACCATTGATATAAAAAGTGCTGTGGCCGGCTACTCCATGGAAAACCCCTCCGGGAAGAGTGTGATTGAGTTTAACCAGGCTCAGCAGATAGAATTAACCATACAGGCGCCCGGCTATACCACCCTGAAAAAGGTGTTAAACATAGAGGTGGCTCCTGAGGGGCGCGTGTACCAGCTGGATGCCCGGCTGGAGAAGGTTAGCTATACCCTCAGGGCATCCGCTATAGATAAAGAAACCCGCCAGGCGCTTACGACAGCGGAGTTTTATGTAAGCTCTCCCGATCATGCTAACCTGGAAACGGCTGCCCGCCCGGCAGGGGAATATGTTATTCCGGGTTTTGGTAAATACAGGGTCAAGAGCCTGGTTTCGGGCTACCAGGACCAATTTTTAGAACTGGAGGTAGATAAAAATATTACGGAAGTGGTTTTTGAGATGGTGAAAAAAGCAAAAGCCAACAAAGAGATAGCCCTGCTTATCCGGGATGAATACACGAAGGAGCCACTGGTAGCTACGGTTAAAACCAGTGCCCGCCTGCTTCAGCAAAACCCGCCGGTCATCCAGTTGGAAGAAGGTGCTGCTGCCGAAGCAGAAATACAGGTAAACGCTTATCCTTCTCAAAAAATACAGTTGGACTACCGTACCTCCTCCGACCAGGTAGAGGTCAGCCTCAAAAAAGAACTGTACCCATTCCGCTTCCGGGTAATTTCTGAGGTGAACCGGCGGGGACTGACCGAGGCCCGGATAAATATCCTGGAAGATAAAACGCGGGCACGGTTTGAAGTACATGACGGGGTGGCAGAAGCCCTGCTGGCACCGGGAAAAGAATATTCCATACTGGTGAGTGCTGAAGGGCACTCCGGCAGCCAGCTGAAATTCCAGACTCTCCAGGCCTTATACGATAACCTGCGGGAACGGATCATTGCTTTGAAACCGGTGGCTACTGCGACCGCCACAGAAGAAAATAGCATCCGGATAGAGACCAAAGAATTCGGGGTGATCGAAAAGGGCCGGTCCGTGCAGTTGAATAACATCTATTTTGACCAGAGCAGCCCGGTTTTAAAGCCGGAATCGCACACCGAGCTGGATCACCTGGCCCGGGTTTTGGGCGATAACACCACTATCCGGATTGAGGTACGGGGTTATACGGATAACCAGGGCGATTTTAATAAAAACATCCAGCTCTCCAAAGACCGCTGCCAGGCGGTCATAGATTACCTGGTATCAAAGGGAATAGCCGCCGGCCGTATGGCTCCGGTGGGGAGAGGTCCGTTAGACCCTGTAGCGCCTAATAGCTCCGAAGAAAACCGCAGTAAAAACAGGCGGGTGGAGTTTGTGGTGCTTTAGAAAATACCGGATTCTTTAAAAAAATACCGGATTTTATTTTTTAAAAAATAGTCAGGAAAGAGGGAGTTAAGTTTGGAAAAAAACCATTTGATATGAGACCAAATTTACTACTTTCAGCTGTATTGTCAGCTGCCCTTTTTATGTTCAGTTGTGAAGGACCCGAAGGTCCGCAAGGCCCTGCCGGTACTGCCGGTAAAGACGGCGTAGCCGGCACGAAGGGCGACAAAGGCGACAAGGGCGAAGCCGGCCTGAACGGCAAAGATGCCTCCTCTTCTGTAAACTCCACACCCTGGATCAAGCTGGATTTTAAGTCAGAAGGAGCTACCACCATTTATACCCAGAATAATACCTCTTTCGGGGCTATTTACCAGACCTATGTAAATCTTAGTTTGAAAGATAAGTCGCAACCCCTCCTTACCAAAGAGATCATGGAACAGGGCATGTACCTGGTTTACATCAAATATAAGGTTACAATGTATGATTCTGGGGAATCTTCCTACTACCTCGAAGATCGGATAATCGGTGGGGTAGGTACCGGAGCGACTAGCTCTTTCAAAATCCCTGGCCGGGAGACCAGTAAAGCAAGCGATTTTGCAAACCTCGTTTTCGGAGTTGTGGATTTAGGAGAGAAAACCTGGAGCCCTTATCTTTATTTCAACTCTCCCAGTCAGCAGGTGTATGAAAATAACCAATATGTGAATAAATCCACGGCACCTGAACTGCTGAATAAGAGCAATGCCTTTTACCGTGAACTCCTTTCCGCCAATGTGCCTGAGGTACGTTTAGTTACCGTAAAAGGTGCCTTAGCCGGCCGTCTGAAAAACATAGATTTTTCAGACTATGAGGCGGTTAAGAAGGCGTTTGACCTGGAAGATTAATTACCTCAGTTACATTTTTTCCGAAAGAGCAGGCGGAGTGATTCACCGCCTGTCTCTTCCCGGCTTTAATCAACCCCTAAAATAAATCATCATTCTTTAACCCCTTTAATAAACCGTTCGCATGAAAAGAAATCTATTCTCTTTCGTAAGCCTTGCTGTATATCGCTGCGTTTGTATTGTGGCCGTGATGTGCTTTTATACGGGGGCGGCATTGGCGCAGTGTGATAACGCAATCCTACTCTTACAGGCGCAAGTGACTAATTTTTCCACGGACTACCCGGGGTGTACAAACGTGGGTAACTTAGCTATTAGTGGGAATGATATCACGAATTTGGATGGACTGTCCTCTATTCAGGCAGTAAACGGGGCCTTGAATATATATAACTGCCCTGCATTAAAAGGTAAATTAGGTGGCGGATAAAATCCGGGGAGGCCGGAACACCCATTGGGCCGGCGGAGGCGTACTCTGCATTGGTAATGAGGAAGAGGTTCCTGTAACTCAGAAAGTGAAAAACGCCCGGCAAATCCCTGATGAAGAAACCCGGGTGGATAGTATTTCTACTGAAGGCTTTATGAAAGTAAGTGTGTCTCCCAACCCTGCTTCTGAAAATATACGGGTGGAAATACACAGTGGCAGCAATGGGGGAGAACTCCTGCTGACGGATTTAATGAGGAATGTAAAATTGAGAAGAGCGTATACGGGCAGCTCTACTCTACAGGATATTAACATCCGGAAATATCCTACGGGGCTTTACATTCTTAAAGTTAGTAGTAAGGAGACATTCAGAACAGTAAGAATTTTTAAAGAATAGCAAACGGTAAAAGGGAATAATTTGAAATAGCCGGGGGTATCTCCCGGCTATTTTTTTCATTCCATCTCTTCAATCAAATACCTCCCTCACCCCAAACCTCAGCCCCGTAAATAAAGAAGAACATACCTCATCCTCTTCTGTGAAGGGTGCCAACACCACATATTTACGGCCCTGAAGCACATTAATAAGGATGACCTTATCTTCGGGATCTACCAGCCAGTATTCTTTTACGCCGTGCTCTTCGTAGATTTTATATTTTACGCCTACGTCTGTGGAGGCGCTTTGAGGAGTAAGGATTTCAATGACCAGGTCAGGCGTGGGCACCGGCTTATCTTTTTTAAGCGGATCAGATACCACGGCGAAATCTGGGTGAACTACGGTGAATACTTCATCATCTTCAGAATCCCGAAAGCAGAGGGCTGAGGGAGAGGTGATTAATTCAGAAGCTTTATTCTTAAAAAAAGGCTCTAGCAGGGAGGTGAGCTGCCGGGCTACCTTCTGATGGGCGCCAGGAGAGGGCGGGCCCATTCTGTGGATGTCTCCCTTAATCAGCTCCAGCCGGTCTCTGAAATCCCATTGAAGATAATCTGTATAAGTGTATTTCCCCTGGGGACCGGCCGGAAGGGGGATATCAGGACCGTAAGCCACTTCCGGTTCTCTGACTATATTTTCAAACCACTCAAACAGTTTCCTGTCAAAGGCTTCCCCCACGCTGAATTTCAATTCCGGGAACCGTACCGAGCTGACCTCTTCTTTTTCAGAGAAATGGTTTCCCGTATATTTCCCGTTTTGAAGGGAGTACACGGTAATGGTCTTTTTAGAAGGATGCACAAACCAGTATTCTTTTATCCCGTTTTCTTCATACAGCCTGAACTTAAGCCCCATTTCCTTCTGGGTGTTACCGGGTGAAAGCACCTCCACCACCAGGTCAGGAGCTCCCAGGCACCCGCGCTTATCTATTTTATCCAGATCGCAGATCACGCAGAGATCCGGCTGAACCACTGTATAGATCAGCTCATCTGCGGTTTGTTTTTCAGAATCAGGGAGCCTGACATCAAAAGGTGCCGCGAAAAAGGTGCAGGGCCGGCCTTTGAAGAAATTAAAGAAAGTACCGGTGAGAAAACCGGATACCGACTGGTGGGTAGGGCCGGGCGCCGGGCACATTTTGTGAATAAAGCCTTTAATCAGCTCCACTCTTTCTTCAAACTTCCAGCGGAAATAATCAGCAAAGGTGTACTGCCGGGAAAGATCCAGCTGATCCAGGGATAAAATTTCAGGAATATAAGCCACCTGGGGCTCCCGGGCTACGTTTTCAGATTCCATAAGTTTTACATGTTTTCCCCACAAAGGTACAGCCCCCTCTTCCGCATTTTGCTTCCGTCCAGGCAAGAAAAAAGTTATCTCAAAGCAATAAATTCACTTAAAACTCCACTTCGCCCAGCCCTTCCCGCACTACTTCAAAGTGGTCAGGATCCGTGCAGTCAATGATGGTGGAGGGAATAATGCCGCTCCACCCCCCGTCAATGATGATGTCAGCAATGTACTGGTTCTCTTCGTAAATGACCTCTATTTCATTCGGGTATTCCAGGATGTTTTCCTCGTCGTACTTTACGGAAGAGGTGATAATGGGTTTCCCCAGTTCGCGTATCAGCGTTTCGGGGATATTATGGTCAGGAACCCGGATACCGATGGTCTTCCGGTTCGTTTGCAGGATCCGCGGCAGTTCATTGGTGGAAGGAAGAATAAAGGTGTAGGGGCCGGGCAGGTATTGCTTCATCAGCCGGAAGGCCTCATTGGAAACTTTGGCGTAGGTGGCGATATCGCTCAGGTCGTGGCACACGATAGAGAATTTGTTCTGGTTAGGCTTGATGCCCTTGATCCTGCACAGCTTCTCCACCGCCCGGGTGTGATAGCTGTTGCAGCCCATAGAATATACGGTATCGGTGGGATAAATGATGATCCCACCGTCTTCCAGGCACTCTACTACCCGTTTGATCTTCCGCATGTCCGGGTTACCCGGGATAATTTCTATGAGTTCAGCGGCCATTCGGTTTAGCGTTATGAAGGTCAGCATAATTGATGACCAGGTTACAGAGCGTCCTCACCCCGTTTTTAAAGCCCGATTCGTCCAGGTAAAAATCGGGCGTGTGATGCGGCGCGGCTTTCTCCTCCGGTGTGCCCGCCGGCCGGCCACCCAGGAAAAAGAACACGCCCGGTACCTTC
This sequence comes from Leadbetterella sp., assembly GCA_019638185.1. Classification (GTDB taxonomy): domain Bacteria; phylum Bacteroidota; class Bacteroidia; order Cytophagales; family Spirosomataceae; genus Leadbetterella. The sequence goes on from JAHBUH010000001.1 coordinate 63,943, forward strand.
TCCTGGTAATAACTGAAGTCTTCGGCTCCCATCACGGCGGGAATCTCCCTGACCATATCTTTCCCTACCGTTTCCACAAAAGTGGGAACCATCATGCGGGTGAGGTTCTCGTCATTAACCGTCACGGGGTACCCGGGGATGATCTTTACTTCGGCCTCGCATTGATTAGCCGCGGCAATATTCCGGGCGATGGCCTCTATCCGCTTATGCACAAACACCCGCTGCTCACGGGTAAGTGTGCGTACCGTTCCGATCATCTTCACGGTCTCCGGGATAATATTATGCCGGATGCCGCCATGAATGGCACCTACTGTTACCACGGCCGGTGCCTCCGTAAGCCGCACATTGCGGGAAACCACCGTCTGGAGTCCGTTAATGATCTGGGAGGAGGTCACTACCGGGTCCACACCGTCCCAGGGGTAAGCGCCGTGGGTCTGTTTGCCTTTTACCGTAATTTCCAGCTCGTCTACCGCGGCCATAATGGGGCCCGGCTTATACGAGATCAGGCCGGCGGGAGTAGGGGAGTTAATATGCAGGCCAAAGATCACATCTACTTTGGGGTTTTCCAGCACACCGGCCCTGACCATGCCGTCAGCGCCGAAAGGCACGCTTTTATCCTGTACGCCCTCTTCAGCGGGCTGAAAAATAAACTTCACGGTACCGGCCAGGTCTTTTTTCATGCCGGCCAGGATCTCCGCCACACCCATAAGCATGGCCGTGTGGCTGTCATGGCCGCAGGCATGCATTACGCCCGTCTCCTGGTCGTTATACACCGTTTTTACCACGGATTTAAAAGGTACATCCACTCGTTCCGTGACCGGAAGGGCATCCATGTCAGCCCGCAGCGCTATCACCGGCCCGGGTTTTCCGCCCTTCAGGATGCCCAGCACGCCGGTAAACGCAATATTCTCCGTCACTTCCAGGCCCAGTGAGCGCAGGTGGTCGGCCACGATCCTCGCCGTGCGTACCTCCTGGTTTCCCAGCTCGGGATGCTCGTGGAAATCCCTGCGCCACGCTATTACCTTCTTCTCTATTTTATCTGACTCGCTTATCACCCTTTGTTTGACGGTATTCTGGCCCAGGACCGGTAATGCCAGGCTTCCCATCAGGATTCCGTAAAGTAACTTTTGTTTCATAATGATCAAGGTTTGATGACGCTGTACACCGCTTCGGGCCGGTCAGTTGACAATATATCTACCCCCAAATCTATGTAATTTTTATAAACTTTATTACCCTGTGCAGCCGCTTTTTTATCCAGGTTACCTAAAACCCCCAGGATAACCGGGATACCTTTGGCGTGCAGGAACTCAATCAGCGACTTATCCGGCTCATTCACCCCGATAAACGCCACCATATTGCGATTCGGGATGCCCAGCTGGCGGAGCCGTTCATAATCATCCGGCTGCATGATGGTCACTGATATCATCAGGCCCGGATGAAGCTCATACACCTTCCGGGCATCGGTGGCATTGTAGGTGATGATCATTGAATAATTCTCGGCTTTTGCCTTTCTGACGGAGCTGACCACCTTTTCAAACGGCGTTCCCCGCTTGACATCCAGGCCAAACAAAACCTTATTTCTTCCCCATTCCAGTACCTGGTCCAGGCTGGGGATCCGGTAGGGGGTAACGGTTCCGGAATTGTCTTTTACCTGCAGCGACTGTAGGTAGGCCCAGTCTCTTTCTTCCGTCTTTCCCGTGCCGGTGGTGGTACGGTTCAGCGTGTTATCATGCATCATATACAGCACGGAATCACTGGACAGGGCAATATCACATTCAATAATACAGGGCATTTTCCGGGCAAAGTATTCGAAAGACTCCAGGCAGTTTTCCGGGTAACCCGGGATCTCCCCACCGCCGCGGTGCACGGAAATGGCCGGAAAATGGGCGCTCCCCGGCGTGAAGTAGGTGAAAGCCGACTGCGGTTCAGCTATATACGTGCGGGGTGCGGTACGGCAGCCGGTGAATAAAATAAAAAGAGATAGGAAATAAAGTGCTTTTTTCACGGATGAAAGTAATTTTGTGACGGAAATATACAGGCTGCCATTTTAAAAGCTGGTTTTTTTGTGTAAATCTTGTGTTTTTTTATGGGAAGTATAGTAGGTTTTAAAATATGTTCGTATATTTGCACCTCGAAAAAATGGATAAAGTTTATATAGAACGAAATGGCAAATCATAAATCAGCTCTTAAAAGGATCAGATCTAACGAAGCGAAAAGATTAAGAAATCGCTACCAGCATAAAACCGCCAGAACGGCGATCCGGAAACTCAGAACACTGACAGATGCTATAGAAGCGTCTTCTTTACTGAAAACCGTATCTTCTATGGTAGATAAGCTGGCCCGTAAGAATGTGATTCATAAGAACAAAGCGGCTAACCTGAAGTCGTCTTTGTCGAAGCACGTTAACGGCTTAGCGGCTTAAAATTAATAAGATTTTAGGATAAGGCTGACTGAGAAGTCGGCCTTTTTTTATATCTTGCGCCGTAAGATTTTCTCTAAATCCCATGCATTCCTATGGCGAAAAGATCCATCAAAGACTGGGCGGAAGATGACCGCCCGCGTGAAAAATTACTCCTGAAAGGCCGGTCTGCACTGTCAGACGCAGAGCTTTTAGCCATCCTCATCGGGAAGGGCACCCAGGTGCACTCCGCATTAGACCTGGGCAAGGTGATCCTGCAAATGGCTGACGATGACCTGAATAAGCTGGCCCGCTTTACCGTGGAGCAGCTCACCACCGTGCCGGGCATAGGTCAGGCCAAAGCGGTGGCGGTTATAGCGGCTATTGAGCTGGCCCGGAGGAAAAAAAGCGAAGAACCCGGCAAGCGCCCCGTGGTGAAAAGCTCCCGGTCTGCGTATGATCATCTGAAACCTTACCTCCTGGATCTCTCGCACGAAGAATTCTGGATGCTGTGCCTGAACCGGCGCATGGAGGTGCTGAAGACCGTACGGGTAAGCACCGGCGGAGTCAGCGGTACGTTTGTGGATCCCCGGATCATCTTTCACTATGCCCTCCAAAACCTGAGTAATTCCATCCTGCTGTGCCATAATCACCCTTCCGGAAACATGAATCCCAGTGATGAAGACCTCCTCCTGACTCAAAAGATCAAGGCGGCCGCCGGTTACCTGGATATTTCTGTGGCCGATCATATTATATTTACAAACGATGGTTATTATAGCTTCGCCGACCACGGAGTACTTTAAGAGATAAAACTTATGACTGAAATCAGCCTCCCGGAGCTCAAAGAGCGCTTTAAAGACTCAGAAATAGTAGATGTAAGAGAAAAAGACGAGTTTTTTGATTTTAATATCGGTGGAAGGAATATCCCTGCTCATGAAATAAATCATTTTCTCCCTGAACTGGAGAAAGAAGAGAAGCTGGTGGTGGTGTGCTCTAACGGCCTGCGTAGCAGTATAGTGGCCAGAGTTCTTCAGAAGAAACTCCCCACTATACCCGTTTTCCACCTGACGTACGGCATTATGGAAGCCTGAGATCAGTTGTTATTTTTATATTTCCTGTCGTTTTTCAGGAGCCATTTGCCCATAAAAAATGCGCTCACCAGCAGCGTTACGAAAAATAAAATAGGTAACCAGGTAGGAAATTGATATCCGAACATACGTTTAAAATCTTTTTGTGCAAAACTAATAGAAAAAACAGAATTTTAAAAGAAGGACTTCCTATTTATAGCGGATTAAAAAAGAGACCACACGCTGAAGTAAAGCAGCAGCATTACCACGCCCCATGCGGCTCCCTGCAGGGCTTTCGAAATGCGCAGTTCCCGGAGTGCCGGATTCCGCGCCAGAGCCACCAGTACCACCCCTAAACCCAGGGGCAGAATGAAGCCGTTCAGGTAGCCGGCAAAAACCAGCAGGCTCACGGGTTTTCCGAAAAGTATATTGATAAACAGCGAAATGGCAATAAACACCAGGGCCCAGATCTTCTTGTATTTCAAAAAGCCCGGATGCAGGTCCTTGAGAAAAGCCAGCGAAGTATAGGTAGCACCCACTACGGAAGTGATGGAAGCCGCCCAGATCATCATCCCGAATAAAATGCCGCCCCGGCTGCCGAAATAGGCGGAAAATACGGAAGCGGTAGGGTTTTCAGGGTTAAGTGCCAGGCCCGCCAGCACCGGCGAGAGCACCCCGATAAAGAGGAAATACCGGAAAAAACCGGTAAACAGGATGCCCCGGTAGGCGCTTTTTTCTACCTGCGGGGCATTTTCTTTCCCGGTTACTCCCGCATCCAGCAGCCGCTGCGCACCCGCAAAAGTAATGTAGCCGCCTACCGTACCCCCCACCAGGGTGATGGTAGCCCGCACATCGGTTTTTTCCGGCAGCAGAGTGAAATGAAGGGCCTTCAGCAGGTCAATATCCGCCAATACCACCATGGCCACCAGCAGGCTGACCATCACCAGGGCCATCCCCTTCATAAAAAGGTCCAGCTTGGGCAAAAAATTATCGGAATAAAATATAACGGCCGCCACTACGGAAGAGATCACAGTGCCCTGGATCACCGGCATGCCCGTCATGGCGTTCACCCCCATTCCCGTACCCGCCAGGTTTCCCACGTTAAAAACCAGCCCGCCGAAGGCAATGGCAAGGATCAGGAACCTGCCCAGGCCCCGCATGAGTTCTTCGGCCAGCTGCTGCACGGGAGAATTCGCAAAAGTAAGCGCTTTCCAGATGGTGACCTGGGCGATGATATCAATCACTACCGACAGCAGGATCACAAACCCGAAGTTATAGGCCAGCTGTTCGGTAAAAACAGTGGTCTGAGTAAGAAAGCCGGGGCCGATGGCCGAAGTGGCCATCACCATGGTGGCAGCAAGCAGGTCTTTTCTCGAGGTTTTCAAACGGGTAGAAATTTCTTCTGAAATTAACAGCAGGAAAATACAAAATCCTATTTTTTGTCTATAGAATGTATATAATTATCCACATCCCTGTGTCATTTGCCCAGATTAATGTTATTTTAGCAGCTTATCCATAGTTTCCGGAACCTTTAACAATGTTATGAGACCTTTGATTATAGCCGGCCTGCTTATTCTGGCCCTTATTTTGGGAAAATTCCTGTTTTTTACTGATAAACCGGATAAGGCATCTCCGGGTGGTGGTGGCGGTGCGGGGAAAAAATCAGCGCCTCATCTGAACACCGTGGTAGTGGATTATGAGGAGAGCGCCAGCATTATATCTACTTCGGGATCTACCCTGGCCAATGACCACGTGGAGATCCGGAGTGAGATCTCCGGGATCATCACCCGGCTGAATATTCCCGAGGGCACGCTGGTCCAGAAAGGCTTCCTGATCGCCAAGATTAAAGACGATGATATCCTGGCGCAGCTGAAGAAAATAGAGCTGGAGGAGGCCCTGGCGGCACAAACGGAGGCCCGGCACCGGAAATTGCTGGACATCAATGCCATCAGCAAGGAAGAATACGAGATTTCCCAGAATAAGGTATTGACCCTGCAGGCCGATAAAGACCTGCTGAAAGTGCAGTTGAGCCGCACGGAGATCCGGGCGCCTTTTAGCGGTAAGCTGAGCCTGAAAAACATCTCGCTAGGGGCCTATGTTACCCCGGCTAACGTCATTACCACGCTCACCCAGTATAACCCGATCAAGATAGATTTTACCGCCCCTGAGCGGTATATTAATGATATTCATGTAGGAAGTACCATCCGCTTTAAGACGGACGGCTCCGCAGAGGTTTACACGGCCCGGGTAGCGGCGATTGACCCTACCATTGATGCCAGCCTGAGAACCTTAAAGGTGAGGGCACTGGCCCAGAACCCTCAGAGTACCCTGATCCCGGGGATGTTTGTGAACGTAACCGTAGACATCCGCAAAAGCCGGTCTATTATGGTGCCTACGGAGGCGGTGATCCCGGTAGTGGACGGGATGGAAGTTTTTGTAAAAAGAAACGGTAAAGCCGAGATCGTGAAGGTGGAAACCGGTTTTCGCGATGTAAGTAAAGTGGAGGTTCTGAAAGGACTTAATGTGGGAGATACCCTGATTACCAGCGGATTAATTACTTTAAAAGCCGGAGATCCGGTAGCATCGAATTAAGATCATGTCAATTTCAACCTTATCGATCAAGCGCCCCGTACTGGCCATTGTGCTGAACCTCATGATCATGCTGTTTGGGGTTATCGGGTATAACTACCTCGGAGTAAGGGAATTTCCCTCCGTGGACCCGCCCATTGTGAACGTTAGCACCAGCTATCCGGGCGCCAATGCCGACATCATTGAGTCGCAGATCACCGAACCGCTGGAAAAAGCGCTGAACAGTGTGGAAGGGATCCGTTCAGTTTCTTCTTCCTCTAACCAGGGGCGTTCCAATATCACCGTGGAGTTTAACCTGGGGATGGACATGGAAAAGGCCACGAATGATGTGCGTGATAAAGTGACCTCCGCCGTGTCACAGCTGCCAAGAGATATTGACGGGCTGCCCGTGGTACGGAAAGCAGATGCTAACTCTGACGCCATCCTGTCTTTCAGCCTGCAAAGCGACAGGCGCGGTATCCTGGAAATGTCTGATTTTGCCGAAAATACCATTGCTCCGCGCCTGGAAACCATTGAAGGTGTGAGTGAGATCCGGGTGTGGGGTATGAAAAGATATTCCATGCGGATATGGATGAACCCCGGCAAAATGACCGCCCTGGGGGTAACCACCCAGGATGTCCGGGCGGCGCTGGACCGGGAAAACGTGGAACTTCCTTCCGGAAAACTGCAGGGGAGTGCCACGGAGCTGGTGGTGAAGACCATAGGCCGGTTTACTACTGTGGAAGATTTTAATAACATGATCGTTAAGAACGTGGGCGAGAGTATTGTGCGCCTGCGGGACATCGGTTATGCGGAACTGGGAGCAGAAAACCCGGATACCATTCTGCGACTGAACGGGATTCCCATGAACGGAATTGCCATTCAGCCCCAGCCGGGTGCTAACTACCTGGATATTGCTGACGAAGCCTACAAACGGAAAGCCGAAATAGAAAAGACCCTGCCGGATGATATTAAAATGGGGGTGATTTTTGATACCACCACCTTTATCCGGCAGTCGGTTACTGAAGTGGCGGAAACCATCCTGATCGCCATAGTACTGGTGGTGATCATTATCTTCCTGTTCTTCCGCGACTGGATCGTGGCTTTCCGGCCGTTGATCGATATCCCGGTCTCACTCATCGGTACGTTTTTTATCATGTACCTCTTCGGGTTTTCCGTGAATGTGCTGACCCTGCTGGCGGTGGTGCTGGCCACGGGTCTGGTAGTGGATGACGGTATTGTGGTGACGGAAAACATTTATAAAAAGATAGAAGAGGGGATGAACCCCATTGAAGCTTCTATCAAGGGGGCCAATGAGATTTTCTTTGCGGTGATCTCCACGTCCATTACGCTGGCGGCGGTGTTCCTTCCCGTGATTTTTATGGAAGGTTTTGTAGGAAAGCTCTTTATGGAATTCGGGGTAGTGCTGGCCAGTGCCGTTCTGATCTCGGCGTTTGTGTCGCTGACGCTGACCCCCATGCTGAACGCTTACCTGAACCGCAAAGAAATCAAGCGGACCCGCTTTTATGAAGCCACGGAGCCGTATTTTGAGAAAATGGAAAGCAGTTATAAATCCAGCCTGTCTAATTTCCTTTCCAAAAAATGGTTAGTGGCTCCCATTATGGTGGTGGTACTGGCTATCCTGTTTTTCTTTGGAAGTAAGCTGAATTCAGAGCTGGCGCCACTGGATGACAGGAGCGGTTTATCCATGAACTTCCTGGGACCGGAAGGGATGTCTTATGATGCCATGGATTCCTTTATCCAGCAGGTGACTTCGGTGGTTCGGGATTCGGTGCCTGAAGTTACGGGGGTGATGTCTGTGACCTCGCCGGGTTTCAGTGGCTCAGGCGGGGCTAACACCGGGTTTGGAAGGGTGATGCTGACGGATAAGGCGGACCGGGAGCGCTCCCAGGAGGATATTGCCAACTACCTGACTAACCTCACCCGGAACTTTACCATAGGCCGGACTTTTCTTAACCAGCAGCAGACCATTTCGGTGAGCCGGCGGGGCGGTTTACCCGTAGGATACGTGATCCAGGCCCCTAACCTGGGGAAAATGAGGGAATACCTGCCTAAATTCATGGACCTGGTGGAAAAAGATCCCACCTTCCCCATATCTACCGTAGACCTGAAATTTACCAAGCCGGAGCTGTCGGTGTATATCGACAGGGAGAAGGCCAAGAGCCTGGGGGTGGCGGTAGCTGATGTGGCGCAAACCATGAACCTGGCTTTTTCAGGCCAGCGGTTCAGCTACTTTACCATGAACGGGCGGCAGTACCAGGTGATCGGACAGTTTGAGAAAGGCGACCGGAATGCGCCTATAGACATTAAAAGTATGCACGTGAAGAACTCGGCCGGTGAGCTGGTTCAGCTGGATAATATAGTGAGTGTGGTAGAAAACAGCAGCCCGCCGCAGCTGTATCACTATGACCGGTATATGAGCGCCACGGTGACTGCCGGTCTGGCACCGGGTAAGACCATTTCAGACGGTATCAAGGCTATGGATGCCATCCGTGACCAGCTGAATGATCCGCAGATCAGGACGGCACTTACGGGGTCCTCGCGTGACTTCGCCGAGAGTTCTTCCAATACCCTGTTCTCTTTCGGGCTGGCGCTGATCCTGGTTTTCCTGATCCTGGCGGCGCAGTTTGAGAGCTTTATTGACCCTTTGATCATCATGACCACCGTGCCGCTGGCTATTGCGGGGGCGGTTTTATCGCTCTGGCTGTTTGACCAGACCATTAATATTTTCAGCCAGATCGGGATGATCATGCTGATCGGCCTGGTGACGAAAAACGGTATCCTGATCGTGGAATTTGCTAACCAGCTCCGGGAAAGGGGCTATTCCAAGGCCGAAGCAGCCCTGGAATCGGCGGTTCTGCGTTTACGGCCTATCCTGATGACCACCCTGGCCACGGCTTTCGGAGCCCTGCCTATCGCTGCTGCCCTGGGCGCTGCCGGAACCAGCCGGCGGTCTATGGGGATCGTGGTAATCGGTGGCCTGGTGATGTCACTGATACTTACGCTGTACGTGATCCCGGCCATGTATATTTACCTTAGCAGAGAAAAGAATTTTGAAAGAATGAAGGCCATTGATGAGATGGCGGAGGCATAGCTTCAAGCGAATATTAACCAATGAAAAGTATCATATTAACCGCTCTCTTTACTACTTTAATCCTAACGGCTTTTGCGCAGGAGGATACCCTCAGCCTGGATAATGCCGTGGAGGTGGCGCTGGAAAATAATTACGGAATTAAGGTGGCGCAAAGGCAGGTAGACCTGGCCAATAACCGGATTTTTCGTGGAAATGCAGGGATGACCCCCATCCTGGACTGGAATACCAGCATCAATTCCACCTTTAACCAGGTACACCAGAATTTTATAGACGGGCGCGAGATCAACCGCTTCGGTACCTCGGTTTCTCCGAACACTGCCCTGGCGCTTCAATACACCCTGTATAACGGAGGCCGTATGCAGGCCATCTACGGCAGGCTGCAGGCATTGGGCCAGCTGTCTGAGATTCAGCGCCAGCTCACCCTCCAGACCACCATCAGCAATGTCATGGAGGCCTATTATAACATTCAAAGGCTTCAGAGCACCCTGGAATTTATTAACCAGATCATCCGGTATTACGAGGAGCGCCAGACGCTCACCGAAGAAAGATGGCAGATAGGCCGGGGATCCAAGCTGGATTTCCTGCAGTCGAAAGCCGACCTCACCATCCAGCTGACGGATCAGACCAACCTGCAGATTCAGTTGCGCAATGCCAAAATTGAGCTGAACCGCCTGCTGGCCCGGGATCCTAACATTGACTTTAAAGTGGATCGGGACAGCCAGGACTACCAGTTGTTTGATCTGAACTACCTGAAAGACCAGGCCAAAAGCCAGAACCCGGAATTCCTGGCTTTAAAGAAGCAGGAAGAAATTAATCTCCAGGATCAGAAAGAGGCCCGTGGGTTCCTGAAGCCTACCATAAACCTGAACAGTAGCTTCGGGTATAATTTTAACTATAACAATGCCGGCCTCATCAGTAACAGCCAAAGCACGGGGCTATCGGCCGGCTTAACGGCCAGCTGGCGGATCTTTGACGGGAAAGTGATCAAAAGGAATATTGAATCAGCTAAGATCAACGGCGATATCCTGCGGATCCAGCGGGAAGAGCTGATCAGTAACCTGGATAACCAGATCACCGCGGCCTTCCATCAGTACGAGACCCAAAAGCGCCTCCTGGATCTGGAGCAGCAAAACATAGCCACCGCCCAGGAAAACCTGGAGATCTCTGCCGAGAAATTTAAGCTGGGGGCCAGCAGCATCCTGGAGATCAATGACGCCCAGACGCGCTTCAACACCATCATGAACCGACTGGTGGCTGCGGAGTACAATCTTCGTATTTCGAAACTGAATTTGCTTACCCTGAGCGGTGAGTTAGTCAGATAAGGGTGCAAAATTTTGCGACCTTATTTTATAATATTTATATTTACGATAAATTTGTCGCAAATAAGATCGTTTCTGTAAAAGCATTCAGTGATCATGTATATCAGCCAGTAGGCTATGGTCTGTAAATCAGGAAGATCGCTAAAAAAAATATACCTATGAAAGACATAGAAGAACTTGCCGATATTCAGCTTTTGGTAGATACGTTTTACGGAAAAGTACGTCAGGATGATTTACTGAAAGATATTTTTGACGGGATAATTCAGGACCGCTGGCCGGAACACCTGGAAAAAATGTACCGCTTCTGGCAGACGGTACTGCTGGAGGAACATACTTACTATGGCAGCCCGTTTCCGCCGCATTTGAAAATGCCGGTGAATGAAATACATTTTAACCGTTGGGTAATCCTTTTCAGCGAAACCGTAAAGGGGCTTTTTGAAGGTGAAAAAGCCGACAGGGCCCAATGGCAGGGAAGCCGGATGGCTGAAATGTTTTTATCAAAAATCACCTATTTTCGTGAAAATAACCTGACTCCTATCGTATAAATACTCAGGTATCGGGCTCACGGGGAACCTTTTATTCACTTCCTCAATAACCGATAGCCGCTAACGGTTCACTTCCTCCCACACCCGCTTTGCGATCTCCACCGCCCCCGCCGTATCGCTGTGTACGCAGATGGTCTCTGCTTTCAGCCGGACAGGCGGGCCGTCAAGGGTTTCGAGGGGTGCTCCGTTTACCAGGTTTCGTACCTGTCTTTCCATAGCGGCTTTACCCTGTAAAACAGCCCCTTTCAGGCTGCGGGGAGCCAGGCTGCCGTCAGAGAGGTAGGCCCGGTCGGCAAATACCTCGGAGCGGGTTCTGAGCCCTGCTTTTTCTGCTTCGGTAATGCTGTAGCTGCCGGATAAGCCGTAAAGAATGATGCCAGGATCAAATTCGTACACTTCCTCAGCAATGATGCGGGCGTAATCCAGCCGCCGGGCCGCCATATTGTACAAAGCGCCGTGTGGCTTCATGTGGTGTATTTTCCGGGTGAAAGCGGAGAAAAAGGTCAGCTGGAAGCGGATCAGGGATCGAAGCTGACCTTCTTCCAGTTCCATTTCTACGCGCCCGAAATGGGCCCGGTCATCAAACCCGGGGTGCGCCCCGATGTTTAACCCGTATTTCAGGGCATTTTCCACGGTTTTCCGGGCAATCTGTTCATTTCCCGCATGAAATCCGCAGGCGATATTCACCGAATGAATGTAGTGCATAAGAGCCTCGTCATGCCCCGATTCCAGGAAATCAGGGGATTCGCCTAAATCACAGTTGATGTCCATAGCAGTTTACGTAAAATTTTTAAATATTCTTCCTGTCGCAGCAGGCTGTTTACGGCTTCTGCTTCGGTTACGGGCTTAAGGGAGAAGGTATCTCCGGGCCCCAGGCGGCTGAGCCCGCTCAGGTCAGCCGCGCACACGTAGCCCAGGCGGGGATAGCCGCCGGTGGTCTGGGCATCGGCCATCAGGATGACCAACTGGCCGTCAGGAAGCAGCTGGATAGTGCCCCGGCTAACGGCGGAGGAAACCATTTCCGTGGCTACACTGCGTTCCAGGGGCTTGCCGCGGAGGCGATAGCCCATGCGGTTGGATTCCGGAGTGACGGTAAAGGGCCGGGTTTGTATCGCTTCAGCAGATGCCTCATCCAGGGTTTCAAAATCAAACTCCGGGACAAACCGGAGGGTGTCCGGGATGGGGGGCGGCATAAGGCCCCGGGCGGGTGTTTCGGTATTAAGAGGGTACAGTTGCTTCCGGTTTGTTTCTTCCCGGAATAATGCTTCGGTGTTAGTAAGACACGGAGGGGGCAGTTCCTGCTTTCGGTCCGTTTCTTTCCGGAAGGTTGCTTCAGCGTTAGCCGTGCACGAGGGCACCTGTTCCTGTTTTCGGTTTGTCCCTTTCGGGAAAGGTACTTCGCTGTTAGCCGTTTCCGGCGTGATCCTTTCGGGTAGGGCAGGATGCTTCATGGCCGGATCCGGTGAGCAGGAACCCAGCCAGCTGTCTGCGGCCACGTACCACCGGATACCCAGGTAGCAGCGCTGACCGCTGTGTTTCCGCTTAAATTTCAGGATATCACCGGGCCGTGCCGGGTAGATCCGGCCGTTAAGCAGGGGGCGGTCATTCAGATACGGACCGAAATCAGCGCCGTACAGGGCAAACCGGCAGTCTTCCTCAAACACGATCTCCGGCGCCGGGAAATGCATTTCCAGCACAGGATGGTCACCGGCGTGGCCCAGCAGGATATTCAGGGCGCGCTGGCTGAAGACGTCCATGGCTCCGCTCCGGGTCACGCCGATGGCCGCATGGCCGGGCCGGCCACCGTCCTGAAGGGTAGTCCATATGCCTTTTTTGAGGAAACGCATTCTTTTTGACTTAAAAATAGGGAATAACTTTGTTTCAGGCGATATTTACTTTGAGATTAATGACAGGGATATCCTGACACGGTTAAATAAAATGATTCAGATAAAACGGATTTATGAAGAAGTCGGGGAGAAAGACGGTTACCGCATCCTGGTAGACCGCCTGTGGCCCAGGGGCGTCACCAAAGAAAAGGCCCGGCTGGATGAGTGGGACAAGGAAATTGCACCCTCCGATGATCTACGGAAATGGTTCGGACACAAGATGGAGAATTTTGAAGAGTTTACGCGCAAGTATAAGGCGGAACTGAAAGATAAGGGCGAGGAGCTGCAGCGTATCCGGGAACTGGCCGAAAAGCAGAACGTGACCCTGCTGTACGCCGCCCGGAACACGGAGGTAAACCATGCCCGGGTATTATTAAGTGTATTGGAAAAATAAACAAAACTATGGAAATCATACATACTGAAAAACCGGACGGAGGCGCTTTTGAAGTGATGGAAGAAGGTGCCAAAGTAGGGGAGATGACCTACACCCAAGCCGGCGAGGAGACCATCGTCATTGAGCATACGGAAGTAGACCCCTCCCAAAACGGCAAGGGGCTGGGTAAAAAACTGGTAGACGCCGGTGTGGCCTTTGCCCGGGAAAAAGGCCTGAAGATCATCCCGGTGTGCCCGTTTGCCAAGCGGGTGCTGGAAGGGAATGGGAAGTACGCAGACGTAGTTAAAGGTTAAAAACTAAAAGCGGTCCGCCGCTGCGGATCACTTTTTACTTTTAGTGATTCACTTCCTCAGCTGATCCCTATTATAAAGACCGTCCCTTCGCCCGCCTTGCTCCTCACCTGCAGCGTACCCTTGTGAAGCAGGACGATCTGCTTGCAGATACTCAGGCCAATGCCCGTACCTTTCTTGCGGGTACTGAAAAAAGGGATAAAGATTTTGTCCAGGATTTCTTCGGGCATCCCGGTGCCGTTATCGGCTACGCGGATCTCCGTGCGCTGGCCTTCGGTGCTGGCGGATAGGGTGATCAGCGGCTCGGGCTCGTCTTTAACGGCTTCAATGGCATTCAGCACCAGGTTAATCAGTACCTGTTCCAGCAGGTGACGGTCAGCCATCAGGGTCAGGTTAGTGTTTTTCAGGATGATCTCCAGCGCTATGCCTTTCTGCTCCAGCGTGGGCTCCAGTAGCTGGTATATGTTTTCAAAAAGATCTCTGACCAGTACTTCTTTTTTCAGGAGGGTGTTGATCTTATTCAGGTTCCGGTAGGCTTCAGTAAAGCGGATCAGCCCTTCGCTGCGGTTTTTAATGGTGTCTATACCCTGTTCCAGGTCGTTTAGCAGGCTGCCGTCGTCCCGCATACCAATGCGCTTTTTAAGCGTAGCCGCCAGCGAGGAAATGGGCGCTACGGAGTTCATGATCTCGTGGGTGAGCACGCTCAGCAGCTTTTGCCACGACTGCACCTCGTTAGCGTCCAGCGCCTCGTTTACGTTTTGTACAGCCACCAGCTTGAAATAAATGCTTTCGGTATGAAAGGCGGTAGCGGAAAGCAGCACCTTGTAGCTGCTGAGATTTTTAGAGAGGCTCACCACCTGCGCGTTTCCCACTTTCAGTGACAGGATCTCCTCATACAGGGCAGGGTTTCTTTTTTGCAGCGAATGAACCGTTCGGAGGAAAGGGATATCCAGCATCTTTTTCAGGGCTTCGTTCATCCAGAGCACTTCGCCGTTTTCTTCCTTATACAGCAGGATGCCGGTGTCTACCAGCTCCAGCATCTTCTGAAGGTAGAGGTATTGCATTTCCTTCTCGCGTGAGATGGTCTTGATGGTGGAATTGATCTCGTTAAAGCCGTGCCGCAGGAAGCGTACTTCTGAATCCCCTTTGGAGCTGTCAAAATAACGGGAAAAATCGCGGTACTGCACCGAAAGCAGGAATTGCTCCAGCTCGTCGTGGGTTTTCTTCTGAAAGCGGTACATTTCGTACACCTGGTAGATGACCAATGGCAGGAGCAGGAGGATGTAGTTGTACTTTTCCGAGAAAACGCAGAATACGGCCACCGTAATGGCCGCCGTGAGCAGCAGGATGCGCAGGAGTAGCTTCCAGAAAAGGTTATTCGATCTCATACTTGTTTAATCTGCGGTAAAGCGCCGTGCGGGTAATGCCCAGCTCCTTGGCGGCCTTACTGATGTTTCCGTTATTTTTTTCAATCACCTTAAGAATCGTGTTTTTTTCCACCGAGCTCAGCTTTAAATCCTTGCCTTCAGGTTCTGCCAGGGGCGACTCGAGGGGCAGGAAAATGAGGTCGCCGGGTTCCAGTGTATCGTTTTCGCACATGATCACCGCCCGTTCTATGCTGTACTGCAGTTCCCGCACGTTCCCGGGGAAAGGGTAGTCCATCAGCTTCCTGAGGGCCTTCTCACTGATGCTCACATGCGGTTTGAAATACTTTTCGCCGTAAATTCTACAAAAATGCCTGGCCAGCAGGGAGATATCGCCGGTGCGTTTTCTCAGCGGGGGCACCAGGAGGTCTACGGTATGGATCCGGTACACAAAATCCTTCCGGAATCGGGCTTCATTGGCCAGTTCTTCCAGGGGGATATTGGTAGCGCACACCAGGCGGATGTCTACCGGGATGGGCTGGTTACTTCCCAGTCGCATCACCTGCCGGTTCTGCAAAACGCTCAGCAGCTTGGTTTGCAGGTGAAGTGAAATATTTCCGATCTCGTCCAGGAAAAGCGTGCCGCCGTTAGCCGCCTCGAAACGGCCTTCGCGGTCTTCCCGCGCATCGGTAAAAGCCCCTTTTTTATACCCAAAAAGCTCACTTTCAAACAGGCTTTCCGTCAGGGCGCCTACATCCACTTTCACAAAAGGCTTCTGTGCCCGCAGCGACTGCTGGTGAATGGCCCGGGCTATCAGGTCTTTACCCGTACCGTTTTCCCCCAGGATCAGCACGTTAGCATCAGTAGGAGCTATTTTATGGACCTTGATGAAGAGTTTCTGCATTTCTCCTGACTCCCCAATGATTTCTCCCTCGGGGGCCTTGCCCGCTGGCTCTTTTTCTTTTTGTTTTTTACGTCCCAGGGCCTCGCGGATATGATCTATCAGCTTATCGTTATACCAGGGTTTAAGGATAAAATCAGTGGCCCCTTCCTTTAACGACCTCACCGCCAGGTCAATACTCCCGTAAGCCGTGATCATGATCACATCCTGCTCCGGCCGGAGTTTCCGGATCTCCTTGAGCCAGAACAGGCCCTCATTCCCGGTATGGATGGGGCTTTTGAAATTCATATCCAGCAAAACCAGGTTAAAATCACGCTGGGTCAGGATCTTACGGATATTCTCCGGGTTATGCTCAGTGACCACCTCGGCCGCCTCCGTTTTCAGGAGCAGGCTTACGGCGGTGAGCACGTCACGGTCGTCATCGATCACTAATATGGAGGCTTTTTTTAGCTGCATTTTACGCTTAATGATTTAATCCCATAGATACATAGGTTTTTTACACTTTTAATGTGTCTATGTGGTTAACAAAATTACGCCACACCCGCCAATCCTGCAAAACACTCCCTGAACTGTACCGCCACCGTACACCGGGTGTATCAAAAACGTACACCCACTCCCGGTTACCTGGTTTGTACTCAATTGATAATAAGCTCCTTGTGTTTTGGCATAATTTTGATTATAAATTTGGAAGACAAATTATGAAAAAGCGATTATGGATCGAAAGATAGAAAAAAAGAAGTGGAGTACGAAGAGGATCATGACCATCGCGGGGATCGCCGGTCTGGCCGGGCTGATCGGGTGGAGCATATACGCTACCTCCGGCGGGTCCAAGCTGAACGTAGACACCGAAAGGCTTACCATCAGTGAAGTGACAAAAGGCCCGTTTAAGGAATCCATACCCGTAAACGGCGTGGTCATGCCTCTTACCACTATCTATCTTGATGTGATGGAAGGCGGCCGCGTGGAAGAGAAGTTCGTGGACGACGGCGCCATGATGACCAAAGGCCAGCCTATCCTGCGGCTGGGGAACACTGACCTGGAGCTGAGCCTGGCCAGCCAGGAAACCCAGGTATACAACGTTCTGACCCAAATGAACATCTCTAAGAATAATGCCACCCAGAATACCATAGGTAAACTGAACCAGATGGCAGAGGTGGATAACGCCCTGAAAGAGGCCGACAGGGTATTCCAGCTGAATAAAAAGCTGTTTGCCGAAAAGGCCATCGGCCTGCAGGAATTTCAGCAGTCGGAAAACGCCTATAACTACCAGGTAAGAAGAAAAAAACTGACAGACGATATCCTGAAGCAGGACGATGAGGTGATCAAGCTCATGCAGAGCCAGGATCGCGAGTCGCTGGCCAAAATGCAGAACACCCTGCAGCTCATGCGGAAAAAAGTGGGCGACCTGGTGGTGCGGGCGCCTATAGACGGCCAGCTGACCTCCCTCGATGCGGAGATCGGCCAGCTGAAGAATAAAGGTGAGCGGCTGGGGCAGATCGACGTAACGAACGGGTTTAAGATCCGGGCGGACATTGATGAGCATTACATTAACCGCATCTATACCGACCTCACCGGCGAAGCCACCCTGGCCGGCAAGACCTATAAGCTGAAGGTGAAGAAGGTATACAGCCAGGTGACAAACGGCCGCTTCCAGGTAGACATGGAGTTTACCGGGGAAACACCGGGCAATATCCGCCGGGGCCAGACCCTGCAGGTGAGCCTGGCGCTGAGCGACGAGACCACGGCCACGCTCTTACCGCGCGGAGGTTTCTACCAGAAAACAGGCGGTAACTGGGTGTTTAAGGTGAGTGAAGACGGCAAAAAAGCCTACAAAGTGGATGTGCAGTTTAACCGCCAGAGCCCAGAATATTATGAAGTGGTCAGCGGGCTGAAGCCGGGAGATAAGGTGATCACGTCCAGCTACGAGAACTTTGGAGATATCCAGGAACTGATCCTGAAAGAATAAATTTGAAAAAATAAAATTATGATAAAGATTACGGATTTAGAGAAGTACTACCGCACCGAAGAGGTAGAGACCATTGCCCTGAATAAGCTCTCACTGGAAGTGAAAGAAGGGGAGTTTGTAGCCGTGATGGGCCCCAGCGGCTGCGGCAAATCTACCCTGCTGAACATCCTGGGTCTGCTGGATGATCCTGACGGCGGCAGCTTTGTCTTTAACGGTACTGAAATAGCCGGTTATAACGAGCGGAAGCGCGCTGACCTGCGTAAGCATAACATCGGCTTCGTATTCCAGAGCTTTAACCTGATCGATGAGCTGACGGTTTTTGAAAACGTGGAACTGCCGCTCATTTATACGGGCGTGAAGCCGGCTGACCGGAAAAAGCGCGTGGAAGAAGTGCTGGACAAGATGCAGATCATGCATCGCCGGAACCACTTCCCCCAGCAGCTGTCCGGCGGGCAGCAGCAGCGGGTAGCTGTGGCCCGGGCCGTGGTAAACCATCCTAAGCTCATCCTGGCCGATGAACCCACCGGTAACCTGGACAGCAGTAACGGTAACGAAGTGATGCAGCTCCTCACCGAGCTGAACGAGCAGGGCACCACTGTGATCATGGTAACCCACAGTGAGCACGATGCCAAATACAGCCACCGGATCATCCGGATGCTGGACGGGCACACCGTGACCGAGAACATACTCACCTGATAGTTCTTCCTACCCACCCGTTCCGCAGGAACCCAACATGCATGACCCATGATCAAGAATTATTTCAAAATAGCCTGGCGGAACCTGGTCCGCGATAAGGGTTTTTCAGTCCTGAATATCCTGGGCCTGGCCGTGGGGATTGTCTGTGCGGCCCTCATATTCTTATGGATAAACTATAACCTGCAGACCAATAAGGCCTTCACCGATGCTGATAACCTCTATATCATCAAGAATAACCAGCAGTATGGGAATGATGTCATGACCTTCAGTTCCACCTCCGGCCCGCTGGCGCCCGCCATCAGCCGGGAAATACCGGGGTTCAGGAAGGTAGCCCGTACCCTGGATTTGGGAGGGGTTTTCGGTACCGGGGATAAATTTATTACCCGCAGCGGCCTGTATGCCGACAGCTCCTTTTTTGATATCTTCAGTTACCCGGTAATAAAGCAGGCTGCAGATTATTCCCTGGCTAACCCTACGCATATTGCCATTTCCGCTAAAATGGCCCAGGCTTTTTTCGGCGACGAGAACCCCATAGGCCAGACACTCCGTTTTAATAAGAACGATCTTTTTACGGTAAAAAAGATCTATGATTTCCCGGATGAAAACATCACCCTGAAGCCTGAGTTTGTGGTATCCCTGAACAAGGGCTTCCAGGACAGTACTTTTGTAAAATCCTGGAGCTACTGGGGGCAGTGCGGCATGCGTACCTACGCTTCCCTGGATGACAATGCTTCAGCAGAGCACATTAATGCCCGGCTAAAGCCCTTTATCAAGGAGAAATCCGGTCAGAAGGTCAGCCATGAGGTTTTCCTGTACCCGGTACTTCGTTTAAATGTATATAACCGTTTTAAAAACGGGGTGGAGCAGCCCGGCGAGGGGAACATCCGCTACATCCGGATATTCTCTACCGTGGGCCTGATCATCCTGATGATCGCCTGCATTAACTTTATGAACCTGGCCACGGCCCGCAGCGAACGCAGGGCCAAGGAGATCGGGCTGAAGAAAGTGGTAGGGGCCAGCCGGGGGCAGATCATCGGGCAGTTCATGCTGGAAAGCATTACCACGGCCTTTATGGCACTGATCATCGCGGTTTTATCGCTGTACCTGCTCGTGCCGGCGTTTGGCAGGATGCTGGAGATGCCTTTGGAATTTAGCCTCTTCCGCAGGGAAAATCTGCTGGGGTTGCTGGCTATAGGACTGTTTTGCGGTATCCTGGCCGGATCCTACCCCAGCCTTTACCTCTCTTCTTTTAACCCGCTGAATGCCATCAAAAAGAAATTTCAGCGTACTGACGGTGCCTCGCTGATCCGTAAGGGGCTGGTGGTAGCCCAGTTTTCGTCGGCTATCGTACTGATCATTGCCATCGTGGTCATCTACAGCCAGATTAATCACGTCCGGAAAAGAGAGTTGGGATATAACCTGGATAATGTAGTGTCTATAGGGATTTCCGATAAGCTGGTAGGAAATTTTGATGCGCTGAAGCAGACGCTGATCAGTGACGGCACGGCATCGGCTGTGGCCATGTCCACGTCCAGTATCCTGGGCATTTATTCTAACGGTGGCGGGTTTAGCTGGCCGGGAAAAGACGACTCCCAGAACCCGCTGATCAGCTTTATAGGCGTGGATGCCGACTTCCTGCCTCTCCTGGGCGTGAAGATGGCCGAGGGCCGGAACTTCCATAGTGATAGCCAGAAAGAAGGGAACAATATCCTGATCAATGACGCCTTTGCCAAACTCATGGGCAAAGAAGGCCGGGCCGGTAAAAAACTATACCGGGGCGATGAGAATTATAACATTGTAGGAATTACCCGCCCTTTCCTTTTCAATGACCTCTACGGTTCGGATGAGCCGGTGATTTTTTACCCCATGTCGCGCCAGGATATAGCCGGCTGGGGCGGCAGCATTTACGTAAAGATGAACGGGAACAAGCTGAATAACCTGGAAACCGGTATCAAAAAAATAGACAGTGGCTACCCGTTTGATTACTCTTATCTCTCTGACCAGTACGAGGCCATGTTTAAAGGGACGCGTTTTGTGGGGAACCTGGCCATGCTTTTCGGCGTACTGGCCGTGTTCATTTCCTGCCTGGGCTTATTCGGGCTTTCAGCTTACACGGCCGCCAGTCGGAAAAAAGAGATCGGCGTACGGAAAGTGCTGGGAGCCAGTGTATCCCGTATCTCGGTGCTGCTTACCCAAAGCTTCCTGAAGCTGGTGGCGGTATCCTTTGTAATTGCCGCGCCACTGGCCTGGTACCTGATGAACGGCTGGCTGAAAGACTTTGAATACCGGATCCGGATAGAGTGGTGGATTTTTGCCCTGGCCGGCCTGGTATCCATGGTGATCGCTATCCTGACGGTGAGCTTCCAGGCTATTAAAGCCGCCCTGGCTAACCCGGTGAAATCCTTACGAACAGAATAAAAACCAGCCGTCAGCAGGCTCATAGCTGACCGCTCAAAGCTAAAAAAATATGATACGGAATTATTTAAAAATAGCCTGGAGAAACCTGCTTAAAAACAAGCAGTTCTCCGCCATTAATATCGGCGGACTGGCCATAGGCATGTCTGTAGCTATGCTCATCGGCTTCTGGTTATTAGACGAGCTGACCTATGACCGGTATCATAAAAATTACGACAGGGTAGCCCGTATAATGCAGAAACAGACGTCAAACGGGGAAATTTATACGGGAGAAGCTTTACCCATGCCTTTGGGTGAAGAGCTGAAAACCCATTACGGAGACAATTTCAAATACCTGGCTATGGCCTCCTGGCAGGGTGATCACATCCTGAGCAAAGAAAATGATCACCAGAAGAAAAACGGAATTTATATAGACAAAGACGGTCCGAAGATTCTTTCCCTGGAAATGGTGAAAGGAAGCCTGAGCGGGTTGAACGATCCCCGGAGTATCCTGTTATCGTCAAGCGCTGCTAAAGCGTTTTTCTCCGGCCGGGACCCTATGGGGCAGGTCCTGAAAATTGATAATTCGCATGAAGTAAAGGTAACCGGGGTTTTTAAAGACCTGCCCTATAATACCGAATTCCGTGACCTGGAGTTTATTGCCCCCTGGGACTTATACGTGACTACCGAGCCATGGTTAAAAAACGCAAAAACGCAATGGGGTAATAACTCGTTCCAGGCATTTGTCCAGATCAATGATCATACGGATTTTGCTACGGTAAACAAGCATATCCTCCATTCCAAGCTGAACCGGGTTCCGGATGAAGATAAGAAATACAATTCGGAGATTTTCCTGTTTCCGATGAAAGACTGGCACCTGCATTCTAACTGGAAAAATGGTGTTCAGACGGGCGGACTGATTGAATACGTACGAATGTTTGCCGTTATAGGTGCATTTGTGCTACTACTGGCCTGCATTAATTTTATGAACCTGAGCACGGCCCGTTCCGAGAAACGCGCCAAAGAAGTAGGCATCCGGAAGACGGTGGGATCTGCCCGGGGGCAGCTGGTCAGCCAGTTCCTTTGCGAATCACTGCTGGTGGCTTTTATGGCTTTCTTCCTGGCTTTTTTCCTCACCTGGTTACTACTGCCCTGGTTTAACAGTGTGGCCCATAAACAGATGAGCATTCCCTGGAGTAATGTAGGTTTCTGGCTGGGCTGCCTGGCATTTACACTGATTACGGGAGTATTGGCAGGCAGTTACCCCGCTTTATTCCTTTCTTCCTTCGAGCCGGTAAAGGTGCTGAAAGGTACCTTTAAAGCCGGAAAACTGGCCGGTTTGCCCCGGAAAGCGCTGGTAGTAACCCAATTCACCGTATCGGTAGCCCTGATCATCGGTACGGTCATCGTTTACCAGCAGATTCAGCACACCAAAAACCGGCCGGTGGGTTATGACAGGAATGGCCTGGTAATGATAGCCATGAGTACACCGGAATTCTACGGGAAATATGACCTGCTACGGACAGAACTGAAACAAAAGGGCGCCATTACGGAAATGGCGGAATCGTCCAGTCCGTTAACGGCCGTATGGAGCAATAGCGGAGGCTTTGAGTGGGAAGGAAAGGACCCGAACCTGGATACCGACTTTGCCACTTTCTGGGTAACCCATGACTACGGGAAGACCGTAGGCTTTGAAATGGCCGAAGGGAGAGATTTCTCCCGCGACTTCCCCACTTATTCTTCCGCCATCCTGATTAATGAAGCGGCCATTGATTTTATGAACCTGAAAAACCCGGTTGGTAAAACAATCAGGTGGGGAGACAGTCCCAACCTTACCATCATCGGGATAGTAAAAAATATGATCGCCAGTTCACCGTTCAAACCGGTAAAACAGGCCGTATACTTCTTAAACTATGAGAATGTAAACTGGATCACTCTCCGGTTGAACCCCCGTAAAAGTGCGAAAGAGTCGCTGGCTATAGTGGAAGACGTCTTTAAAAGAATTGTTCCGTCGGCTCCGTTTGACTACAAATTTACCGACGAGGAATATGCTGCAAAATTCGCCCAGGAAGAGCGGGTGGGCACGCTGGCCACCTTTTTTGCCGGCCTGGCCATCCTGATCAGTTGCCTGGGCCTGTTCGGCCTGGCCTCTTTCGTAGCTGAACAGCGTACTAAAGAGATCGGTATCCGCAAGATCGTAGGGGCATCGATACTCAATCTGTGGCAGCTGCTGTCCAAAGATTTTGTGCTGCTGGTGCTGATCGCCTGCGCCATAGCCATTCCTTTGGCCTGGTACTACCTGAATAATTGGCTACAGGGCTACGAATACCGGATAAGAATCCAATGGTGGGTCTTTGCCCTCTCCGTGGCCGGTGCCGTGCTGGTTACCCTGGTTACGGTGAGTTTCCAGGCCATTAAAGCGGCCCTGGCCAACCCAGTGAAAAGTTTGAGAACGGAGTAAAAGTAAAGTCATTTTTTCGTGAAGCCGTTTTTCCGGAAAGCAGAATACAACGCATCAGAAAAGCGAAATTACGAAAAAACAAAAAAACCGAAAAACCCATGATACGAAACTATTTCAAAATTGCTTTTCGCAGCCTTGTACGCAGCAAGGGCTACAGCGCCATCAATGTAGGCGGGCTGGCTGTGGGTATGGCGGTGGCCATGCTGATCGGCCTGTGGGTGCACGATGAATTGACATTCAATCAATACCATCAGAATTATAACCGCATCGTGCAGGTCATGCAGCATGCCAACTTTAATGGTAAGATAAGTACGCAGGTATCTAACCCGGCCGCTATGGGTCCGGAGATCCGTGCGCGGTACGGCAGCGACTTCAAGCATGTGCTCCAGGCTTCCTGGCAGGGAGAGCACATGATCTCGGTGGGCGATAAGCACCTGATGCAGGAAGGAATGTTTTTTGAACCCGGTGCACCGGATATGCTGTCGCTCAAAATGTTGAAAGGAACCCGTGCCGGATTAAAAGACGCTCATTCCATCTTTCTTTCCGCCTCAGCAGCAGAAGCTATATTCGGGAAGGAAGATCCCCTTTATAAAACCATACGGTTGGATAAGCTCCATGAGGTAAAAGTGACCGGAGTCTATGAAGATCTTCCGGAGAATACCACGTTCAGGGCCGTTAAAATCATGATGCCCTGGGACTTGTGGGTTGTTCAGAACCCCTGGGTGAAAACCATGAGCAGCCCGTGGTCAAGTAACTTTTCCCAGACATTTGCCCAGCTGGCCGATAACGCAGACCTGAGCCGGGTTTCTGCTAAAATTAAAAATGTAAAGCGGGACAATGTAGGTGAAAGCGAAAAAAAATACCAGTGGGTGGTTTTCCTGCACCCCATGAGCAAATGGAAGCTGTATAGTGAATTCAAAGACGGGATAAATACGGGCGGGAGTATCCGCTACGTGAAGCTGTTCAGCCTGATAGGCCTGTTTGTTTTGTTGCTGGCCTGTATCAACTTTATGAACCTGAGCACTGCCAGAAGTGAAAAGCGGGCGAAAGAAGTAGGAATCCGGAAAACGGTAGGTTCATTCCGCTGGCAACTTATAGGTCGTTTTTTTGCAGAATCCTATGTGATCGTGCTGCTGGCCTTTATCCTCTCATTGCTGTTGGTTATCATCCTTTTACCCCTCTTTAACGAGATAGCTGGGAAAAAAATGGAACTCCCCTGGCAGCATCCTTTCTTCTGGCTGATCAGCCTGGCGTTCATGTGGATCACCGGTTTGCTGGCCGGAAGTTACCCCGCGTTTTATCTGTCTTCTTTCCAGCCTTTAAAAGTGCTGAAAGGCACGTTTAAAGCTGGCCGGTTTGCCAGTGTGCCCCGCCGGGTTTTGGTAGTTGTCCAGTTTACGGTATCTGTCATACTGGTCATCGGCACCCTGATTGTGTATCAGCAGATCCGGTATGCCAAAAACCGGCCCATAGGGTATAACCGCAGTGGCCTGATCAACCTGAGCATGCAGGAGGAAATAGGCAGGCATTTTGATGCCGTAAGGACTGAATTGCTCCAAACGGGAGCTATTGAATCGATGGCGGCCACCTACAGTCCGCTTACCAGTGCATGGAACACCAACGGCGGTTTTGAATGGGAGGGAAAAGACCCCAACCTGGCCGTTGATTTTCCCAACAGCGGCGTGTCTTACGAATATGGCAAAACCATCCAATGGAAAATTAAGGTAGGTCGCGATTTTTCAAAGGAATTTGCCACCGATTCGGCCGCTTTTGTCATAAACCAATCTGCGGCAGACTTTTTGGGAATGAAAGACCCCGTAGGCAAAACGCTGAGATGGAATAACCAGCCATACACCATCATCGGTGTGGTCAGCGACCTGTTGCAGGAATCACCTTTTTTCCCTGTTCGCCCATCGCTGTATCATATCCGTGACTATGCTGATCTGCCTAACCTGCTGATCCGGCTTAACCCGGACCGGAGCGTGACAGAATCCATAAGCTCGATAGAAAGTGTCTGGAAAAAACATATTAAGGAAGCTCCTTTTGGCTACACGTTTGTTGACGAGGCTTTCGGAGATAAGTTCCGTTCAGAAGAGCGCATCGGGAAATTGTCGTCGTGGTTCGCCGTGCTGGCCATCTTTATCTCCTGTCTCGGGCTGTTTGGCATGGCCAGCTTCGTGGCTGAACAGCGCACTAAGGAAATAGGCATCCGTAAGGTATTGGGGGCAAGCGTGGCAAACCTCTGGCGCCTGTTATCCGGAGAGTTTGTGTTACTGGTGTTATTGTCGTGCATTATAGCTGTGCCGATAGCCTGGTATTATCTCAATGACTGGCTGGCCAATTACGATTACCGGATCAGTATCAGTTGGGTAGTTTTTGTCCTTGCCGCAGTTGCGGCCCTGCTGATCACCCTGGCTACGGTAAGCTGGCAGGCCATCAGGGCAGCCCTGGCCAACCCGGTGAAGAGTTTGAGAACGGAGTAAAAGTAAAGTCATTTTTTCGTGAAGCCGTTTTTCCGGAAAGCAGAATAAAACCCGTCAGAAAAACAAAAAAACGATTTTACGAAAAAACAAAAAAAGAAAGCACCCAAACGAAAAAGCTATAAACAATGATTCGAAACTATTTCAAAATTGCGTGGCGGAACCTGAGGCGGGAAAGAGGGTTTGCATTTCTGAATATCAGCGGCCTGAGCATAGGCATGGCGGCGGCTATCCTGATCCTTTTGTGGATTCAGAATGAAATGAGCATGAACCGCACTTTTCCTAAAACAGACCGCATATACCTGATGTATAACCGCGATACCTTCAGTGGGGAGAAACATGCCTGGGGTACCACCCCGAAGGTGATGGCCGCTGTGCTGAAAAAAGATTACCCGGAGGTGGAGGACGCCGTGCGCGTGTCGTGGGCCAACTTCTTATTTACGGCAGGCGACAAGAAGCTGAATGAACAGGGCTTTTTTGTGGACAAGGGCTTCCTGGATATGTTTGACTACGAGATGCTGGAAGGAAACAGCACTACGGCACTGGATGCGGTAAACCACATCGTGCTTACCGAAAGCTACGCCAAAAAGCTGTTTGGTGAGGAGGATGCTATGGGAAAGACCGTTAAACTGGACAGCGCAGATATATTTACGGTCACGGGGGTGATGAAAGATTTTCCGAATACCACCCGGATCAACAGCCAGACCACGGTCAGTTACCTGCTGCCCTGGTCTTACATGAAAAAGCTGGGATGGGATGATGAATGGTGGGGAAATAACTCGGTTACCACCTATGCACTGCTGAAAGAGGGCGCATCACCGGAACAGTTTAATGCAAAAGTAAGAACCGTTACCATAGACCACAGCCCGGAAAGTAACAAGGCCACCACCGAGGTGTTCGGCTACCCGCTCAGCCGCGTGTATCTCTATGGGAAAAGTGAAAACGGGCAGCTGACCGATGGTCGCATCGTGACGGTAAGGTTGTTTGCCGTCATTGCCATCTTTATCCTGCTGATTGCCTGTATTAATTTTATGAACCTGAGCACGGCCCGCAGTGAAAAACGGGCCAAAGAAGTGGGTATTCGTAAAGTGGTGGGTGCCGGGAAGGCCTCGCTCATTGTACAGTTTATCGGTGAGAGTGTCCTGCTATCCCTCATGGCGGGCGTGCTGGCGGTGCTTATTGTGCAGCTCAGCCTGCCTTACTTTAATGACCTCGTGGGTAAGCAGCTGTTCCTGGACTACGGTAACCCGGCCTTCTGGGCACAGCTTACCGGTTTTATCCTCTTTACGGGTTTCCTGGCCGGCAGCTATCCGGCCTTCTTCCTGTCGTCATTCAGCCCCGTAAAAGTGCTTAAAGGCACTTTCAGAAGGGCTAAAGCCGCATTGGATCCGCGCAAGGTGCTGGTGGTGATCCAGTTTACCTTTGCCATCGTATTGATCATCTCTACGCTGATCATTCAGCGGCAGATCCGGCATGCCCAGAACCGGGAACTGGGCTATAATAAAAATGGCCTCATCTATGTATCGCTTCAGGGCGATATCGGGAAACGCTATTCTTCCATTAAGCAGTCGCTGCTGGCCAGCGGATCCGTGGATGCTGTCACGAAATCCATGAGCCCCATTACCCAGCACTGGAGCGATAGCTGGGGATTCTCCTGGCCGGGCAGTACTCCGGAAGATGAAAAGCTGGATTTTATCCGGTTCAGCACGGACGGCGACTTTATGAAGGTCATGGGCACCCAGCTGGTAGAAGGCCGCGATATTGATGTTACACACCACGCCTCCGATTCCAGCGCCGTGCTCCTGAACGAGACCGCCGTAAAAAGAATGCGCTTAAAAGATCCCGTGGGGAAAATCATTACCAATGACGATGAAAAGTGGACTATCGTAGGCGTGGTGAAAGACTTTATCATCGCGTCTCCGTTTGAGCCGGTGGCTCCCATGATGATTAACGGCCCCTCGGCCTGGTTTAATGTGCTGCATATCCGCCTGAATCCGGACAGGGCTACGGCCGATAACCTGGCCACCATCCAGAAGGTATTTGAACAGTTTAACCCGCATTACCCGTTTGAGTACCAGTTTGTAGACGAACAGTACGCCCTGAAATTTGACGACACCCGGCGTACGGGTACGCTGGCCAGCCTGTTTGCCCTCCTGACCATTATCATCTCCTGCCTGGGCCTTTTCGGGCTTTCCGCCTACATGGCAGCCAGCCGGGTGAAAGAAGTAGGCGTGCGGAAGGTGCTGGGTGCCAGTGTCCGGAATATCACCCTGCTGCTATCAAAAGACTTCCTGAAGCTGGTGATCATCGCCTTCGGCGTGGCAGCGCCCATCGCCTGGTATGTGATGAAGCAGTGGCTTGATGGGTATAATTACCGCATCTCTATCGAATGGTGGGTGTTTGCCGTTACGGGCATCATTTCCCTGGTGATAGCCGGGCTGACGGTCAGCTTCCAGGCTATAAAAGCGGCGCTGACTAATCCGGTGAAATCATTAAGAACAGAATAGCTATTAGCCTTCAGTAAGCTGATAGCGCAAAACTAAAAAATATGATACGTAATTATTTCAAAATCGCCTGGCGGAACCTGCTTCGCGATAAAGGCTTTTCGTTAATCAACCTGCTTGGGTTAACCATTGGCATTACCTGCACCATTCTCATTTCTTTATGGGTACAGGATGAATTGGCATATAATAAGTTTCATAAAAACTATGATACTATTTACCAGGTCATTGCTAACCGCGATTTTAATAACCAGGTGTTTACCGACAGAAGTATGGTGCTACCGCTTGCGGCTGAACTTGAACGTAGCTCTCCACTTATAAAGCATGCCGCGGTTACCACTCACCCCCAGCCCCGGGTGCTTACACACGACAACGTTAAACTAAAAAAAGAGGGGTATACGGTAAGTGAACATTATTTCGACCTGTTCCCGTGGGAATTTATAAAGGGCAATGCCGCAACCGCTTTGAAAGAGCCCAACTCTATTGTGCTGACAGCATCCGCTGCAAAAGCATTTTTCGGCATACAGGATCCCATTAACAAGGTGTTACGTTTCGATAATGACCGTGATGTAAAGGTTACGGGTGTATTAAAGGACATACCCGGCAACTCTACCTTTCAGTTTGACTGGCTTACACCGTTTAATTATAATGACCCGCATACAAAACGTTCTATGAACGAATGGGTAAATTCTTCATGGAATGTATTTATACAAACTGTTCCGAATGCTGACACAGCTATGCTGAACAAAAGCATTACTCAGCTAAAGAGATCGCATGGTAACGATGATATCAGCAGTTATTTTGTGTTTCCTATGAGCCGCTGGCGCCTTTACAGTGATTTTAACCAGGGTATAAACACCGGCGGTATGATAGAATATGTACGCCTGTTTTCTATGGTAGCGGTGATTATTTTATTGATAGCCTGTATCAACTTCATGAACCTGTCAACCGCAAGAAGCGAAAAACGTGCAAAAGAAGTAGGTATCCGGAAAACACTGGGTTCAGGCAAAAAACAACTGATTCTGCAATTCTTTCTTGAGTCAATGATATTGACGCTGATTGCTTTCGTGCTCGCTGTAGCAACGGTAGTGTTACTGCTACCCTCATTTAATTTACTTATAAACAAGCATATTTCGCTGAATGTTTCCGGGCCTATATTCTGGCTGGGGGCGGTTGGAATTATTTTGTTTACCGGGTTGGTAGCTGGAAGTTACCCGGCATTATATCTTTCTTCATTCAACCCGGTTCGGGTTTTGAAAGGTTCATTCGCAGCCGGGAAAAGAACAATATTGCCAAGGCATGTACTGGTGGTATCGCAATTCGTAATTTCTATTCTTCTCATTTCGGCAACCATTATTGTGTACCGCCAGATAGAGCATGTAAAAGATCGTGACATGGGATACAACCCCGATAATCTTATCATGATACCGTCAACGCCGGATACAGATAAAAGTTTTGCTGTGATAAAACAAGAATTGCTTGCAA
This sequence comes from Leadbetterella sp., assembly GCA_019638185.1. Classification (GTDB taxonomy): domain Bacteria; phylum Bacteroidota; class Bacteroidia; order Cytophagales; family Spirosomataceae; genus Leadbetterella. Next base: position 93,773 of record JAHBUH010000001.1, read on the forward strand.
CCCGTATGATCAGCAACGTTACAAGAACATCATCTCCGATAACAGAAGTGTGGTGGAATACCGGCGCTCCTGATTATGATGGCAAGCCGGCTGATGCTCAGATTATCATGGGGGGATTGGGCGTTGATGTTGACTTCAGCAAAACCATGAACATTAAAATGCTTGAGGGCCGGGACTTCTCCGGCACACCTTCAGATTCTGCCTCCATGATTTTGAATAAAGCGGCCGTTGATGCCATGCAACTGCAAAACCCGGTTGGCAGGCAAATGCGCTATGGAAGAACCTACACCGTTATCGGAGTTTCAGATAATGTAATCATGACTTCGCCTTTTGAACCAGCGTATCCCATGATGATCGTGTATGATCCCATCAGGTCTTCCATGAATACCCTCCGTTTAAAAGAAGGAATAATGCCGCAAAAAGCGATTGCAGCCATTGAAACCATTTTTAAAAAATATAACCCTGCTGTGCCTTTTGAGTACAAGTTTGTGGACCAGGAATTTCAAAAGAAATTTCTGACCGAAGAGCTCATCAGCAAACTCACGAATATTTTTGCAGGTCTTGCTATTTTTATTTGCTGCATTGGCCTGGCGGGCCTGGCATCGTTTACCATCGAAAAACGCTTCAAAGAAATCGGTATCCGCAAAGTATTGGGCGCCACCGTGCGGCAATTGCTCCTGCTTATTTCAAAAGATTTCTTAAAGCTGGTATTGATTGCGTTTGTTATTGCCACACCATTGGCATGGTGGCTTATGCACAACTGGCTGGAAAAATATACCTACCGTATTGATATTAGTATCTGGCTGTTTGGAATTGTAGGTACGTTGGTTTTACTACTGGCATTAGTGGTAGTTAGCTTAAATACCATAAAAGCGGCGAGGACAAACCCGGTGAAAAGTTTAAGAACAGAATAGCTTAAACCTAAAAACTATGATACGTAACTATTTTAAAATCGCCTGGCGGAACCTCGTCAAAAATAAAGGATATTCGGCCATCAATATCCTGGGGCTGGCCATCGGGATGGCCGTGTGCCTTCTGATTATGCTTTTTGTACAGCATGAGCTCAGCTATGACCGGTACCATGCTCACGCCGACCGGATTTACCGGGCCGATACCGAGATCAAATTCGGGAATAACCACCTGGATCTGGCGTCTGCTAACACGGTTCTCGGGGAAACGGCTAAAAAAGAAATCCCTGCCGTGGAAGACTATGTGCGTATCCGGTGGGCCAATGGGCTGCTGATCAAAAAAGACCATGAAAATATTCGCGAAAGCCAGGTGGCCTATGCCGATAACTCGCTTTTCTCCATTTTTTCCTTCCCCTTCCTGGACGGTGACCCCAAAACTGCCCTTGCCGATCCCAATTCCCTGGTAATCAGTGAGTCTGTAGCCCTGAAATACTTTAATTCCACGCAGGTGGCCGGTAAAACCCTTACGGTTAATGATACCCGGGAGCGTAAGGTCACAGGCGTGATTAAAGACATCCCGGAAAACACTCATTTCCGGTTCACTATGTTCATCCCCATGTCAGAAGATGAATACTCAAAAGAAAAAATGTGGGCAGGTAACCAAAACTACAATACCTACTTACTGGTCCATCCGGGCACGGATGTAAAACGCCTTCAGGCTGACCTTAACCACATGCTGGAGAGACACCTGGATTCAGATCTTCAACAGATTTTCGGGAAGTCGGTGGCCGAATTTAAGTCCCAGGGCGACTACTTTAACGCATCCCTTATGCCGCTCACGGATATCCATCTCCATTCCAATAAGACAGGGGAGCTGTACGGCGGCGGAAGTCTCCAGTATGTTTATGTATTTTCTGCCATTGCCCTCTTTATCCTGGTGATCGCCTGCATTAACTTCATGAACCTGGCCACGGCCCGGATGGCAGGGCGCGCTAGAGAAGTGGGCCTGCGTAAAAGCATAGGAGCGCTCCGGAGCAGCCTTATCCTGCAGTTCCTGTCGGAGTCGATGCTCACCGTTATTTTTTCCATGGCGCTGGCGGTAGGCCTGGTCCTGCTGACCCTGCCTGTATTTAACCAGCTGGCCGATAAGCAGCTTCAGGCTACTTTCCTGACCCGGCCGGAGGTGATCTTCCTCTTGGCAGCGCTTACCCTCCTGGTAGGGGTGTTAGCGGGGGCTTACCCGGCCTTTTATTTTTCCGGATTCCAGCCGGTAAAAGTACTGAAGGGCGCTATGGGTACCAGCTTTAAAAAATCGTTGCTACGCAATGGCCTGGTGGTTTTCCAGTTTACGGCTTCTATGGTGCTGATTGTGGGGACTATCGTCATCTATCGGCAGATGGATTATATCCGGAAAAAAGACATCGGGTATAACCGGGAGCAAATGCTGGTGATCAATAATACGGATCAGCTGGGTGACCGCACCCAAAGCTTCAAAAATGACCTGCTGGGTATGTCCGGGGTGAAAAACATCACCGTAACAGGCTTTTTGCCTACTAACTATTACCGGAGTAATCAATCTTTTTTTCCTACACCGGCCCTGGATCTCAAAGGAGCCATCTCCATGCAGCAGTGGGAGGTGGACGAAAACTACGTTCCTACCATGAACATGAAAATTACGGAGGGCCGGAACTTTGATAAGACCATGGGTACCGAAACCCACGCCATCATCCTCAATGAGGCCGCGGCCCGTTTCCTGGGAGGGAAAGTACTAAACAGGCTCCTTTACAATATCGAAGACGAAAAAACGGGGGCTTTACAGATCTTTAAGGTCATCGGCGTAGTAAAAGATTTTAATTTCTCATCGCTGCGGGAAGAAGTGAAACCCCTGGCGCTGCTCTATAAAAACCATAACGGGGCCATGACGGTGCGCTTACAAAGCAGTAGCCTGCCCGCCCTGATGAAGCAGATAAAAGACCGGTGGAGCGCGTACTCGCCGGGCCTGCCGTTTGAGTACAGCTTCATGAATGATGATTTTAACAGCTTCTACAAGGGGGAGGAAAAGATAGCCGACATTTTCACCGTTTTTGCCTCCCTGGCTTTGTTTATCGGCTGCATGGGGCTGTTCGGGCTGGCTACTTTCACCGCTGAGCAGCGCACCAAGGAAATCGGTATACGAAAAGTGCTGGGGGCCAGTTCGGCGGCCATCGTGACGTTATTATCCAAAGACTTTCTGAGGCTGGTGCTCATCGCCCTGTTCATTGCCGGCCCGCTGGCTTACTATTTCATGAATCATTGGCTGCAGGATTTTGCGTACCGGACTAAGATAGAGTGGTGGATGTTTGCCGCAGCCGGACTGACCACGGGGATAATTGCGTTATTGACGGTGAGCTGGCAGGCCATTAAAGCTGCGCTGGCTAACCCGGTGAAGAGTTTGAGAACGGAATGAAGGTAAAGTTGTGATTTTGTGATTTCGTAAAGTCGTTTTTTTGTAAAGTTGTTTTTCCCAAAAGCAGATACAGCCCGTCAAAAAAACAAAAAAACAAAAGCACCCAAACAAAAAAACAAAAACCATGATACGAAACTATTTAAAAATCGCATTCAGAAACCTGATGAAGAGCAAAGTGTTCTCTTTCATCAATATCCTGGGACTGACCATCGGCATTACCGTTTGCATGATGATCTTTCTCTTTATTATGAATGAATTCAGTGTGGATAAGTTTCATGCTAACGGTGACCGCATTTACCGCGTCCTGCGCTCGTATGAGCGCGATGGCCAGCCGGGCAGTGTGGCGTACTTATCCGGAATGCATTCACCGGCGCTGATGAATGATTTTAAAGGGCAGATCGAGCGATCGGTACGGGTAAGCACGGCCGAAGAACTGGTGACCATCGGCGACCGCTCCTTCCAGGAAAAAAAAGTACTGAATGCTGACCGTGATTTCTTCCGCCTGTTTTCTTTTCCCATGGTCAAAGGAAATGCCGCCACCGCACTGCAGAATCCTGCCCAGGTGGTGCTGACTGAAACCACAGCAAAGAAATACTTCGGAACAGTGGATGAAGCCATGGGTAAGCAGATCACCCTTCATAAGACCTTACCCCTTACGGTGACCGGTATTGTGAAAGATGTGCCTTCCAATTCCCATCTTCAGTTTGACCTGGTGGTGCCGCTGGATAACTATAAGGATTGGGGTGTAATGACCGGCTGGCTGAATAACGGCGTATTTACCTATGTACAGCTAAGCCCCGGAACTACCCGGGCAGAGGTGGAAAAACAATTTCCGCAGTACATGGAGAAATACCTCGGCGCTGATATGCGCAAATACGGATTCGCCTGGGGGCTTTCGCTTACCCCGCTGAAAGATATTTATTTTGAAGCACCGGCTGAATTCGGCGACAGTATCCGGCACGGGGATAAAACCGTAGTTTTTATTTTCCTGTCCATTGCCATCCTCATCCTGCTGATCGCCTGCATCAATTTCATGAACCTCTCCACCATCCGGGCGGCAGAACGGTCCAAAGAAGTAGGCCTGCGTAAAGTACTCGGAGCACTTAGAAACCACCTGGTGGGGCAGTTCATCGGTGAGAGCGTGCTGCTCACCCTCATATCCTGCGTATTGGCGGTACTGCTCCTGTGGCTGACCATGCCCTGGTATAACCAGTTGCTGGGTTATTCCCTGACCGTCTCGTGGAATACGCCGAACCTCTGGCTCTTTCTCGTGGGGGTAATCATAGTAGTAGGTTTCCTGGCGGGAAGTTACCCGGCCTTTGTACTGTCGGCTTTTTCTCCGGTGCAGGCCTTGAAAAGCCGGCTGAACCTGGGTAAAAACGGTGCTTCTTTCCGGCAGGTACTGGTGGTGGTGCAGTTCAGCATCTCCGTATTTCTCATTGTAGGTACGCTGATCATCACCCGGCAGATGAACTATATGAAAGGCATGCAGCTGGGTTATAACCAGGAGCAGACGGTGAGCCTGCCGGTGGATAACGAAGATATCTACAGGAATCTGGATGCATTTAAAACCGGCCTGAAACAGCACAGCGCCGTTCAGGAAGTATCCTGGATGTCCGGTGAGCCGGGGGGCTTTTTTGACGCATACGTATTTGATGTGGAGGGGCGAAGCGAGCGGTGGAATGCCCGGACGGAATTTGCCGATTTTGATTTTGTTAAAACGCTGGGATTAAAGATCATTGCCGGCCGGGATTTTTCAGCTACGTTCCCTACGGATAGTACTGAGGCCGTACTGGTGAACAAAACGGCTGTGGCCAACCTGGGCTGGACACCCGCGGAGGCCATCGGTAAGTGGATACAGAATACCGCTCGCGACAGTGCGAAACGGAGAATCGTAGGGGTAGTAGACGACTTTAACTTTGAGAGTTTAAAGGAGAATATAGCTCCCCTGGTCATTTCACCTGTAGAAGACAAAAGGGTCATCCTGGTCAGATTAAATCCGGGCAATATCCCGGCCGGGATAGATCTCATTAAAAAGGAATACAGCAAAGTGGCGCCTGCTTACCCGCTGGAATATAAATTTTTAGACCGGAAGTTTAATGATATGTACAAAAAAGACCTGCGCCAGCAAACGCTCTTAACCGTTTTTGCCAGCCTGGCCATCTTTGTAGCCTGCCTGGGGCTGTTCGGGCTGGCCTCCTTTACAGCCGCTAAACGCTTTAAGGAGATCGGTGTACGGAAAGTGCTGGGCTCCTCCGTGAAGGGCATCGTGGTACTGCTGTCAAAAGACCTGTTAAAGCCGGTGGTCATAGCCACCTGCATCGCATTACCGGCAGGTTACTGGGCCATGAACCAATGGCTTCAGAACTTTGCCTACAAAACCCCCGTAAGTGGATGGGTATTTGTGCTGGCAGCCCTGATCACCTTTGGTATTGCCTTAATTACGGTGAGTATGAAAGCGGTACGGGCCGCCCTGGCTAACCCCGTGAAATCATTAAGAACAGAATAGCTCAAACCTGAAAAAATATGATACGTAACTATTTTAAAACCGCCTGGCGGAACCTGGTTAAAAACAAGCTCTACGCTTCTGTCAATATCCTGGGCCTGGCTACCGGCCTTGCCGGGTTTATGCTTATCCTGCTCTACCTTAATTTTGAGTTGAGCTATGACCGCTGGGATCCGTCGCTGGAGCGGGTGTACAAGATCGGGCAGCAGACCGGTGAAGATATCAATGACCGGACGCCTAACCCCCTGGCCGGTTTTTTAAAGCAGACTTTGCCGGAGGTAGAGGCTGCCACGGCGATGCAGTCGGCCGGTGAATTTGAGCTCCTGTTAAGCGTGGGCGATAAGAAAATATTCCAGCCTAACGGCGTGGAGGCCGATTCTAATTTTCTGAAAGTATTTCCTTACCCCCTGGTAGCAGGAGATGCCGCTACGGCACTGAATAAGCCTAATGCTATTATTCTCAGCAGGGAAGTAGCTGAGAAGCTCTTCGGAAACTATACCGAAGCCCTGGGGAAAGTGGTCAAGCTGCACAATGCCATGGAGAGTGAGGTTACGGGCGTTTTTGAGCAGCCGGCTTCCCCTTCCCATTTTGAGGCGCAGTTTGTGAACCGGAACCCGTACGAGAGGGGAAACATGCAATGGAGCAATACCTCTTCAGAAACCTATATAAAAACCTTTCAGCCGGAAGATAAAGCCACGCTGGAATACCGGATCAATGAGGCTTACTACAATGAAAGGGTCAAAAAAGACGGCATGTCGCTGGAAGAATACCGCCGGACCGGCCACCTGGACGGTTTGTTTACGGATGCGGTGAAAGATATTCACAACTTTCCCACGCACGGGAAAAGTAATTTCACGGCAGTCTCTGTGCTCTTACTGCTCGCTGTACTGCTGTTACTGGCCGGTGCCATTAATTTCAGTAACCTTTCCATTGCTTCCTCCATGCGCCGGGCCAAAGAAATCGGCATACGAAAAGTGATGGGCTCAGGGCGGAAGCAGGTAGGTATCCAGGTTTTCACCGAGATCGCCCTGCAATGCCTGATCAGCCTTTGCCTGGCCGGGATCCTGGTGATGCTCATTCTTCCTTACTTTAAGTCTGCTTTTGGCATTTCCCGGGCCTTTATGGATTCCGTAAGCGCAGGGGCCATTATACTGCAGGTGGTTTTGAGCCTTTTGGTGGTTATTCTTATTTCTGGTATCTACCCGGCCATGTTCCTATCGGGGTACAATGTTATAAAAGTACTGAAAGGAAATTACTCAACCGGGAATAAAGGAATTATGCTTCGTAACGTGCTGATTGTGGTGCAGTTTGTAGTGGCCGTATTCTTTATCACGTCTACCCTGGTGATTAAAAAGCAGATGCATTATATGGAATCCCGTGATAAAGGCTTCTCCGGTGGACAGGTCATGCGCCTGCAGACGGTACAGCGGGTAAGAGAGCAGGGGTTTGAAGCGGCCCGCCATGAGCTGCTGTCTGTTCCGGGAGTGGAATATGTGTCCAAAACCACGAGTGTGCCCGGTGACGTCTACGCCGACACCACCACGTGGGCATTTAAACATGCCGGCAAAGAGTACCGGCTGTCCTCTGTAAAAGTCAGTGATGACTATTTCAAGACCCTGGGCATCGGCCTGCTGAAAGGGAGGTTATTTAACGGCAGTGCGGTGGATGAAAGCACACAGACCGCTATCATTAATGAATCGGCCATGAAAAAATTAGGGATGGATAACCCTATAGGGCAAACCATCACCTTTCCTTACTGCGAAGACTCTCCCGTGCAGATCGTAGGGGTGGTGAGAGATTTCTACATATCCGGTTTTGAACGACAGATCGACCCCGTGGTATTTACCGTAAACAATGTCAAAGGCTGCCTGTATCAATCGGGCGGAGCCCTGTTAGTAAAGCTGAACAGTAAAAACCTGCCGGCCACCATAGCGGCCCTGGAAGCACGGTGGAAAAACGTGGACCCGGATTTCCCTATCCGCTATTCCTTCCTGGACGATAATTTCGCCAAGCTGTTTGCTTCCTACCGGCGGCTACAGACCATCATCAATTTCTTCGCCGTTACGGCGGTGTTGATCACCCTGACGGGCCTATTTGCCCTGACTACCTACCTGGTAAACAGCCGGATAAAGGAAATCGGTATCCGTAAGGTGCTGGGAGCCGGTGTCAAAGAAATTAACGCGCTCATCAGCTGGGGTTTCATCCGGCTGATCCTGGTGGCCATCGTGATTGCCACACCGCTGGCCTGGCTGGCCGCAGACCGCTGGCTGCAGAATTTTGCTTACAAAACCCCGGTTAACGGCTGGCTGTTCCTGGTATCGGCCGTCATTACCCTGATCATAGCGGGGCTGACCATCGGCTACCAGTCGGTCAAAGCTGCCCTGGCTAACCCGGTGAAATCATTAAGAACAGAGTAGCTGACCGCTCAAAACTAAAAGAATATGATACGTAACTATTTCAAAACCGCCTGGCGTAACCTCTTAAGAAACAAGAGCTTTGCACTGATTAATATCCTGGGGCTGGCCTCGGGGCTGACCTGCTGCCTGCTGCTCACGCTTTACCTGCAGCATGAACTGAGCTATGACCGGTTTCATACCAAAGGCGACCGGATAGTGCGGGTGATCATGGAATACAAAATAGGCGACTCGGGAAATAAAGGGAATTTTACCAGTACTAAGGTATTCCCTGAATTCAGAAGACAATTTCCCGAAGTGGTCAGCGGAGTCCGCATGAGCATGCTGGGTCTGGACCGGATCGTGAAGTACGGTGACCGGGTAGGGCTGGAAGAAGGCGTGCTTCACGCGGATTCCACTTTTTTTGAACTGTTCGACTTCAAATTGCTGAGTGGAAAAGCTTCTGACGTATTAAAAGGGCCTAACCGGGTGGTGCTTAGCCGTTCAATGGCGGAAAAATATTTCGGGAAGGAGGAGCCCGTAGGCAAAACCCTCCTCTTAAACAGTAACCAGCAGCCTTACCAGGTCACCGGGGTATCGGAAGACTGCCCTTCTAACTCTCAGATCCGATACAGCATGGTGGCCTCTATGTCCAGTTTCGGGCCTTTGCAGGAAAAAACATATTCAAACGCCAATTACGTCACGTATCTGCTGATGGACCGGCCGGAGTCACTGAATTCCCTCCAGGGGAAAATTGACCGGTTCATGAAAAAAGAAAACGCCGATGCTGAGTTTAAAGTGAGCTTTGAGCTGGAACCTTTTACCCGTATCCATCTGCACTCGCCTTACGATGCCTATACGCCTAACATTAACATCAGCTATATCTACATTATAGCCGGTGTGGCGCTGCTCATCCTGCTGATCGCCTGTTTTACGTACATTAACCTTTCCACCGCACGCAGTACCGAGCGGGCCAGGGAGGTGGGCATACGCAAGGTAGCCGGGGCGTGGCGGTCGCAGTTGTTCTGGCAGTTTATCAGTGAGTCGGGTATACTGACCCTCCTGGCGTTAGCCGTGAGTTTCCTGCTGGCCATAGCACTGCTGCCGGCTTTTAATAACCTGGCCGGTACCGCACTTTCCTATGCTGACTTAGGGCATCCGGCTGTCTGGGGAGCCGCCACGCTGGCCGCCTTGACTGTGGCCCTGCTGGCGGGCAGTTACCCGGCGCTCATACTGTCGTCTTTTCAGCCGGTAAAGGTGCTGAAAGGGGCCTTTAAAAATACCGGATCCGGGAATGCGCTCCGCAAAGGCCTGATCGTATTCCAGTTTGTGATTTCGGTCTTTCTTATCATTTCCACGTTTATCATCAGTTCCCAGCTCCGTTATATCCAGCAGAAAAAGCTGGGCTATGACCGCGAAAACCGGGTGCTGCTGGGCATGGATCAGAGCCTGAACCAGAAGAGAGAGCTGGTAAAATCAGAGCTCAATTCCCTGGCGGCCGTAAGCGGGGTATCGCTGGCCTATGAAACCCCCGTAACCATCCGGGGCGGTTATAACATGAGCGGCAGTGACCTGAGCCAGACCATGGCCGTTACCGCTAACCCGGTAGATGAAGATTTCCTGAAAGTGACCGGGCTGGAGCTGATAGCCGGTTCCGATCTCAGAACGCAGGATATCCGGGATGTCAATAAAGAAGATTATACGCAAAATTACTTCCACTTTATCCTGAACGAGTCGGCCGCGCGCGCCCTGGGCTGGAACCCGCAGGAGGCCATCGGGAAGAAGATGTACCTCGATGAGTACAGGCCCGGAGAGGTAAAAGGCGTGGTAAAAGACTTCCATTTTGAGTCCCTGCATGCCCCCATTAAGCCCCTGGTTTTGTTTCCCAGCGCCTATGCCAATACGGCTATCGTAAAAATTCAGGGCCAGCACGTGGGTGAAACCCTGGCTGCCCTGGAAGCCAAATGGAAGGAGCTGGCCCCGCACCGGCCGTTCACCTTCCGGTTTATGGATGAAGATTACCAGAAGATGTACGAGGCGGAAGTGCGTACGGGCCGGGTATTTAACATCTTTGCCTCCCTGGCTGTGGTGTTGGCCTGCCTGGGGCTCTTCGGGTTGTCGGCCTACGCCGTACGCCAGCGGGTGAAAGAAGTAGGCGTGCGCAAAGTGCTGGGCGCTTCCGGGCTGCAGATTGTTACCCTGCTTTCCTCCGGTTTTGTAAAGCTGGTGATCATTGCCTTTGTCATTGCAGGCCCTCTGGCATGGCTGGTCATGAACAAGTGGCTGCAGCAATTCAGCTACCGTGTGGAAACCAGCTGGTGGATCTTCGCTGCAGCAGGCGCTGTAGCCCTGCTCCTGGCCCTGGTAACCGTAAGCTTCCAGGCCATTAAGGCGGCTATGACCAGCCCGGTGAAATCATTAAGAACGGAATAAATATGATAGGTAACTATTTCAAAGTGGCTTTTCGAAACCTGTCGCGGCACAGGTACTACACCGCCATCCATATCGTGGGGCTGGGGGTGGCTATAGCCAGTGCCCTGTTTATCTACCGTTACATCACCTTTCACCTCAGCTACGACGCCTACCACCCTGATGCGTCTCACACTTATAAGGTCGTGTCAGATCTGGACCTGGAGGAAACTTCTTATAATGAGGGCGTCTCCTATGCCATCTACGATGCGCTGAAAAGCCGGGTAGCCGGCGTAGACCGGGTGGCTTATTCCATGCGGAGGCAGGCCGTAACGGTAACGGCGCAGGGGCAGGTGTTCGATATCACTGACGCGGCTTTTGCTTCCTCCGGGTGGTTTAAATTATTTACCTACCGCTGGCTTTCCGGTTCGGCCGATGCCCTGGAAAGGCCCGGAACCGTGGCCCTGACCACCTCCACGGCCCGGCGCCTCTTCGGGAAGGAAGACCCCATGGGCAAAACCCTCCTCGTGGAAGGAACCACCCCTATGGAAGTGGTGGGGCTTATGGATGACGAGCCCTCCAACACCTCGCTTAAAAGCACACTTTTTATCTCCGAATCTTCCATGAGGTCTGTTCTGCCCGGCCTGGATGAAGGGTTCTTCACCTACTGGGGCTACCTGATGGGGTCTAACGATGTTTTCGTCAGCTTACCCTCCGCTACAGCTCCAGAGGCGGTAGAAAAGGTGCTGAATAGCATGACCGTTGAGAAATTCGGGGAAGAAATGGGCCGTAAATATAATTTTAAGCTCCTGCCTCTGTCCCGGCTGCACTTTGACCAGCGCTACGGAGGCACGGTACAGCAGTCACTACTGGTTACGCTGGGAGGTATCGGTGCAGCCATCCTGTTTATGGCGCTTCTGAATTATATTAACCTTTCCCTGGCCCAATACGCGCGCAGAAGTGCTGAAATCGGTACCCGGAAAGTGCTGGGGAGCAGCCAGGGGCAGTTGTTTTCTCAATTTATGGTGGAATCGCTTACTCTTTCCGGGCTGGCTACACTCATGGGGGCGGCCCTGTTATTTGCAGCGTTTCCTTTGGCCAATACCTGGCTTTTCCTGGAGGAACCGCTCACGCCTTATCCGGCGGGGCAGCTGCTACTGGTGGGAGGAATAGCCTGGCTGGCCATCAGTTTCCTGGCAGGCATATATCCTTCTGCCGTCATCACCCGCCTTCGGATTCTTCCGGCTATGAAGCAGCAGGTGCCCTTCGGTACTTCGGCCGGCCGCAAAGTGATGGTGGTTATCCAGAATGTCCTGTCGCAAAGCCTCATCATAGCTACCGTCATTATGATGGTACAAGTGCATTTCCTGCGCTCTACCGATGTGGGTTTTGACCGCGAATCCGTATTAATGCTGCGCTTACCCCGGGAAGTAAAAGCCGGTCAATGGCGGGCATTTCTTAACGCTCAGCCCGGCGTATCTTCCTATAGCTTCTGTTTCCGGTCGCCGGCCAATCATGATCAGAGAGGAGGTACCCTGCTTTATGACCACCAGCCCGATTGGGAAACCTGGTCAGCCAAATCCACCTTTGCCGACAGCGCCTACCTTCAGACCTTCGGTATCCGTCTGCTGGCCGGCCGTAACCTCAGAACAGACGGTGCCTCGGCAGAATACCTTATTAACGAAACCATGGCCCGGCAGCTGGAGGCCGGCGCGCCGACGAAAGTATTGGGCAAAACCCTCTTATACGGCGGAATGTACGATGATAAGCCGGGCGTGATTGTAGGCATAGTGAACGACTATAACACCCATTCACTGCACCAGTCCATCCAGCCCACCGTGTTGGGATATTTGCCTGACCTGATAAAATCGCTGGCCATCAAAGTCAATAGCAGCCAGGTAGCCGGATTTATCCATAAACTGAACGGGGAATGGAAGGCCCGTTATCCGGATGAAAGGCTGAATTACCAGTTCATAGACGCCCGGATCGATCAGCTCTACGCCTCTGAACAGGTTCAGCAGCGGCTCGTTTGGGTGGCTTCAGCTGTAGCCATTCTCATTGGCTGCCTGGGATTACTCGGCCTGATATCGCTCAGTGTGCTACAGCGTACTAAGGAAATCGGCATCCGGAAGACCCTCGGCGCCTCCGTATCCGGTATTGTAAGCCTGCTGGCCGGAGATTTTGTCCGGCTGGTGCTTATCGCCCTGGTCATAGCCTGTCCGCTGGCCGGGTGGGCCATGAACCGCTGGCTGCAGGATTTTGCCTACCGGGTAGACATGGAGTGGTGGATGTTTGCCGCAGCCGGCCTGGCAGCCCTGGGCATTGCGCTCATTACGGTAAGCGGACAGGCCATCCGGGCGGCCCTGGCTAACCCGGTAAAATCATTAAGAACAGAATAGCTCAAAACTAGAAAAATATGATACGTAACTATTTCAAAACCGCCTGGCGGAACATCCGGTCTAACCGCCTCTACAGCCTGCTGAACATAGCAGGGCTCGCCGTGGCGATGACCGCCTGCTTTATGCTGCTGCTGTATGTGCATTTTGAGATGAGCTACGACCATCAGAATGAAAAACTGGACAGGATTTACCAGGTGTACACAAACTTCGGGAATAATAACGAATGGACAGCCAGCTCCACTACGCCCGTACAGGTGGCTGATGTACTGAAAAAAGACTTTCCGGCCGTGGAAAAAGCGGCCGTTACCAATGGCCCGGGTAAAGTGCTTTTCAGTGCGGGTGAGGAACAGGCAAGGCTGGAAACCCTGTTTGCATCGGCGTCTTTAGCTGAGATCTTTACCTTCCGGTTTTTGCCGGGGAGTACACCGCATATCCCCGCTGATGCCTCCTCCGTGGTGATCTCCCGGTCTACCGCAAAACGGTTATTCGGAAAGAAGGATGCCATAGGCCAGACCCTCAGATACGATAATAAACGCCTCTTAAAAATCACGGGCATATTTGAAGACCTGCCTGTTAATTCCTCCCTGCAATTTGACGCCGTAGTGCCCTGGGAAGTGCTGGTGGCTGAAGAACCCTCCACCGCAGAACAGGGCTGGTACAACTACGGCTACTCCACTTACCTGCTGGCGCGGGAAAATGCGGATATCGCCTCACTGGATAAAGGGGTGGGAAATATTTTACTCCAATACGATAACAATAAAAATAACAAACTCTTCATCTATCCTTTTGCAAAGGTCCATTTGTACGATGAGTTTAAAAACGGGCTTCCCGATGGCGGGCGGATCCGGCTGGTTCGCCTGATGCTCATCATGGCGGCGGGGATCCTGCTCATTGGCTGTATTAATTTCATGAACATGAGCACGGCCCGTTCCGTGAAAAGGGCCAGGGAAGTGGGCGTCCGGAAAGCCATCGGTGCACCCCGAAAATCGCTGATCATGCAGTTCCTGGGGGAATCGGTACTCATGGCCACCACCGCCTTTGCCCTGGCGCTGGCCATGACCGGGGTATTGCTTCCGGTTTTTAACCGCCTGCTTCAATTGCAGCTCACTATTCCGTATGAAAATCCCCTGGTATGGCTTACCGCAGCCGGAGTGGTGGTACTTACCGGCGGTATTGCCGGCAGCTACCCTGCATTTTTTCTCTCTTCTTTCCAGCCGGTGAAAGTGCTTAAAGGAAGCATAACAGGTGCCGGAAAAGCCTCTGTAAAGCCCCGGCAGGCCCTGGTGGTGGTTCAGTTTACCTTCTCTATATGCCTGATCCTGTCCAGTATCATCATCTACCGGCAGGTACAGTATGTAAAAGACCGGCCGTTGGGTTATCAGAACGAAGGCCTGATCGAGTTTTTGCCGGAAGGAAACCTCTATAAAAACTTTGAAGCCTTTCGGCGGGAAGCCATTCAGGCCAATGCCATTGTGGACGGCACGGTTTCAGGAAGTGGAATTAACGAATCCTTCGGTTCTACCTGGGGTGTCACCTGGCCGGGCCAGGTAGCGGGAGAGGAAAAGCTCATCATCAGCCAGATGGCCACCAGCTATCATTTTGTCTCTACCATGGGGCTAAGCCTGGCCCAGGGACGTGATTTTTCAGAGGCGCATCCGTCGGACTCCCTGGCCGTAATTTTAAACCAGGCCGCCGTTAAAATGATGCGACTGGAGCATCCGCTGGGTCAGACCATCCGCTGGCAGGGAGAAAACCGGCACGTGGTGGGTGTGGTGAACGACTTTAGCTTTAATAACCCCTTCGACCTCTCGAAACCCATGGTCATCGGGTTTAAGAAGGACTGGATCGGGAATATTACGCTGAAGCTAAACCCCGGACGCCCCGCTTCGGAAAGCCTGGCTAAGCTGGACAGGATTTTTGAAAAAATAAACCCGGGCTACCCGTTTGAATACCATTTTACGGATGAGATTTATGCCCGGAAATTTCATGCCGAACAAATGCTGGGAAACCTGGCCCTGGCATTTACCCTCCTTTCCGTCCTGATCTCCTGCCTGGGGCTCTTTGGCCTGGCCGCTTTCTCCGCTGAGCAGCGACAAAAGGAAATAGGCATCCGGAAAGTACTGGGTGCACGTGTGGGCAGTATATGGCTCAGCCTCTCGCGTGAATTCATAGCCCTGGTGGTCATCGCCTTTGTCATCGGCGCTACCGCCAGCAGTTACATCATGCAGCAGTGGCTCCTGAAATACGAATATCACACCGGGGTAAGCCCGCTGGTGATCATGACCACCTTTGCATTGGCCCTGGTGATCTGTTTACTCACGGTGAGTTTCCAGGCCATAAAAGCCGCCCTGACTAACCCAGTGAAATCATTAAGAACAGAATAACCATGATACGAAACTATTTCAAAATTGCCTGGCGGAACCTGCTCAGAAATAAGAGCTTCTCCCTGATAAACATCACCGGCCTGGCTGTGGGGATGGCCTCTGCCATGCTCATCCTGCTCTGGATTCATCATGAAATGAGTTATGATAACTTTCATCTTAAAAAGGACCGGCTTTACCAGGTGTGGAATCGTTATACCGTAGACGGCAAGGTTCAAAGCTGGCCGGCCACGCCTAAGCCCATGGCATCGGCTATCCAACGGGACTATCCGGAAGTGGAGCATACCAGCCGGGTGGCTTTCCTGCCTCCGGTCAAAATAGACCTGGGCGAAAAGAAATTTTATGGCCGGGGTAAGATTGTAGACTCTACCTTCCTGGATATGTTTACTTTTCCGGTTCTGAAAGGCAATGCCGCTACCGCACTGAATGATGTTTCATCCATTGTGCTGACGGAGAAACTGGCTGCAAGCATTTTCGGAGATACTGATCCCATAGGACAGGTGCTGAAACTGGATAACCGGGATAACTTCAAAGTATCGGCTGTGGTGAAAGACCCGCCTTCCCATAGCTCATTTGAATTTCAGTTCCTGCTTCCCTGGGCTTATCTGCGGAAGCTGGGCGGGAATGATGAAAACTGGCAGAATAATTCGGTAGATACCTATGTGTTATTAAAAGAAAATACTTCTTTGACTTCTATAGCGCCCCGGTTAAAGGCACTGAGGCAAAAATATGACAAGAGTGATCCGGATATGGAGGCGTTTCTTTACCCCATGAGCCGCTGGCATCTTTACAGTAGCTTTCATAATGGTAAAGAAGTGGGCGGGCGCATTGAGATCGTCCGGCTGTTCGGACTTATTGCTGGTTTTGTACTGCTCGTAGCCTGCATTAATTTCATGAATCTGAGTACGGCCAGGAGTGAGAAACGGGCCCGGGAAGTGGGCATTCGTAAAGTATCCGGAGCATACAGAACCTCTCTTGTAGCACAGTTCCTGGGTGAATCCATGTTGCTCGCGGGCATTTCCGGTATCTTTGCACTGGTTATGGTTCAGCTGGCCCTGCCTTTCTTTAATGAGCTGGTGGGAAAAAGCCTGGCCCTTCAAACCCGGGAGCCGTTATTCTGGCTGTTCATTACAGGCTTCATAGGAATAACAGGGATACTGGCCGGCAGTTATCCTTCGGTGTACCTTTCCTCATTTAAGCCCATAAACGCACTGAAAGGCGGGAGCAAAGCCTCTAAAACCCTTATTGCACCGCGTAAGATATTGGTAGTAGGACAGTTTACCTTCGCTATTGTTTTAATTATAGCTACCATCATTGTTCGTCAGCAGATCCGAAAAGCGCAGGACAGGGAGATGGGCTTCACTAAAGATAACCTCGTCTATCACTTTACAGAGGGGGAATCTGCTTCAAACTATAGATTGATTAAAGAAGAACTTATTTCTTCAGGTACAGCCCTGTCGGTCACCATGACCAGCTCTCCGGTCACTGAAAACTGGAGTAACACCTGGGATATCGGCTGGAAAGGTAAAGCCGCACATGATAAAACCCTCGTTAGCCGTTTCTATGCCGATGAAGCCGTTACGCGAACGCTGGGCCTGGAACTGGTGGCAGGGCGTGATTTTGACCTGACGAATTTCCCTGCCGACTCCGGCGCTGCCCTGTTAAACGAGTCGGCAGTGAAACACATGGGTTTTAAAGACCCTGTGGGTCAGGTGATTAAAGATATGGGAAGGGAGTGGCATGTGATTGGC
This sequence comes from Leadbetterella sp., assembly GCA_019638185.1. Taxonomy (GTDB): domain Bacteria; phylum Bacteroidota; class Bacteroidia; order Cytophagales; family Spirosomataceae; genus Leadbetterella. The sequence continues at coordinate 110,966 of JAHBUH010000001.1, forward strand.
GTAATTAAAGATTTTATTATCAGTTCCCCTTATCATCCCTCTGAGCCGATGTATATTGGCGGGGCCAGCGGCTTTTTTAACGTGATTCACATAAAGTTAAACGGGAGAAATCCCATGAAAGAAAATATCGCATCACTGCTAAGCATATTTAAAAAATACAATCCGGAATATGAAATGAATTACCGGTTTGTAGACGAACAGTACGCCCGGAAGTTCGCCGATGAACAAAGAACCGGCACGCTGGCTACTTTATTTGCCCTGCTGACTATAGTAATTTCCTGCCTGGGGCTGTTTGGCCTGGCCAGTTATATGGCCGAGAACCGGATTAAAGAAATAGGGGTACGTAAGGTGCTGGGGGCCTCCGTGCTCAGCATAGCTACCCTGCTGTCCAGGGACTTCTTTAAGCTGGTGGCCCTGTCTTTTGTTATAGCCACGCCTATAGCCTGGTGGGCTATGCACACCTGGCTGGCAGATTTTCCCTACCGGGTAAGCATCCATTGGTGGGTATTTGCCCTGGCCGGACTGGCGGCCATGGTCATTACTTTAGTGACGGTAGGTTTCCAGGCCGTAAAAGCGGCCCATGCTAACCCGGTGAAGGCGTTAAGAAGCGAATAACAGTAGGTAAAGTTGTTTTTTCGTAAAGTCGTTTCCCAAAAGCAGGCTGTAACAAATTTACAAAAACACAAAAAGAACTAATTTTTAAAAAACATGATCAAGCTATTCATCACCACCCTCGCGCGGCAGCTCTGGCGGAACCGCCTCTACACCTTCCTTAATATCCTGGGCCTCAGTGTGTGCATCAGTGTGGCCTGGGTCATCTTCCGGATGGTGGATTACGAATACAGCTACGACAGCAAGATCCCTGATGCCGACCGGATTTACCAGGTCTACAGCAAAGACCAAAGCAGTGATGGTACGGTAAGTGACTTTACCGCCATACCTAAGCCGGCTTTAGTGGCGCTCGCCGAAACCATCCCCGGTGTGGAGCTGGCCGTTCCCATGTTTTACAAATACCATCATCATGCCGCCCTGCCCGGGAAAGAAAGGGAGCAGATCCGCCGTAAAATAGGAGAGGAGGAGGTAGACGTGCAGCTGGTCTCTACCACGCCGGATTACTTCCGGATGTTTCCCCATCGCTTTCTGGCCGGGAATGCCCGAAATGCGCTGGACGCACCCGATAAAGTGATCCTGACGGATGCCAAGGCCGCCGAATATTTTCCCGGCCTGACCCCGGCCGATGTCATCGGGAAAACGATTATTTATGATGATTCCGTGACCCGCCGGGTATCCGCCGTGATAGCTGCTTTTGACTTCCCTAACAGCTTTGAAGCCGATGACCAGTTCATTGCTATCCGTAAAAAAGACCGGGCGGAGACGAATTGGACCAGCATGAACTCCAATGACCAGATCTTTGTCATGCCCTCAGCCGAAACAGGCATTGCCCGGATCATGGATCAGCTCAATAAGATCTATGCCGAGCAGGGCAAAGAGAGCTTTGAGAAGTATAAGTATAAAAGCTGGTTTGAGGTTTTTTCGCTCAGTCAGAAGCATTTTGAAACCCGGCATAATGCCCAAACCCGCACGGCTGACAGGAAAGTGCTGAACGGACTCATCATCACGGCCGCATTCCTGCTGCTCCTGGCCTGTATTAACTATATTAATCTCAGCACGGCCCAGCTCCCGCAGCGTGCCCGTGAGATCGGTATCCGTAAAACCCTGGGCAGTTCTAAACGAAACCTCGTTCTCCGGTTTATCGCTGAAACCCTCGTAGTGACCTCCCTGGCGGCATTGCTCTCTTTCGGATTCACCGCCATAAGCAGTCGCTTATTTCATGATTTCCTGCCCGAAGGCCTGCATAATTACATGAATTATACCGGTATGATGGCTTTTATGGGGGTTCTGATTGTAGCCATATCGGTGTTTTCGGGGCTTTACCCGGCCTGGCTTTCGGCCCGGGTCAATACCGTGAATGTACTAAAAGGGGTGACGGAAAAAGTAGCGGGCCGGAATTTTTTCTCCCTGCGCAAGGGGCTGATCGTCTTCCAGTTCCTCATCGCCCAGGTGTTTATTATCGGCAGCATCATTATCCGGGAGCAAATGCAGTTTTCGCTCGATGAAAACCCCGGTTTTAACAAAGACGCGATGATTACCATACAGGTACCCTATCATGTGGCCAGTGATCCTGTTTATAAAGGGAAGATCATGGTACTGAAAGAAGAGCTGGGCAGAAATCCGGCAGTAGCCGGTGCAGCTGTGGGTGACCGCCCCATGGATAACACCATGATCAGTAACCTCCTGAAATATTATAAAGATACTACGGAGATCCAGACTGCCATGCACATGAAATTCGGGGATAAAGATTACCTGCCCCTATACGGATTTAAGCTCCTGGCGGGCCGGAATTTCATGCCTTCCGATACGATGAACGAGATCATCATCAATCAGAAAGCCATGGAAACTTACGGATGGAGCTCGCCGGAAGAAGCCATCGGGAAAACGCTGGTCTCGCCATCCGGTAAGGCCAGGAACTATCCCATAGTGGGAGTGGTGTCTGATTTTCACCAGTTTGGCTTTAAAACAGAGATTAAACCGGGACTTATTACTACCCAAAAAATACCGTCTACCACGCTCAATATCCGCTTACCGGAGCAGCCGTCCCAATGGACCCCGGCGCTCCGGGCTGTAGAACAGGAATGGAAAAAAGTGTATGCCGGTGTGCCGTTTAAATACACCTTTTACGATGAAACCATCGGGAAATTCTATGAAAGTGAAAAACGTACCCAAAAGCTGGTGGCAGCCGCTACTTCTATTGCTATCCTGATCAGTTGCCTGGGCCTCTTCGGACTGGCCACCCTCACCGCTTTCCGCCGCACCAAAGAGATCGGCGTACGCAAGGTACTCGGGGCATCGGTTTTCGGTATCACGAAGTTGCTTCAACTGGAATTTCTGTCCCTCGTGCTGGTGTCGGTGGTTATTGCTTCGCCCATCGCCTGGTGGATGATGAATAAATGGCTGCAGGATTTTGTCTTCCGGATCGAGATCCGGTGGTGGGTGTTTGCCATAGCCGCAGTGGCGGCCACCGTCATTGCGCTCCTGACTGTAAGCTACCAGGCCATCCGGGCGGCAGTAGCTAATCCTGTGAAGTCATTGAGAACAGAATAGAAATCAGCAAGCTCAAAGAAATATGATACGGAATTATTTAAAAACGGCCTGGCGAAATCTGCTTAAAACAAAGATTTTTTCGGTGATTAACATCAGCGGGCTTGCGTTCGGGCTGACCGTATTTTGGTTGATTGCGCTTTTTATTACTGATGAGCTGAACTACGATAAATACCATGAAAAGGCAGACAGGATTTTCCGCCTGGCTTCTCATGGCCGGTGGGACGGCGGCAGCTTTGATATCGCCGTCACTTCCGGGCCCACGGCAGCGGCCCTGAAAAATGAATATCCTGAAGTGGAACAAACGGTGCGTATCGCTTCCGGCGCGGGTGGGGTGATTCTGCATCAGCAAAACCGGCTAAAGGCCGATGCGGTTTTCTACGCCGACAGCAGTTTCTTTTGCGTTTTCACCTATAATTTCATAGCAGGTAACCGCCTTCATGCGCTCACGGAACCCCGGTCCATCGTACTCACTGAAGACCTGGCCATAAAGCTTTTTGGAAGTGCGGAGGCCGCCCTTAACCAGTTCATCCGCTTCCGTAACGATCCTCCCTGCCGGATCACCGGTGTCATTGAAAATGTGCCCGGTAATTCCCATTTTACCTTTGAAGCCATCCGGTCCTTTCCCAAAGACTTTAACCCCGACTGGGGAAACTTTTACCTCTATACCTATGTGGTGTTAAAGGATGCCGGTAATGCGGCGGATCTGCAAAAGAAACTACCCGCTTTTGTAGAAAAATACTTCCACAGCCAGGGGATGGAGATCGAATATTCTTTAGAACTGCAGCCCTTACGTTCCATCCACCTGCAGTCAGACCTGGGCTATGAACCGGGGGTAAACCGGAGCCTGAAGTCCGTGTATACATTTTCTCTGATCGCTTTGCTGATTCTTGTCATTGCGGTCATAAACTACGTGAATATAACCACGGCGCGGGCGTCTGTCCGCCTCAAAGAAGTGGCTGTCCGGAAAATCATCGGTTCTGACCGCAAAGGCCTGGTAAATCTTTTCCTGACGGAATCTTTTTTAATTATTCTTTGTGCGGTATCACTGAGCATGGCACTGGCCTGGTTTCTCCTGCCTGTATTTAATCACCTCACGGGTAAGGCGCTGAGCCTTTGGGATTTTGGGATCCCGGAAACGCTGCTGGTTTTGAGCGCGGTTTCCCTGCTCTTAAACGGGATAGGAGGGCTGTATCCCGCCGTGTTTTTATCCGGGTTCAAAATTATACCGGCGCTGCGAAACAAAATGGGCAATACCTCTTTCCAGGCACTTTTCCGGAAATCACTGGTTACCCTGCAGTTTACCATTACGACCATCATGCTGGTGGCTACCCTGGTGATTTACAGGCAACTGCACTTTATGACCCATACCGATCTGGGCCTGGATAAAAACCAGTTGCTCACCTTCAGCCTGGATAACCGGGAAACTAAAATTAACCCGGAGGAGCTGAGAAATGAATTGTTAAAGAAAACGGCCATAACTGCGGTGGCTTTTGCCGGAAGCCCGCTGGGAAATAACCATGTCATTGATATTAAAGCATTTAATGTGGAAAAAAACGGGGCCATTGATCCTAATATCACCCTGGCTAACGGTTTGATCATGGATGACGCCTATATTCCCGCCATGGGCATTAAAATGAAGCAGGGGCGGAACTTTAACAGGCTGCTGGCTACAGACAGCGCTTCTGTTATCATCAATGAGGCCTTTGCCCGGGAAAAGGGCTGGGAGAATGCCATCGGCAAAAGAATAGAAGTTCCGGCCGATTCTAACCGGAGATCCCTCGTTAAAACGGTTATCGGGGTGACAAAAGACTTTCATGCTTACTCTTTACAGCACAAAATAGAGCCCATGATCATGGAATTGCCCTCTTCCATGAGCGAAAAAAAGAATGCTTACGTACGAATAAGCCGGCAAAATATCCCGGAAACCATTCAATATATACAAACTACTTTTCAGAAATTTGACCCGGATACGCCCTTCGAATACGGCTTCCTGGATCAGAGTTTCCGGAAGCAATACGAATCGGAAGAAAGGCAGGGCCGGTTAATGCTGGTATTTACCGGCCTGGCCATCACCATCGCCTGCCTGGGGCTGTTCGGGTTAATCACCTTTACCACCGGCCAGCGGATTAAAGAAGTGGGGATCCGGAAAGTATTTGGCGCTTCTACAGGCAGCCTGGTGAAGCTGTTATCCCTGGACCTGATCAGGCTGGTCCTGCTGGCTTTATTCATTGCGTTCCCGGTTTCGTGGTTCGTAATGAATGCCTGGCTGGAGGATTTTGCTTACCGGGTATCCGTCAGTTGGGAGATATTTTTACTGGCCGCATGCATAGGCGTTTTGATCATGGGGCTTACCATCAGCTACCAGGCCATCCGGGCGGCCACGGCCAATCCCGTGAAAGCATTACGAAATGAATAATTGTTTAAAATACACAAAAATATGTTAGAACTAAAAGGAATTTTTAAATGGGTGAACACCGGCGGAAACCGGGTATTTCTGCTGAAAGACGTGGATCTGAGTGTGAAAGAAGGCGAGTTTATCTCCATCATGGGGCCGTCAGGATCCGGGAAATCCACCCTTCTGAACGTGATCGGTATGTTGGATGACTTCAACGAGGGCGAGTACACCTTCCTGCATGAACCCGTACACACCCTGAAAGAAAAACACCGTTCAGCGCTCTATAAGCAATACATCGGTTTCGTCTTCCAGGCTTATCACCTCATCGATGAGCTTACCGTATACGAAAACATTGAAACCCCGCTGCTCTACCAGGACATCAAGAGCAGCGAACGCAAGGCCCTGGTAGCCGACATGCTGGACCGCTTTAACATCGTAGGCAAAAAAGACCTGTTCCCCACCCAGCTGTCAGGTGGCCAACAACAGCTGGTAGGCATAGCCCGCGCCCTCATCGCCAAGCCCCGCCTGCTCCTGGCCGATGAACCCACCGGTAACCTGAACAGCAAACAAGGCGAAGAAATCATGGAACTCTTCTCCCAGCTAAACAAAGAAGGCATGACCATCATCCAGGTCACCCACAGTGAAAAAAACGCCTCCTACGGCACCCGCACCATCCATCTACTGGACGGAAGAATAGATAATTAAAAAGTTATATATTTAACATATAAAATATAAAAATAAATATATAAATGTATAATTTAATAATTATCTAAATAATAAAAAATTAATGTACCATATAACACAAAATAGTCCGTTTAAAAAATTGGATTTCAAAAGAGATTATTGCTCTTAAATAGTTGACAGACAATTTTTTAAGAGGACATTATTTTGTGAATGTTTTTTACGGACGGCCGCTGCCGTTACTTTTTTCAAAAAAAAGTAAAAACAAAAATTATGAAAAAACTAACATACCTAATATTATCCCTCCTGTACACCACAGGAATGGCCCAAACTCCGCTTTCCCTCAAAGAATGCATTGAAACCGCCCTGAAAAATAACCAAACTGTGAATCAGGCCGGTATACAGGCCCAAAGTAGCGAGATCCAGCTCCGGCGGTCGCAACTAAACAAGTTGCCCGGCGTGAACGCCTCCATAGGTCACGGCATTAACCAGGGCCGAAGCATTGACCCCTTCACTAACTCCTACGTCAATAACCAACTGGGGTATGGAAATTACGGCGTAAGTGCCGGGGTCATCCTTTTCAGCGGCGGAGCCCTGAATAACGCCGTGGCCCGCGACCGCCTCGGGTATGAGGCTGCTCGGATGGACCTTCAGCAGGCAAAAGATAACCTCACCATTAACGTGATCCTGGCTTACCTCACCGTTCTGACCAATGAAGAAGTGCTTAACCAGATGCAGAACCAGCTGGAACTCACCCGGAAACAGGTAGAACGACTGGAAGTGCTGAACAAGGACGGGAGCATCCCGCCTTCCCAACTGTCCGATCTCCAGGGCCAGTACGCCGGCGAACAGCTCTCCCTCATTAACACCAGGAACAGTGTGGAATCGTCCAAGCTGACCCTCTGCCGGCTCATGAACGTGCCATACAGCAGCCCCATGACCCTGGAAAAGATAAATCCGGAGCTCCCCGGCCTTTATGGCGCCCGGGCGGAAGAGGTATACCAGTCGGCCCTGCAGCATTTTGCCGGCATAAAAGCGGCCGACTTCCGGCTGAAGAGTGCTGAAAAAGCCGTAGACGTGGCCCGCGGGGAGCTTTGGCCCACCTTACGCCTCGGGGTGAATGTGAACACCAACTACTCCAGTGCCGCCAGCACCAGCACCCTCCTGAATACCAATACCGTGGCATCGTCTGATTTCGTGAGTGTAGGCGGTACCCAGTACCCCGTCATGCGGCAGGTCAGTAATTACGCCAGCGATAATATCCCTTATGGGCGGCAGTTGACCGGCAACTTCTTCTCCTCCTTCGGCCTGAGCCTGAACATTCCTGTGTTTAACGGCCTGGAGCAGCGAAACCGGGTAAAATTAGCGCGCTTAACCGTAAAAAATAACGAGCTGGCCGCCCGAACAGCCAGAACCGAGCTGGATCAGGCCATAGACCAGGCTGCCCTTAATCTGCAGACTGCGCTGGAGCGCTGCGAAACCTTGGAACAGCAGGTACAGGCCTTCAAAGCCTCTTTCCAGGCCGCCGAAACCCGTTTTAACGAGGGTGTGGGCACGTCCATTGATTACCTCACGGCAAAAAACAACCTGGACCGGGCGAACATTAACCTGATTTCCGCCCAATACGAAGCCGTCCTGCGTTCAAAAGTCCTGAACTTCTACAAAGGAGACCTGGAGTAAGGAAGGAACGGGCGCTATGCCCTGTTTTAACCCGGAGAAGCGTTAAGGTACATTTGATGTTACGCATTTCAGATTTAACCACATAGATACATAGATTAAAGAGACATTACATACCTTAATAAAACCTCTTTATCTATGTATCTATGTGGTTTGAAACTCCCCCCACCTCATTCCCTCTTCCTCAAATACAGCACCGCATCCATCGAAGTAGGCGCCTCAATCACCCTGAAATACCCTCCCTTTACCGGTGCCGGTGCCTTCACCGTCCGGTTCAGAGAAGGAATAAACCATTCCATCTCCAGTTCCCCTTCGGCATCGGAAAGGTTAATCGTGGCCTTCTCCGTAAAATGCGGATAATACACGATATACTCCCGGCCGGCGTTAGCCAGGCAGTATTGCGTGGACGACAGCTCATTCATCGGCTTCATATTCTTCAGATCCACGCGGCCGGCCAGTTGCCGGATATGGCCCATGGCATCGCGCAGCATACTGTAATCCGGGTAATCCCTGTCCAGGCGGTTAATCTCCCCGCTCACAAACGCAAAATCCATCTCCTCCGGTGTCATCCGTCCCGGTATCCGCTTCCACGAATCCATGAAAATGGGGTTCAGTCCCCGCATAAAACTCTTCCAGACCCATACATAATGCCCGCCATAGCCTCACAGGTGATCCGTATCAATGATGCATACCTTCGGCGCCTTATTCAGCGGCGGGTTACTGCCGTAATCGTCCAGGGCCACGGCGCCGGGTGCGGCCCAGCCCGGCGGTTCCCAGGTGGGGGAGATGTAGTCAGCCGGGCTCTCCCAAAGCTCCCGGTTCAGCATGGGCGGCCCCACCCGCGTACCCAGCCCGATCATGTGCTGCTTCGGCATCTTTTTCTCCACTTCCCGGATGTAACGGATCATGTGATAGCACCATTCCCTGGTACCGCCCTCGTTAATGATCTCGTACAGCACATTGTCCAGGTCATTCACCGTTTCAATTACCTTCCTTACGTACGCCTCCTGCCGGGCCAGCACCGCCGGATTACCCAGGCTGTGCAGGGAAGGTGCGCCGTCTTTATCGATGCCCTTATCTTTTACATCTACGCCGTTTATGTTATTGCGCCCGTTAAACGGGTGCGAATGAAAAGGATCTGTTTCTTTAATCCCCATTTTATTCAGGCTCCAGCCCTGGAAAAGCATAATGGACACATAAATACCGCGCTCACCGGCCTCTTTTACCCTTTGCCTTAAACGCGTAAAATACGTCCCGTTCCATTGATCCAGGTCAAACTTTGGTTTCCCGTCAAATGCCGCCTCCTTACCCGTCCGCTGGTAGGGCATGGGCGCTAGGGTAATGGGCATTTTAGACCAGGATGCCCCGTAAGGATGCTCCCATACCCAGAACCGCATAAAATTATGGTTCTTTTGCTGCATCATATCCAGGTACTCCTTCCAGTCCAGCTTTGGCAGGTTCTCTTCCGAATGGATATCCTGGAAGTTTTCCCACGTATGCGAGCCGCTCAGCAGGACGGCTTCACCTGTGTTATCCGTGAAATAATGGGGGTTAGACGGCAGCGGCCTGAGCGGCCCGTGAATACCCTGGCCCGCAGCCGTAAAAAATGAAAATAGAAGGACTATAATCGTTTGTTTCATAGATAAATCAGGAGGGATACGCTTCTAAAAATAAACATATTAATTTTTATTAAATCTAAACTGAAAATGCCCGCTTTTTTTCGGAAATTTGTAACTCAATTCTCAAGATCTTAAGGGAGCATGTTCGAAAACAGGAAATTTCCTATACTTATTTTCATTTATACCATCGGGGCCATTTACCTGCTCAGGCTTTTCTATCTGCAGGTCGTGGATGAAGAGTACCGTACTATTGACGCCCTGAACTCGGTGCGTAAGGAGATCAGCATTCCCTTGCGGGGTCAGATCTATGACCGCTACGGTAAGCTCATTGTGGCTAATGAAGAAGTATATGATATGTACGTGATCCCGCAGAAAGTGCTGCCGTTTGACACCGTATCCTTCTGCAGGCTTTTCCAGATCGATAAACCCTACGTGGATTCCATGCTGGCCCAGGCCCGGGACTACTCCAAGCTGCGGGCTTCGCTCTTCCTCCGCCAGCTCTCCAAACAGGAATACTCCGGCGTGATCGATGCCATGATCCAGTACCCTGGTTTTCACTTTGAGCAGTCGTTTTACCGCACCTATCCCGCTAACACCATGGCCAATGCCCTGGGCTACATCGGTGAGATCCCGAAAAAGCAATTTGAAGAGCAGGAAGAAGAATACTACCGAAAAGGCGATTACATTGGCCTTGCCGGTCTCGAAAAATACTACGAACTGGAGCTCCGGGGAATCCGCGGTAGCCGCCTGGCGCTCATGAACTCCAAAGGAGAAGACAAGGGCTCCTACCAGGAAGGCCGGTACGATACGGCGGCCGTCATCGGGAATAACCTCTATACATACATTGACCTGGGTGTTCAGCAGCTGGCTGATTCCCTGTTCCAGGGCAAAGTAGGTGCTGTAGTGGCTATTGAACCTGCCACTGGGGGGATCATTGCCATGGGTTCTTACCCTACCTATGATCCTGCCCTGCTGTCGGGCCGGGAATTTCCGAAAAATTATGCTGCCCTAACCCGAAATCCGGACCGCCCCCTGAATAACCGCCCGGTATCGGCGTTTTACCGCCCGGGATCTACCTTTAAGCTGGTTCAGGCGGCTATCGGGCTGGGTGACGGCGTTATTACCACTTCCACTTCTTTATCGGGGAACAGTAAGTTTTCTATGCACAGCGCCGGGGAAACCGCTAACCTGCTCATGGCAATCATGAAATCCAGTAACCCGTATTTTGATAACGTTTTACGGCGCATATTGCATAATGACCCGAAAACAGGCCGTGCCATCCCGGTAGATGAAGGGATGAAACTGTGGGACGAACAAATCATGCGCTTTGGTTTTGGCCGCCAGCTGGGGATTGACCTTCCTTATGAAACCAAAGGACTGATCCCCACTCCCGAGAGATACGACAAAATTTACGGCAAAAAGCAGTGGAAATACTCCACCATCTACTCCATCAGCATCGGGGAAGGAGAATATGGAGTGAATGTGCTGAAGCTGGCTAACATGGCCTCTGTTTTTGCTAATAGAGGCTACTGGATAACGCCGCATATCGTAAGAAGTACCGGTCTGGACGTTTCCAAAGGGAAAAACACACCCACCGAGATCACCAAAACCAATATTGATAAAAGGCACTTTGAAGAAGTAGTGAGAGGTATGGAGATGGTGGTCCAATCAGGTACAGGCCGGGCAGCCCAGATAAGTGGCGTAGATGTCTGCGGAAAAACCGGTACTTCTCAAAACGCAAAAGGCAAGGACCATGCTATTTTTATCGCATTTGCGCCGAAGCATAACCCTAAGATTGCCATTGCAGTGGTAGTAGAAAACGGTACGTTTGGAGGTAGAGCCTCGGCACCTATTGCCGGACTCCTGATGGAAAAATACCTGAAAGGCAGCCATAACCGCGAAGCCTATAAAGAAAGCATTATGAATACCCGCTATACCACTGTAGCCGGAGGAAAATCACCGAGAGAAGTAGAAGAATAAAATGGCAAGAGAAATTGACATTAAGAAGGGGTTAGACTGGACCACCGTGTGGATCTACATCATCCTGCTGATGATAGGGCTGGCTAACATTTACGCTGCCGTATATAACGTAGATAACCCTAAACCCATCTACTCCCTTGACCATAACGCGGGTAAGCAGATCATGTTCATGGTCCTGGCTTTTGTGCTCATCATGATCATCCTGTTCATTGATTATAAGGTCTATGATACCTTTGCCTATATCTTCTACGGGGTCTGGATGCTGGTGCTCGTCCTGACCATTTTCATTGCTCCTGATATTAAGGGATCTCACTCCTGGCTGCGGTTTGGCGGTTTCCAGTTTCAGCCCGCCGAGCTGGCTAAAACCATTACCCTGCTGGCGCTGGCTAAATATCTAAGTACCCAGGGGGTCACCATGAGTAAGTTCAATAACCTGGTGAAGGCCTGCATGATCATTTTCCTGCCACCGGTAATCATCATTTTACAGAAGGAAACCGGCTCAGCCCTGGCTTTTGCTGCCTTTATCATCATCTTATACCGTGAAGGCCTGCCCGGCGTTTACCCGGCCCTTTTCCTGGCCTTTGTGGCTTTATTTGTCCTGGGCCTGGTGTTTGAAGATCAGCTCTGGATCGTGATCCTGGGCCTGGCCCTGCTGGCGGTGCTCTTCTGGTACCTCTTCCTGAAGCGTTACGAAAGAAACCGCCAGAACATGCAGCGGGTGATCGGCCTTTTCATCCTGTTCAGCGCCTTCGTGCTGGCCGTTGACTTCGCCTTTAACAATGTCTTTGCCCCGCACCAGCAAAACCGGATCCGGGTGCTCGTTAACCCCGATGTGGATCCGCTGGGCGCCGGCTGGAACATCCGGAACTCCAAACTGGCCATCGGCTCAGGCGGTTTCCTGGGCAAAGGCTACCTCCAGGGTACCCAGACTAAATTTGATTTCGTGCCCGAGCAGTCTACCGACTTCATTTTCTGTACCGTAGGTGAAGAATGGGGCTTTTTAGGCGTTTTTGTGGTCATCGGTCTCTACTTCATCCTGATCACGCGGATCTATAACCTGGCCGAAAAGCAGAAATTCAAGTTCGCCCGCATCTACGGCTACGGCGTAGCCAGCATACTGTTCTTTCACCTGCTGATAAACATCGGTATGACTATCGGCCTTATTCCCATCATCGGGATTCCGCTGCCCTTCATGAGCTACGGCGGTTCCTCCCTGCTGTCCTTCACCATCCTGCTGTTCATATTCCTGAAGCTGGATGCGCACAGGAGTTATAAGGTCTGATGGGTCCCCAGGTAATAATTAATAAAATCGGCGCAGATCTGCGGGTTTTCAAACATGCCCGCGTGCGCAGTATCATTCAGGATAAGAGTGGAAGGCTTCTGCAGGAGCGCGGTTTGTTCCAGGGCCTTGGCCAGGGGCACAAAGCTGTCCTGGCTGCCCAGGATCTGGAAAACCGGGAATAGGAAGCTTTTGAGGGTTTCGGTGTGGTCCCGCCGGTTTTTCATGGATTCCGTGGCGGCCATCAGGGCTTCGGGCTCCAGATCGCTGTACCGCCGGATATTCTGCGCTATCAGGTCCGCATTTTCCAGCTTAAAACGCTCCGTAAACATATTCGGGTAGAAATTCCGGATAAAAGCGGCGCTGCCCTTTTCTCCGATGAATGCGCGGGTTTTGTCCCGTTCTTTCTTCTTTTGTTCGCTGTCGGCAGCGGCAGAAGAATGGAAGAGACCCAGTCCCTGCACTTCTTCCGGATGCTGCGCAGCGTATTCCAGGGCAATATACCCGCCCATGGAATGACCGATGATCACCGGGTTTTCTATCTTTTTGGAGGTGATAAAATCTCGGAGATCATCGGCATACTCTTTAATAGTGGTATACCCGGTGCTGGACGCATGATCAAACACGTGCGACGTATAATACGTGTGAATGCACGGCAGGAAATCCTCCCATACCGCTGCATCCTCTCCAAACCCGTGTATCCAGATAATATCCATTAATCCCAGAGTTTCTCAGGGTACTGTCCTTCTTTCACCAGCTTGATAAGTGCCTGGCCTACCGGCTCCTTATCTTCCGGGTAGGTCACCCCGAACCAGTCGGATGAATTGGTGAACACCTTGCACTTCCCTTTCCCTTCTTCCATCAGATTGCTCATCACCTTCGGAATGTAAAATTCCGCTTTAGGAGCATCAAAGTTCGCACGTGCATAGGCATGGAACATCTTTTCTATTTCGGGGAAAACTTCCGGTTTAAAGCCCCAGAAATTCATGGAAACAGGGGTGTCATCGTCCAGGATCTGCGGTTCACCCAGGTCGTGAAAAACAATATTCCCGTCGGGAAGCCGCTCGATCTTCGTTCTTTCCACCACATCCGTCAGGTAGCCGTCTTCATTGACCGTACACACGCCCCTGGATACCGTACCGTTTTCTGACAGCGTGTTTTTCAGCTTATAGCTTACCAGCGCATGAACGTCCGGGTTACTGTCTTCCTGCAGGAAACGGGCCAGGGTTTCAAACGCCTCACGACCGTAAAAATCATCGGCATTGATCACCGCAAAAGGCGTTTGGGTGTTTTCCCAGGCACACAGCACGGCGTGGCCGGTTCCCCAGGGTTTCTGCCGGTTTACATCGCCCAGGTCGGCAGGCAGGTAGGAGTCATATCCCTGTATTGCAAAATCATATTCGATCTTTCCGTCCAGCTTGGGCCCGAAAAGCTGGATGCAATCCTCGCGCAGCTCTTCACGTATAATAAACACCACTTTGCCAAACCCGCTCCGGATAGCATCATACAGTGAATAATCTATAATGGTTTCTCCATTGGGGCCGAAAGAGTCCAGTTGCTTAATGCCACCATAACGGCTGCCCATTCCGGCAGCAAGAATCAATAAAGTAGGTTTCATTGACAATTTTTAAAATTTAATCGCTGCAAAAATACGGCTTTCGCGGACAAAAGCGTAACCCTCACTCAAATAATCCCGATACTGATCCACGAAAACCGGAATTATATCGATTGTTTACCTTTATCTTCTCCCGAATATTCCGGGATTTCTCTAAATTTATGCATTAAAACCTAAACTGTATATATGAGGAAAATACTTTTACTGTTGCTTCTTTTGACAGGGCAGGCGGCGGTTTTTGCACAGCCCAATCAAAACGGCGTGCAGGATAAACGCCCCGGCTATTTCCTGTTCAAAAATGCTACCATCCATGTGGATCCGGGCACCGTTCTGGAAGACGCATGGCTTCTGATCAAAGAAGATAAAATTGAAAAGGTAGGGAAAAACTTTGACTACCCGAAATCCGCCCGGGTGATTGACCTCCAGGGCCGGCACATCTATCCCTCTTTTGTAGACATCTATTCGGATTACGGCCTGCCTGAGCTGAAGCGCCCTATGGGTGGCGGCCGCGGCGGTGCTGCCATGAGCTTCGAGTCGGAAAAGAAGGGGGCCTATGCCTATAATCAGGCCATCAAACCGGAAGTAAAGGCGGCTGAGGTCTTCGTCATTAACCCCAAAGCGGCCGATGAACTCCGTAAGATCGGTTTCGGATCCGTGGTATCTCACCTGAAAGACGGTATTGTCAGGGGAAACTCCGTGCTGCTTACCCTGGGAGAGGAAAAAGACAGCAAGTCGCTCATCAAAGCCGATGTCTCCTCACACTACTCCTTCCTGAAAGGCCTGAGTACCCAGACCTACCCGGTTTCCCTCATGGGCTGTGTGGCGCTCCTGCGCCAGACCTACTACGATGCCGACTGGTACAAAAAAACCAAAGACCAGCCGGAGCGTAACCTGTCTATGGAAGCTTTTGCCGCTAACCAGAGCCTGCCTTCCGTGTTCCAGAGCAGCAGTTTTCATGATGCACTGCGGATCGATAAGCTGGGCAAAGAATTTGGCGTGAAATACATCATTAAATCAGGGGGCGATGATTACAAGCGCATCGATGAGATCAAAGCGCTGAACACCCACCTCATTCTTCCGCTGAATTTCCCCAAAGCCCTGGATGTGGAAGACCCCATAGATGCTGAAAACGTGGCCCTGGGGGATCTGAAGCACTGGGAGCTGGCTCCCGCTAACCCGGCAGCCGTAGCGGCTAAAGGCATAGACTTTTCCATTACCACGGCTGACCTGCCGCTGAAAGCTGCTTTCTTTACCCAGCTTCAGGCGGCCATTAAAGCCGGCCTGAGTAAAAAAGATGCGCTGGCGGCCCTCACGGTAAACCCCTCGCGTATCCTGAAGATCGAAGACAAGGTGGGTACCCTGAAGACCGGCCTGCTGGCTAACTTCCTTATCACCGATAAAGATATCTTCGAAGAAAAAGCGAAAATCCTGGAAAACTGGGTGCAGGGAGCCAAGTTTGTGATAAACGATGTCTCTACCTCCGCTATAGCCGGGAAATACAATACCACCATTCCCGGGTTTAACCGCCTGACCGTTTCCGGGGAGCCGGAAAAACCAGCCCTGGAACTGGCCATGGACACCGTGAAAGTGAAGCCTACCGTCAGCCGCGATAAAAACTTTCTGACCATTACCTACCGGAAGGGCAATGAAGGCGTATCCCGCCTCACCGGCCTCATCGGGGAGAAAAAGATCACCGGCCAGGGCGTAGATGCCAAAGGCCAGGCCTTTAACTGGACGGCTACGCTCATTGAAGAAAATGCAGCCGCTGCCAAAGCGGATTCAGCCGGCGCCCGTACCCGGCCTGCCCCTGCCAAAGGTGGCGTGCTTTACCCGTTTGTAGCCTTCGGAAACAAAGAACTACCCCGTTCTGAAGACCTGCTGATCAAAAACGCCACCGTATGGACCAATGAAAAGGAAGGTACCCTGGTGACTGACGTGCTGGTGAAAAACGGTAAGATCCATTCGGTAGGGAAAAACCTGGCCGCTGGTAATGCCCGGGTTATAGACGGTACGGGTAAACACCTCACAAACGGCATCATTGATGAACACAGCCATATCGCCCTCTTCTCCATTAATGAAGTGGAGTCGGTTTCCTCTGAAGTACGACAGGAAGATGTGATTAACTCTGAGGATATCAATATCTACCGCCAGCTGGCCGGTGGGGTGACCACTTCCCAGCTGCTGCACGGCTCGGCCGACTGTATCGGGGGCCAATCGGCCATCGTGAAGCTGAAATGGGGAGAATCACCTGAGAAACTGATCATCCCGAACTCACCCAAATTCATCAAATTTGCCCTGGGCGAAAACGTGAAAAGAGGAAACTCCAGCACCACCCCTAACCGCTATCCCATCACCCGGATGGGCGTGGAACAGGTGTTTGTGGATGCCTTCACCCGGGCCATTGCCTATAAAAAAGAGTGGGAAACCTATAACAAGGCCAAAATAAAAACCGGCTTAACGGCGCCTAAGCGCGACCTGGAGCTGGATGCCCTGGTGGAGATCCTGAACGGTGAACGCCACATCACCTGCCACTCTTACGTGCAGTCGGAGATTAACATGCTCATGAAAGTGGCCGACTCCCTCGGGTTTAAGATCAATACCTTCACCCATATCCTGGAAGGCTACAAGCTGGCCGATAAAATGAAGGCGAGAAGCATTAACGGCTCTACCTTCTCCGACTGGTGGGCTTATAAAATGGAAGTGAAAGAGGCCATACCGTTTAACGCGGCCATCCTGAATAAAATGGGCATCACCACCGCCATTAACTCGGATGACGCCGAAATGGCCAGAAGACTGAACCAGGAAGCGGCTAAAACCGTGCTTTACGGCGGACTTACCGAAGAAGAAGCCTGGAAGACCGTAACCCTGAACCCGGCTAAAATGCTGAAGCTGGATGATCGCCTGGGCTCGGTGAAGAGCGGCAAAGACGCTGACCTGGTGCTCTGGACCGATAACCCGCTTTCTATCTATGCCAAGCCTGAAAAAACCATCATTGACGGTACCGTTTATTTCGACCTGGACACCAAGGATCAGAAAGAAAAAGAGCTCCGTGACGAGAAAAACCGGCTGATCCAGATCCTCCTGGCCGAGAAAGGCAAAGGGACCCCTACGGAAAGGCCCGTGATGCGGCAGCGCCAGGAGCACATCCACTGTGACCACATCATGGAATATGACGGCGTGTCCGTTGAAAATCTCGATTTGTTCTTACGTATCTTAAACGCCAGCGGTAAATGAAAAAACTAATTATATCCCTGTTTTGCCTGCTCTCCGGAACGGCTTTTGCCCAGAACCCGGGCGCCGGAAAAGCATCCGCAGAACCCGTACTTTTCTACAATGCGCATATTTTCACCGGTAACGGCACCGAGCATGCCGCCGGTTCCATGCTGATTGAAAAGGGGCTCATCAAAGAGGTTTCGGCCTCTGATCTGTCGGCCAAATACCCGAACGCCAAAAAGGTAAATGTGGAAGGCCGGCATATTTATCCCGGCATTATCTCACCGGCCAGTACACTGGGCCTGGCAGAAATAGAATCCAGCCGGCCTACGCTGGACTATAACGAGCTGGGCGATTATAACCCGAACGTGCGGGCGCTGGTGGCCTACAATACCGACTCCGAGGTGATCCCCACCGTAAGAGGTAACGGGGTGCTCATCACCCAGGCTACGCCTTCAGGCGGAGTGATCTCGGGGCGTTCTTCCATTTTCTACCTAGACGGCTGGAACTGGGAAGATGCCGTGCTGAAGCCGGATGACGGGCTTTGGCTCAACTGGCCCCGGCGAATGAGCCCCAGCTTTAATTTCCAGACCATGACCCGGGAGCTTCAGAAAAATGAGCACTACCAGAAAACCGTGGATGAACTGCGGGAGCTTTTTGCGCAGTCGGTGGCCCAGAAAGCAGGTGGTGATCCGTACGATAACCTCAAACTAACCGCCCTTAACGGCATCCTGAGCGGTGACCAGCGCCTGTTTATCCAGGCCGGAACCGATAAAGAAGTCATAGAAGCCATTAATTTCTGCAAGGAAGTAGGGGTGAAGCACCCCGTGGTGGTAGGCGCGGTCACTTCCGAGCTGGCCATCCAGACTCTGAAAGAAAATAATGTGCCTATCATTGTTTCACCTACCCACCGCTTACCGGATCGCGTGGACTCTGATGTGTGGGAGGCCTATAAGCTGCCCGCCTACCTGGCCGGAAAAGGGCTGACCGTAGGGCTTCACTATAACGATTCCTACTGGAGAACCCGTAACCTCCCGTTTGTGGCCGGAAATACCGTAGCACACGGGCTTACCAAAGCCCAGGCGCTGGCCCTCATTACTTCCTCTAACGCAAAGATCCTGGGCATCGATCAATGGGTGGGTACCCTGGAAGCCGGGAAACACGCCACCTTCATCATCAGTGAAGGAGATATCCTGGATATGCGCACGGCAAAGGTGACCCGCGCCTTCATCCGCGGTGCCGAAGTAAACCTGGATGATAAGCAGAAACGACTGGCTAATAAGTACTTTGAGAAGTACGGACTCAGTAAATAAGCCGGGATTCAATAAAATATCAAAGGCTGTCTCTGGAAAGAGGCAGCCTTTTTTCTTGGGGAATACCCTATTTCAGGATTGAAAAAATCCCCTTTTTAAGGGATTGATGCCTGTTTCTAAACCGCCTAGTTTTGCATTATCAAAAAGAAGTTAAAACTTAAAAAAAGCAAATTATGAAAAAGTTTCTGTTAATGGGTCTTATGTTCATCAGTCTGGCAGCATGTAAAAAGGATAAAGATCCTGCACCTGATCTGGCCACCCGGGCCTCCGGTACCTTTATTGCTACCCGGTTTATCTACCAGGGGACCAATATTCCGCTAACCGGTGGGACGGAAATAGCCATTATACTTCAAAAGAATACGGCTGAAACCGTTAACGGGTCCCTCCGGCTTAAGATGCAGGGGCAGTCTACTACTGAACAATCACTGGGAACGCTTACCGTTAAGGATGCCGGCAGCGGCATGGATCTGCTGGAAAGCGGTATAAAGGTAGGCAGCATCAGCAGTGATAACCAGCTTTCTGTCTCCGGAGAAGATGAAGACGGAGTGTATGAGATTATTGCTAAAAAGCAATAACGCTACGAATCAGGGCAGGGTCTCACTGGAGACTCTGCCTCCACACTACTTTACTTCCTCGCTACGGGATGTGGAAATGATTGCCCCAAAGCAGTAGCACAGAACAGCTTGCCGGGAGTTTCTGCGTCTTTTTCCCTGCCCTCTTTTATTTCCCCCCCCTTTACGGTAAATTTGTCGTTTCAAAAAAAGAAATATGAAAATTGGTGTGATCGGCCTCGGCGACATGGGAAAGCTCTTTGCCCGGGTATGGGCCCAAAAGGGCTATGAAGTGTACGGCTGTGATCTTCCTGACCGCACGGAAGCGCTGAGGGAAGCTCTCCCCGGTGTGCATGTGCTGGAAGATGCCGTGGCCGTCTCCCGCATCAGTGACATCATCATGTATGCCGTAGAGACCGAGCGCATCGAAGAAGTAGCCCGTATGGCGGGCCCTTCCACGAAATTCGGTGCCGTGGTCACGGGCCAGACCTCCGTGAAAACCCCGGAAGTGCTGGCTTTTGAAAAACATTTACCCCACGATGCCCAGATCGTAGGTTCACATGCCCTTTTCGGGCCCTCTATTTCACCGGAAGGGGAGATCGTGGCCATGTACAGGCATCGCTGTACGGATGAGGCCTTTGAGCAGGTCAGGGAGCTCTACCGCTCTACCGGAGCCACCGTGGAAGAACTGGACAGCTACCGCACCCATGACCAGATGATGGCCGATATCCAGGTGATCACCCACGTGGGTTTTGAAAGCCTGGGCACGGCGTTTATGCACCGCAAGGTTTATCCCTGGGAAGACAAAAGCCAGATCCAGGGCATTGATAATATTAAGCTGCTGCTTACGCTGAGGATATTCTCGTACAAACCCCACGTGTATTCGGGGCTGGCCTTTGAAAATCCTTTTGCCATCCGGGATGTCCGGAAATTTGCCCTGATTGAAAATGAGCTTTTCGGCTGGATGATCACGGAAAACCGGAAAATGCTGGAAGCACGCGTGTTTAAAGCGCGCGACAAGGTCTTTTCAGCTCCCCAGGCGGAAATGATGCTGGATGATTCCCTGCTCCGGGAATACACCCTGAACCCCGGCAGTAATCATAAGCCTAACTCTCACCTGAGCCTGCTGACCATGGTCTGCACCTGGGCTGACCTGGGCATAAACCCGTACAAAAGCCTGGTCTGCCAGACGCCGCCTTTCCGGCTGCGGGTAGGGCTGGCCGAGTACCTTTTTAATAACGAAGACCTGCTGCGGGAGTCGCTGGATACGGCGCTGACCGATAAATCGAACTATATTGATGACCTGGCCTATCATACCGCGGTGCACGAGTGGACCAATATCCTGGAAACAGGGGATAAGCGCGCCTATGAAAAGCAGTTTATGGCCACCAGCAGCTTCCTGGGTGATCGCCTGCAGGAAGGACGTGAAAAGAGTACCCTCCTGTTAAACCGCTTAAACCATCGCCGATGAAAGTAGACCTGAGCCAATACCGTAACCCGGAATATGACCACGGGGCTGGTGCCCTGAAAAGGCTGGCCTGGCACCTGTTCAGCAAGGCCTTCATCCATTCCCAGCTGCCTTTACCCGTGAGCTTTAAGCGGGCTGTGCTGAGAATTTTCGGGGCAAAAATAGGCCGGGGTGTGGTCATTAAGCCTAACGTGAACATTAAATACCCGTGGTTCCTGGAGATCGGAGACCACGCCTGGATAGGAGAGGAGGTGTGGATAGATAACCTGGTGATGGTCCGGATCGGGGCCAGCTGCTGCCTGTCGCAGGGGGCTATGCTGCTGACCGGAAACCACGATTTCACCAAAACTACCTTTGATCTCATCACCGGGAGCATCACCCTGGAAGAGGGCGCCTGGCTGGGAGCGAAGACCGTGGTGTGCCCCGGAGTGACCGTAGGAAGCCACGCGGTATTGGCCGTAGGCTCTGTGGCTACGAAAAACCTGGATGAGAGAACCATCTATCGGGGAAATCCGGCTATTTCGATAAAAAAACGTACCGTTAACTAACTTTTTTTTTTATAATTACTACTATTGTATATTTTTACGGAGCCATGTAGAAAAAACACGTATAATAGAGAAATTTAGTGCCACTTTTATGAATCTGATATTAGAAGAATTAGTTACAGAAAATCTGTTGCGGGTAATTATTTCAGGATTAACGGCTTTAGCGGTTACCTGGAAATCCATTCCCGTGATCCGGAACATCTGTGAAGAGCGTGACTTGTCTGACAGCCCTATTAAGAGGAGCTCCCATAAGCACCCGGTACCCACTTTCGGTGGGGTGGGTATTTTTGCGGGTACGTTCATCGGTTACATGATATGGAACTTCATGGACGAGGGCTACCTCATGCATAAGGTTTTTGCCTGTACGGTCATCCTGTTTTTTCTCGGCATTAAAGACGATATTTATGGCCTGAGCGCCACTAAAAAAATATTTTCCCAGATCCTGGCGGCCCTGCTTATCGTGGTGGGGAGTGATCTTCGGGTGTCCAGCTTTTTCGGGATTTTCGGCATCCAGGAGCTGCCTTACATAGCCAGTGTGCTGTTTTCCATCTTCCTGATCGTAGCTCTGATCAATGCCTTTAACCTCATTGACGGCATTGACGGCCTCTCGGCCGGGGTGGCCATGTTCGCCAGCGGGGGCTTTGCGCTCTGGTTTATGCTGAATAACTACTGGTCTC
Organism: Leadbetterella sp.; assembly: GCA_019638185.1. Taxonomy (GTDB): domain Bacteria; phylum Bacteroidota; class Bacteroidia; order Cytophagales; family Spirosomataceae; genus Leadbetterella. Next base: position 133,141 of record JAHBUH010000001.1, read on the forward strand.
TGGCCTGCCTGGGCTTCAGCCTGGCCGCTTCCCTGTTTGCCTTCCTGCGCTTTAACTTCTCCAAGACCAGTAAAATATTTATGGGGGATACCGGCTCACTGGTAGTAGGTTTCTGGGTAGCTGTTATGGCCCTGAAATTTGTGGAAGTAAACGTGAATCCTACTACTGAAAATGTGTACCAGAATGCTCCCGTGATTGCCATCGCGCTGCTTTCCGTACCGATATTTGATACGCTCAGGGTGTTTGGCATCCGTATTTTAAGAGGAAAATCACCCTTCTCGGCTGACAGGAGCCACGTGCATCACCTGATGGTAGACCTGGGCCTGAGTCACCCGGTGGCCTCATTTATCCTCTACGGGTTTACCATCCTGTTTACTTCGGCCATCTACTTCTCACGGCAGTACTTCACTAATACCCAGCTGTCTGTAGCCATCCTGGTTATCTTTTCACTCTATATCCTGGTAGGATTCCTGCTGGAAAAAGAGCGCGTACGCTACGTGCGTAACCGCGCTTCCAAAAAAGGCCGGGAAACCACTACGGGTGTGGCGGAAGAGAAGGTGAGAGTGAGCTAAAAACGCTTACTCCCACTCAATCGTCGCCGGCGGCTTGGAACTAATATCATATACCACCCGGTTCACCCCCCGTACCTTATTAATGATCTGGTTAGAAACCTCGCCCAGGAAATCGTAAGGCAGGTGGGCCCAGTCGGCAGTCATACCGTCTACGCTGGTTACAGCCCGCAGGGCCACCACGTTTTCATAGGTTCTTTCGTCGCCCATCACACCCACGCTTTGCACCGGCAGCAGGATGGCACCCGCCTGCCAGATGGAATTATACAGGCCTTTTTCCCGCAGGGAATCAATGAAGATGGCGTCTACATTCTGAAGGATGGCCACTTTCTCCGGGGTGATATCGCCCAGGATACGGATGCCCAGCCCCGGTCCGGGGAAAGGATGGCGCGAGATCAGGTGATCCGGCATATTCAGGGAGCGGCCCACCTGCCGTACGCCGTCTTTAAAGAGCAGCTTAAGCGGTTCCACCACTTTCAGTTTCATATAATCAGGCAGCCCGCCTACGTTATGGTGCGATTTAATGGTCACTGACGGCCCTTTTACCGACACCGATTCGATGATGTCAGGATAGATGGTACCCTGGCCCAGCCACTTCACGCCTTCCAACTGATGGGCTTCGTCGTCAAAAACCTCGATAAACGTTTTACCGATGGCCTTCCGCTTGTCTTCCGGGTCGGTCAGGCCTTCCAGGGCTGTATAAAAACGCGCTTTGGCGTCTACTCCTTTTACATTCAGTCCCAGGCCTTTATAAGAATCCAGTACCTGCGTGAACTCATTTTTGCGCAGCAGGCCGTTATCTACAAAAATACAATACAGGTTAGCGCCGATGGCCTTGTGGATCAGCAGGGCGGCCACGGAGGAATCTACCCCGCCGGATAATCCCATCACCACCTTATCCTGGCCCAGCATTTCTTTCAGCTCAGCCACCGTAGATTCCACAAAAGACTCCGGTGTATAGCTCTGATCACAGCCGCAGATACCCACCACAAAATTCTCCAGCATCCTTTTCCCGTCTTCCGAGTGCGTCACTTCGGGGTGAAACTGGATGCAGTACGTTTCTTCATCATCAAAAGTAAAGGCAGCGTTCGTCACGGATTCCGTGGAGGCGGTCAGGCGGGCGCCTTCCGGCAGCCGCATGACGGTGTCTCCGTGCGACATCCACACCTGGGAGTGGGCCGGGATGCCCAGGAAAAGCTTATCATTTGAATCTACGGATACCAGGCGCGCCCTGCCGTATTCCCGGCTGTCTGACTTTTCCACTGATCCGCCAAACTCTTTGGCCATCAGCTGTGCACCGAAACACACGCCCAGCAGGGGCAGTTTTCCCTTTAACAGGCTGAGATTTATAGTAGGAGAGCCTTCTTCCATCACCGAGCTAGGGCTTCCGGAAAGGATCACCCCCTTGATATTTTCGGTGAGGGCAGGGATCTTGTTAAACGGGTGGATCTCACAATAAACGTTAAGTTCCCGCACCCTGCGGGCAATAAGCTGGGTGTATTGCGACCCGAAATCAATGATCAGAATCTCCTGCATAATATATTTACTTGATGATAAATTGTCTAAAATACTGTACTATTTTTGCGGAAGCAGAAATCTTCAATGAAAATATCCTACTTCATAGCTAACCGAATAAGAAACTCCCGGGGCCAGTCTTTCTCCCGGGTCATCGTGAGAGTAGGCATCCTGAGCGTGGCCATCACCGTTTCCGTTATTGTTCTGTCGTTTTTTGTACTCCTGGGTTTCAAAAACACCATTAAAGAGAAGCTCTTCAGCCAGACGTCTCATATTCAGGTCAGCAAAATTACACTTAATCGCTCATTTGAGGAAACCCCCGTTCCAAATAATTCCGACTATTTTAAGCAGGCTGCGGCCCTGCCCGGCGTGAAGTCGGTTAACCGGGTAGCCTATAAGTCGGTCATCCTGAAGTCGGAAGAAGAAATTTCCGGCGTGGTCATGAAAGGGGTGGATGCTGACTACGACTGGACGGAGTTTGAAAAGAACCTGACCGAAGGCCGCGTGCTGAACCCGGATTCTGCTAATGAGATCATCCTCAGCACCAAGATCGCCGGCCTGCTGAACACCGGGGTGGGGGAGAGCATCTATGTTTACTTTATCCAGGATCCGCCCCGGGCCCGTAAGCTCACCGTAGTGGGCATTTACGATACGCACGTGGAAGAGCTGGATCAGCTCTATACCCTTACGCATCTCTCCCTGATCCAGCGCATTAACCTCTGGGAAAACGGGGAATACGGCCACCTGGACATTTACCTGAAAGACCTGAACCGGGTAGCGGAGGTGAAATCGCAGCTTTTAGACATTTTTCCCCAGGACTATAAGGTAACGCTGATAGAAGAACTGCTGCCGCATTTCTTCGAATGGTTTAAATTCCTGGACCGGAATATCGTGATGATCATTGTGCTGATCATGATTGTGGCGGCATTTAACATGATTTCCGTGCTTCTCATCATGATCATGGAGCGTACACCCATGATCGGTCTGCTGAAGTCGCTGGGGGCGCCGGGTAAGCAGATCCGCCGTATCTTCCTTATTAACAGTTCCTGGATTATTTTTTACGGCCTGCTGCTGGGCAATGTCCTGGCGCTGCTCCTGGCTTTTGTGCAGTGGAAATTCCAGTTGATCCGCCTGGATGCCCAAAACTACTATATGAACTATGTACCCATAGAATGGAGCTGGCTGGCCGTGGCGGGGGTAAATGCAGGTGTTTTTATCCTGGTGCTGCTGGTTACCGTGCTGCCTACCTTCAGTATTACCCGGATCAGCCCGGTAAAGGCCTTAAAATACAAAGACTGAGCCCGTTGACCAGGCCCAGTCTTATGAATAGTTTGCAGCGTGTACCTGCTTAGTATCTTTTCACGGTGAAATTAGACATCCCGCTGTCGGTATCAATATAAATCTTTTTGGCAGCACTGTCAAAGCCCTCCGTGCGGTACAGGCCCGACTTGATCTTGGTGAAGCCGGTGAAATTCTTGGCATTCAGGGCGCCGTCCATTTTGATTTCGCAGCCTACGCCCTCAGGCACTTCAATGTCAATGTTCGCCACTCCGCTTTCAATCTTCACGGTAGACTCATTCATCAGGTCACCCAGCTTCAGGTCAATGTTCGAAGCGCCTGTCTCCAGGTTGATCTTACGCACTTTATAAGGAGTAAGGTCATATTTCAGGTCTCCGGCACCGATTTCCATATCAATATCCCACACCGGCTCTGTGTTCAGTTTCAGGATCACCTTCCGGTCTATGCCTTTGTCATTCAGGTGAATGTTATTCTTACCTTTCATTTTAAACGACACCTTCTGGTGGGTTCCTGAATTTTCCTCGCGGAGGGCAAAACCACTTACTCCTGCCAGGCGGGTATCGGCGGCGAAGAGCTGGCCGGCATCTGCTTTTTCCAGTAAAAACTGGGCAGCACCACCACCTATACTTAACTCTGCACTTTTTACGCCGGCTATTTTATCTACCTTATACGTCTGGTGGTTCGCGCTGGAAGAAGAGTCGCTGCCTTCATCGTAGGTAAACTCATTGTCGTTATCGTCCACATCCACATCAAAATCAAATCCCTTTTCATTCAGCCGGTCTTCCACCTTTTTAAAGGTATTAGACGTGCAGTTATAGATGCCAAAGGGGATGGCCAGGGCCACCAGCAGCACCGAAGTGGAATTCATCAGGCTGCGCCGGCTGTCCAGCATTACGGCCACACCGGCCAGGATGATCAGCACCGGCCAGAACCGGGCTATCTGCCGCATGCTCACGTCAAAGCTGAACCAGTTATTCACCAGCCCCAGGGCCAGGCCCCCCAGCGCGATCAGGATCACACCCAGGAAAATATTGTTCGTGTTTTTCATAATTGTAATAGTTTTTCGGCCAGTCACCTTTCAGGCAACTACTCCGGTTCCGGATTTTATAGTTTTAGAAGCTGGTTCCGCCGGTATTTCCGCTATAAGGAGTACCCGGGCCCTGCTGATGATCGTCTTTTTCTTTCACAATGATCCAGACACCCAGCCCGATCAGCACCAGGGGCCACATATTTTTGATATAGGAGAAAAGATTGATATCAAAAAATGTTTTGAAAGAAAAAATGGCACCCAGAATGATCAGGACCAGTCCGCCTGCAATATTTCCGTTTCTTGTTTGATTGCTCATTTCGTTATCTGCGTTTAAATTACTGTTTTCTAAATTACTTACTGTTTCCAAATATCCATATCGCTTAGGCAATAGGGCCCACAATACCAGGTACGCTATTCCGATGGGGATCGCTGTGAATAGCAGTATCACAAAGATGACCCGGACCAGCGTTACGTCCGTTCGGTAGTAATCTGCCAGTCCCAGGCAGACACCCCCCAAAATACTGTTCTGATTTTTAATTCTATACATTTTGCTTTCCATAATTGTTAAGCAAATGTAGGCACAAGAATCAGTACTTGGTATTGCAAACTACATGAGTGGTATTTTAGCTGGATGAGAGAGGGGATTTGGTGTATCAAAATTTACAGGGTCCTGACGCGCTATATCCTGCTCTCTTAATCCGCTTATAACTAGTGTTTTATTAGTAGTTCTCTTCAATATATTCCAGGGCTTCCATCAGCTCCGAATGAGCACTTATTCCTACCTGCTTTTCAAAGCTCCCCATGAAAGCAAAGCCGTTAATCCGTTCGGTTTCTGACTTAACATTCTCAAAATCAAAACCTTGTAAAATTTCATTGTCCAGGTCGGCCAACTGGTTTTCCCGGGCGGCCTCAGCGGATGTAAGCAGCAGAATCACCTCCGGATCCGGGATGAACGGTAACAGGGCTACATCATCGGACCATTCCAGTACCTTCAACGGGGTGTCCACCAGCGGCAGCAGGTGAAACTGTTCCGGGCTGAAAAGAAAGCCGTCTAAGCCGTATTCTTCCAGGGAAGCCGTAATGAGGGAAACGTCAGCCGTGCCCAGGGAGCCCAGGATCTTCACGCCGCTCAGCCAGCCCCGGATCTCCTCCAGCTTCTTTTTAGGTACGTAATATTCGCTTTCTTCGTTCAGATCAAAGGAGATATAGTCTACAAACATCCCTGCGCAATACCGGGCTTCCGATAAACTGGTAACACTTTTAACCAATACCTTCTTATTCAGCATACTTTATTTTTTTTGCAAAATTAAGGAAGAACCAAAAACGAACGGCAAGTGTTTAGTTATTTTGTGGTTTAAACTAAAATCGGAGGACTTTGAACCCTCGCAGAAGAAATGTCAGAAAAAGGAAGAGTATTAGTGGCCATGAGCGGCGGTATCGACAGCTCACTGGCGGCGGTCCTGTTACACGAGCAGGGCTATGAAGTGGTAGGAATGACCATGAAGACCTGGGATTATGCGTCATCTGGCGGTACCAAAAAAGAAACCGGCTGCTGCAGCCTGGATTCTATTAACGATGCCCGCGCCATAGCCGTTAACCTCGGTTTCCCGCATTATATCCTGGATATCCGTTCGGAATTCGGTGATTCGGTGATCGATCACTTTACCGGGGAATACCTGGAAGGCCGTACACCCAATCCCTGCGTTTTATGCAATACCCATATCAAGTGGGACGCCCTGCTCCGGCGGGCTGATAACCTGAACTGTGATTTTATTGCTACCGGCCATTATGCCAAGATCCGGCAGGAAAACGGCCGTTACGTGATTTCACGGGGCATAGACCAGACCAAAGACCAGAGCTATGTGCTGTGGGGTGTTTCCCAGGAAAGCCTCTCCCGCACGCTGCTGCCCCTGGGTGACCTCACCAAAGCGCAAATCCGCGACATGGCCCGGGAAAGAGGCTTCTTTGACCTGGTAAATAAGTCAGAGTCTTACGAGATCTGCTTTGTGCCGGATAATGACTACCGAGGTTTCCTGAAAAGAAGGGTGGAAGGCCTGGAAGAACAGGTGGCCGGCGGGAATTTTGTACTGGAAAACGGGCAGGTAGTGGGTCAGCACGAAGGCTATCCTTTCTACACCATCGGGCAGCGTAAAGGTCTGAAAATAGCCATGGGCTACCCGGTGTTTGTGACGGAGATCCGGAAGGAAACCAATGAGGTGGTGCTGGGTACCGAAGAATACCTGAAAAAGAACGGTATGGTGGTGAGCAAGCTTAACCTCCAGAAATATGCCGCTATCCCCGAAGGCGGGCTAAGCACCACTACCAAGATCCGGTACAAGGACCGCGGTGAAAGCGCTTACATCCAGCAAACGGAAGAAGATAAGATCGAAGTCATTTTTGATGAGCCGGTATCGGCCATTGCACCCGGCCAGGCCGCAGTATTCTATGAAGGCGATGACGTGGTGGGCGGTGGCTGGATCATGAAAAGCTACCGGGTATAAGGCCGGGCGCGGCATAAAAAATGCAGGGGCGTCGCAAGCAACGCCCCTGGCTACCCTTTCCATTGTGCAGATGTTAGGTGTGTGCTAATCGGGGGTCATCAAAGAGGTCATTCACCTGGTTCTCGTTAGCTTTGGGCAAAGAACCCAGGTTCACCCGTTCATAGACCCGGTTACAAGGCGTATCTTCGTTATAGATAGTATAGTACCATACGGTATCGGGGGTATCCTCCAGTACACTGGTTTCCCCGTCTGCCTGGAGTTCATCCATGCGCTGAGCCAGGTAAGGGTTATTGGAAGTGCTGTATTCCAGTTTGTTACAGGTGGTATTGATGTGATGAACGCTACCATTACTGTAAATGGTGATGGCCGTAACGGAGGACATGGGGCCAGTAGCGGCAGCGCTGACTAAGGTGATTTTAGTGCCGTCAGGAGTTATTAACGTACGACTGTTCCCTAAGCGATCTTTGATATGTTTCCCATTCAGGTTTTCATGCTCAGCCGCAGACCCTATCCCAAAGGCTTCTCCCCAAAACTGAACCGTATATTTTGCATTATAAGTGACGGTTACGGTTAGATTTTTTGAATTGTTGGCAGACGCTTGATTAACAGCAATTTTAACCTGGGTCCCTTTCCCGGAATTATATTCATAAACACCGCTACCTTGCGATAAAAATCCCCCTTGAGGCATCACCTCCTGGCAGGTACCCAGTGTGGGTAGATCCGCGGAGTTCCGGCTGTCCAGTACCACGGTCAGCTTCAGGCTTCCCAATGAAAGCACACGCAGGTCACTGATAGGCAGATCCGGCCGGATGGCATCGCCGTTATTGGAGTTATTAAGGGCAGCAATGAGGTTAAGGTAATCCCCTGACGTTCCCGGAACGGTCCCCGTAGGGGTAAACGTATACTCTACCAGGTCTTTACCGTCACCGGCCGTATAGCTGTTCAGCTGAATGCTATACTTCAGGCCGTTCACTTCCACCCAGGGATTACTGCCTTCTGTCAGGGTTACAGCCACATCCAGCACCTGACCGGCAGGGCCGCCTTTTCGCAAGCCCATGGAATAGGTGCCGGCGCTCTGTTCAGCCAGCTCAAAGATGTCAATGACCGGGCAGTAGTTAAATGCGAATTGCGGAAAATGGCGTACTACCCCCGTAGATACCCGCTGCAATTCCAGGTTTTGGATGTCAATTTTGGAGATACCGCCCCAGGTGGCCATTGCCACAAACTGCTCCTTCAGGCTCATGGCCATAAAGCGGTCTTTGGAAGGGCGGCTGTCTTCATTAGAAGGTACGTTTTCGTGTGAACAGGACAACAGGAACAAAAAGGCCAGAACCGGCACCAATAGTTTTCTTTTCATAGGTTTCGAATTTAGGATGAATCATGATGCAAAAATACCGGCCCATGAAATACCGGTAAATCCATAAAAACCTACATTTACCAGGGGGGCTTATGTAGGGAAACCTACATTGTCACCCCCCTGACGATCATTACCAGGTCATTGCCCAGCTCCAGGTAGCCCATATCATACACACAGTAACACGTGGTTCCGTTCCGGGATTTTCGGTGGTGGGTAAAATAACCGAAGTCAAAGTCAGCCAGGGTCTTACGCCTTACCCGGGCGGTCCGCGCCGGACACAGCGCATCCAGGATACGCCGGTTTTTTCTCAGCGTATTATTAATATTCCGGATGGAATTGTTCTGAAATGCCGTCAGGCGGTTATGGTGGGTGTTCCTGCACATATCACTGCAGAATTTCTGGTCGGCACGGCCCCGGAGCCGGCTCCCGCACTCGCGGCAGGTTCTGGTATTGTTCATTGTGTTTCAAAAGTTTTGTGGAGCAAGCCGGCTTAAGCCAGGCTTTGATCCAGTTTTAAGACGGCTGCCCTGTAATCTTCGCTCATCTTCCGGATCAGGTCGCTGACCGGCAGCACATTTTTTAAGGTACCCACGCCCTGGCCGGCCGACCAGACCGTTTTCCAGGCTTTAGCCTCGGCCTGGGCGGCATCCAGCTCCTTCCCGAAGTCTATTTTGGCCGCCCGCGACCACTGCTCTTCCGTGATCCCGTTTTTTTGGAGGCTCTTCAGCAGGAAATTGGCGTGAACACCCGATATGGCAGCGGTATAGACAATGTCTTTGGCCTCGCTTTCACAGATCATTTCCTGGTATTCCGCGGAGGCGGCCGCTTCCCGGGTGTTGATAAATACGGTACCCGCATAAGCAAGGTCAGCGCCCATGGCCAGGGCAGCGGCTATATCCCCGCCGCGACTGATGCAGCCGGAAAGCAGTACCGTCTTGTCAAAAAACGTACGGATCTCGCCCACAAACGCCATGGGATTTAGCAAGCCCGCGTGGCCACCCGCTCCGGCACATACCAGGATGAGGCCATCTACACCCGCTTCGGCCGCTTTCTCGGCATGTCTTTTTTTGATCACATCGTGGTAGACTATCCCCCCGTAGCTGTGCACGGCGTCCACTACCTGGCTTACGGCTCCCAGTGAGGTAATGACGAGCGGTACCCGGTGTTTTATGATCACCTGTATGTCTGCCATCAGGCGTTCATTAGTAGGATGAACGATGAGGTTCACTCCAAACGGAGCCGGTTTTATGCCGGTCTCCTGCTCAAACTTCTCCAGTTCGGTCTGAATCTCCGTCACCCAGGCTTCAAACCCCTCCGTGGTGCGCTGGTTAAGGGCCGGAAAAGTACCGGCGATGCCGGCCTTGCAGCACTCGATCACCAGCTTCGGATTAGAGATCAGGAACATGGGAGCCGCCACCAGCGGCAATTTTAAGTGGGTTAAGGTGTGCATATTATTTCTCGGTTTTAGGTCTGATTAATCCTTCCTGGGTCACAGACGCCACCAGTGTGCCGTCTCGGGTAAAAATATTTCCGCGGGTAAAACCACGGCTGTTAGACGCGCTGGGGCTGTCTATGGCATACAGCAGCCAGTCGTTTACCGTAAAATCACGGTGAAACCAGATGGCATGGTCCAGACTGGCCATAAAGACATCAAAAGGGTAGGGGCCCTCGGTATGCGGTAAGGTGGCCGTGATCAGCAGGTTATAGTCAGACACATAGGTGAGCAGCTGCTGATGGATCTCCGGAGAGGCTTCCACCGCCTGCTTAGCCTTGAACCACACGTGTTTATAGGGTGGTTTAGTGCTGTTATCAAAAATATCGAAACCCTCCACAATCCGAAATTCAAACGGCCGGGAAGTGATCAGCTCGGAAATGGTATTGGGGATCCATTTTTCAAACTTCCTGATGATCTCCTCATCCGATTTCAGCCCTTCCGGCCCCGGTACCTGCGGCATTTCAATAGAATGATCATAACCGCCCTGGTTTCTTTTCTGGTAGGAAGCAGACAGGAAGAAGATAGCGATGCCGTTCTGCTTGGCCACCACCCGGCGGGTGGAAAAGCTGCCCCCGTCGCGGATTTTCTCCACTTCGTAAACGATGGGCACGTTAATATCACCGGCCAGGAGGAAGTATGCATGCAGGGAATGGGCCGCCCGTTCCGGGTCTACCGTTTGGGTAGCGGCGCTTAAAGCCTGAGCCAGCACCTGCCCGCCAAAAACCCGTTTCCAGGGAGAAAGATAGTTTTGACCCAGGAAAACAGTTTCACTCAGGCCCTTCATTTTCAGAAGATCAATAAGTTCGCGGATGTCGGTCATGGGGTATCTCGGATGATGCTTGTAAATGTAATGGTTTTTAGCCGGGAGAGCAAGGAATTACCCAGGAATTCATTCCGGCGGTTTCCGGAGCAGAGCTCCGAAAAAAAGAAAAGCTCCCAGAAAATCCGAGAGCTTTAATCTAACCCCTAAAATAAACCACTATAATAATCTCTTATCCAAAAAATCTTTAAGCTGTGTTTCTTATATAACGCAACAGATAGTTAAAATGTTGCCTCTATTGTAAATATTTGTGTTAATTCATCATTAACACATGCAAAAATAAACCTTTAAACTGGTATTTGCTCTAATAAATAAGAAAAAAAAATTAAAAAAAATATGAAAAAGCTGATTTTGGCAAGTGTAGTGGCTGCTCTCAGTTTCTCCTGCGCCCGGGGGCAGTATCGCGAGAGAGCGTATGCGCATGAAGACCACAGGGGTTATGACCGGGATGCGGAGTACAGGATTGAGTCTTTCCAACGTCAGGCGTGGCGGAAGATTGAGACCGGCAGGAGACAGGGGCGCCTGTCCCGGGGAGAGTATAACCGGCTGATGCGCAAGTATAACGAGATTGAAGTCATGCAAAGACGGGCCCTTCGGAACGGGCGGATATCGCCCGGGGAAAGGAGAGACCTGGAAAGAGAAATGGCTGCTTTAGACCGTATGATCCATCGTGATCTGCGAAACAGGTTTTAATGAGTAATAGTTTTGTGAATTAAAAAAGAGCAGCTCTTTGAGCTGCCTTTTTTTGATTCTTTATTTCACCTGGTCTACCAGTTTTTTGGCGTCACTCACCACTTTTTCCAGCGATCTTACTTTCTGTTTGGCTTCTGAAAGTTCCTTTTTGAGGTCTTCCAGCTCTTTCTCTTTTTTCCCCAGCTTATCTTCGGCCTTTTCGGCATCTTTCTGGATCCGGGAGATCTCCTTATCTTTTTTCTGGGAAGCCTTGCCCAGTTCTGATTTGGACTTTTCATCCAGCACCTGGGTGCTGTCTGTAGATAATTGATTCACGATCTCCTCTTTTTCCGACATGGCTTTAGCGATCAGCTCAGGGGAGGAATCCAGTTTTTTGCCCAGCTTTTGCTGTTCTTTCAGGTTAGACTCAATGGATTTCTCAATTTTGCCCTGGTCTTTTTTGGCCTCCTTCAGATCATCTTCGGCCAGGGAAAGGTTTTCACCGATGAGCCGGGCCTGGGATTTCTGGCGGGAAAAATCAATAAACTCCTGGACAAACTTTTCAGCACCGCCGGGGTTAAGCTCGTGATTACTCAGGGCATTATGCGCATCATTCAGGAAGAAAAATTCCAGCTTTTCCAGTTTTTTGGTGGATTTGGACACCACATCAATATAGTTCAGGTCCGTGGAAACCGTGTTTCCCCTCAGGTTCTGGATGCGGTAAATATTTTTCCCGGGCTTAGACACTTTCCCGAACTGGCCCAGGTATTTTTCCAGGTCATCCGTCAGCTCTTTGGAATCCTGGTTAGAAAGTACGGAGTACGACCGCTTTTCCAGTCCGTTATGCATATTCTGGCCCACATACACCTGGGCGAGCAGTGGGGTACTGCTGATGAGGAGAACAATAAGAAGTAATTTTTTCATTCTGTATAAATTTTTTAGCCTACGGCTTTTTTAGTTACTATTGCTATCTTTTTCCGGTTTATGTCCTCGGTCAGGTAAAGGTAGGTGTCTCCGCCGTCTTTCCACTGGAGTTTTTTTCTTACCTCTTCCGGCCGCAGGGGAAAATTCCGGCAGATGATGTTGGCCTGCCTGCCCGGTACTATATCATTTAGACGGTTTTTATCAAAATTAGTCACACCCTTTACCGCCATTATGCGGCCGGGGAAGTGGGGCAGCGCCGTCTCATGGGTATACAGATGACTGTTAGGAGCCATTTTCAGGAGGTCAAACCGCCTGGCCACGCTGGTAAAGGCCCCGGCTTTCAGCAGGGCGGCATTCGGTTCATAGAGGTAGTGCAGCGGCAGGCCGTACTGAGGGACTGCCTCTTTTTCTTCCTGGTGTGTAAAGATAAATTCCGGCTGGGATGTGGCCAGGTTCACACAGCGGATGGGCGGATCAGCCACCCCGGCTTCCCGCAGGATGAACACCAGCTCTTTTACTTCGTTTTTTTCGGCCAGGATGATGACTTCATTCACCGTTTCCAGGCGGCTGATGGCCAGCTTAAGATCCAGCATGGGGGAATATTTCACCATAATGGCCCCGGCATGCTCCAGAATACGGCTACGGAGCGCTGGCAGGTCCGGCAGGCAGTCTTCCGGCAGCACCAGTTTGCGGTTTGCCATGTCCCGGCGGGAGGGGTCAAGGTACACCCAGTTGTACTGCATACCCGGCCAGGGATAATCTTCCGCCTCAAAACACGTGAAGCTTACGTTCCGGGCACCCAAAACCTCAAAATTATGGCGCACCACTTCCGACAGCCCGGCATCCGGCTCATTATGCGTAAAATGCTCAAATTTTTGAGAAAGAAAATAGCTGTCCACACCCAAACCGCCACTCAGATCCAGCCCGTTTTTACCCCCCACGAAACCCGCTTTGTACCGTGCCGTCAGTTCCGAGGAGCTTTGTTCCATATTTATACCGGCATAAGGCAGCGTTTTCCCGTTCTCATACCACTCCGGCACCTTCTTCTCCATCACCCGCAGGTGATCCAGGTGCCCCGCCACCCGCCGCAAAAGCTCCGGCTCATACTTCCCCGCATGCTGCAGCACAAAATCCGCCGCACCGGTAGTCCCGTCCTTTTCTTTCAGCGCAATATCCCGCGCCTTTATCCGAAGATCAAGCGACATACCCGGCAGCCATTATGACAGTGAACAAAAACAATAAACAAAAAAACAGCCCCAAATTAAGCCGTTCCCAAGAAAAATCACCAGCAAACAGAGTTTGTTTCAGCCCGCGATGAGGGCCGAAGGGTGCGTAAAATGCAAGGCGTTGAGGATGAGATTGAAGGAGCATACTAAAAGTATGTGACTGAAAGCGAATTCCGAAAACAACGCAGCAGTTTATGTGCCCTTCGGACATCATCAGTCGTGGTTGCGTTCTTTGAGACGGTCGAGCAACACCTGGTTAAAGCGCTCCTCCGACACCAGCATAATCCCATACTGCTGCTCCGAGATCACCTTCAGAAAATCCCCCTTATACCGCCGCGTCAGGTCCAGTTCCTTCTGCTTCAGCTCCTGGATGCGCTCCTGCTTTTTATAGGCGTCATCGTCTTCCGAAAAATTGCGGGAGAGCAGGCGGATCTCCCGGCGGATCTCCTTGCGCTGGTTATCACAGGCATGGTAAATGGGCCAGAACCGCTCTGCCTGGCTTTTGGTGAGCTTCATGTCACTGGTCAGCTTGGCTATTTTTATCTGCAGAATACGGTCCTGTTGGGTTGAGGTGGCCGGATTTGTGTTATTTACTTTCCCCGAAACCTGCGAAAAGGCATTCAGCGACAGCAACAGCAAAAACCCTATTGAAACATATTTCATTTCTTCCTCGTAATTCTATTAAATATTGATCCCATTTTCCAATAAATAGGAAGTGATCTCCTTATCGGAAACTTCTGAAGTCAGGAAAACTTCGTTTCCCTCCAGGACAAAATTCAGGTCTTCTTCCATCAGGGGCTGCTCCCTCAGGTAGGCGATCATGGCATCCGAACTGATGCCGGCCAGCTCATCTTTCGGCGCCGGGTTATTCCACGACAGGCCGTAAGCCACCAGGCCGATGACCGCCACAGCGGCAGCACTCCGCATCACCTTAATATTTCTGAACAGGGTGAATTTCTCTTTCCGGGCCCCGGTGGTCGTCGCCAGGATATCTTTTTCCAGTGTATCAAAATAGCCGGCAGGAACTGAAGCCTGAGGTAAATCCTGCAGCCTTGCCTCCGCCATGATGCGGTCTTCCAGGCCTTCAAAGTAGCCTTTCTCCACGGCCGGACGTTTCAGGCCGTCAATTTTCACACGACTGAGGATCTGCTCTTCCAGGGCATCGAAATAGCCTTCCGGGGTGCCCGGCGTACCGTTCAGCGGTGCCAGCCGGGTGGTGGAAAGAAGCTGTTCTTCCAGGGTATCAAAGTACCCTTCCGGAACAGCGGGACGACGTAATTCAGACAGCACCGAGATCTTCACCCCGGATAAAAGCCGCTCTTCCAGCCCGGGGAAATATCCCTCGGGAACGGTAAAAGGGGCCTTTATTTTGCTGTTTTCCAAATTCATCGTAATTAATAAATCTTTTTAAATAAGACTGCTGAAAAGAGAAATGGTTTAATGGTTTGTTAAATATTCCTCTATTTTCTTAACCGCAAAATGGTAGGTGGCTTTGAGGCCGCCCACGCTGGTTTCCGTGATCTCTGCTATTTCTTCGTATTTGAGGTTCTCAAAATACTTCAGGTTAAAGACCACCCGCTGCTTATCCGTCAGTTCCAGCAGGGCTTTCTGCAGCTTCATCTGTATCTCATCGCCGTCCAGGTAGGTATCACTCCGCGGGGATTCCAGGCTGGCCACCAGCATCTCGTTATCGTCTATGGATACGGAATTGTCCTTTCTTTTCTTTTGCAGGAAGGTCAGCGCTTCATTGGTGGCTATCCGGTACAGCCAGGTGTACAGCTTGGAGTCGCCGCGGAACTTATCCAGGTTTCTCCAGATCTTGATGAAAGTCTCCTGGGTCACGTCATCGGCATCGTCATGGTCCACCACAATCTTCCTTACATGGTAATAGATCTTTTCCTTGTAAGCTTTCAGGATCATGCGGAAGGCCTGCTCGTGCGTGGCTTCGTTCCCCAGAAGTGCTATGATTTCGTCGTCTTTCATCCTTGCGGCGCTTCGCTTATTTCTTTCTGCTGATCACTTTTTGAGCTGCAGCTACTATATTCGCGGCTTTCAGGCCGTATTTTTCCATGAGCTGATCCGGCGTGCCCGATTCCCCGAAAGAGTCATTCACCGCAATGTACTCCTGGGGAGTAGGCCGGTTTTCTGACAGGAACTGCGCTACGGCATCGCCTAAACCGCCGTTTGCCTGGTGTTCTTCACAGGTCACCACACAGCCGGTTTTCTTAATGGATTTCAGGATGGCGGCCGTATCCAGCGGTTTGATGGTATGTATATTAATGATCTCGGCGGAGATGCCCAGCTCTTCCAGTTTCTCACCGGCCTGGATGGCTTCCCATACCAGGTGGCCGGTAGCAATGAGCGTCACATCCGTGCCCTCATTCACCATCCAGGCTTTCCCGATCTCGAATTTCTGATCCGCGCCTGTAAATACAGGCACCACAGGGCGTCCGAAACGCAGGTATACCGGGCCGTGGTAATCTGCTACGGCCTTGGTGGCTGCCTTGGTCTGGTTGTAATCGCAGGGATTGATCACTACCATGTTCGGCATGGCGCGCATCATGGCCAGGTCTTCCAGGATCTGGTGGGTGGCGCCGTCTTCGCCCAGGGTGATACCGGCATGGGAAACGGCGATCTTCACGTTTTTATCCGAGTAAGCCACCGATTGGCGGATCTGGTCGTACACCCGGCCGGAACCGAAGTTGGCGAAAGTGGTGGCGTAGGGCACTTTGCCCGAAATAGAGAGGCCGGCGGCAATCCCCACCATATTGGCTTCTGCAATACCGGTCTGAAAGAAACGTTCCGGATGGTTTTTGATAAAATTATCCAGTTTCAGGGATCCTATCAGGTCGGCGCAGAGGGCTACCACGTTCGGGTGGCTCTGGCCCAGTTCCGTCATGGCATCCCCGAAGCCTGAGCGGGTATCTTTTGATTCGGTGTATGTATATTTCTTCATTATCGTTTAGCAATATTTAATAATCTCCGAAAGTTAGCGGTAGCTGATCCAGTGCTTTGGCCAGCTGCTCATCGTTAGGAGCGGAGCCGTGCCATTTGTGCGTTCCCATCATATAATCTACCCCTGCGCCCATTTCGGTATGCAGCAGGATCAGCACGGGCTGTCCCTTGCCGGTGAGGCGTTTGGCTTTCCGGAGCCCGGCTATACAGGCTTCCATGTTATTGCCCTCTTTTATTTCCATCACATTCCATCCGAAGGCCTTGTATTTGGCTTTCAGGTCACGGTTAGCCATTACTTTCTCTGTGGGGCCGTCTATCTGCTGGTAGTTCAGGTCAATGATGGCAATGAGGTTATCCACCTTGTGGTGAGGCGCAAACTGCGCGGCTTCCCAGATCTGGCCTTCCTGCTGCTCGCCGTCGCCCATCAGGACATACACCGTGCGCGGGTCACCGTCCAGTCTTTTTCCCAGCGCGGCGCCGATGGCCACGGAAAGGCCCTGGCCCAGTGAGCCCGAAGCCACACGGATGCCCGGAAGCCCCTCGTGCGTGGTAGGGTGCCCCTGGAGGCGGCTGTTGATTTTACGGAAAGTGGCCAGCTCTTCCACACCGAAATAACCCCTTCGGGCCAGAACGGAGTAGAACAGGGGTGAAATATGACCGTTAGAAAGAAAGAACAGGTCTTCGTCATGACCTTCCATCTTAAAGCTGAGGTAACCGCCTTTTCCTTTCCGGTTCGAGATCTTCATCTGCTGGAAGTACAGGGCCGTGAGGATGTCAGTACATCCCAGTGATCCGCCGGGGTGACCTGATTTACAGCCGTGAACCATCCTTACAATGTCTCTTCGAACCTGTGAGGCTATGTCCTGAAGTTCTTTGATTTGCATTAATATAGAGTTTAAAACTCCACAAAAGTATCCATTTTCTTCCGATGCGTAAAATAATTATGCAGGTGTTATGCAATATATGATGAAAGAAATGCAGGATTTTATTGGAAACTATGGAAATAGTTATAACTTTGGAGTGAAAAACCTAACTGAACAGTAATTATGTCAGAACTATTAAGAGAATTAACGCGGGCCGAGGAGGAGATCATGCAGGTATTGTGGGATAAGGAGCGGTCATTTGTAAAGGAAGTCATAGAAGTGCTTCCCGAGCCTAAACCGGCTTATAACACGGTGTCTACCATCATCCGGATCCTGGAGCAAAAGGGATTTGTGGCCCACCAGGCCTTTGGTAAAACCCACCAGTATTTCCCGGTGGTGAGTAAAGAAGAATACCGGAAGTTTGTCACGGGCAAACTGATGAGCGGGTATTTTGATAATTCGGTAGGGAACATGCTGTCTTTTTTCGTGAAGGAGCAGCAGGTGGACCTGAAAGATGCCGATGAGCTTTTAAAGATGATAGAGGAGCTTAAAAATCAGTAAAGATCATGCATTATTTGATCCAGGTTAATCTGTATTTGGTGGTGTTCTTCGGCTTTTACGTCTTATTCCTGCGGAAAGAGACGTTTTACCAGGCTAACCGCTTTTACCTTATGCTCAGTGGGATCATGTCTTTTGTGATCCCTTTCCTGCATACGGCATGGGTGAAGGGGTGGTTTGTGACCCGGGAGGTCAGCCACATCATGGCCAGTTATGATACCACCGCGCTGGAGACCCCCATTACGGCGGTGGCGGGTACCCACCTGATTTCCCTGAGTCATATTCTGCTGGGCCTTTACGTGGCCGGATTGGTTTTTTACACCTGGAAGTTCGGCGTGAGCATCTTCCGTACCATCCGTTTTGTGGCTGATTTTACCGGCGATGACGCGCAGGCCTTTTCTTTTTTCGGCAAGGTGCGGGTAGGGAAGTCGCTGCTGCGGTATAAGCCCGTCCTGGACCATGAGCGGATCCATGTGATCCAGTGTCACTCGTTTGATGTCATCCTCTTTGAAGTGATCTCCATTCTGTGCTGGGTTAATCCCCTGGTGTATGTCCTGAAAAGAGAGATCCGGCTCCTGCACGAGTACCAGGCCGATGCCTATGCCAGCCGAATGGCCGGATCCAAAGCCTATTACGCGGCGCTGCTGCTGAGCCGGAAGTTTGGCGTAACGCCGGAGTCCATCCTGGGGAACAGCTTTTTTAAGCAGTCTTTACTCAAATCCCGGATTCAGATGTTAAGCAAGGAGAGTTCGCATAAGCGCGCCCTGCTGAAATACGGGTTTATAGCGCCCATCTTCCTGGGCATGATGGTGCTGGCATCGGCCAGTATAGCCCGCTCTGAAAACCTGGGGAAAATAGAGAAATATTCCGAAGACCTGGTGTTTGAGAACCCGGCACCGCGGCTGATTGCTGACCGGAAGGAAGTGAAGGTAGACCTGACCGAGTTCCGGAAAAATGGTACCGTGAAAAACCTGGCAGAAGAAGACGATATCACCTTTGAAAAAGAAAAAGTAACCCAAAGGGATATCCCGCCGCCGCCCATGGAGAAGAGACCGGAAAAGATAGAGCTGCAGTTCACTGAAATCCCCTTCAGAGACGAAGAGGTCTTTGTAGGGGTGGAAAGTCAGCCCTATTACCCCGGTGGGGAAGACGCCATGTACCGGTTCCTGAATACAAATATCCGCTATCCCTCGGCGGCTGCCCGGGCCAATATACAGGGCCGGGTAACGCTCCAGTTTATCGTGGAGAAAGATGGTACGGTGACTTCCCCGAAAGTACTGAAGGGAATCGGGTTTGGCGCAGATGAGGAGGCCGTACGGGTGGTCTCCAGCATGCCGCAATGGACCCCGGGTATGCAAAACGGGCGCTCTGTACGGGTATATTACACTATTCCTATTATGTTTACGCTTTCTGAGTAAAGGATATAGGGGCTCATTATACAGGCTGAACCGCTAAAGGTTTTACGGCGCAAAATTTTCAGGCGCCCAGAATCTGCTCGCTGTGATTTTTGGATTTTACATCCTCAATAATATCAGTGATGATCCCGTTTTCATCGATCACAAAAGTGGTGCGTTTCAGCCCCATGTAATGCTTCCCGAAGGTGAATTTCTCACCCCATACGTCAAAGAGATTCACCAGCTGCTGGCCGGTATCTTCCAGCAGGTCAAAGGGCAGCTTAAATTTCTCCCGGAACCGCTGATGCGATTTTTCCGAATCCGTACTCACGCCCAGGATCTCATACCCCACCTGACGGAATTTCGTGTAGTTATCCCGCAGGTTACAGGCCTCTACGGTACAGGTGGGGGTATTGTCTTTGGGATAAAAATACAGCACCAGCTTTTTCCCCTGGAAATCGCTGAGTTTCAGCAGGCGGCCATCCTGGTTACGGGCTTCAAAATAAGGGGCTTTATCGCCGGGTTTTAATTTCATGTTATGGAATAACGGTTTCGTATGACTGTGTATTGTTACAAAAATCAGTGACTTTCAGCACCAGGTTTCCGGAAAAAGACTGGTCTGCATCGCGTTTCCGGGCCCAGATAGCCCCGGTTTTATATTCATAATCCATCAGGACCCATTCGCCGTTCACATAGCATTCTATCTTCTGGATGCCGGAGAGCTTATCGGCTATGGTGAAGCGGAGCGCGTCGGCATTGACCGTGCGGGGCGTGATGGAAGGTGGGTCAAAATCATAGAGGGTCAGATAGGTGCCAAACTCCCGGGTTTTGAAACTGATGGTCTTGTCTTTCCACTGTCCGCCGATGAATTTTCTTTTCTGGCCCTCCAGGTACACTTTCTGTTTCTCCGGGTAGGTAACCTGGCCGGTCTTGGTCCAGTGCAGCTGGGCATCGCCTTTCAGCGGAATCACGTCTTCGTGCAGCACCAGGGCCTCATCGCTGACATTGGTGAAAATGTAGGCGTCATCGTAAAGGGTTCCGCTGAAGTCGCCCTGGAGATTAGGGATATTGATCTGGGGGTTTTGCAGGGTGATGGCGGTGTTTACCGGCAGGCTTACCTTTTTATCGCCAATGAGCACCTGCTCCGGGAAACCTTCTTTCAGGTCGTATACCGCAGTACGGGCGCCGGATGAGGAACTGCGGACAGGTACGCTGATCTCCTTGCCGCCGTAGGTGATGATCCTTATGTTATCTGTATCTTCCGTGGTATTTATTTTAAGGAAGTTATTCATGACGCTAACCGCCTGCAGGGCGGGTTCGGCCAGGATTTCGGTGTTATCTTTCACCAGGTTAAATCCCAGTGAGGCGGCGTTACCGTGCGAGTCCCGCACCCGGATACTGACCTCATTCTGCGCTTTTTCGGGTTTTAGAAGGCCCCAGTGGTTATTGGATTCGTAGAAATCAAAGCTGTTCGCCTCTTCCACGTAGCACTTGTGAACCTTCCGGCCGCTTTTGATCAGCTCTTCATAATTTACGTGGATGTTCATGTCCAGCTTATTATGAAAGGCCATGCGGTCCAGCCGGAAGCGGTACTGGCGTTTATCATTCATCTCCAGCTCAATTTCATTCACCCCCAGCCGGAAAGGCGAATTAGCGGCACGGTCATAGGTCAGGATCTCCACGCCGATCAGGCCCGTGGCCCGGATCTGCTGGGACAGGAAATACCGGCTTCCCTGCTTCACGGGTTTGAAATCGAAACTACCAAATTTACCGTTGATCCGCGCATCCGCCGACATGCATTTCAGGGTAATCACTTCTATCACCGGGGGCGTAAGGTCATGAATCTCTTTAAAGCCGAACTGCTCGGGGTCCAGGGCATTTTCTTTTTCATCCCGGATCTCAAAGTGCAGGTGGGGGCCTGCAGAACCGCCGGTATTCCCGGACAGCGCCACCAGGTCACCCTGCGCATAGTTAAACCGGCCGGCCTCTATGGGTAAGTCTATTTCCCAGGTTTTCTGCTCGTATTGTTTGGAGGTAAGGTAACGGTTGAGCTCGGCATTAAATTCTTTCAGGTGCGCGTACACGGTGGTGTAGCCGTTAGGGTGGGTGATATAGAGCACATTACCGTAGCCGCCGTTTTGGACGCGGATCCGGGAAACATAGCCGTCAGCGGCCGCCACCACGCGTTTTCCTTCCTGGCCGCCGGTGCGGACATCCAGGCCGGAGTGGAAGTGATTGATCCGGATGTCACCGAAGCAGCCCGACAGCGACGTGGCCTGCCCCGGGTTAATGGGCATGATGAAGTAGCCTTTGGGGAAACTTTGCTGGGCCCGGGTATTAAAAAAGAGTATAAGCGTGAAAGCGAGTAATATTGTTTTTTTCATTTGTCTCAGGTTCGGAATCTAAACGGAGGCCTTTTATTTCACTTCAAAGTCCAGTAAAACCTGCCCTTCAAGAGTGCCCGTGAGGCGGTCGCCCGGGTGCACGGGCCCTACACCCGCCGGGGTGCCGGTAAAGATCAGGTCGCCAGTTTTGAGGGTAAAATACCGGGAAACGAAGGCCACCAGGTAATCAAAGGAATAGATCATCAGGGAAGTGTTTCCTGACTGCCTGCCCTCGCCGTTTACTTCCAGCCGGAAGTTCAGGTTCTTCAGGTCGTAATCCTGTTTGGGCAGGAATTCCGATAGGGGAGCCGAGCCGTTAAAGCCTTTGGCCAGGTCCCAGGGTAAGCCTTTCGCTTTGAGTTTAGCCTGGAGGTCACGGGCGGTAAAATCTATCCCCAGCCCGATCTCATCGTAATATTTATGCGCAAATTTTTCTTCAATATTTTCCCCCGTTTTTGAAATTTTCAGCACAATTTCCAGTTCATGGTGTATATCCTGTGAAAAGTCAGGATAATAAAAAGGTTCGTTATTTCGTAAAACAGCGGTTTCGGGCTTTGAAAAGATGACGGGTTCATCGGGGGTTTGATTGCCCAGCTCTTTGATATGTTCCAGGTAGTTTCTGCCTACAGCTAAGATTTTCATTCCCTATTATTATGACTTTTTTGACAAATTTACGTCTAAACATTAAATTAGCGAAAACTTAATTGAAATATGAACAAATTAGCAAGAATACTGGCCGGCGCCACTTTTATGATCCTTTTTGTCTGGTCATGTCAGCGGGTACCCCTGACTAACCGCAAGCAGTTTGTGGGTCTCGTGAGCTCAGGTGAGATGATGAGCCTGAGTTATAATGAGTACAAGGGTTTCCTGGACACCTCCAAAGTGCTGCCCGCATCTAACCCTAATTCACAGCTGGTGACCCGGGTAGGCGAGCGCATCCGGAAGGCTGCTGAAGATTACCTGATCCAGAATAAGCTGGGCCATCTGCTGAACGGCTACCAATGGGAATTCCGCACCGTGGAGAGCAAGGAAGTGAACGCCTGGTGTATGCCCGGCGGGAAAGTTTGTTTTTATACCGGTATTTTACCCATCTGTAAAACCGAAGACGGTGTAGCCGTGGTCATGGGGCATGAAGTGGCGCACGCCATTGCCGAGCACGGCCGTGAGCGGATGAGTAATGCCATGGCGGCTCAGGGCATCACCCAGGTGGGGGCCATTGCTACCGGCGTAGCTACCGGTAACCAGGAGCTGATGAACCTGGCCGGGCAGGTGCTGGGCATAGGTACCACCGTAGGGGCCGTTCTGCCTAACAGCCGGAGACAGGAAGCAGAAGCAGATAAGATAGGCCTGATCTTTATGTCTATGGCCGGGTATAATCCCAAAGAGGCCGTGGATTTCTGGAAAAGAATGGCCGAAGCCGGCAAAAACCAACAAAAACCACCCAAAATGCTGTCTACTCACCCCTCTGACGAAAGCCGCATAGCCGAGCTGGAGAAGAACCTGGATGTGGCGATGAAGTACTACACAGCGTATGCGGGAAGAAAATGAGATAATAATGGTTAATGGTTAATTATTAATGCATGAACGGCATCCGAAATTAACCATTAACCATTATAAATTATTTACTCCACATACACAGCGCTTCCGCTTTTACGTTTAAAAGTAAGTATGAAGCTTATTATCCTTTTCCTGATCACTACCTGCAGCGTATCTGCCCAGATGGCTATTTCGGAAAGTGTGTTTGAAACACAGGAGGTTAACCGGAAGAAACCGGTCACTTTTACGCATGTTCCTTTTCTTTTATTGCGGGTTAATCCCAGCGCCTGGCTGGGGTATAACAATACCTTCCAGTTCGGAGCCGAAGTGGCCCCGCCCATCGGAAAGCTCAGCTTTGCGTTTGATTACGGTACGGGTAAGGGGAAGAGTAACCTGAATAAGCAGGTGCGTGGGCTTCAGCCGGATAACCGTAACAAGGAGCTGCGCGGGGAGGTCCGGGCCTATTTTTCGGACTGGTTTCCGTTTTATGCCCTGGATAAAAAGCCGTTTGGCCGGTATTATGCCCTGGAATATATTAACGGCACGTATGACCGCACCCTGGGTGTGCCCGTGCCCGGTACGCCGGTCACCGATGAGGGCAGCATAGCGGGTATCTACCGGCAGACCCGCGAAAAGACGCACGTACTGCACGTGAAGTTTGGCCGGCATATTCACCTGCACCGTCACCTGTTCCTGGATGTTTACGGGGGAGTAGGGGCAGGGAGGTCTGTTTTTACTGCTGAGGGCGCTAAAATAGAGGGTGAACGCCTGTATAACCCGGTGGAATTGGGCTTTTTAGCGCACAAGCGCTACGAAACCCCCAAAAACAAGCAGTATTTTTTCAGTAAAACCCTGGGTGTACGAATTGTAGTTCCGATATGAAAAAGCTGCTGATGATAGGAAGTTTACTGACCCTGGCCTCCTGCTGGGCACCCCGCTGCCCGGTAGACGGATGTCAGTTTGTGAGAGAGCACCGCCACAGTGACCTGGTAACGGGTACGTTCCGCAGCCGGTACATGGTGATGCCCCGCGTCCACTTTTTCTGGGATGGCTCGAATAAAGGAGAGGAGCTACCTGACCCGAACCTGGCACCGAAAGGCACGAATAAGAAGGTGAGGAAGAAGTTTCCGTGGGAGAGATGGTAGGGTTTTAATGGTTAATTGTGAATGGTTAGTGTGGGGATGTGTCGGGCTCATTAATCATTAACCATTATTTACCGTTTATATTTATCGTGCAGGCCTTTTCCCTCGCTGATCATCGGTTTTATTTTCTCCAGGCGCGCCAGTTGGGTAGTTTCCTGTTTGGCTTCTTCAATGTATTCGATATAATCTTTTTGTTTTCCGGGGGTGAGGCTGTTAAAGGCCTGTAAGAAGGCCGGATCGGTCTGAAGGTGCTCGTTCAGGAGGCCAGTAGGCTGTACGGGGCGTGATTTTTCCGGCTTGATCTCCTTGCCGTCTTTTATGGTCTGGATGGATTCCAGCACGTAGGCCATGATCTTCTTGGGGTTCATTTGGGAGACATCGGTGAAGCGCCATTGCCGCAGGGACTTGGTTTTGCCTTCTGAAGCGCTGATCAGCACTTTTTCCTTGTCTTCCAGGAACACGCCGTTATAAAACCAGATGGCAAAAAAGTCTTTAAAGCCGCCCCAGCCCACTACATTTTTGCCCTGGAAGGTATAGATATCGGAGCCCCACTTGAATTCTTTTTTCAGATCGGTGCGGTTCACGATATCCTGCATGATCTCTATCGCTTCTTTCCAGTTGGCGTTATATTTATGCCATTCGGGACCCTGCTTGTCTTTCCGCCGATCCACGTTATAGCTTACCATCCGCCGGATCAGTTCTTCGGGCAGCGGGGCGTCAAGGGGGATCTGGATGGCACCTCTGCTGGTCTTGTATTGCCGGATCTCTTCTGCAAAGGTTTCAATGGCCTCGGCGCCGGGATAGATGCCGAGATGATTTTTGAAGAGGGCAAAATGCACCAGGTTACCGTTATAGCGGAAAGTGGGTATGCGGTAAGAGATGGTCTCTGTGGTACCGGCGGGTACGGTTTCCCGGATGATCTGCCGCACTTTTTCCAGGAGGGGCCTTCGCTCTTCCGGGGCCAATGCGATATACTCATCTATGGTAGAAAATGTGGCTGTATTCATAGGCGGGTATGCTTTTTACTCACCTCGTCAATGGTAGCCCGCATGAGTTTTACCAGTGCTTCTTCCCGGATATCGGCTGCTTTTTTAGCATAGATACAGGCTTTCCCCATGGTAAATTTACCCAGGCCTTCCAGCAGGTGTGCCTGTGACTCTCCGCCGGTATGAACATACAATGAAATGGCCGTCTTCCGGGGTGAAAAACCGAGCAGTGGGGCCGTGCCTTCATGACCGCTGTCGTACTTGTAACGGTACTCTCCGAAACCGATGATGGTGGGGCCAAACATCCGGGGTTCCTCACCGGAAATACGTTTCATAAGCTCCAGGAGGTAGTAACTATCCTTCCTTTTTTGCTCTTTGTCAAGGCCCTCTATAAAGGCGGTGACATTTTCGTCGGTATAGTCGGTCTTGTTCGCTGCCATGATGCTGATGTTTTAATTCACTTTGAGCTTATATCCCTTGTATGGGGCCGCATCCCTTTCCGGAAGTGCTTTCCTTACAGGCGGATAGCTCAAAGTTAATTAAAAAAATCCTTCATTTTAGCAAAGAAGCCTTTTCCTTCGTTTCCGGCCTTGGGCTGGAAATTCTGGGAGTCTTTTATTTTATAGAGCAGTTCTCTTTCTTCCGCGCTCAGGGTCTTGGGGGTATATACGTTCACGTAGATGAGCTGGTCGCCCACGCCGTAGCCGTTTATATCCCGGATACCTTTGCCTTTCAGCCGGAGCACTTCACCGGCCTGTGTGCCCGGCTTGATGGTGATTTTCACACGGCTCCCGATAGACGGCACTTCCACTTCTGCGCCCAGGGCCAGGTCAGCAAAGTTCAGCATGAGGTCATAGACCACGTTATTGCCGTCGCGTTTCAGCATAGGATGCTCCTCTTCTTCGATCATGATGAGGAGGTCACCTGCTACGCCGCCGCGGGCCGGCACATTACCTTTTCCGGACATGGACAGCTGCATGCCTTCAGCCACACCGGCCGGGATTTTGATAGACAGCATGTCTTCTTCCAGCACGCGGCCCTCGCCGAAACAGGCTTCGCAGCGCTCTACCACCACCTTGCCTTCGCCATTACAGGCATGACAGGTATTGGTAGTGACCATCTGGCCCAGCATGGTCTGCTGTACTCTTTTTATCTGGCCGGTACCGTTACAGGTAGAGCAGGTCTGAAGCGAGCTGCCGTGTTTTGAACCGTTACCGCTACACGATTTACAGGAAGTATACCGTTTTACTTTGATCTTTTTTTCTACCCCGTTAGCTACGTCTTCCAGGTTCAGCTTCAGCTTGATACGGAGGTCAGAGCCTTTCCGTACGGCCCGGCGCCCGCCACCGCCGCCAAAGAAGCTGCTGAAAGGGCTGCTGTCACCGAAGATATCGCCAAACTGGCTGAAGATATCTTCCATGTTAAAGCCACCGGCTCCGCCACCGAAGCCGCCGTTCACTCCCTGGTGTCCGAACCTGTCATAGCGTGCCTTTTTGTCAGGATCAGAGAGCACGCTGTAGGCCTCGGCTATCTCTTTGAATTTTTCTTCGGCTTCTTTGTCGCCGGGGTTTTTATCAGGATGATACTTGATAGCCAGTTTGCGGTAAGCCTTTTTAAGGTCATCCTGGCTTACGTTCTTGTCTACTCCCAGTAATTCGTAATAATCTTTCTTCGCCATCGTGTTTTTTTACCTTAATTTCCTACCACCACTTTGGCGTAACGGATCACCTTGTCGTTCAGGAAATACCCTTTTTCAAGTTCATCAATGACCATTCCCTTTTTACTTTCATCGGCCGGAAACTGGGTTACACATTCGTGGAGTTCCACATCAAACGGCTGATCTTTAGCCTCCATAGCTTTCAGTCCTTTGCCTTCAAGTACTTTGCTGAATTTGTGATAGATCAGGTCCACCCCTTCTTTAAGCGCTTTTACATCTTCGGTTTTGTCCATCGCTTCTTTGGCGCGCTGAAAGTCATCCAGTACGGGGAGAAGGTCTTTTACCAGCCCTTCCGTAGCGTTCAGAACCGTATCTATCTTTTCTTTGGCGGTTCTTTTTCTAAAGTTATCAAATTCAGAATATAATCTCAGGTATTTGTCTTTGGACTCCGCCAGCTCGGCTGTCAGCTTTTCCACTTCGGAGGTTGGGTCCCCGCCAGCGGTCAGTTCCGGCTCTTCTACTTTGTTTACTTCTTCTTGTTCCATTACAGCGTATATACTATATTTTCTGTAATAGTTAAGCAATAATTACTCCATAGCGGGATTTGCTGCCAAAGTGACAGGATTAAGACTCAGGGCTTGACAGTTTTCCACCATTCGCTGAACTGCTGGGTGGTGTCATTCAGGTGTACGATTTCCCCTATTTTGGGGGTCAGGAGGCGGTCATGACGGACCGCAGCATGCTTTACCGCCAGCTCCAGGGGCTCATCCCAGGGGTGGCGCGCCAGGGGAAATTTACCCGAATGAACGGGCAGTACGGCTTTGGCCCGGAGGTCATGCTGAACATGGGGAAGTTCATCCGGAAGCGTATGGATATACTTCCAGTAGATGTTATACTGGCCGTTTTCCAGGATGGCTACGTCAAAGGGGCCGAATTTCCGACCGATCTCCCGGAAATGGGTATCATAACCGCTATCACCCCCAATAAAGAGCCGGAAATCACCGGCATACAGCACATAAGAGCACCAGAGGGTCTGGTTAGGACGTAAAGACCGGCCTGAAAAATGCCGGGCCGGTGTGGCTGTGATCTGCAGGCCGTCAGAAAGCGGCCGGCTGTCCCACCAGTCTAATTCAGTGATGATGGCCGGATCAAAGCCCCAGCGCTCCAGATGCTCACCCACGCCCAGGCCACAGATCACCCGCTTAACTTTAGGAACCAGCTTTTTAATGGTAGGGTAATCCAGGTGGTCATAATGGTCATGGGAGATGACCAGGTAATCTATTTCCGGCAGGTCGGCCACGGAATAGGCGTCACTACCTTTAAAAGCCTTCATGATGCCCGGAACGGGCGAGGCGTTCCCGGAGAAAACCGGGTCTACCACGAAGATCTTATTCTCGGCTTTGAAAATATAGGAGGAGTGGCCAAACCACACCAGCGACAGGTCTGTGAGCTGATGCAGATCCGTTTTAACGCTGGGTATGGGCGCTTCCGGTTCCAGCCTGTCCGGTTTTTTACCCAGCATCTGGTAGATGAGCTTGGGCATGGTGGCGCCTTCCGTCAGCTGGGGTGTGAAGCTCAGGTTTTTAAATTCCCCGTCCTGGTAGTTAGGCGACTGCCGGATGCGTTTCAGGCGTTCACCCGAGGGCGATTTCCCGAATACAGGCAGCTGCAGGATCAGGAATGCGATCACCGCCAGACCCACCAGGATATAAAGTAATAATGCCCATTTCATTTTTATAATAGCTCGGAAATGATCTTCTCGGTAGTAACTCCTTCGGCTTCCGCCTTGAAGTTCCTGACAATCCGGTGCCTCAGGATAGGGTAAGCTACGGCTTTGATGTCTTCGATGTCCGGTGAGTATTTCCCGTTAAACAGCGCATGGCACTTCGCAGCCAGCACCATGTTCTGGGAGGCACGGGGTCCTGCTCCCCACTCCAGGTAGGTTTTAGCCTGTGCTGAGGCGCCGGCTATATTGGGACGGGTTTTGTGCACCAGTCTTACGGCGTATTCTACCACGTTATCTGCTACGGGTACTTTACGGATCAGCTGCTGAAATTCAATGATCTCCTCAGCGGTCAGGACTTTATTTACTTCCACGGTGCGACTGGAAGTGGTATTTTTCACGATCAGCATTTCCTGCTCAAACGTAGGGTAGTCCAGGCTCACCATAAACATGAAGCGGTCCAGCTGGGCTTCAGGCAGGGGGTAGGTACCTTCCTGCTCTATGGGGTTTTGGGTGGCCAGTACAAAGAAAGGCCGCGAGAGGTTATGTTTCTGGCCGGAAACCGTTACGGCGTATTCCTGCATGGCTTCCAGCAGGGCCGACTGGGTCTTGGGCGGGGTACGGTTAATCTCATCCGCCAGGATGATGTTCGCAAAAACCGGCCCTTTCACAAACTTAAAGTTCCGGTTGTTATCCAGCGTTTCCGAACCCGTGATGTCAGAGGGCATGAGGTCAGGCGTAAACTGGATCCGGTTAAATTCCAGGTCCAGGGCGGAAGCTATGGTTTGCACCAGCAGGGTCTTGGCCAGCCCGGGTACACCCACCAGCAGGCAGTGCCCCTGGCAGAAAACTGCGGTAAGCAGCAGTTTAACGGTTTCTTCCTGGCCTACAATTATCTTCCCGATCTCCCGGGTAAGCTCCTCGTATTTAAGCTTTAAAGCATCTGCAGATTCTACGTCTGATTTCACTATTTAAATAAGTTACAGGTTTCGTATTCTTTATCGATGTTAATATAGACCTCCGCCAGCGCTTCACTGAGCCATTTTTCTATGCGCTCGTTTTGCTTTATTCTCAGTGCATAGGTTTTAAGCATTTCGTAGTCATCTTTCAGGTTAACTTTGTGGGCGGGTTTGCGGGCTACTACCTTGATCAGCCGCATACCGGTTTTCCCCTGGGGCGTACGGTAGTTCACGGCGTCACTGATGTCATTCAGCTTCAGCCGGTCTACCACAAAATACAGGCCCGGTTCCATGTTAACGTCTACCGTGTACCAGGTGCCGTTAGCCTGGGGATTATGAATAATACCGCCGGCATCACGGGTCAGCTCATCCTGGGAATGGGCTTTCACCATTTTACTCCAGTCCAGGGTATCGGCTATAATCACCTTTTTCAGGCTGTCCAGGTAGCGCTTAGGCTCTGCAGTACTCAGAATGAGGTAATCCGGCATGAGAAGGATGTGGCGGGCGCGGTATTCCTGTCCTCTTTTTCCGAGGGTCTGGATGAGGTGGAAACCGTATTCCGACTCCACGATGTCAGACAGCTTGCCGGTATCCAGACTCATGGCTGCGGCTTCAAATTCCGGTACCATGCTACCTCTTTTAACCCAGCCCAGGTTACCGCCGTTAGCTGCGCTACCCTGGTCTTCCGAGTATTCTTTGGCCAGCGCACCGAAATCTTCACCGCTCTCAATACGCTTCTTAATGCCCTGGAGCTTGGAGATCAGGTCATGGCGCAGCTCGGGCGTGATGGGGGCCAGCCGCACAATCTGCGACAACTGCACCTGCGTACCTACTTCCCAAAGGCTGTCTTTGGGAATGCTCTCATAGAATTTCTTTACTTCCAGGGGGGTAACGGTGATCTTATCGTAGATGGTATTCTGCATTTTTTCAGCCGTCAGCTGCTCTTTAAGATCCGTACGAAACTCGTTTTTCAGGGTTTCAATAGACTTGCCGAACTGATCTACAATGTTCTTTTCGTTACCGTAAAAAGTGATCATCTGGTTCATCCGGGCATCCAGCTGCTCTTTGATGACGTCGTTATCCACAATCACCGAGTCAATTTCCGCCTTGGCCACCAGCAGCTTCTGAACAGCCATGCTTTTGAGGGCATCACAGCTGCTTATACTTTGTCCTTCTTTTTCGGAACGGGCTTTTATCGCTTCCACCTCTGATTTGAGGATGTAGTAATTATCTATTTTAGCGATGATTTTGTCTACGTTGGTGGTCTGGCCAAAGGAGATCAGGGGAGTAGCCAGGCTGAACGCCAACATCCATTTTTTAAACATTTATTTGCTCTTTTTTAAATCGTTTATAATTTCATTTAATTCCGCAGAATTATAATTCAGCCTGAATTTTTCGGCCAGCTTTTTCTGAAGCTCGTCTTTCAGAGATTCCTGGTATTTAATAATTACGTCTGTCTTATAGTCTTTGTAGGTGCCTTTTATCTTCCTGATTTTTAAGGTATACTCTTCCACTCTGCCGTCCAGGCGGATCATTCCGCTCTTATTTCCCCAGGAGGTTTTCATTACCGCCTCAAAGTCACCCCGGTTAATCTTAAACGTATCAAAGGAGATCGCATCCGGGTTTTTGGAATTAAAGGTTCCGGCCAGATCAGACTCCAGGTTACTGAAGAATGAAAACGTAACGGCCTGGTTTTTGGACCAGTCGAAACGGTCATGGGTGACGGAGCTCCTGTAATTCACTTCGGAAATCCGCTTCAAAGGTAGTCCATTTTTTACTAAATAGTTCACTACTTCCTTTATTCTTAACTCGGAAAGGGCTTCTTCTTCGCGCGCATCCACGTGCCCGCCGATTTCCACGATGTACCCCGGGTTTTTATCCATTATTTCTATCAGGCCCTGCAGCTTCCGCATGTCCTGCTCATTCAGGGTGTAGGTGTTTTGGGGATAAAGAAGGGGAGCAATGCCCCGATACAGCTTATAAGGTTTCTGCCCCGCAGCCAGCTCCTTGAATTTTTTATAAGCGTCTTCACTGGCATAGCTCATGACAGACATGGTGCCGGTTTCATTGGGGGTAAAGAGCTCTTTGTTTTTTTCATAGAACCGTTTCTGGGCCAGCGTGTCCTGCATGGATTTTTCCAGGACAAAGCGGTTCAGGAACTCCGTATACAGGATATTTTCTTCCTGGGCTTTCATCCAGCGCTGAAGGTCAGGGCTCTGGCGGAGGGCGGTCTGCTCCTGGTAGCGGATGATCTCACGGTTCAGGAATTTGTCAAAGAGCATATTAAATATCTCCGCCGGATTTTCTCCCGGCCATTTTTCAAACTCCTGGCGTTCTTCCACAAAGCTGTAGAAGTTACCCACGGTCAGGGGCTTGTCATTAATGGTCACCACCACATCATTCAGGATCACCGTGCCGGGCTTCACCCAGTTCCGGTTAAGAATCCGTACGCTGGCAAAACGCAGGGCATTGGCCAGGACGTCTTCTTTGACCTGTACGCGGTTATTCTTCCGGAAGTTAGCGATCTGCCGGTTTATGAGGTACTCGGCCCGGGAGTCAGTGGTCAGCTTGCTTTCGTTCTGTTTCAGGAATTCTTCTTTGGACAAAGGCTTGAATTTCTCCAGCAGCCGCACCAGGTGAAGGCCGGTGGATGACTGGATGGGCTTAGAGATCTCCCCTTTTTTCAGGGCAAAAACGGCCTCTTCAAAGGGAGCTTCGGTCTTGCCCACACCAAAAGGCGCAAGGATGCCGTTATTCGGCTTGGAGTTAAAGTCGTCCGAAAAGCTCTGCACAAAATCCTCAAATTTTGCCCCTTTTTCTATCTCATTCCGGATGGAGTCCAACTGGTTATAAAGCTTATTGACTTCAGCCGCCGGCATGTCTTTCGGAATATGCTTAAAGATGTGCTGAACCTGTACGGTACCGCTGTTTTTCCGCACGTCATTGACTTTAATGATATGGTAACCGGCAGAAGTACGGATGGGCAGTGAAACCGAGTCTTTGGGGACGGTATAAACGGCCGTTTCCAGCGGGTAAACCAGGTAAAATGCAGAGAACCAGCCCAGTGAGCCGCCGTTTGCCGCGGTTTTCGGGTCTTTGGACCAGCGTTTAGCCTGGGTCTCAAAATCATTGTTGCGCACGGCCAGGTTCCGGATATTTATGAGCTCTTTGTAGAGCTTAAGGGAATCTGCCGGAGACGCATAGGCTGAAAGCGGGATAAATATATGTGAAGCATTGATTTCTTTCAGGTACCTTTCATAGGCTTCATTACCCAGGCGCCGGATTTCCGGACCATCCTCCAGTGCATTGGCTACCGCCAGCTGCAGGTGAGAGGCGATCTGTTCCCGGAAGTTAGGGGTGGTGTCCATGCCCAGGGAGCGGGCTTCGGCCACAAAAAGCTGGCGCTGGATCACCTCGCGGATGATCTCTTCATTAGTACCGGAGTCAAGGGCCACGGTATTTTCCAGCGACACGGTGAAGTCGTTCCTGGTTAATCCCTTCCCGCTCATGGAAATCACCTGCGGTTCCGGCGCTCCGGTATTGGCTGCTGAACTTACAACTTTCGGACTACCGGGCTGGGTGGAAGGTTTGGCGCATGCAAGGGTTAAAAGGGATAAAACAAAGGGAATATATCTTATATGAAATGGCATATGTTCTTATATAGGACCGGTCCTTAGCGGCACCGGGAATAAATTCTATCTGAAAAATAACACTAAAATCTCAAAAATATTATATGACGGCGGCATTAAAACTCAGTATTGGGCTGCGGTTCCTGCTGCGAAAGGCAGTGGAAGCTGCCCAGCCCCCAGATGATCTCGGTAGAATCAATGCCCGTCACCACACGATCTTTGAAGCACTGCTGAAGGATTTCCAGCGCTTTTTCGTCGTTTTTTGAGCGGTAAGTAGGTACTATCACGTGGCCGTTTGTGATCAGGAAGTTCGCATACGAAGCCGGCAGGCGTAACCCTTCGGAGTACACCGGATCCGGCATCTGGATCTCCACGATATTCAGCGGACGGCCGTCGGGCAGTCGCATTTTTTCCAGGAGCTTCCGGTTTTCTTCCAGGATAGCGTGGTTTTCATCGGTTTTATTGGCTTCCACCATAGTAATAACAGTGTCCTCGTTCACAAATCGCACGGTGTCGTCAATGTGCCCGTCGGTATCATCGCCCACAATACCGTCTTCTACCCACAGCACCTGCTCCACGCCATAAAAATCACAGAGGTATTTCTCGATCTGCGCCGGAGTGAGGTGGGGGTTCCGGTTTTTATGGAGCAGGCAGGACCGGCTGGTCAGTACGGTACCTTTTCCGTTAAATTCCACGGAACCGCCTTCCATAACTATACCGGGGCTCACCACAGGCAGGCCCAGGGCACCGGCTATCCGGCGGGGGATGGCATTATCGCTGTCAAACGGCGGATATTTACCGCCCCAGGCATTATATTCCCAGTCTACGATCATCCGGGAGTCATTGTGTTTATTAACCAGGAAGGCCGGACCGTGGTCGCGGCACCAGGAGTCATTGGTAGGAAACGGGTAGAGTTCCACGCGGCTGGTGTCAATGCCGGCTTCGTGGATACGCGTTTCAATGAGTTGACGGGCGTTTTCATCGGCCACGTTGATTCTCACTTTCTGGCTGAGAGTGATGGTTCTGATCAGCTCAAAGTAGGCCGGCCAGATCCGGGGAAACCGGTCTTCCCAGGTTTCGGTATTGACAGGAAAGCTTAACCAGGTCGCTACTTGCGGGTGCCATTCGGCAGGAAAATAATAACCGTTTTCGGATGGTTTGATCATGCTGCTTAATAATTAAGGTGCAAAATTAACCTTTTTGGCCCGCTTACCCAAATCAGCGCCGGATATAGCGGAAGAAGGCGGCCTTTATCCACCGGCCGGGCGGCTGCACGGCTCCCGGCCGGCAGCTCCCGACCCCTAGTTACAATAGGATGATAGTGAGTATTTTGTGAGAATTTATTAAAGAAAAATGAACTTTCTGCCGGAATATAACATTCTGTTAACAAAAAATATATGGATAAAACGATCTAAAGAAACAAAAGAGCAGTATATCTTTGTATTGAAAATGGAAAACATCAATCTCCCCATATCGCCTTTCCGACGACTTAGGTCCGCAAGGACCCAAGCTTGAGACACTTTACTGACCAGCAAGGCGTCTCGACCTCTCTATCTTTCACTGATTTCTTAACAACCAAAACGGATACACCGTCTCCTTTAGGGCTAAGCCCTCACAAATGACGATGAACATAGTAGAAAAGAAGACTTACGGGGATTTTGTGGTTCAGGTGGCCACAGAAGAACATTATGAATATGCGGAGCAGATCTGCGATGAGATGGAAGCCAGCGCCAGGGCGCGGGGCACGGGTATTGCCAAGCGTAAGCCCGAGTACATCCGGCTGAAGATGTCAGAGGGAAAGGCGGTCATTTGCCTTACCACAGCAGGATCATGGGTGGGTTTTTGTTACATTGAAACCTGGGATCACGGGAAGTTTGTGGCTAACTCGGGGCTGATCGTGGCACCGGATTACCGGAAGTCGGGGATAGCCACCTACATTAAGGCCATGGCCTTTAAGCTTTCCCGTACCAAATACCCGGAAGCCAAGATCATAGGCCTTACCACCAGCCTGGCGGTGATGAAGATCAATTCGGAGCTGGGTTACCTGCCCGTTCCGTTCTCCGAACTGCCTAAAGACGAGGATTTCTGGAAGGGGTGTTCCAGTTGTGTGAATTTTGATATCCTGAACCGGACTAACCGGGCGCACTGCCTGTGTACGGGGATGAAGTATGAGCCGCCTAAGGAAGAGAAGAAAACCGAGTTCTGGGATTTCATTTCTCAGTCGTCTATCTATGAGAGCTTTATGCGCATGAAGCAGCGGGTATTGCTGGGCCGGGAGGAAAAAACTAAAAAAAAAGCTCCAGCCCTGGTGAAGCGGGAGATGCAAGAAGCGTAGAAAATATCAAAGGGATAATTGAATAGAGAGTGGCAGAAATGCTGCTCTTTTTTTTGTAATTTAGAGGCGGATCCGGTGGCGAATGACGGGGACGCCGCACTGTTGTTGTTTCTGAATAAAGCGAAGCGTTGCCCAATGAAACATTTCCGACGGTGCGCCGCCCGACGGTTCGCCGCGCGACGGTTCGCCGCTCGGCTGAAAGTTTCACGATTACCGGCTTTCAATACAAAAAAAAATAAAAATATGAATATCCGGAAGGTAGGAGCCAGGAAGAACATTGCGCTGGTGGCGCATGATCATAAGAAAGACGATATTATAGGCTGGGCACTTGAAAATAAGCATATCCTGAAAGATCATTTCCTGATGGCCACGGGTACCACGGGCCGCTTACTGGAAGAACGCCTGGAGCTGCCGGTGAAAAAGTTACTCAGCGGGCCGCTGGGCGGTGATCAGCAGATCGGCTCGCTGATTGCTGAAGGCCAGGTAGATATCCTTATTTTCTTTTGGGATCCCATGCAGAGCCAGCCGCATGATCCGGATGTGAAGGCGCTGTTACGCCTGGGCGTGGTGTGGAATATTCCTATGGCCTGTGATACGGCTACAGCTAACCTTATCTTTTCTTCACCACTGATTCATGAGGAGTATACAGTGAAGCTGACGGATTATGAGGAGTATAAAAACCGGGTGCTTAAGTAAGTTTTTATAACAAAAAAGCCCCGTTTCTGAAAAACAGGGCTTTTGTATGCCTTGAAGCGTAAATATGCTTATTTTCTGGCGTAACGTCTGTTGAATTTCTCCACGCGGCCGGTAGTATCCAGTAATACGTTTTTACCGGTATAGAACGGGTGCGACTTGGAGCTAACTTCCACTTTACACACAGGGTATTCTTTTCCGTCTTCCCATACGAGGGTCTCTTTGGTTTCCACGCATGAACGGGTAAGGAATTTATCGTCTGAGGTCAGATCCCAGAAAATCACTTCTCTATAATTCGGATGAATGTCTTTTTTCATTTCTTATTTAAACTTTAGCCTAAAAATCCTTTTCGGGATGCAAAGGTAGTTAAATCTTTTCAAATTCATATAACAATTCCGCGATATTTTCGGGAGAATTGGAAATGAAGTTGGAAATACGGATCTGGCTGTCCTTCCCCGGACCGTACCCGGAGCCGATAACCAGGTTTTTCTCTTTGAGCCGGCTTATGAGGGTGCCTGAAGGCATTTCGGTGTTAAATACGGCCACGGTTTTGGAGCGCAGCTCGGGGTCTTTCACCGAAACGGAGAATCCCGGCCGGTTTTCAAAGAAGCTGTAGAGCTTTTTGGCGTTCACCGCATTGGTTTTCCGGATGTTTTCAATGCCGGTTCTGTTCATGTCTTCGGCTATGCGGCCCAGTAAAAAGATGCCCAGCACGTTAGGGGTGGAGGGGTTCTGGAATTGTCTGGCGTTTTTCCAGAGTGTGGGCAGGTCGTGGTGGGCGCCGATGCACACTCCTTTTTCTTTCAGTTGGAGGGCCTTATCCAGGCACTTTTCATTAGCGATCCAGACACCCAGTCCGGCCGGCATGCCGAAGTTTTTCTGCACGGAAAAGAACACCGAGTCCAGCAGCTTGCAATCCAGCACCGGGATGGGAGCGGAAGAGACCACGTCTACTGAAAAAAGTTTGGCAGAATGGCTGCGCTTTAGCTTATGAATGTCGGCTTCCCGCATCTGCACGCCGGTAGAGGTCTCGTTCTGGGTGATACAGACCAGTTCTGCGTACTCCGGTACCCGGATCTCGCCGTAGGTAAAACCTTCGCTCAGGGGCTTTTGAAGGGCCGTGGCCTGTTTTTGGAGCGACTGGGCGTATTGGTAGTATTTTTCGGAGAAGGAGCCGTTCACCAGGTGAAAG
This sequence comes from Leadbetterella sp., assembly GCA_019638185.1. Classification (GTDB taxonomy): domain Bacteria; phylum Bacteroidota; class Bacteroidia; order Cytophagales; family Spirosomataceae; genus Leadbetterella. Next base: position 170,555 of record JAHBUH010000001.1, read on the forward strand.
GATTCAAACTCCACCAGGCTTTGCAGGCTTTTCTCCCATATTTCGGAAGCCGATCCCGTAAACATAATGGCATTTTCCTCCGGGATATTCAGCAGGGTGCGCAGTTGCTCATCTGCATGCTGGTATATTTTTTTAAACTCACCACTCCGGTGGGAGATGGAGCCCAGCTGCTTATCGGTAAATTCCCGCAGGTACTCTTCGAATTTCGGGTAAAGCTCCGCAGGTCCTGCGGTAAAATATTTTTTTTGTCGCTCCATCGGGTTCGCTGATTATCAGCCGGCAAAATTAGGATAATTTCACGGAACGCGGATAAAAATTACCATTTCTGTAGTAATTTTGCATAAAAAGAAAAGAGCACAATGCTTATCAATGTTTTTAAATCGAAGATCCACCGGGTAAAGGTCACGCAGGCGGAGCTGAATTATGTGGGCAGCATTACTATTGATGAAGACCTGCTGGATGCCGCCGGCATCCGGGAAAACGAGAAAGTGCAGATTGTGAATAATAATAACGGCGAGCGACTGGAGACGTATGCCATCAAGGGCCGTCGGGGCTCCGGGGTGATCTGCCTGAACGGTGCTGCGGCCCGTAAAGCCCAGCCCGGTGATATCGTGATCATCATTTCCTACGCCTGGATGACTCCCGAAGAAGCCGCCGGCCATCAGCCCACTGTGGTTTTCCCGGATGAAAATAACCGGGTGGTTTCATGAAAAGGGTATTCGGGAAAGTCATTTCTTACCTGATTCCGCTGGTGCTGGGACTGGGTCTTCTGCATTGGGTCTTTAACGAGATAGACCTGGAGAAGACTTTCCTGGATTTTAAAAATGCCAATTATTTCCTGGTGGGCGCCGCGGGTATCCTGGCGCTGCTGTCTCATATTTTTCGGGCTGCCCGCTGGACCCTTATGCTGAAGCCCATGGGCTATAAGCCTTCCGTTTATCATGCCACACTAGCCGTGCTGATCGGCTACCTGACTAACCTCATTTTCCCCAGGGCCGGAGAAGTGGCCCGGGCCGTAAGCCTTCAGAAAAGCGAAAAAGTGCCCTTTGACAAAGCCTTCGGTGCGGTGATCGCCGAGCGGGTGACCGATGTACTGATGCTTTTAGTGCTGGTAATGGTAAACCTGGTTCTGGAGCACGAGCGTATCCTGCACCTCTTCCATGAGCTGATGCCGGATCTAAGCGGAAGCTGGCTGATGCCGGTGCTGATCCTGGTTTTCTGCCTCCTGGCTTTCCTGTTTTTCCGGTTCAGAGACCGGCTATTCCGCCTGCCGCTTATCCACCGGTTCCGCTCGTTTTTCGAAGGGCTCAAAGAAGGCTTCATGAGCGTACTGAACCTGGAAAAACCGGGTCTCTTCGTACTGCAGTCGTTCGTGATCTGGTTACTGTATTACATTTCATCCATGCTATTGTGCTACTCCTTGGATATCGGCACATCCCTATCCCCGCTTGCTGTGCTGACCATCCTGGTAATGGGCAGCATCGGCATGGCCATGCCCACCATGGGCGGCATAGGCAGCTACCACCTGCTGGTGGGCAAGATCGTGGTCCTGTATGGCCTGACCAACCAGGACGGCGTATCGCTGGCCACTTTCCTGCATACCATTAACGGGATCCTGTTTGTGATCATTTTCGGGGTGGTAGCGCTGGTGCTGAGTACTTTGAAGGAGGAGTAGTGATGCTATGCTTGTCTTGAGGTAGGCTGCTCAGTTGCCCGGCCCTTTTATATTCAGCTCAATCTCCTGGTAACTGTTTGGCACCTCCTGCTTAAAATCAGCAATAATATTTGATTCATAAGTACCGCCGCGCTTTGCCACCTTTAATGCCATAGGTACACCCTCAGATGGTTTATGTACGACTGATATTTTATACCGGCCTACGGGAATGTCGCGTAAGCCTTTATTATCATAAAGCCCGCTCAGGTGATAGGGGAAATTTTCTGCTTTGCGAACAATAGTCTGCCCGGAAGACCCATCTACCAGCTTTCCAACCGGCTCCAGTCGAAATTCCACCTCCTCTGCCGGAATAAAATCATCGCTCATATAGGTGACGTAACCGCCAATACGACTGTCATCAGTGGTGCCCGGGATTAGGCCGGTCAATTTCCATTTCATATTTCTCACGCCGCCTTCAGTAGTAGTTAAGGGGTCCGTACTTTCGGGTTCAAGGCGGAATGTATAGGTCATATTATTGTAGGTTTTAATATATTCTCCGTGTACGCTCCAGCTGCCACCGGGTTGCCCTTTTAAATTTAAGGCGTATTCCCCCTTCTCATTGGTTACACCTATGACATTGGTATTGTAGTAGGTATGATGCCCGGCGTAAACGGTGACACCCTTTAGCGGCTGCCCACCGGCATCCATGATTTTCCCGGTAACTGACCCCTTTTCTGCGCCAATCTCCGCGTCGGATTTTTGGGAACATGAACTGATTAGTAGTACTGCGATAAGTAAGTATTTCATAATTCTGTTTGTATGCTCGTTCGATAATTTGTTTTACGACAACAAAATTACCGCGGCATAGGGGAGGCGGCAATGGGCAGAAATGTTCATTTACTTAGGTAGTAGTACTTATCACAGGGATAAAAATGCAGGTCTCTGCCTGTATTGAAGATTTTATGAAAGCAAAAGGCTGGAATTAGTCGAAGTTAAATAATTTCACTTACTCAGCTCAAAACTATGTTTTTCAAATTCATTTCCATTAATGATCAGCGCTACCTGGTGAAGTCCGGGATGAAATTTCCGGGTGGTCACCAGTCGGAAAGAATGCTTTCGGACTATGGGGGTTACCGAATTGCCCACGTATTCTTTTTCGCTGATTTTGTGCACTTTCCGGGCCAGGGTTCCGTTCGCTTTTTGGTAGTAAATGCAGTATTCAAGCCGTAGTTTGATGGGTTTATGACCAGTATTCCACAGCTTAAAACTAAACTCCAGGGAATTCCCGATTTTAACTCCGGGTACTGAAATTTGAAAATTCTCAATGCGGATATTTTCTATAATGGAGTCAAAACCGAACAACTCTATCGCCTCCCGGTGGCCTTGTTTTAAGAGTGTACGACAACCGTGCTTTATGATCCAATCCACTTCTTTCGAGGTGCCCTTCCATCTTTTCACCATATCCATCACTGTTTCCGGGTTATCTTTAGCCATGTCATTCAAATTATTGGCTACGCTTAACCGCACAAACCTTGACGGGTCATTTTTAAGGTTTTCAAGGATCGGAAGGATAGGTGCAGGATCTTTTTTCAAATTGGACAGGGCCATTGCCCAGGGCAGGCGCGGACGGCACCCCTCTGATGCAAGCCGCCTTACTCCCCAATGGCTGTGCTGCGACCAGGCTAACATTTGCTTCATCATTTGGTCCGGGTATTTTAGAATAAAGGGACGAACACAAAATTCACAGGTGGTAAACTGGGTCACTTTTTCTATTGCCTTAACAGAGGTTTCGTAATCGTCTAAGCCATATTGTTCTATGTAATTATCCAAAGCCGCCCCATATCCCAACGTAAGTAACCCGAAATTCTTATCGTCTATTTTTGAAAAATCCGGGAGAGTATCTTTTACATGATCTAACAGTTCAAATATTTTAGCGATCGCCTCTTTATAATCGGCCGGTAGAAAATCTTTCAGAACGGTGGTTATGTGCCTGCCGAGCTGTTTATATTCCCTATTTTCCCATTCCTCATCCATTATCCGGGACACAAAACGGTCCGCATCAAAATCGTTAATAACCCGTTTCAGGTCTTTCGTGAATCTATCGAAAAATTGTGCGTTGTAGATATTTTTAAAAGCTTCAGCCATATTTTTAGGTTTATTTGGGGGGGAGATTAGAATCGGGTGCAAATTAAAACAAAAAGGGGGTAGAGGGAAAGGGGTGAATTTCTGTTGGGGGGAACTTACACGGTTTATGGGATGGTGCCAAAAAAAGAAATAAAAATATGCGTTTTATAATTAGTGAGCTTAATCTAGCTCAATATAATTCTTATTTGACTCACCTTGTTTCATAAATTCAATAGTTTCTTGGTGGTTATATGACTTTCCGTGTATAGTTCCCTTTACAAATGTATTTTCAGGAAAACGTTGGTCATAAGATGCTATTCTCAGGTCTTTCAATTTCTTCTTTTCTATCTGTTGGCGAGCAGGCAATTTTAGCATTTGATTCTGTAATCTAGAAATTCCTGAAAGGATAAATTGATAGTCTCCATCTAAGGATTCTAGTTTAACAATCAGGCCTGGCAACCCGGAAAACTTATATGGTCCTTCAGAGATTGGGATCTCAGGAGAATAAGTAATGGTAGGTATTCTGTAATAAACCAGAATTGCAGTTTTGTTCCCCCCTTAGACTATCTATAGACAATAAAGGTTCAACGATCTGACCATCAAAGAGGATTGAATGAAAATTTGGCAGTCTCTATGGTTAGATTTCTTCAAGTCTAATTTTTTTACCTTTTACCTCTAATATTTTAAACTCTGTATTAGTCATAAATAAAACCTCTTGCTCATTAGCTTTTATCTTGGTTATATCCTTCCCTCTACTTTTTTTACTGGTCAATATTTTGATATAATATCCAGGTCTATTACCCCATTTTTCACCTTTATGAGAAGAAATAAAGGAGGGAAATCTAATTGTGTTAGGGCTTGTCATCCACTCTTTGCGGAGAACTTTGCATAAATCACTATATGATGATTCATGAATAATTTCATTTTCATTAAACGATGGCAACTTTCCTAAAACATTTTCAAGTAATTTAGTATATGTTTTGACATAGAGTGGCGCGTTTTCATAACCATTATCGCTTAAAGAAGAATTAATTCGATTGGAACCTATACTTGTATAAAAAAAGAGAACAAAAGATTCTTCTATGGTAAATGAGTAGTGTTCTTTAGCTTTTTTATAGGAAGACTCTTCTTTATCAATAGTCTTTAAAAAGTTACTAAAGCAACTTAGAAACAAATCTTTCTCTCCTTTGCCTTCCTCGAACAATATCCTAGGATTTTTAGCAGCCTTTTTTTTAGTTTGCGCGTATTCTTCGTCTACAAAGTTGTTATATGCTGTATTAAGTTCAATAATTATATTCATGTATTATATATTCAGCTAAAAGGTATATGTTGTACTGAGTACGAAATACTATTTTGGTATAGGATATTATTTCTGAAAGTTATTCTTTAAGTCTCGGCTTAGTTGCTCATAAAAAGATTTGCCCCAAAGAAGTCGATCCTTATCCCTAAGTGATAAATTCTGTGGCTCGTATTTTTTTACACTTTCAAGATAATCTTTGTAACCTGTCCAGAGTTTCTCAAAGTTGCTAATATTGGCCAGTCCTTTGAAGTCCTTCAAAGTCTCACAAACCCTACTGTCATAAACTGTGAAGTTGTCAGGATATAATATTGACAAAATTGCCGAACTCATTGGAAGTAAAAAACCATAATCCACAAATAGAACTTTGAGCTTAGCTTTATCATCGGTTGCTGAAAATATTTTACCCGTTAAATCCTTAACAATTTGCTCTATATCATGACCATTCTTGTCTTTCAGAAGCCTTTCAGCAATTTTAGTTTTGGCTCTGTTTGCCTTCCAAATTATGATACAGAAAAAATCAAAAGCTGTCAAATAACCATCACGACGGAAGTTGTTACGAACATCAGTCAAAATGTAATTTTCAAGGTCGTAATATTTAATGTAATCAATCATCATAATATTATTGCGATGGTTCCCAGATTAGTACTCTCACGGGTTTCGGCGCACAAAGTTTAAATTTATTACTATAGTTCATTCGAGACACAAAATTTTAGGTCTGTCCTTCAGTTTCACTAATGTAAAACCCGTTTTTGCCTTAGTTTTTAATAAGTTATAATATATCCGTTAGCTTCCTTAATCAGATTATTAACATCTAAATCTTCAAATGTCGGCTCGTTTTCAATGTCGTACACTCTTCTCAATATATACCTATCGTTATTACTTTCTAGTGTCTGTAATTCGTGATTTGTTATGAAAAACCTTTTTGCATAATCATCATCTTGTCGTCTTGCTGTGGTTTTTACTTCTATAAATATATCATTTTCATTCTCGTCTAAAGAAAGAACATCATATCCATAGTGTATTGATTCCAATGCACGGTGACGAGGATATCCTTTTTTTGAAATTCCAAGTTTTAAAAGCTTTTCTCTTTCTACTGCAATAACATATTCCTCTCCTTTCAAACCAATTAAGGCATTTTTCTCAGCCTTCTTTGCACTTTGTTCAGGTGTTGGAGGTTTAATCTTTCTTTCAGGAATATGTATCGAATTTTTAATTCCACCCATTAAAAAAATAACAAGAGAGACATAAAAATCCAAAATTGACATTTCTATAATTCCTAAATCATTCGGATAAATTTTAGCCGTAATTTGAGAATTCTGCGGACTAATTCTTATTGAGTTTAACCAGTTCTTCGGCAATTCGACTTTCCCATCTGAGTAGGCCGAAAAACCTAAATCGAAGAGGGAATTATACTCTCTTTCATAAGCATTATTTATCATAATTGTATTGGACAATTCTTCTGCCAGAGTTTTGAGATTAGCTTCTAGACTTTTTCTTTGTTCTTCACTTAAACTTCTTGCGGAAGCTCTTCCAAAATAGAAACCTACATTTAAATATGGCGCTTCTTTTTCTATGACAAAGCTTATTTGAGCTGCGTATTGCTTATTTATTGACCCTTTAAACAAAGTAGACCATACATTTAATAGTTTATTACCTCTACTTATTGGGTTATGTTCGGGAGAGGCATTAGTTTCAAATGGCCCGAATTCTGATGAATATTTACTAGAAAAGAAATCGGCTATTTTTCTTAGTTTGTCTTTTACTTTCCTAAACGCTTCTACTTCTCTAACGTCTGCGTTCGAGTTAATAGAATTATTCCTATATATTCTAGTGCTTAGACTATTTATCAATTTAAGATCGTCAATTGTTATGGTTTCCATTCTGAGATATGAGTATCAATAAAACTACAGCTAACGGCTTCCGACTTGGAGCAACTTGCTACGAAGCCAACAGTTCAAATTTAGCAAATAAATTGATAAATAATTGTCATGTAACTATCTACATCGGATTCATCAAATATAATAATCTGTTTTTACTCTAACAAAATCTTCTATAGCAAACTCATCCGGGTTTGCTCTTTTTTTATTCACTTAAATCAAACCGTTTATGAAAATCGAACTCGCAAAACGAGAGCAGGCCAAGATTAAGATTGGCTTGCAAGGACCGAGCGGCTCTGGTAAGAGCTTTTCTGCTCTTTTATTGGCTCATGGTCTTACCAATGACTGGACTAAAATAGTAGTCATTGACACGGAGAATAAATCCTCCAGTTTGTATTCGCACCTGGGAGACTTTAACATCCTTGATCTGAAACCTCCTTACAGCCCTGAAAGATACATTGAGGCTATAAATCTGTGTGTAAAGTATGGTATGCAGGCCATAATCATTGATAGTATCTCAATGGAGTGGGAGTATATCCTTGATGCTCATTCCCAGCTTACAGGTAACTCTTATACCAACTGGGCTAGATTTACTCCGAGGCATCAGAAATTCATTCAGGCTATCCTGCATGCTGATATCCATATCATCTGTACGCTCCGGTCTAAGCAGGATTATGTGCTGACCGAGAATGAAAAAGGGAAACTAGCTCCTGAAAAGGTTGGGATGAAGGCAATTCAGAGGGATGGAACAGACTATGAACTTACCCTGATGTTTGAGCTGGATATCAAGCATAATGCTGTCACCACTAAGGACAGAACAGGTCTGTTTTCAGGTAGATTACCCTTTCAGATCACTCAGGATACCGGCAAAGAGATTCTGAACTGGTGTCAGACTGGTGAAATAGTTGTAAGAGACTATGAAAACCTGATCAAAGGCTGTAATAGCCTTCAGGAGCTTCTTTCGCTGTTTGAAAGCGTATCCAAAGAGGTACAGCAGCAGTTTAACTCCGATTTTACACAAAGAAAACTTCAATTAACCCCAAATTATGCAAGCAATGGAATTAGTTAAAGTAGATCGTCACCTCGTCACCGGGGAGCAGTCAACAGAGCGGCCTTTCATAGTGGCCAATACCAGTCCTATGAATATGTTTGAACTGGAACATGAACATATCATTCCGGTATTTGTAAAAGATAATGAGCCAGTTATATCCCATCAGGATTTCATTAACTGCGTTCAGGAAGTATCAGGTCAGGTGTTTCCTCATGAGACCATTTTAAAGCCCTCTATTCGCGTTTCTCACCCAATCACAGAATACCCGAAGCGAAAGATAAGCCTGCTAAAGAGCTTTTAGAGCATGAAAAGACCATCTATTATGAGAGGATGGCATTTGTGCTGGAAATTCCTTCTATCAGCTCTACGATCAACGGCAATAAGCTCAATCTGACTATTGGAGGAATCAAAGCTTATAATCTGGACAATCTGTATAACAGAAAGGGGGCTGATGAGCATTTCAAGGTATTCATCGGCTTTCAGAACAAGGTCTGCTGTAATATGTGCATCTGGTCTGATGGCTATACTGGCACTATAAAGGCAAGAAGTATTACCGAGTTGATGAAGCAGATATTTACGCTGTTTCTGGAGTATAACATCGAGAATCAGCTTACACTTTTGAGACAGTATACGGGTTACTACCTCTCAGAAAGCCAATTTGTGACCTTTTTGGGCAGAACGAAGCTATACCAGTACCTACCTGTACAGGAGAAGAAGGTTTTACCGGAATTTATGTTTGGAGAGAATCAATTGAGTATGGTAGCAAGAGATTACCTGGCTGATGAAGATTTTAGCAGGACAGACACAGGAGATATAAGTCTATGGAACCTGTATAACCTCTTTACAGGAGCGAATAAGATGTCCTACATAGATACTTTCCTGAACCGGGGCTTAAATGCATCGCAGGTTATTCATCACCTGACAGAATCTTTCAACAAAAATGAACCGAGTTGGTTTCTCACATGAACAAACCGTTTAAAGTAATAGACCCGTTCTCAATATTGTTTGTGGACAGGTCAGGGAAACTAAGGAGGGCATATTGCCCTTTTTTTGTGCGCTGTAGGAGCCCTGTAGATCGCTATGTTCTCAATCAGATGGTAGCAGTAGAAATGGTAAAGACTAACGGGTGTGAAAGCTCGATAGAGTTTCTTATTTCAGGCAGAAGCTACCAGCATCATTTCTTTGAGATAGTAAGCTGATGGCTATAGGGATTTATGTAGTGACTAATTTTTAATTTTAAAAATTATTAGTTAGCAGTTCTTTTAACGTAAAAGATTAATAACAGGAGCACAAAAAAATGTAAGCGTACAAAATATGCAAACTGTGCAAAAAGTTTTGGTGCCTGCCTGATTTAATCTTTTATACAATTGTGAAAAGAGGATTGAAGGATGAAGTTTTTACAAATTGAGTATTTTACATTGGTTAAACAATGGGGATAAATCGGAGTCGTGTGCAAATGGTGCGCACATCCGGTGCACCCAAAAACAAAAAAGGAGCTAAGATATCCTTAACTCCTTGATTTTCAAGTGGAGAAGATCGGGCTCGAACCGACGACCTCTTGACTGCCAGTCAAGCGCTCTAGCCAACTGAGCTACATCCCCTGCCTTAGCGAGTGCAAATATACGGAAGAAAAATAATTTACCAACCTGCAATCATAAAATTTACTCCGGTGACCTGTCCTTGCCACTGTTTGTCGCGGTAGGGGTAGGACAGGTAGGGCTCAATGATGAGGTAACCCAGGAGGTTCATGCGGAGGCTCAGGCCGAGTGACACTACGGCGTTATTGCGGGAGAGCTTTGAAACGGTGGCGGTGGAGCCCTCGGCGGGTGGGGTGGAGCGGGTGCTCCACGTCATGCCTGTGTCAAAGAAAAAGTTAAGGTCGGAGGCTACGTAATTGAAGGGGATGAGGGCCAGTTTTTTGTGGCCGGTAAACGGAAGCCGCAGTTCTACGTTAGCTACAGCCATCTGTTCGCCGCTGAGGCTGCTTTCGCCTACCTGGTTCCAGGAGCCAATGAACATGTTTTTATCCAGTCCGTGTACGTACCAGGGGTAACCCAGGTAAAGCGGGTAAATGCGGTTCAGGCTCTCCAGGTTCCGGGGATTCAGGCGGCCTTCGTAGTAGAACCGGCCGGCCAGGGTGAGGGGCTTGATGTACTGGTATTTGCGGAGGTCAGTGAGCAGCAGGTTGTAATCGGTGGTGCCGAAGTATTTTCCTGCCTCCAGGCGGTAGCGGTAGCCTTTGAGGGGCGCTACGGAGCCAAAGGTGGTATTGTCACCCACCAGGGCGCCGAAGACCTGCGTGGTGTTAAAGCCTGTGAGCCCCAGTGTTTCCTTACTGACCCGCTCGGCCTTGCTGTAGCCTGTGGTGATAAAGTCTACCAGGTAACCGGAATTAGTGACGCCCATCAGGCCGTGGCGGGGGTAATCTTTGGCGGTGTAGGTGTACCAGTTGCTGTTTACGCCCAGTTCCAGGCGGGTCTGGCGACTGAGCGGGCGGATCACATAGCCGGAAACCTGGTCTATGAAGAGCCGGATGATGCGTTCTTTCATCACACCTTCTATGTAGGTGAGGTTTCCGGTGGACTGGACGGTATCGCCCTGCGCGATCTTATAGCCACCGTAGAGCCGGTAGGGAATGTGGCCACCGGAAAATCCGTATTGCCATTTATTTTTCTGGTTCAGGTAGTACACCTGGCCGCCGAAGTCTTCGATCTCCCCGTTCAAGGCCACGGTGGCGGCCAGTTGGTTATTATTCAGCATATCACTGAAGAGGGCCATGACCCCACCGGCCATACCGGCGCCGAAACGGGATACGCCGGCAGAAATACCGGAGTTCGCCAGGTAATCGAGCTTAAATTTTCCTTTGTAGGGCAGGTCTTTGTAGACTTCTGCAGTGACCACGGCGGGGCGCTGGTTGCGGTCCAGGTTCTGCTGCACCACATCTTCGCCGCGGGTGATCCTTCCGGGGGGCACGATACCCGCGCCGGTGTTACGGGTAATTACCTCATAATTACGGGAGCCCGGCGCAGGGGAAAAGACAATGCTGTATTCGCCTTTGTTCAGGAGATTATACACCAGATCACCCGACTTTGAGGCTACGGAAAGGGCGGGGGAGTAGGCGGTGATGCCGGATATGCCGGTGTAATAGTTAGTTATGCGGCTGATCTTTCCTCCGGCCAGTTCCATACGGTAGAGGTCGCGGAAGCCGTCAGGCGAGCTCAAGAAGTAGACATATTTCCCATCGGCCGAGGCCTGGGGATTCATGTTATCTATGTCATTAAACTGGGGCAAGACGTCTACCTGGCCGGAACTGAGGGTATAACGGGCTATTTTCAGGTGCTCTTTTTCCAGGTATTCGGTGTTTCCGCCCCGGTCAGTGACAAAATAGATAAACTGGCCGTCAGGTGACCAGGCCGGCTGCACATCGGAGTAGCGGTCATTGGTAAGGTTCTTAAGCTGGCCGGTGCGCAGATGGTAGAGAAAGAGATCCACCGTACCGTCTTTGATGCCGGTGATTGCCAGTTGCTCGCCGTCGGGTGACCACGCCGGGTTAGTGAAGGCGTCCAGTTCCCGGATGGCATATTCTTTTTTGCCGCCCTGGAAGGCGTCCAGTACCAGCACTTTGTTCCGGGCTTTGGACTGGATGACGAGCGCTACTTTCTGGCCGTCGGGTGACCAGGTGATGGTAGATTCCAGGAAAGAGTAGGAGTCTACGTGCTGCCCGAAGCCGTCGGTATTGATCTTTTTGACCACTTTGCCGGTAGCGCTCTCCGCTATGAAGAGGTTCATGCTCAGGACATCTTTGGAGGAGATATAGGCCACGTAGCGGCCATCAGGACTGATGGAGGGCGAAATGTTCATGGTGCCGCCGCGACTGGCGGAGGCAATTACCCCTTCGGTAGCGGTCTTATCGCGGCTGCCTTCAAAATGGGTGTAATATTGCTTCAGGTCATTTTTGAATTTATTGGAGAAGGCCTCGATATCCATGCGGAAGATTCGGATGAAGGCTTCCTGGATGCCGTAAATGGCTACCTGCTTGTAGAGGGGCCGGATGATCTCGTCGCCGTACAGGCCGGTTACATAGGCCCAGAAGGCCTGGCCCCAGCGGTAGGGGAAGTATTTGTGCTGTTTGACTACCAGGTCTTCTATGGACGGGAGGTCATTGTTTAAGACGGCGTCGCGCATCCAGAGGGCGGTATGGGGGTCATTCCGGCCCAGGGAAAGGTATTCGGCCAGCCCTTCGGTCATGAAAAGGGGAATGTTTCCCATGTTCTGGAGGCTGGTGGAGTCGCTGCCGTAGGTCATGGTCTGGTATTGGAATACGTGCACCATTTCGTGGCCCAGCACGTGGTCTGTCTGGCGTTTGGTGAAAAACAGGGGCATAACCACCCGGGTTTTGAGGCCTTCGGTCACTCCGCCGGTGCCTTCGCCAATCTGGCCGCCGATGACGGTGGTTTCCTGGAAATCAGGGTGAGAGTTATAGACGATGAGCGGATTGGGCTGGATAAAAGACATTTTGAAGATCTCCTGGTGATTTTTATACCAGTGTTCGCTGTTCCGGAGCAGCTCATCTGCCAGGGGTTTATTATGCAGGTAGTAGTACAGGTCAAAATGACTGCTACGGAGAACTTTAAATTCGTTAGTGCGGTTCCGGGTCTTGTTCTGCCCGAAATACTCGCCCTGAGCGGCGGCCTGAAACGTATAAAGGATCAGGCAGATCAGTAAAACTTTCCTGGCCATAGCGTTAGATCTTGGGTCTGGTGGCTCTTACAAATTTAGGTTTCCAATAGTTAGAATGCAAATTGTCTTCGCGCACACCGGCCGAGCTGGAAGAATGCACGAAGAGGGTGACCTCTTTACTAACGATTTTTGTGACGATTCCCGTATGATTGATCCGGGAGGTTTTACCGATTTTAAAGTATACCAGGTCGCCTGGCCGGAGATCCGATTTACTTACCCCCGGAAATACGTCAGCCTGCTCATAAGAAGACCGGGGAAAAGGGCGCCCCAGCTCAGAGAAAGTCCTGAAAACCAGTCCCGAGCAGTCCATCCCCTCGGCGGTGTTGCCCCCGTATTTATAGGGTGTTCCTTTGTACCGGAGGGAAATATCGGTCAATACGGCGTTCCGGTTCACCGCCGGAGTTTTCCGGCAGGAGTAAAACAGCAGGGGAAGCAGCAGTATGAAGCCTATTTTTCTCATTTTCCAAAGATCAGCCGGTCAATTTCCTGGATCAGCGAACGCCCGTCGTCCAGCCGGGGTTCATCCACGGTATTGGAAAGGATCCGGCCCGATTTATCCAGGATCAAATAATTGGGCAGGATATCGGTGCTGTAATTCTTTTTCAGAAAAGGGTTATTGTACCCGTTCAGGTGAATGCCCAGGGGTTTATAGGTTTTGACAAAACTCCTGTAGCTATCACGGGGGCTGAGATTCACAAAGATAAAGGCCAGGTCATTCCTCTTCGAGTAATAGCCTTCCACAAATTCCATGGCTTTGATGTCTTCTTTGCACAAAACGCATTCTTCGTCATAAAACCCGAGAACAATGTTCTTTCCCCGGAAGTCTTTCAGCTCCACCAGCTTACCTTTGCGGTTCTCCACGATAAAGTTAGGCGCCTCTTTGCCGGTTTCCAGTACTTCCTGCTTCCGGAAGTGGTAGGCAATGACCTTTTTGTAGACGTCGTTATCGGAAAAAAACATATAGTCCTGTCCCAGCAGCTTGATCTCTTCCGTGAGGCCGTCCAGGTTCAGGTAATCCAGGATTTTAGCGGCCAGGATTTTTTCAGTGATGCCCTGGCCCACGATCTTCCGGAAGTTTTTGAGGTATTCGTATTCCAGTGTGCGGGAATTTTTATAGCGAAAATCGGTCAGCGCATTTCCCGCCAGCCCGTCGGCCAGTTGGCCCAGGTAAATGGATTTGGCTTTTATCTCCTCGCTGAAAGCATTCCAGTTCATCTGCAGGGTACTGTCAGGCTGTTTACTGAAATTCAGGTAACCCAGTTCTTTCAGCTTGAATTTCCCGGTGATATCGGCTTTCTGGAGGGCGTGGAATTCGGGGGAGAAGGAGTGGGCCTGCGCCTCCAGAAGTTCGGTCTGCTCCCGGATCAGTGCTTCGGTCCGGGCAAAAAAATCAGCCCGGGAATGGGTTTTGAAGTTATTCAGCTCCATTTCATAGTCGCGGTCCACCTCATATTTCTGCCGGAGCATGAGCTGGTAAGCCCATTTGGCGGAGCCGGGCCCCTCTACCCGGAGGGTGCCGTTAAAGTCGTCGTTATCAAAGGTTAGGTGAATCTGGTCGCCCGGCTCAATTTTCAGCAGGTGCAGGCCGTGTTCCCCGAAGGAAATATCGCAATAGGCGATCCCGTTCAACGGGAATTCCACGAGGTAGGCGCTGTCGCTGTTTATTTTCAGGGTATATTCCCGGGGATCGGAGATCCAGTCGGAATAATAGGTAAACGTCAGGTAGTCCTGTGGCGGATGATTTATTTTCCCGGTAAGCCGGAAGAAGTCCTGTGCCATTACCAGGCGTGAACTGATCAGCAAGCCGATCAAAAGGATCCTACTCATTCATTCAGTAAATTTTGATACACTTCCAGCATGATCCCGTCTTTCAGGCCCAGGTCAGGCACCGCCATGGACTGCGATTTGGACCAGCGCATTGCCGACAGGTAGATATCGGAGGCAAAGGTGACCACATCGGCCCGGTCAGGGTTCATTTTTAGCTTGTTTATCCTTTCGTCTACGGTATACTGGTTAAAATATTCCACTACTTTTTCGATATCTTCCAGGGTGCCTTGCCCGTTTTCGTCTTTAGGCACATATTCAAAGATCTTGCTGATGTTTCCGCCGGTACCGATGGAGATGACGTCCTTTTTCTGCGGGATATTGTCCAGGATCCACCGCTGCATCTTTTTCCAGACATCGCGGTTCACCTTCCCCTCCATCAGGCGCACGGAACCGATTTTAAACGATTGAGAGGTTTCTTTTATTTTGCCGTTATAGATGTTCAGCTCGGTGCTGCCGCCGCCCACGTCTATATGAAGGTAGGTTTTATCGTTATCGAGTTCATTGACAATCACGTTATTGATCATTTCCGCCTCTTTTTCACCTGAAATCAGGTTAATGGTCATGCCCAGCTCCAGTTTTACCCTTTCGCAGATGTTCAGGCCGTTTTCAGCTTCCCGCAGGGCGGAGGTGGCGCAGATGAGGTAGGCGTCTACCTCGTGGAGTTCCATCAGCAGGCGGTAAACGGTCAGCAGCTTTTTTAATTTCGCTTCGCTGTCGTAGCCGATCTTGCCGTCGCGGAATACATCATGGCCCAAACGGAGGGCAAAGCGTACGTATTCTACTTTTTTAAAGACGGCCTTCCCGTCATCGTTTAAAACGGAGGAGATCTGCATTCTGGCGGCGTTGGAACCGATGTCTATGGCTGCTATTTTCATGCGCTGATTGATTTAACTCATTTTACGTAAAGGGCCTTGCCCGTGGCAAAAATATACATAATTTTGAAAATATTTTAATCAGACCGGGTAGGTTTTATCGGATCAGCATGATAAATTTTAATGTAGAGCTTAGCGGTTTCCGGCTAACGGAGCGAAACAGGAAGAAAGAACTGCTCAAACAGATCATCAGGGAGCATGGGTTTAAACCGGGTGAACTGAACTATATTTTTGTGAGCGATGAGGAGCTGCTGAAGATCAATATAGAATACCTGAATCATCATACATATACGGATATCATCACGTTTGATAATTCGGAAAGTGATCAAATGATAGAGGGCGATATTTTCATCAGTGTGGAGCGGGTAAGGGAAAATGCGGCGAAGTACCAGACGTCTTTTGAGCAGGAGCTGATCCGGGTGATGGCCCACGGCGTACTGCACCTGGCCGGCTATAAGGATAAAAAGCCGGAGGAGGCACAGGCCATGCGGGAAGGGGAAGAGAGGGCCTTAAAGGCGTATTTTGAGCAATAGTAAGCAAGCGTTCAGGGTAGCACCATGATCTTATGTGGAATGCCGTCTTCCAGGTATTCCGGCCCTTCGGTGCGGAAGCCCAGTTCGCCGTAAAACTTTTCGAGGTAGGATTGGGCCCCGATTTTTATAGGGTGCTTCCCGAAGAGGCGGTAACATTCCCCGATAGAGTATTCCATGATCTGCCTGCCGAAACCGTGTCCCCGGAAGCGGGGAGAAACGATTACCCGGCCTATGGACAGGTAGCCGTCATAGGACTGGTGGAGATCAAAAATGCGCGTACAGGCCGCCAGTTCCTCTTCATGCATGCCCTGGCAGTGCCATGCCCGCCGGTCTTTCTGGTCAGGATCCTGGTAAACGCAGTTCTGTTCTACCACAAAAACCTCCGACCGCAGCGCCAGCAGATCGTAGAGCTCACCCACACTCAGCTCATCAAAGAATTTACAGGTAAAGACCATTTTTCATATTTTTGCGAAAATTAATAAAATGTTCCTCGATTTTCATACCCATGATGCCCGGAAAGAGGCCGGTGTTCAAAATATTTACAATGTTATTTTGAATGCGGAGGCTATGGCGGATGAAACGTGGAAAAACCGGGAAGCCGTATCCGTGGGTATCCATCCGTGGTATATAGATGCCGCACGGACAGAAGAAACCCTGCACTACCTGGAGCAGGTGGTGGGCCTGGAGGTGGTGAAGTGCATCGGGGAGGCGGGGCTCGATAAGCTCCGGGGACCGGATCTCCGCGTGCAGGAGGAGGTGTTCATCCGGCAGATCCGGATAGCCGAAGCGGAGGGTAAGCCGGTGGTGATTCATTGTGTGCGGGCTTACCCGGAGCTGATGGCGCTGAAGAAAGCGCTGAATCCGGCTGTGCCTATGGTCATTCATGGCTTTAGCCGGAAACCGGAACTGGCCGCTGAACTGGTTTCCGGTGGCTTTTACCTTTCTTTCGGGAAGGCCATCCGGGATAAGCCGTATGTGCAGCAGGCTTTGCAGGAAATTCCTGCTAAACGCCTGTTCCTGGAAACGGATGGTGAGGCGGAGATAAAAGAGATTTATTCCAGGGCGGCGGAGCTCCGGGGCATTACGCTGGCTGAATTACAGGAAATAATAAGGCAGAATTATAGTACGATCGGGTTAATAAACAAATGAAAAACGGATGTCCGGACAGCAGTTCGGGTACGAGTGGCTTTACTAAATTTATATTATGAATGATTTATCGTGGCTCTCCCGTTCGGAGTTGCTGGTGGGCCGGGAAGGCATAGAAAAATTACAGCGCTCTCATGTGCTGGTGGTGGGATTGGGCGGTGTGGGATCGTATGCTGCCGAGTTTATCTGCCGGTCAGGGGTAGGAGAAATGACTATTGTGGATGGCGATGTGGTGGATCCTTCTAACCGGAACCGCCAGCTTCCCGCCCTCTTTACCACCCACGGCGTTTCCAAGGCCGAATGGATGCGGGAACGGCTGCTGAGCATCAATCCCGACCTGAAGCTGAACGTAATCAATGAATTCCTGAGCCCGGAACGCTGCAAGGAGCTGATGCTGAATCCTTATGATTACGTGATGGACTGTATAGACAGTGTTACCCCTAAACTGACGCTGATAGAAGAGGCGTTTAAATCAGGCCGCAGGGTGGTGAGCTCCATGGGAGCAGGCGGCAAAACCGATCCCACCAAGATCCGTGTAGCCGACCTCTACGATACCCATACCTGCAAGCTGGCCTTCTACATCCGTAAGCGGGTCAAAAGGCTGGGCGTAAGCCAGGGAGTAAGAGCGGTATTTTCTACGGAAGAAATGGACAAAGACTCCCTCATCATGACCGATGGTTCTAATTACAAGCAGTCGGCCTACGGCACGATTTCCTACCTTCCCGCGGCTTTTGGCGGGGTGGCGGCCTCCGTGGTGATCCGCGACCTGCTGGGAATACCGGTAGAGGTGCAGAAACGACCGAAGCGGATGAGCAGGAGCGTGATACGGAAGAAAGGAGGGATTAATGATTAATTGTTAATGGGGTAAGATTTATCATAAATGGTTAATTATTAATGATTAAGTTCTTATTCATTAACCATTAATAATTAACCATTCACCATTTACTTCAGGTGTGCCCGCAGCATCCACGCCGTCTTCTCATGCTGCTCCAGCAGGCCGGTGATGAAATCATCGGTGCCTTTGTCCAGTTGGTTTTCAAGGGCTTCCAGCTGCTCCCGGATGTAGATGATGATAGACTCGTAGTCGCTCAGGAGGGCCTGTATAAAGCTCAGGCTGTCATTTTTCTCCAGGGGCTTTTCCGACAGGTGAGTGAGCTTCAGGTAGTCGGTCAGGGAAGCGGTGGCGTAGTGGTCCAGCTTCCGTAGTCTTTCCGCCACCTCGTCTACAATGAGGGCCAGTTCGTTATATTGCTGCTCAAAATAGATGTGCATGGTATGAAAATCCGGGCCTTCCACGTTCCAGTGGGCATTCCGGGTTTTCATGTAGAGAACAAATTCATCGGCCAGCAAAACAGTCAGAAATTTGGTAACTTTCGTGTTGTCTTTGATTCCTATAGTATTCATGATTTCGTGATTTTTTGTTACTGATATAACGTTTTTGAGCTAAGGAAAGTGCATTTTTTAGTGAATTATCAGTAAGCCGGCACCGGCGGCCTTTTTTTACCCCACCGGTACGTCCAGTAAGCCGGGAGCCGTCGGGCCGCGGCATGCGAGTGGTGTTTTTAAACAGGTAGGTGATTCCTAAGCCTGCCCAAAGTGAACAGCAGCAGAAAGAGTGGTTTTATTATCGCGTTTTTGTTGCAAATTATCCGGCTAAATAGAAGAAATTCTGAACGAAGATCCGGATTTCTATATCAGAACAGGAGAAAATCCGCCGGAAGTTGTTTCCTTTTTGAAAATACCGTGAAAACACCCCCCTTAAAAGGGGTAAAAACACGGAGTGTTTTCCTGTGTAGAAATATTATCTTGCAAACGATTTTATAGCCATGAAAACGCTACATTTGTATGAATAACGCCGGAGTGGTATCCGGCGTCATTATTTAAAACTACTATGACATGAAAACAATCTCATTTCTACTGCTTTGTACAGTCTGCCTATCCTGTGGAAAAAAAACTGTTGATCCCGCTCTGTAACAGTTATGTTTCTAAATATCAAACGGCTATTACCGCGTATGCGGCCAGCCCTACGGCATCTAACTGCCTCTCTTTGAAAAGCTCATTGAGTGATATTGTAAACAAGTGTACCCTTATCACCGCCCAGGAAAAGGCGGATTATAATGCCCAGATTAACGGGCTGAATTGCAATAACTGACCTGTAAAAGCGGATCCGTACCGGTTGACCTGAGGGCATACGGGCGCGGATCCGCTGGTTTTTTGGAGGGTCTTATTTGACCGTCTTGATGTCGAACCGTAGTTTTACGGGGGTCTGTCGCGGAATCACCTGCTGGTTCCGGACGTAGGTCAGGTGATAGACATTGGAGATCAGCCGCCCGAATTTCTCAAATACTTCTTTCACCTGGGCGGCGCTGGTGGGAATACTCACAATCCATCCGCTGTTGACCAGCTTAGGCGGCACACTGGAGTCCAGCCCGCCTTTTCCTTCCAGCCCGATGAAGAATCCACGGATCTTATTGGTGTTCTTATCGTTTTTGATCTTACTCAGGATGTTATCGATGTTATAGTAGTTGGGATCCGAGAGGTTATCCGTACCGTCAGTAAAGGTCACCAGGATCCTGGACTGGGCCGGAGACCGTAAAAGCATTTCCACGCCTTCGTCCATGGCTTTGTAAAGCGAGGTGAAACGGTCAGGGGTCAGGCCGGAAATGTAGGTTTTCAGAGCTTCCCGGTTATTGGTAATGGGGAAGGTGCTGACATTGGTAGAGAAGTCTACAATCCCCATTTTTACTTCGGGATGACTGGAAAAGGTCTGATCTATAAAGCCCATGGCGTATTCCTTGATCTTGGAGAAGTCGGCGCCCAGGGACTCGCTTCGGTCCAGCACGAGTACCACCACGCCCACGTCCTGGGTCTGCGTAAAGTCCATGGTAAATTCCACGTCTTCCTTCCAGTTATTGTTCCGGAATTCAAAAGCCTTGATGGCTTCGATGTTATAATTATTATTCTGGTTATCTACAATCTTGAAGTTGTCGATCACTACTTTGGTCAGTTGGCTCCCTTCGGTTTGTCCTTCAAAGGTCTGCGAGAAGTCGATTTTGATCTCTTTAGAGGTTTTTAGCCCATCAAAACGAATCTCCGGATTACGTCCTGTAGTATTCCAGAAGTCAAGGTAGATCTGAAAGGTATTACCGGCATCCGGCTCAGTGGGGTTGCATCCGAACACGAAAACGGAAAGCAACAGGGCTTTGAAGAGGAGTTTCATAGTATTATCAGGAAAACATTTGTTGAGATTGTAACGAAAACAATCCCGTAAACTTTTATTTGCACGCTATTTCTTTGCAATTTTACAACTTATTTTTAAAAAATGAATACGGGACGCTTAATTATTCCCGTAACCCGAAGAATGCAAGCTATTAGTTTTTACCTCCTATTCCCTTTTATCCGGTTATTTTCCCTACTGCCTTTGGGAGCCATGTACTTTCTATCGGACTACCTGGTGTATCCGCTGCTTTACCGGGTTTTGGGTTACCGGAAGAAGGTGGTGCAGGAAAATATGCGAAAAGTATTCCCGGATAAGACGGAAGCCGAACGGAAGGAGATAGAAAGAAAATTTTACCATTACCTGTCTGATCTTTTTATGGAGACGGTGAAGGGATTCAGCCTGTCGTATGAAGAACTGGAGGAACGCATTATCATTACTAATTCCGGTTTACTCAAGAAACTATATGATGCCCATGACGGGATAGTGCTCACCCTGGGTCACGTAGGGAATTACGAATGGCTGGCCCAGTATCTCCCGCAGGCTATGGACATGACTATAGCCGCACCTTACCGGAAATTTACCAACCCGTATTTCGATAACGCGTTTAAAGCATCCCGGGGGCGGGGTGGAGGAGTTCTTTTTCATACCCAGCATACCCGGGAGTTTATCCGTATACAAAAGGATAAATATGTGCTGGCCCTGGCCAATGACCAGTCGGCACCCGCTGAGAAGTCGTATTGGGTTAGGTTTCTGAACCAGGATACTTCTTTTTTTGAGGGGACGGAGAAGATGGCCCGTCAACTGAATTTCCCGGTGGTTTTTGTGAATATGCTGGTACCGGAAAGAGGGAAATACCAGGTTACTTTCCAGCTCATAACGGAAGATCCCTCAAAAGAACCCCTGGGGGCTATTCTGGAGCAGCATGCCCGTTTACTGGAGGAAAATATCTACCAGGCGCCGCAGTACTGGCTTTGGTCGCACAAACGCTGGAAGCATAAGAAACCGGCTGGTTTTACCTACGGTTTTACCCGGAATATCATGGATTAAAGGACTTAATTCAGTGAAACGTTTTCCGCCCCCAGCAGGACGGAGAGCCGGCTGTGGATCTCCTTATTGATCTCGATACGCACGGTACGTGAAAACAGGGCGATGTCATATTGATTCTGGGTGTCGTATACATCGATCTTCAGCCCGAATTTCCCCGGGTTTTTCAGCACGATGTCCTGTATTTCCTGCACCAGCGACTTGTCCAGCGTGCTGATGTCCAGCTTTATCTTCATTTCCCGCAGTCGTTTTTCTTTCATTTCGCTGAGCAGGTCAATGGACTGGGGCTTGAATTCCAGCTCATCGTCTTTGCCCCAGCGACCCATGACCTTCCCTTTGATGTAGATGAAGGCTTCCGGGATGAAGTAACGGGAATATTCCATAAAATCACGGCCAAACAGGGCTATTTCCAGAGATCCCGTGTAGTCTTCTATCCGGTAAATTCCGAACTGGTTCCCGTTTTTCGACTGCCGGATGTTAGCGGAGGTGACCACTCCGCCAATGGTAAATTCTTTGTCTTTGTTTTCTTTTTCCAGCAGGGCGTTATCCAGCGGCCGGCAGAGGCTCATTTCCATGGCAAACTGATCCAGCGGGTGCCCGGAGATGTAAAAGCCCACCACTTCTTTTTCGTAGCGCAGCTTTTCAATGTTGCCCCATTCTTCCACCCGGTCTATTTTGGGCTTCTGGATACTGAAGCCGGCATCATTCCCGAAAGACCCGAAAAGCGTGTTCTGGGTGCTCATTTTGTCTTCCATCACCTTATTGGCGTAGCGGATAAGCCGCTCTATAAAGGTGCCGCCCTCTTCCGATACGTGGAAATACACCGCCCGGTGAATGTCTTCGAAACAGTCAAAAGCCCCGGCGTAAACCAGTGATTCCAGCGTTTTTTTATTCACCGTACGTAGGTTGACCCGGGTGATGAAATCGAAAATATCCTTAAACGGGCCGTTTTTCTCCCGTTCTTCGATGATCGAATCCACGGCGGCATCACCGGTGCCCTTGATACCCCCCAGTCCGAAGCGGATCTCGTGTTTTTTGTTGACACTGAACCGCTTCTGCGATTCGTTAATGTCAGGCCCCAGTACCTGCAGCCCCAGCGCCTTACATTCTTCCATAAAGAAGGTGATTTTCTCAATGTTCCCCAGCTGGGAGGTCAGTACGCCGGCCATATATTCGGCCGTATAGTGGGTTTTCAGATAGGCGGTCTGGTAGGCCACAAAGGCGTAGCAGGTGGAGTGCGACTTGTTAAAGGCGTATTGGGCAAAAGCCTCCCAGTCGGTCCAGATCTTATCCAGTTTTTTCTCAGCGTGCCCGTTTTTGAGTCCGCCTTCTATGAATTTGGCCTTCATTTTATCCAGCACTTCCTTCTGCTTCTTACCCATGGCCTTACGGAGTACGTCGGCATCGCCCTTGGTGAAGTCGGCCAGCTTCTGCGACAGCAGCATCACCTGCTCCTGGTACACGGTGATCCCGTAGGTTTCGGCCAGATGCTCCTCCATTTCGGGAAGGTCATAGGTGATGGGTTCATGGCCGTGTTTCCGGTTCACGTAGCTTGGAATATAGGCGATAGGCCCCGGCCGGTACAGGGCGTTCATGGCGATGAGGTCACCGAAACGGTCAGGCTGAAGATCCTTCATGTATTTCTTCATCCCGTCCGATTCAAACTGGAAAATGGCGTTGGTCTCGCCCCGTTGGAAGAGCCTGTAGGTTTCTTCGTCGTCCAGCGGAATCTCATCGATGTCAATATCCACCCCGTAGTTTTCGCGGATCATCCGCAGGGCTTCCTTGATGATGGTCAGGTTTCGGAGTCCCAGGAAGTCCATCTTGATTACCCCGGCGTCTTCTATCACTTTTCCTTCAAACTGGGTCACCAGCAGGTCGGAGTCTTTGGAAGTGGAAACCGGCACGATCTCCGAAAGGTCATAGGGGGCTATGATGATTCCCGCGGCATGGATACCCGTGTTCCGCACGGTTCCTTCCAGTTTTTCGGCCTGTTTCAGCACTTTGGAGGTAAGATCGCGGCCCTGGTACATTTCGCGGACCTGCTTCACATTCTCCACTTCGTCCGGGTTAAGGCCCAGCTCGGCCAGTGATTTAGGACCTGACAGCGGCATGTGAATCAGCTTCTGGAAGTTCATTCCATAGCCGGGTTTATCCGGGATGAGCTTGGCTATCTGGTTAGCTTCCGCCAGGGGCAGGTCCATCACCCGGGCCACGTCTTTTACCGATGATTTCGTGGCCATGGTGCCATAGGTAATGATCTGCGCCACCTGGTTTTTACCGTATTTATCCACCACGTAATCGATCACCTTCTGGCGGCCTTCATCGTCAAAATCAGTATCAATATCGGGCATTGACTTCCGGTCAGGATTCAGGAAACGCTCAAACAGGAGGTTGTATTTAATGGGGTCAATGTTCGTGATACCGATACAATAGGCCACTGCCGAACCGGCCGCCGAACCCCGGCCCGGCCCGATCATCACCCCCAGCTCACGCCCGGCTTTGATAAAGTCCATTACGATCAGGAAGTAACCGGCAAACCCCATGGTTTTAATGGTGTGCAACTCAAAATTCAGCCTTTCTTCGGCTTCCGCGCTGAGGGTGCCGTAGCGTTTGCGGGCCCCTTCAAAGGTAATGTGCCGCAGGTACTCCCATTGGTTGAGGGTGTCGTCAGCATGCACCTTAAACTCCTGGGGAATAGGGAAGTTAGGCAGCAGGATATCCTTTTTGAGATTAAGGGTCTCTATTTTACCTACTATTTCATTGGTATTGTCAATGGCCGCCGGGATGTCAGAAAACAGCTGCGACATTTCCGCGGTGGTCTTGAAATAGAACTGGTCGTTATAAAAGGCAAACCGGGTTCCTTTTTTGCTTCCCTCGTCGTCGTCTGAGAACTCTTTATTACTCGGTGTAGCCAGCTTTTCGCCGGTATTGATACAGAGCAGGATATCGTGCGCCACCCAGTCCGACTGATCCACGTAGTGGCTATCGTTAGAAGCGATCACCTTCACATTATATTTTTTGGCAAACTTCAGCAAAACCTCGTTAACGCGGATCTGCTCGGCCATGTCGTGGCGCTGGATCTCCACGTAATAATCTTCTCCGAAACGCTCCAGCCACCATTTGAATTCTTCTTCCGCGGCTTCCTCGCCCAGTTTCAGGATAGCCTTAGGTACCATGGCACCTATGCAGCAGGTGGTGGCGATCAACCCTTCTTTGTATTTTTCAATGAGCGCCTTGGTCACGCGCGGGTATTTGCTGTATAGGCCTTCCATATAGCCCAGCGAGCAGAGTTTGGTCAGGTTTTTATAGCCTTCCGGGTTCTTGGCCAGCAGAAGCTGATGGTAGCGCTGGTCTTTCTGCTCTTTGGTGAAGCTCTTCCGGGTATGGTCTTCCACCACGTAAAATTCACAGCCCACTATAGGCTTCACCCCGTATTTCCCGGCGGTGGCCACAAAGTCAAATACGCCGAACATATTGCCGTGATCCGTGATGGCCACGGCGGGCATTTCGTCCTGCTGCGCCTTGGCAAAGAGCTTTTTGATGCCGGAAGCGCCGTCAAGTAAGGAGTATTGGGTATGATTATGGAGATGGGAGAATTTCATGCAGTTCCTATAGATTCTGAATGAACAAAGTTACATGATTTTCCGTGCGAAGGAAAGCACTTTCAGTGAAAATCAAAAGGGGGGAAGCCGGCATTCCCGGGCGGGCGGCTCCTCTTCCGGCTTAATTTCCTATGGGGCAAGGGCATAGGCCACACCCAGCTTCACACCGCCTTCCACTACCTGATAGTCGGCAGGTCCGGAAAAGAAAACATAGGTACCATGAAACCGGGCGTTCGGGTTAACAAAAACAGAGACCCCGGATTTAAAAGCGTAGCGGAAACCGGCCCCCAAAGCCGCGCCTATGCCGGTCTGACTGGAGGTTTGCCGGGGTTTTGAGATATCGATGTCCAGCACCGGGCCCCCGTTCAGGTACACGTATTTTCCCAGGTTTACCCGCAGTAAAAGAGGCACCGTAAGTAGTTTTACTCTTTTTTCAAAGGGCTTTTGCCCGGGCTCTCCGGTAAAAGCAGGGTGGAGCAGGAGAGAATGGCTGGAATAATCCAGGCCGGTTTCCAGGTCCAGCACCCTGTTCATCCCGTGAATATAGCTTGCTCCGAAATTATACATGTACCTGCCTTCATAGCCGCCTGTACCCTCCCGGTCCAGAAAAGATATAATGGTACTACTGGCCGGGAAGGAATAATGAAGCCCTATGCTTTTTCGTGACTGGGCGTCTGCAATACCGGTAAAGCTGACTAAATTAATAAAGACGAATGCGCAGAGAAGGACTTTCATGGGTCTTACAGGTTTGTTACAAAAATAGGAGGGGGAATGAAGAAAGTGGATGCGTGAATTTAGTTAACGGTAAAAAAAGTTAGTGAAAGGCAGGTAAATCTTAGCAGCTTATGGTGAGGAAATGTATGAATTGTTAGCGTACATTTGCGAAATTTTCAAATACCCTATGAGGAACATTTTTTACTCGCTGATTATTCTTTCTTTATTTTCCTGCAGCAAAGATGAACCCGAAAAACCTAATGCAGCACCAGAGACTTTTGAAGTAACCGCTAATGCCGATGGTACGAATGTCACCCTTACCTGGACTGAAGCCGCAGACCCGGACGGTGACCCCGTGACCTATGCCGTAGTCTATGGCGATACCCTGGTAAAAGGACTAATCGAAAGAACGTTTACGATGAAAGATTTACCGTATGAGACGCAGATTGTGGGTGTGGTGATAGCCAGCGACGACAGAGGAGGGAAAGTGCAGGCCGGATTTAGTATAAAAACACCCGAAGAGCCTTTGGCGGCAGGTTATGTGAGAATTCCTGATGCTGCCTTTGAAGAATACCTGGTCAGGAAAAATATAGATGATAAGGTAGATGGCAAATTGTTGAAAAAAAGCGCCTTGTCCGTTAAATATATGCACGATTTCGGCAAAAATATTACCGACTTAACAGGGATAGAGGCATTTGAAAATTTAGAGCAGATTTTTCTTGACAATTTAGGCTTTAAAGAGTTGGATTTTAGCCATAACCGAAATTTAAAAAAAATCAGTATTACCAACAGCTCTAATCTTAAAGTTTTAAATATTTCCGGTTGTGCGGAACTGGAGTTTTTAATTGCACAGGGGTGTGGCCTGGAAGCTTTGGATATATCCAACAATAAAAAACTGGCATACCTGGTTTTAAGTGAAAACCTGCTTAAGGGAATAGATATTTCCAAGCAGCGTGATTTAAATTTGCTATCGGTTGATAACAACAGGATTACGTCTTTGGATTTAAGCGAGAACCTAAAAATAGAGTATCTTTATGTGGAAGGAAATAGTATGGAAAACCTGGATCTTTCAAAGAATCCGGAGATCATAGAACTCTATTGCAACAATAACAAATTGAAGAGATTAGATCTTTTACCGAATACGGCACTTACCACTTTAATGGGTAATGGTAACCCGATAGAAGTTATAAATTTACCTTCACAAATCAACAAAATAGATATCAGCAATACGGCCCTCAAAAATGTGGATTTTAGTAAGTTAAAGGACCTGGAGTATCTTTTTATAACTAATTTAGGGCTGGAAATAATAGATCTTAGCAGTAATACAAAACTGGCTATCCTGGAAATTTCAATGAATAAGTTGTCAAACATTGACCTTTCAAAAAATGTAAATATCACGGCATTGTTCTTAAGGGATAATTTATTGAGTGCTTTGGATTTATGTAATAATTCCAAGCTGAGTACCTTGCATTGTGAGAGAAATAAGCTTATCACTATACTATTGCCTAAGAATGTTACCCCTGGTAAGTTGTGGGATAAAGATGCCGATGCCTCCTATAAAACCTGCGATTAATAATATTTGGAGTGCAAAATGGATTTCTAAATAAAAAATCGTAACTTTGCACCCCAATTTACTTTTTAATACTTAATCTGTTTTGTAAAATGCCAAAGCAAAAAACAAATTCAGGAGCGAAAAAAAGGTTTAAATTGACTGGCACCGGAAAAATCAAGCGTAAGCATGCTTTCCACAGCCACATTTTAACCAAAAAGTCGAACAAAAGAAAAAGAAATCTTGTTCAGACTACGCTCGTTAGTCCTGCTGATGAAGCAAGAATTAAAGCGTTGTTGTAATATCACAGCAACCCGGTTCCAATTGTTTAACCCGGCTACAGGCTCATTAAGTTTTCCGAAAGGGAACGCCTCTGGTCAAAAAACGTAAAAATTTATGCCACGTAGTGTCAATCATGTAGCGTCGAGAGCACGCCGCAAAAAAGTTCTGAAGCTGGCCAAGGGCTACTTCGGAAGAAGAAAAAATGTTTGGACAGTCGCTAAAAACGCTGTTGAAAAAGGTTTGGTTTACGCCTATGTAGGCCGCAAACAAAAGAAAAGAAACTTCCGTAGCTTGTGGATCGTAAGGATCAATGCAGGGGTTAGACCTTTCGGTTTATCGTACTCTGTATTCATTAACAAGCTGCAGAAAGCAGGTATTGAGCTTAACAGAAAAGTATTGGCTGACCTGGCTTTGAATCATCCTGATGCTTTTAAAGCCATCGTTGAGAAAGTAAAGTAAGCTGTCTTTAAGGCAGTTGGAAAAAAGGCGCCCGGAAGGGTGCCTTTTTTTGTTTGCAGCGGTTTACTTTTCTTTACCTTTGCGGCCGCTATAACCATTTAAATATATCTGAGCCCTGAATTAACCTCTCATCCGCAATGAAAGCAGCTTATCTGTTCTCTTTAGTTTCCCTATTTTCCAAAGCAATATTTTAAATCAATTTTATATGCGTAAACTTATACTGTTCGCTGCCCTGGCCACCGCGCAGGCAATGCCTAAGGTATGCAGTGCTCAAAAAATCATATCCGTAGATTCAGTTACTCTTTTCGAGACCCGCCCGCACTAGGATAACGAAAACAAAGGGACTGTATATTCCCGCGGATATGTGGCCTCGATCATTCCCATGGAGGATAAATACCAGATCAATGTTTTTAAACAATATAACGGCTTACTCTCTTTTGGTAAAGGAGCACCCGTTTCCAAAGATTTTACCTCATTTGTAGCAGGGCTTCCGGGGATGGCCCAGTACCTGTACGACGACGAGGGAATCCGGGTACAGAAAGAAAAAGTCTTTGATCTTACCGGGGCCGGCAAATGATCATTTGAGTATAATTTTGTAGAAATCGCTTCTTTAGGTGGCGCAGGCAAGGTGTCTGCTGATAGCAAACGTGTGATCAGTGATCACCAGCAGGGCGGGAATTACGGAATGTTGCTTGCAACCCAGCCTGCTGCTTTATCCTATTCTGGCCCTAAGAAGACTTTTAAGGTACTGGGGCGGGCAGGAAGCCAGGTGGTAGAACGGGTAAAACAGCAGGCCATATTTGATGTTTATACAGGGAGGTATTGGGATGACCCCAATGCCAATACCCAGCGGCAGAGGCTGACTATGAAGGTAGATCCGAAGTCATCAGTCAGCTTTCAGATAGACCCGAATCATATCTTTTATCTTAAACCCATACAGAAAGGTCTCCTAACGGTCATAAAAGTAGATACTAAATTTAAAGGAAATGGAATCAGCCCGAGTTCAGCTGGCTGAAAATTTTGGGGTTCTGGCTTATACGGAGGTAAAGGGCGTACCTGAAAAGAAACTGTTTACACTCACTGAACTGGAAACTTGCAGTACCGGGATGGCTATCCTGGCGGGAGACGGCTTTAGTGATCGTAAAAACGGCAAATCATGCACCCTGGTTCGTCTTGACGCTGACGGGAAGCTGGAATATAAGCATGACTTTACCATAGAGTCAGACGGGTATATGTTTGACAGGGCTACACTATTGGCTGACACGGATAAAAATATATTGAAAATTATTCTCAGGAAAGGATTGAAATTACAGATGTATTACCTGAGCATAAACGCAGCCGGAGTGGCTTATAAACTCGAGTGGGAAAGAGCACAGGAGAAAGCAGCAAAACTGGTTAATTCCACTAAGTCTAATATGGATGACAGAGGGCAGGATTCTTTTATGATTTCCTTGCCTGATGGCGAAATCCTGATCGGCGAGGCTGATTATGGTGTAGGCGCAGCGGGAGGTGTGCAGAGGGGATATGGATATACGCATTCAGGTGCAGATGGCTTAACAAAAGCTTTTTATACTACAGATTGCTTTATTCCTTCGGAAATAATGGGTAAAAAATATACCCTGGGTGCCATGCATATCGGTGACGGAAAAGTGATGATCATAGCCAATGAACCCCGTGGTAGTAAGCCTGCTTCATGGAGTCAGTACAGCATTCTTAATAGTGAGCTTTGTAAAGAATATACCCTGATCACCTCCAAAGATGAAGAGGGTGATGTGGTGGTTCATTTAGGACGGAATCCGGCAGCCACACTCAAAGCAGAAAAAAGCGGTTCAAAGCTTCTCGGAGGATTGAAAGTAGTGTCAGGTATTGAAGCTGTTTCCAGCCAGCATAAGGATGTGCAACAGCTGCAAGTAGATAACAGCGTTCTGGTTTTTGCTCCGGCCATTTATGTGATCGATACCCGGAACCAGACCATTAAAAAAACGGACCTTAACTTTAAGGGGAGCTATACCATTTCGGATAGTGAGGGAATCTGGATTAACCCGGGGAAACGTGAGATGGACGTGTTTCTTAAAGGAAAGGAAAAGAGCCTCGGGAAAACGGGAACAAACCCTAAAGGCATTCAGTTACAGGTGATGAAGGTGGCTTATTAAGCTATATCTGCCTGACAACTCAAAAGTAAAGAGTTACTGGCAGGTGTGAGCCCGCCGGATGCAGGAGGAAATTTCCCTTATATAGGGCAGATTTCCTCCTGCTTATCTTTAGAACCTCCCGTTTTATCGAAACAAAAGCATAAAGAGAAAGCTTTGTTTGTGTAAAAGGTACACGAAGATTACTTTGCAGGATATTTGACCCGTTAAAATATGAAAAAAACCTTCCTTGTGATCACCTGCGGGGTGATGTGCCTCTACGCCTGCCATTCGTCGGATTCCGGAAATAAGCCGGAGATCATTGTCAAATCAGCCGCAGCCGATGATCAGGCATACGCAGAGCAGATCGAGTCGGAAACGCCGGTTAAGCTGGCTGACGGCCTGAAAATAAGCCTGTGGGCCACGGATTCCCTGGCACCCGATCCGGTGTCCATGACCATTGATGACCACAATAACATCTACCTGACCCGGACTAACCGGCAGAAACATTCGGAATTTGATATCCGGGGGCATCGCGACTGGATGACCGAATCCATCAGCTGGCAGAGCGTGGAAGACCGGAGGGCTTTCCTGAAGCGTTTTTTTGATTCTAAGGAATCACAGAAAAACGAGTGGCTGGAAGACCTGAACGGTGACGGATCGCACGACTGGCGCGACCTGACCATAGAAAAAGAAGAGATCTGGAAGCTGGAGGATACCAATGGCGACGGCCGGGCCGACCGCTCCACCCGGGTGCTGAGCGATTTCCACGAAGAGATCACGGATGTGGCCGGAGCCATCCTGGTGCGTAGAAAAGACGCATTTGTGGGGCTGGGCCCTGACCTGTGGCGCCTGGAGGATACGGATGGCGACGGTTATTACGATAAAAAGACCTCCATATCTCACGGCTGGCATGTGCATGTGGGATTCAGCGGCCATGGCATGTCTGGACTGGTGGAAGGCCCTGACGGCAAAATTTACTGGGGAATCGGTGACCCCGGGATGAATGTAGTGGACAAAGCCGGAAACCGGCATTTCTTCCCGAATGAAGGGGTGATTGTCCGCTGTAATCCTGACGGCTCTGACTTTGAAGTGTTTTCCCACGGCCACCGGAATACCCACGAATTTGTGTTTGACCAATACGGGAATGTGATCAGCTCGGATAACGACGGTGACCACCCCGGTGAGTCGGAACGCCTCGTGCACCTGGTGGATGGTTCCGATTCCGGCTGGCGGATCAACTGGCAGTTCGGGAAATACACGGATCCCAAAAACAACCGGTACAAGGTATGGATGGACGAAGGCATGTACCTGCCCCGTCATGACCAGCAGGCAGCTTATTTCCTGCCACCCATCCGGAATTACCATAACGGCCCCACCGGTATGCAGTTTAACCCCGGCACAGCACTGGGGAAAGACTGGCTGAATAAGTTTTTCCTGGTAGAATTTACGGGTACCCCCTCGGGAGCGCATATCTGGTCATTCGACCTGAAGCCCAAAGGTGCCAGCTTTGATTTTAATTCGGAAACCGACATGGTGAACGGGATCCTGGCCACAGGCATCCGGTTCGGTACAGACGGTGCCCTGTACGCCGCCGACTGGATTAATGGCTGGGGGACCAAAAACTACGGAAGGGTATGGAAGATTGACGTCACTACCCCTGAGTTCAGCGAGATCAGGAAGAAGACCCAAACTTTAATGGCTGCGGATTATGGTAAGAAAAGTGGGAAAGAGCTGTATGATCTGCTGTTTTTTCAAGATCAGCGGATCCGTCAGAAGGCCCAGTTTGAGCTGGCTGACCGGTCGGAAGGCACCAGCATCTTTACCAAAGCCGCTCAGCAAACGGGAAATCAATTAGCACGGGTACATGCCATCTGGGGAATGGGGCAGCTTCTGGCCGCAAAGAAGGGGGATGCCGCATTGCTGATCGGTTTATTGAAAGACAAAGATCCCGAGATCATAGCGCAGGCGGCCAAGGTGCTGGGCGACATACGCCATAAGCCGGCGGGAAATGCCCTGATGCCGCTTTTGTTGAACGCCCATCCCCGGGTGCAGTTTTACGCCGCCCAGGCATTGGGCAGGATAGGACATAAGCCTGCTGTACAGGGACTGATTGAAATGTTGAAAAAGAATAACGACAGCGACCTTTATATCCGGCACGCAGCCACATTAGCCTTATCAAGGATAGATGACCGGACCGCCGTTCACAAAATGATCAGCAGCCCTGACCGGACACTTCGGCTGGCAGCCGTGCTGGTGATGCGGAAATGGCAGGATCCTGAGCTGGCGCGGTCGCTAAACGATGCCGATCCCTACATTGTGGCAGAAGCGGCACGGGCCATTAACGATGACCTTTCCGTGAAAGAGGCGCTCCCGGCCCTGGCAGCGCTGGTGAACCGGCATGAGATAGGCTCGGAGGTGATTATGCGCCGGGCCATTAATGCCGCTTTGCGGGTGGGAGGCGAGAAGCAGCTGAATGACCTGATCGCCTACGCACGGGATGCTGCAGCACCGGGTGTGCTCCGGGGCGAGGCCCTGGCCACGGTGGCCGTGTGGGCGGAACCTTCGGTTTTGGACAGGGTAGACGGCCGGCACCGGGGAAAAGTGACCCGCGATGCCTCAAAAGTAAAAGCTCTGTTGCTGCCTGAAATGGACAGCTTCCTGGCCAGTACCGATCCGGCTATCGTGAATGCTTCTCTGGATGTTCTAAAAGAGCTGAAAGTGAGTGATTTTAACGAGAAGCTTGACGCTATTTACCGGAAAAATAACGACCCCCAGATCCGGTCGGGGATACTCAGTGCACTGGCCGAGCTGGACTACAGCCGGGTAAGTGACCTGATCAATGACGCCCTGAAAAGCCAGGATAAAGGACTGCGCACCACGGCGCTGGGGATGCTAAATAAGCTGGATATTTCACCCGCTCTTTTAAGCAATATGGTCACCCAAGTGCTCCGCAGCGGAGAACTGGGCGAACAGCAACGCCTGATGAAAAGCCTGGGTGAAATGCCGGTGGCCAGAACAGAAGACGTATTCCGTTCGCTGATTGCGCAGCTGAAGAGTAAAAAATTCCCGGATGGCCTGAAGCTGGACCTGGCTGATGCCGTAGTAGCTTCCGGTTCCCCTCAGCTGGCAGAGGAACTGAAAGCAGCCATGCCTAAGGGAGATATTTTTGAAGAATATGCCGACGTGCTGCACGGCGGAAACCGCTGGCGGGGCGAACAATACTTTAAACAGAATGAGACGGGGCAATGTATCCGTTGCCATTCCATGGGCGGGACCGGAGCGTCAGTAGGCCCGGACCTGAGCAATATCGGTAATACACTCGAGAGAAAGCAATTACTACAGGCCTTGCTGGAGCCCAGCGCACGGCTGGCACCGGGATTCGGAACCGTAAAGCTGACCCTGAAGGGAGGCCAGGAAGTTACCGGGGTGCTGGAAAAAGAAAGTGCGGCAGAGCTGATACTGAGAACTTCGGAAGCCGAACCTCTCCGTGTCCCGGTATCCCGCATCACCCACCGAGAGAATTATCCATCCGCCATGCCGGCCATGGGCAGCATCATGAGCCGTCATGAAATGCGGGATGTGATCGAATATCTTTCTAATCTGAAGAAATAGAATTCATCCCGCGATAAAGAAAAAAGGTTGCCGGAAAATCCCGGCAACCTTTTTTTAGCACTTGATCAGGCGCTGGTTATTTTCCCAGCTTCACTTCTGCCCTTACCACCACCATCAGCGTTTTATCCTTGATCTCGGGGTGAACGAAGACCAGGTACAGATCCTGGTTTTTAAGCAGGTCTGCCGGCTGAACCTTCAGCGGTATGCTGAGTACATTTGGCGTTTGGGAAATGGCCGGAGTAGGCTTTATCAGGGCCGATTCACCCACCAGGGTGCCGGTGGGGCTTCCCAGCCGCAGCTCTACTTTACCTCCCACGGCATTCACCTGCGCCTCTGGTGCGAGGGCATACACCACCAGCGCGGAAATGCCGTTCAGGTCAATGTCTTCCAAAGCCACATAAGCCCCGGATTTCTGAGGCATAAGCAGTTTCATGTCATTGAAGCTCATTTTCATGACATCGGCTTCCTTATCAAACGAATGAACGTCCAGAACGGAGTTTCTCAGGACCAGCGTACGGTCTGAACGCACCGCCGGCAGGCCGTTTGCTCCCTGGTCCGTATAGGCGGCCCGGAAAATGAAGGAACCTTTGCCGGCATCGCCTTTGGGCAGGGCGGTTACGTAGGTGCCGCTTAGCGGCAGCTTATGGGCGGCTTTCTCTCTGGCCAGGCTTAAGATGTAGCGGGCCATTTCCTCGGCGTCCTTTGCGGGCAGGTCAGGGTGTGCGGCCATGGCCACTTCTCCCCATACGCCGCTTCCGCCGCTGATGATCTTCTTACTCAGGTAGTCTGCGGCATCGACTCTTTTTTCATATTTCTGCGAAACCATCCGGTAGGTAGGCCCCACTGATTTTTTATCGGTATCATGACAGGACTTGCAGTCGGCCGCATCAATGAGCTTCCGGCCGCGGCTGGCGGTAATGGCGTTTTCGTCGGCGGTTTTATGGCCCTGGGAAATGCTTACCTTATCAAAGCCTTCGGCCAGGTAGTCGGCCGTAAACACCACCTGTTCTGCCGGGATGCCGTTACCCAGGCTACCGTCTTCCTTATCTGTTACATTCACGGAATACGGCAGGATACCGCCGGCCTGGTAGAAGCTGGTGTTATGGCCCCGGAGAGAAAGATCCACTACCGGGAGGCCGTTTCCGGCTGCAATTTCCACCGTAGAGGAAGATTCCCCGCCTTTGCCGTCACTAACGGTCAGGACGGCCTTATAAAGCCCGGGCTGATCCAGGGTAAGGGTGGCTTTTTCCGTTTTAAATTCTTTTTTGAATCCTTTGTCGGAAGTAACCTGCCACTGGTAAGTCAGCGGGTCATCGTCCAGGTCCAGGCTTCCCTCGCCGGAAAGCGCTACCGGAAGGGGCACTGCTCCCCCCGGCACGCTGGCCTTGGCCTGTACCTGGGGCTTACGGTTTCCGCCGTTATATTCTATCCGTATCAGCCGGGCGTTATCGTTCTGAACAAACCACCCCGTACCGTATTCCAGCATGTAGAGGTCGCCGTTCGGTGCAAACTCCATGTCCATCGGGTTATTAAACGTCATGTTCGG
This sequence comes from Leadbetterella sp., assembly GCA_019638185.1. Taxonomy (GTDB): domain Bacteria; phylum Bacteroidota; class Bacteroidia; order Cytophagales; family Spirosomataceae; genus Leadbetterella. The sequence continues at coordinate 205,842 of JAHBUH010000001.1, forward strand.
CAGGAAACGCTCCATCCGCACAAAATCCCCCTTGTCATCCAGGGTAACCGACATGATAAAGCCGCGCATCCATTCATAAATAAACAGCTTTTTATCGTAGTAGGCGGGGAATTTCCTTTCCGCACCTTTGAAGTCATCCTGGTAGTACACCGGGCCCGCCATGGCGTTCCGTCCGCCGTTACCCATCAGCGGGAAATCAGGCGAAGAGCCGTAAGGATACCAGATAAAGGCCTTCTGGGCGGCTGGCAGCTTCTGTAGCCCGGTATTGTTTTTAGAAGTATTGAGCGGAGCGGCGGCGTCCCATTTCGGGCCGGAAACCTCTTTCTCAAAATCGTATTTGTTATACGCCTTGTTATCGCCCACAAAATGCGGCCAACCGAAGTTCCCGGCTTTTTTAGCCTGGCCCACCTCATCGTGCCCGGCCGGCCCGCGGTCTTCCTTAGGCTCACTGGCATCCGGGCCCACGTCACCCCAGTAGAGGTAGCCGCTGCGCTGGTCTACGGAGATCCGGAAGGGGTTCCGGTGCCCCATGGTGTAGATCTCCGGCCGTGTTCCGGCCGTACCTTCCGGGAAGAGGTTCCCAGCCGGGATGGTGTAGGTGCCGTTATCCTGGGGTTTTATACGGATCACTTTTCCTCTCAGGTCATTGGTATTACCGGAGGAGCGCTGCGCATCCCAGGATTCCCGGCCGGGGCGCTCGTCGCTGGGACTGTAACCGTTAGACCCGTGGGGGTTCGTGTTGTCGCCGGTAGACAGGTAGAGGTTACCGTCTTTATCCCAGGTGATGGAACCACCCGTATGGCAGCATTCTTCGCGCTGAACGGCCACTTCCAGCAGTTCTTTTTTGGTGTTCATCAGCAGCTGATCGTTCTTAAACTCGAACCGTGCCAGCACATTGGCGGATTTCACGGGATCAGAGTAGAAGAGGTAGATCCAGTTATTTTTGGCAAAGTTCGGGTCTTTGCTCAGGCCCAGCAGCCCGTCTTCGGCTTCCCTGACCTCGCCCGCTTTATTGGTGTATTTGGTGCTGACGGGAAGTTTGGTGACCTCTTTCAGCTCGCCGGTTTTGGTATTAAATAGCCGGATCTCGCCCTTGCGCTGGATAAAAAGGATCCTGTCGTTATCCAGAACGGAAAGCTCCATGGGCTCATCCAGCTTTTCAGCCAGCACCACCTTGGTAAAGCGGTTTTCCTCCGGTCTCGACTTGGAAAAATCCACAGCTACCGGCTTTTCACCACCACAGGCGTATTTAATACCACCCCAGAGGTGATTCAGGAAGAGCGGATCCTGGAAAGACTCCTTTGTGTGGCCCAGAGCCGTATAAAAAGAGCGCCCGCCGTCAAATTCCTGGTACCAGCTCATAGGATGGAAGTCGGGATTTTTCCCGCCTACATAAGAACTTTCATCGATAGTAAAGAGCGGATGAATATTTTTGGAAATGTTCCTGAAGTTATAGAATTCATCGGTATGCTCAAAATGTTCGGGCATTCCTTCGGTGGCCCAGTGGCCTTTCTCTACTACGGTGAATTTCCCTTTCTGTACATTACTGGGCACACTCGGGTGGTCTGTAAACCAGGCGCCGGCCAGCTCGCCGTACCAGGGCCAGTCATATTCCGTATCTGTGGCGGAGTGGATGCCCACATAGCCGCCACCCGCCTGGATGTAGCGTTCAAAGGCTTCCTGCTGGCGGGGATTCAGGATGTCACCCGTGGTGTTCAGGAATACCACCGCGCTGTAGCCGGCCAGGTTTTTCTCGGTAAAGGCCGTGGCATCTTCAGTGAAATCGGCTTCAAAGCCTTTTTCCGCTGCCATTTTCTTAATGGCTTCTATTCCCGGTTCAATGGAATCGTGGCGGAAGCCGGTAGTTTTGCTGAAGACCAGCAGTTTGATCCTGCTGTTCCTTGAACAGGAGGATATCGTCATAACAGAAAGGAGTATGACAAAGAGCAGAAATTTGTTTTTCATGTATAGTTTAAGGTTGAATTTTCGCTGCATAGCTGATCCCCGCCCATACGTGCTGCAGGAAAAGCGGGTCGGTATAACATTCATGCGTATGGCCCAGGGCCGTATAAAAAGACCGTCCACCATCATACTCATGATACCAGCTCATGGGGTGAAAGTCAGGATGCTTCCCGCCGGTATAACTGGTTTCATCTACTTTCAATACAGGAGTGACGTGTGTGGGGAGGGCCCTGAAGTTATAAAATTCATCGGTATACGTAAATTCATCGGGCATGTGCCGGGTGGCCCAATGGTTTTTCAGCATGACTATAAATTTACCCGGTTTAACGTTGGGGTTGTTGGGGTGATCCAGGAAGTAAGCCCCCACCAGGCCGCCAAACCAGGGCCAGTCGAATTCGGTATCCGATGCGGCATGAATGCCCACAAAACCGCCACCGGAACGGATGTAACCTATAAAGGCTTCTTTCTGCTCTTCATTAAACAGATCTCCCGTAGTGTTCAGGAAGATTACTACCCGGTATGGTTTCAGCCGGGCGGCAGTAAATACCCCGGAATCTTCGCTGAAGTCCACACTGAAGTTTTTTTCCGCTGCCATTTTTTTCAGCGCCGCGATCCCCGGTTCAATAGAACTGTGCCGGAATCCCGCGGTTTTACTGAAAACAAGAACTTTAAAATCAGAAGAAAAGCCGGGTATATTTATGAGAAATAACAAGCTTACCAGAAAGAATCCTTTTTTCATAGTCAGATAGTTAATCATTGATGGTCTGGAAAACCAGTTGCCTGAACTTCCAGGAGGTGTTGTCTCCCGAAATCTGCTGGGTTTGTTTCAGAATGATACCAATGACCTGTTCTTTGGGGTCGGCAAAGTATTGGGTATTAAAATAGCCGCCCCAGCCAAAGGTACCCTCACTGCCCAGTCCGCCGGCATCCTGGCCTTTTTTGAGCACCACGGAAAACGCCAGCCCGAAGTGCTCGTTTCCGGCGGCTCCGCCCCAGAGATCACCCACCTGGTTAGCCAGGATGATGTCTACCGTCAGCCGGCTCAGCAGGCGCTTCCCGTTATAGATGCCTTTGTTCAGGTACATCTGCAGAAAGCGGGCGTAGTCGGTGGCAGTAGACGAGAGGCCTGCACCACCGGAGAAAAAGGTTTTGGCGCCACGTACCGGGTAAAACGCATCGTAATAGGGGTTGTCGTTAAAGGTGACCCATGCCCCCGCCTTTTTGGTCTGTACGTCCACCAGCCGGGAGGCTTTGCTGTCGGGCAGGTAAAAATAGGTGTCGTTCATCTGCAGGGGATCAAAGATCCGTTCTTTGAAAAACACATCCAGCGGCTTGCCTGACAGCACTTCGATCAGGTATCCCGCCACGTCTATTCCTTCACTGTACTTGTATTTTTCGCCCGGCTCAAAATGGAGAGGCATTCCGGCCAGGCGCAGGATATTCTCCCTGGTGGTCACCGGGTCAGCTGAAAAGATGTCTTTGATGCCTGCTTTCTGGTATATCTTCCGGAAGGTGCTGTCGTCAATGATGCCATAGCCAATGCCCGAAGTATGGGTCAGCAGATGCCGGATGGTGATGGGCCGGGCGGCGGGCCGGGTGGTGAAGCTGGAATCTTTTTCGTTAAATGTATCCAGTACTCCCGCGTTTTTAAACTCCGGGATGTATTTCGAGACGGGGTCATCGAGGCGGAATTTCCCTTCTTCCCAGAGCATCATCAGGCCTGTAGCGGTGATGGCCTTGGTCTGGGAGGCTATCCGGAAGATGTCATCGGTCTTCTGTGTCCTGCCGGGCGCGGCATTCCCGAAAGCTTTCAGGTAAACGATCTTCCCCTTACGGGCCACGAGGGCCACGGCGCCGGGAATTTCTTCATTTTGAATGGCCTCCGTAAACATGGCATCGATCCGCCTGAGCCGTTCTTCGGAGATGTTCGCAGAAGAAGGCGTACCGGAGGTCAGGACAGGGGTCTGCTGCGCCAGCAGGATGTACGGGAGATATACCAGTACAAACAGGATTTTTTTCATCGTATAAGTTAGCTTTGAGCTATCGCCCCGGGCTGTTCGCTTTGTGGATGGACACCGGCAGGCGGCCATCCATTTCTCAGAGCGCATTGCGCAAGGCTATTGAACAGGTTGAATAGGGCCCAAATTACAAAAAAATCATTTGCAAACCCTGTGCAACCCGTTTTTTTAGAAGGAAACCGGCCGTTTGTCCGGAAAACAGACCGCTGCAAACAATCTCTCCAAAAATGTCTGCCATATTGTCAGAATTGCCTAACTTTGCACTTTTAATTGAAGAAGAAGAATGAGCCATCTGACAGAAGAGGTTGAAGAAGCAAAAATTACCGTTAACGAATTTGTGAACGGAACCAAGAAACTGTATATAGAAAGTTACGGTTGCCAGATGAACTTTGCCGACAGCGAGGTAGTGGCATCTATTCTGCGCAATAACGGCTATTCCACCACGTCAGACGTAGTGGAGGCCGACCTCATCCTGCTGAATACCTGCGCCATCCGCGATAACGCCGAACAGCGCGTGCGGAACCGGCTGAGCATTTTAAATTCTAATAAACGGAGAAATCCCGGCCTGAAAATCGGTGTGCTGGGCTGTATGGCCGAACGGCTGAAAACCCAGTTCCTGGAAGAAGAGAAGATGGTAGACCTGGTGGTAGGCCCTGATGCCTATCGCGACCTCCCTAACCTGCTCCAGGAGGTAGACGAAGGCCATAAGGCCGTAAACGTTTTCCTTTCCCGGGAGGAGACTTACGCCGATATCACGCCCATCCGGCTGGATTCCAACGGCGTTTCAGCATTTATTTCCATCATGCGGGGCTGTAATAATATGTGCAGCTTCTGTGTGGTTCCTTTTACCCGCGGCCGCGAGCGCAGCCGTGACCCGCATTCGGTGGAAAAAGAAGCCCGGGAGCTTTTTGAACAGGGATACCGCGAGGTGACCCTGCTGGGCCAGAACGTAGACTCTTATAACTGGAAGACCGAGACGGAATCTTTTAATTTTGCGCAGCTCCTGGAAACCGTAGCCCTCATCAGCCCGGATCTGCGGGTGAGATTTTCCACTTCGCACCCCAAAGACATCACGGATGACGTGCTGTACACCATGAAAAAGTACGACAACATCTGTAATTACATCCACCTGCCGGCCCAGAGCGGAAGCTCACGCATCCTGCAGTTGATGAACCGTACTTACGACCGGGAATGGTACCTGGGAAAAATAGACCGGATCCGGGAGATCATCGGCGAAGACTGCGGTATCTCGCATGACCTGATCGCCGGTTTCTGTACCGAAACCGAAGAAGACCACCAGGATACGCTTTCCCTGATGGATTACGTGCAGTTTGATTACGGTTATATGTTCTTCTACTCCGAAAGACCGGGTACTCCGGCCGCTAAAAAACTGAAAGACGATGTGTCGGAAGAAGATAAAAAACGCCGCCTGAACGAGATCATCGCCAAGCAGCAGGAACATTCGTTGCTGCGGAACCAGCAGGCGGTAGGAAAAATATACAAGATCCTGATCGAAGGAGAATCGAAGCGTTCGGCAGACGACTTGTGCGGCCGGAACGACCAGAATAAGATGGTGGTTTTCCCGCGTAAACATTACCGCAAAGGCCAATACGTGAACGTAAAGGTCACTTCCTGCAGTGCTGCCACGCTTAAAGGTGAAATAGTAGACTGAGCATGGAGAATACCCCTGAAATACAGGACGTAAAAAACCGGTTCGGGATCATCGGTAATGCGCCCGCCCTGAATTATGCCCTCAGTGTGGCTATCCAGGTGGCACCTACGGATCTCACCGTGCTTATTAACGGCGAGAGCGGTAGCGGGAAGGAATCATTTTCCAAGATCATCCACGGCCTGAGTAACCGCCGCCGCGGGCCGTTTATAGCCATTAACTGCGGCGCCATTCCCGAAGGCACCATTGACTCCGAGCTCTTCGGGCACGTGAAAGGCTCGTTTACCGGCGCCGTAGATGACCGGAAAGGGTATTTTGAGACTACTAACCAGGGGACCATTTTCCTGGATGAGATAGGGGAGATGCCCATCGGCACACAGGCGCGCCTGCTGCGCGTGCTGGAAAACGGGGAGTACATTCCAGTGGGGTCTTCTACCGTGCGGAAAACCGACGTGCGTGTAGTGGCCGCTACGAACGTAGACCTCATGGCCGCCGTGGAAAACGGGAAATTCCGTGAAGACCTCTATTACCGGCTAAATACGGTGCCCATTAAGGTACCGCCCCTGCGTGACCGCGGCTTTGATATCGAGCTGCTTTTCCTGAAATTCACCACGGATTTTGCAGAGAAAAACCGGATAGAGCCGGTGGCGCTGGCGGAAGACGCCCGGATCATGCTGCGTTCTTTCCGCTTTCCGGGAAACATCCGCCAGCTGAAGAATATAGCCGAGCAGATCACCCTGCTGGAGCCTGACCGCCTGATCTCCGGTGCGGTGCTCTCTAAATACCTTCCGAAAGAGCAGTCGGCCGGGCTTCCCGCCCTCCTGAACATGAAGGAAGGCCAGGATTTTTCAGAGCGCGAGCTGCTCTACAAGGTGCTCTTTGACATGAAAAAAGATGTAACCGACCTGAAAAAGCTGGTGTACACGCTGATGTCGGGGAATGCCGTGGATAAGGAATCCGTCAGCCCCGAATTTTTCCATGAAGTGACCGTGGACCCCCCTGCCCTTTATGCGCACCAGGAAGATAACCTGTACTCGCCGTTCAGTGTCAATACCCTGAAAATTGACGATGTGCAGCGGAACCACGAGGATATTGAAGATATTACGCATGAAACGGATGAGGATTCGCTTTCCCTGGAGAAAAATGAGAAAGAAATGATCATCAAAGCCCTGCGTAAAAGTAATTTTAAACGGAAATACGCGGCCCAAAGCCTGGGAATTTCGGAGCGGACGTTATACAGGAAGATCAAACAATACGACATTGCCGATGAGAAACCTTAGTCTGATTATACTCCTGGCTTTCGGGATGAGTTCCTGCGGCGTGTATTCTTTCACCGGCCGGAGCACGCTTTCAGCCGATGTAAAGACCTTTTCCATCCAGAATATTACGCTGTCGGCGCCGTCCAGTTACGCTACGCTTTCCCAGGAATTTACTGAGAAACTAAAGGAATATTACCAGCGGAATACCAAGCTCAAACAGGTGGCCCAGAACGGGGACATCCAGATAGAAGGGTCTATCGTGGATTACCGGACAGACGGTGTGGCTTCATCCGCCAGCGGGGACAAGGCCGCCATGAACCGGCTCACCATTGTGGTGGAAGTGGTTTTTTCCAATAAGTTTAACGAGGCCGATAACTTTGAAAAGGATTTTTCATTTTACCTGGATTACCCCCAGAACCAGACCCTGACCGAGGCAGAACCCACGCTGGTGCCTAAGATCCTGGATCAGCTGGTGCTTAATATTTTTGGAGATACCGTGGCCAAATGGTAAAAGAGCTTAATAAAATATTGGAGAGTGAAGACTTTAGCAGCGGGGAGGATACCCGCAGCCTGGTCTTTATCTGTGCCAATAACCAGGACTTTGACCTGCCTTTTGCACTGCTGACCCACTACCCCGTTTTTGAAACCTATGCCGAATACTGGGAAAAAGGGCACGAGATCATCCGCCGGAATACCGAACTTCTGAACGAGGTATTCCGCCCGGTACCGGAAGAACCGGTGCTTTCTTTCTCCGTAGAGAAGTTAACCCCGGCGGCCCGCATGAGCCTTCAGAGGAAAGTCATTAAAAAATACCTGAAGCGTCACCCGGTTAAAGAAAAAAACAGCGCATTTGATGCACCATAATTTAAAATCATTATCTTTGCGGCTCGAAATTTAGAATTTATATGATTACTACGATTATTGTATTGTTAATTATAGCGGCGATCCTCCTGACTATTGTGGTTTTGATCCAGAATCCGAAAGGCGGCGGACTGTCCGCAGAATTTGGCGGAAGTGGTGGCGCACAGATGTTTGGTGTTCAGAAAACAGGTGATATCGTGGAGCGGCTGACCTGGGGATTCTTTACGTTTATCCTGGTAGGTTCACTGGCCACATTGATCTTTATCAAGTCGGCGGGCACCCAGCAGGCCACTGACAGCGATGTGAACGTAGAGAAAGCTTCTACCACCACCACGGTTCCTACTTTACCTGCAGCACCGGCTCCGGCCGCAGGTGACACCACCAAATAAGCCGTAGAAAAGGCATTTTTTCAGAGAAAGATACCCGTTTGGGGTATCTTTTTTTGTTTTAACTTTGTGTCTTATGGAAAATCAACTGACCAATTCGGATATAGCCGATATTCTTCAGCTGGACGGCAAGCTGCTGGACCTGCACGATGTGGATCCGGTGCGGGCCAAAGCCTACGTAGACTCCGTTTTTACCCTGGAAAGGCTGGATGCGCAGATCGCCGGCATGACACCCGTGCAGATCGGGCAGATCCGGGTGTATGGAAAGATCATTCAGAAGGCCGTCCTGGAGATCCTGGAAACGGGCACTCTCCGGGAGCTGGATGAGCTGACCGGGCAGACGCCGGCCGGCCTTTTCGAGATCATGCAGGTGAAAGGCCTGGGGATCAAGAAGGTCAAAGCCCTGTGGAAAGACCTGCAGATCGATACCCTGGAAGGCCTGAAAGAGGCCTGCGAAAAGGGGATCATTGCCCAATTAAAAGGATTTGGCGTAAAAACCCAGGAGTCTATCCTGGAGTCCATTGCCTTCCTGGAAAGCCTCAAAGGGAAATTCCGCCTGGATGAGGCCCTGCTCCTGTCTGCTGAGATACTGGAAGAGATCCGCAAGGTTTACCCCGAAGCTTACCTCAGCGGTGAAGCCCAGCGGTACGAAAACATCGTGGCCGAACTGAGCTTCCTGGTGGTAAAAGACGGTTTCGGCGGCGTAAAGCTGCCTGAAGACCGCTTTCACCAGAACCTGAAGGAGTCATCTCCGGGTACCTGGCGGGGGCACTACCTTGATTTTGAGATCCCCGTACTCATTGAGAAATCTTCCACCCGTGATTTTGTGGCCAAAAGCATCATTAAAAGCGCTGCCGAAGCCCACCTGGTACAAACCAATGAAAACGGGGAAACTTTCCTCAGTTTCCTGGGCAAAGGCGGCTTTGAGTCGGAACAGCAGGCTTATGAGCAGTTCGGCTTTCCGTACATCATCCCGGAAATGCGAAACGGCCGGGAGGAATTTACGAAGCCCGTGGCGCCTGAAAGCATCATAGAATGGGAAAAAATCCGGGGTACGGTGCATAACCATTCCACCTATTCCGACGGCAAGAATACCCTTACTGAAATGGCTGAGGCCTGCCGCCGTCTGGGCTGGGAGTACTTCGGCATAGCCGATCACAGCCAGACGGCCGCTTATGCCCGCGGCATGTGGCCGGAGACCGTGCATCGGCAGCACCGCGAGATAGACGAGCTGAACGCCGGCTTTAAGGGCGAATTCCGTATCCTGAAAGGAGTGGAGTCTGATATTCTTCCTGACGGCAGCCTGGATTATGACACGGCAGTGCTGAAAACCTTTGATTATATAGTGGCCTCGGTGCATTCCGTACTAAGCATGGACATCGAAAAAGCCACCTATCGCCTGATCAAAGCCATTGAAAACCCGTACACCAGCATCCTGGGCCACCCCACCGGGCGCCTGTTGCTGCGCCGCACGGGCTACCCTATAGATCATCGCAGGGTCATTGACGCCTGCGCGGCTAACGGCGTGGTGATGGAATTAAATGCCAATCCCTACCGCCTGGATATGGACTGGACCTGGATAAGCTACTGCCTGGAAAAGGGTGTCATGATCAGCATTAACCCGGATGCCCACAGTACAGAGGGCCTGCTGGACATAAAATACGGGGTGATGATCGCCCGTAAAGCGGGTCTTCCGGCCGATATGACCCTGAATGCGCTGCCCCTGGACCAGGTCATGAAAAAACTGAAAAAAGGGGGCTGAAAAGTCCCTGGAAAAGGGCAGGACGGGTCATCCCGCCTGGCTTTTCCATACAGGCAGCAGGGCATCCAGCTGCTCGAAATCAGTAGTAATCCCTTCTCTAAAGCCCGTTTCCAGGGTTTTTTCCAGGTCGGCCAGGTCATCAAAAATCAGGATCATATCCACCTGCGCCTTATCCCCTTTAGGCCGGAAGTGGTTTTCCATGATATTCTCGGGAAGTTCCGCGTTCATCACCCCGTTTTCATCGCAGAAGCCGTCTCTCTGGGTAAATAATTTCTCTTTTTCAATGGTGATGTAATGGGCTTTGCTCCAGTGTCTTTCGCCCTGCGGGCCTACCATGGCGTAAAGCCACGATCCCCCTTCCCGGAAATCCATGGTTTTGGTTTCGGCCCGCCAGGGTTCAGGCCCCCACCACTGATCCAGCAGCTCGGCGGTGGTCCATGCCTTCCACACCAGTTCCAGGCCGGCATCAAATTCACGTTGGATATGAATGGTATTATTTTCCTTATTCACGGAAAAATCGAATAGCAGGTTACTGTTCATGATTTTGTTTTTTATCGTTGAAAATTAATTACCGGGTTTTATTAAGAAACCAATCAGTTGCAAATATATATGCAACTTTTTGGTTTCAAAAGTTTTTTGTAATTTTTTTACACGAATTACATCGGGCTGATGTCAATTTCCAGGAAAGCGCCGGGTTATGAATTCATCTTCCCGGGATGGAGGTCTTAAAAAAGAATTTGAATCCCGTTCTCAAATGTCCGGATTGCTGTTCCCATGTGTTCCAGGTTTTTCAAAGTTTCGGCCTGTATCCTGACACCCTTCGTTTTTATGATTTCAGAGAACTCCGCAAACTTTCTTGATGTGTTTTCAAGTTCTCCCCTGGTCATATATAAACGGATATCGGGCACGGAAGTACTCTTTTCCGTTTTCATTTTTTTTATGATGTAATTATTATGGTAAGAAATAGAGGGGCTTCCGGCAACCAGATTTTTAAAGACAGGAGTGCCGGTCATTTGCCGATGTAAAGTATATAAGACGAAATATCCTCCCAATGAATGCCCCATAAGGGTTCTGGAGCTGGTGTCTGTCCTGTAATTCCGATCCATGTATTTCACTACCTCTGATGTAATAAAATGGTAGAACTTATCACCGCAGCCACTCACGCCGAAGCCGGCCAGGGCTGGTGCTGCCGGGAAGGTATAATCCCGGTTACGCAGAGAATCCATTATATAGGCATTTTCATAGCCTATTCCTACAATAATAGGTTCTGTAGAAATCTTCCTCTTTTTAGCAAGCTGTTCTGAAGAAGCGGCCACCGGGTCGAAATAAACGTTGCCATCCAGCAGGTAAACCACCGGCCACCGCTGTTTTTTATTCTTTTCGTAATTTTTGGGGATCTTCACGAAAAAACTAAACGGCTCTTCTGAATAAGAAGACTTTAACGTGAATGCAGGGAGGGACTCTTCATCATCTGTATCTTCCGTAGCATTCTTATGCGTCACTACCGTAGCATGGAGGCAGTAATGGTGAGGGGGCCTGGTCCATTGACCCAGGCTCGTTTTTCTGAAAAAGCTTTTCGATGCTCCTCCGAGTTTCACTTCGTAAATGATCTGTTCTGCATCATCAGGAATAAACTCAATAGCCGCCAGAACGTCTCCTTTAAGCAGGATATCAAAATCCGACAAATCAAATTTTAACCAGCCTTCCCGAACGGGATGTCTTTGTATTATTTTTTTCTCTATTAGTCTTTCCCGGGGCGTATTCTCCTCGTGATCATACCTGTAAAAATTGATCCTGAAATTGGCGCTATCGGGCCTTGAAGAATGAATATAAAGATTCAGGGAGGTGATCTGAACGGGCGTATTTCCGAGGCTGATCACCTGCCCGATTTCAAAACTATCGTCTTTTTTAAATATGCCATCGGTAAAATGGATAAGGCCTCTTTTTTTAATTCCATATTTCTTTTCCGTAAGTTTTTCTCCCCTGATGACGATTTCTTTTAACGAAGCGGTTTTCTCCTGTAACCGGATAGATACTTCATCCGTTACACTCAGGTCTTTAACCGCCATGCTTAATTCGTGGTAGCCCACGATGGAGAATGTCAGGCTGTCGTTTTGAAATCCGGCTGGAATGGAAATTAAAAATGAGCCGTCTTCTTTTGACATAGTTCCGATATTTTTGCCCTTAATGCCAATATTGACATAAGCTAAAGGAGCCTGGTTCTCATCGGAGACCTTACCGGTGATTTGCTTTTGAGAGAAACTGCAGTGGCTGACCTGGACAAGCAGAATAATTATTGCTATCGAAAAAGAATTTGAAATAGTCATAGGTATTATTTGCGGAAGAACGATTTATGGCCCCTGATTATTGACTCTCCGGTACTTTTTCCTATTACCTCATGGCGCTGTCAGCTGCGGTATAAGCGCCCCGGCACAGCCTATTTTTATGCCCGGATATATGCCTTGATGGAATATTTCTAAAATTTCTTTAAATAGTAATATTTCAGAATATAATATCGATTTAATTACATAGTCAATATAATCTTTCGGTTTTATAGTGTTTTGTGGTATTTCGTGTTGTTTCAGAATTTTATAAAGCATTGTTTCTTTAATATTCAAATAATAAATTGTATTATATAAATAAGTTTAAATAAAAGTTTGACTTTTTGTGATAAGAACGAATAAAATTTTGATGCAGGGATTAAGTTTGCAATATAATTTTAACAAACAGCACCAATATTCGGATACATTATGGCAAAATCAAAATTGGAGTACATCTGGCTGGATGGATACAAGCCTACTCAAAGTTTAAGAAGTAAGACGAAGATCGAAAACAACTTTTCCGGTAAGCTGGAAGATTGTGAAATGTGGTCATTTGACGGGTCTTCTACCGAGCAGGCACCGGGAGGTTCTTCTGACTGTATACTGAAGCCTGTGTTTATTTGTAAAGATCCTCAGCGCCGCGATGGCTACCTGGTCATGTGTGAGGTACTGGGAAGTGACGGTACCGCCCATGAATCAAACGGCCGGGCCACTATTGATGATGATGATAATGATTTCTGGTTTGGTTTTGAGCAGGAATATTTCCTGTGGGATAACGAGACCAATGCCCCGGTAGGATTCCCGAAAGGCGGATACCCGCGTCCGCAGGGCCCTTACTACTGTTCCGTAGGTTCTAAAAACGCCTACAGAAGGGATATTGTGGAAGAACACCTGGATGCTTGTATTGACGCCGGGCTGAATATTGAAGGGATAAATGCGGAAGTAGCCGCCGGACAGTGGGAGTTCCAGATTTTTGCTAAAGGAGCCAAAGAAGCCGGAGACCAGGTTTGGGTAGCCCGCTACCTGCTGGAAAGGATCGGTGAAAAATATGATATTTCCATTAACTGGCACTGTAAGCCACTGGGCGAGCTGGACTGGAACGGTTCCGGTATGCACGCCAACTTCTCTAACCAGGTATTAAGAACCTGTGGCGATAAAGCCACCTATGAAAAAATATGTGAATCGTTCCGGCCTTTTGTAAAAGAGCATATAGAGGTATACGGCGCAGATAACCACCTGAGACTGACCGGAAAGCACGAAACCGCTTCCCTGGATTCCTTCTCTTACGGCGTATCTGACCGCGGAGCCTCTATCCGGATCCCGATTGCCACGGTAGAACGCGGATGGAAAGGCTGGCTGGAAGACCGGCGCCCGAATTCTGCGGCTGATCCTTACAAAGTAGCAGCAAGGATCATCAAGACCGTCAAAAGTGTAAATGTTGAAGTATATTGAGACTAGCCCTGTAAAATGCCCCGATGCCTTGCGTCGGGGTTATTTTTTTTAGCTAACTTTGCATAATTTTCTTGATTATGAAGAGCGTAGCGTTTTATACATTGGGCTGTAAACTTAATTTTTCAGAGACGTCCACCATCTCCAGGACCTTTGAAGAAAAAGGGTTTAAAAAAGTGGGGTTCCAGGAAACCCCCGATATATTTATCATCAATACCTGCTCGGTAACTGAAAACGCCGATAAGAAGTGTAAGAAGATCGTTAAGGAGGCTCAGAAGATCAATCCGAACGGTTTTGTGGCCATCATAGGCTGCTACGCCCAGCTTAAACCCAAAGAAATTGCGGAAATAGAAGGGGTGGACGCCGTTTTAGGCGCTTCTGAAAAATTCCGGTTGCACGAACTCCTCCCTACTTTCGAGAAGGCTGCTGACTTTATCCCGGCGGAACAGAAGGTGTTTGCCCGCGGCATTGAAGAAGCCATAGAATATCATACCTCGTATTCACTGCATGACCGTACCCGCACTTTCCTGAAGGTGCAGGACGGCTGTGATTACCCCTGCTCTTATTGTACCATTCCCATGGCCCGCGGTGGGAGCCGTTCGGATACCCTAGAAAACGTGGTGAAAGCCGCCCGGGAAATCGCGGCTAACGGCGTAAAAGAAGTGGTGCTGACGGGGGTGAACATCGGTGATTTCGGCATCATTAACGGTCAGCGTACCGCCACTTTTGCTGACCTGGTGAGGGCCCTGGACGAAGTGGAAGGAATAGAACGTTTCCGGATATCCAGCATTGAGCCTAACCTGCTCACTAACGAGATCATTGAGTTTGTAGCGGCTTCCAAACGCTTTGTGCCGCATTTTCATATTCCCCTGCAGTCCGGTTCCAATAAGGTGCTGGGCCTCATGCGCCGCCGCTACCGCCGCGAGTTGTACACGGAAAGGGTAGAGGCTATCCGCCGTATCATGCCCGACTGCTGTATCGGCGTAGACGTGATTGTGGGGCATCCCGGGGAAACCCACGCGGATTTCCTGGATACCTATAACTTTATCAATGAGCTGGACGTGAACTACCTTCACGTTTTTACCTACTCCGAAAGGGCCAATACCCGGGCGCTGGAGATCCGGCCGGTGGTGCCGGCCAAAGACCGCGCCGAGCGCTCCCGCATGCTGCATATTCTTTCGGACAAGAAAAAAAGGGCCTTTTATGAGCAGCATATGGGCAAGGTATATCCCGTACTTTTTGAAGAGGGTGATAGCGGAGATACCATGAACGGCTTTACGTCTAACTACATTAAGATCGTGGCTAAATACGATCCCCTGCTGATCAATGACGTGCTGCCGGTGAAACTGAAGTCGCTGAATGCGGAAATGGAAGTGGAAGTGGAGGAGCCGGAAGAGGTCCTGGTTCATTCCTGAAACCGTTTTTACCGGCTTATTATAAACACCCCGGCTTCGCCTGACGGGACAACGGGTGTCCGTTCGGGCGAAGCCGGGAATTGCAATACCTGCTTATTTATTTAGGCTTCAATCAGCTTTTCATCGTGCTGGCTGATGTCCAGTCCCACGCTTTCGTCTTCATCGCTCACACGCAGCGGAATGATGATGTCGGTAATTTTCAGCACTACAAAAGACATCCCGAAAGAAAACACTGACGTCAGTACCAGGGCCAGCAGGTGCTTCAGGAAGAGGGAGGTTTCTCCGAAAAACAGCCCCTGCTCCGCTACCGCGCCGTTTACCGAGCTGGTAGCGAAAACCCCTGTTAACACCATACCTATCATACCGCCCACACCGTGGCAGGGAAATACGTCCAGGGTGTCGTCCAGCGCGGTTTTGGTTCTCAGGTGCGCTATGATATTGGAGATCACAGACGCCACCACACCGATCACCAGGGCATGCGGTATGGTGACAAAACCGGCGGCAGGCGTAATAGCCACCAAACCTACCACTACACCGATACAGAAGCCCATGGCCGAAGGTTTTTTGCCTCTTATGGCATCGAAAAATACCCAGGCAATACCCGCAGCACCGGCGGCGGTATTGGTAGTGGCAAAGGCAATCACCGCCAGCGGACTGGCCGAAAGCGCCGAACCCCCGTTAAATCCAAACCATCCGAACCACAGCAGGCCGGTGCCCAGCAGTACGTAAGGCACGTTAGCCGGCGGCAGAAAATCATTATTGGCATGAGAGCGTCTCCTTTTCAGGTAAATGGCACCGGCCAGGGCGGCCCATCCGGCCGACATGTGCACTACGGTACCGCCGGCAAAGTCCAGCACACCCATTTTAAAGAAGAAGCCTTCCGG
The DNA here is from genome assembly GCA_019638185.1 of Leadbetterella sp. Taxonomy (GTDB): domain Bacteria; phylum Bacteroidota; class Bacteroidia; order Cytophagales; family Spirosomataceae; genus Leadbetterella. The sequence goes on from JAHBUH010000001.1 coordinate 221,828, forward strand.
TGACCAGGTCATGTGGGCCAGGGGTGCGTAGATCAGCAGGCTGAACAGCACCATAAATACCACGTAGGCTTTGAAATTTACCCTTTCAGCCATAGAACCGGTCACCAGCGCCGGCGTGATCACAGCAAACTTCAGCTGGAAAAAAGCGAAAAGCAGGAAAGGAATGGTTCCCCAGGCCGGCCCGTCAGTCACGCCTTTCAACAGAAAATGCGTAGCGGGATTCCCGAAAAAGCCGCCTACGCTGTCGCCGAACGCAATGCTGAAGCCCAGCACTACCCACACCACCGAGATGATCCCCATGGCCATGAAGCTCTGGAGCATGGTGGAGATAACGTTTTTGGCGTTTACCATGCCGCCATAGAAATAAGCCAGGCCGGGGGTCATAATCAGCACCAGGGCGGCAGAAACCAGGACCCAGGCGGTATCGGCCGCGTTAATGCCTTCCGTAATGATACTCTTGGGGACATTCGGAAAAAGCAGGGCCAGTACAGTAACGACCAGCAAAACAAGTAATGGTACGGGTGAAAGTTTAGATTTTGTCATTTTGTATTGAGCGTTTTAAATTAAAAATAGAAGATCATTGCTGCGCCTAAGGTAGACTGGGAGTTTTTGCTTAAGGTGCCGTCTTTGCCCGGGAGCTGGAAAGTCTCAAACTTCCCGTGGTTATAGGTGTCAAAACGGTATTCCGGTTTAATCATCAGGTTAGGGGAGATGTTAAATGAGCCCGTGAGGGTAATGCCGGTGGTGGCCACGCCGTTACCATCCGCATCCTTCAGGTAAATGCCGCCTTCCTTGTTATTGAAATGCTCTAACCGGGCGCCCAGGCTGAATAATTCGCTGAACCGGTAGTTAGTATAAAAGGCCGCTCCTGACCATTTTCCTACGGCATTGCTGCCGGCAGTGGCATTGAGCCCCAGCATAAGGGTTTTGGTGATCTGGTAAGAGGTGGCCAGGTCAAACCACTTGGAATAATTCTTTTCGTCCACACCCTCGTCTGACCCGAAATAATTCAGGTAAACCGACCAGTCGCTCAGTGGCTGAAAGAAAACCTGGGCCTGGATGCCTTTTTTCTTGTTGAAATCTTCTTTCGTATCCAGTCCGTCAGTAACACCCACCATCAGCCCGAACTTATCGGATACCGCATAATCCAGCTTAATACCGGTATGGTAGAAAGGACCGTTTCCGAAGAGGTTGGAAAGGGAATAGTTAAAATTCACCGGGGCGTCTATCACCTCGTACCCGATGTTTGTGCCGTATTGGCCGGCGGTCAGTTTGAATTTGTCATTGATGAGCCAGGAAATGTAGGCCTGCTTAATGGCCAGGCCCGAGCTGCCAAACTCCATGCCCAGCGGGCTATAGGCGTTCCCGTAATTCCCGAGATCGCCGTGGTTTCCGAAAGCCAGGTCGATCACCCCTTCTACTTTATTGGTGGTATAGGTGGTCTTCAGCTGGGCCATTCCCACCTGGAAGCTGTTGGCGTTATGGTCAAAGATCCGTTCAAAGCCCGAGGCGCCCAGGTTAGAGGTAACTCCGTTAAAATTGTAGAAATAATAGGAATCCACGTAACCCGATAGTTTCAGCGGACTGCCACCAGCCGGTGGGTCTTCCGCCTTTTTTTCGTCCGGCAGACTGCCCGCGCTTACCGGAAATAGAGCTACAGAATAAAATAATAGTAGAAGTAAAATTCGCATAATTTAATTTGGTTATAGATTAATATTAAATGTTTAGCTTATGCGAATTTGAAAGGGATAGAATCATTCTTGCAAATAATGGATTGAGATTTTTTTGAAATTTATGAAAAAGAATAATTATTTATTGGAATATTAATATATAGTATAATATTCTGATAAATTTTGAAGTAATAGAATTAAATTTTGAAATATTGAAATTGCCAAAATGTGTCTAAAGAGAAGATATCAAGGTGCAGTTTTCTTTGATTATACTTTTACAGCTATTTTTTAACTATTTTAATAAAAAATATAATTCTGCATATTTTGATAATATCAGAATAATATTTTTCCACAAGGAATAATTGATTACACGGAAGAGAAACGGGGCGGGGGGCATTTCAGGGCATAAAAAAACCGCCGGGTGGCGGTTTCGAAGTCTTACTCGTTATGGAGCCAGGCCTTTTTGGCCAGCAGCGTATCATTGTCTTCTTCGTTATCCGGGTCGGGCACGCAGCAGTCTACCGGGCACACCGCGGCACATTGGGGTTCTTCATGGAAACCTACGCATTCGGTGCACTTATCGGAAACGATATAATAAAATTCATCGGAGACCGGCTTCATCTGGGCCGTACCACTGATCACCGTACCATCGCCGAAATCTACTTCCGATAAAGCGGTTCCACCCCCGTAGGTCCATTCCATTCCGCCCTCATAAATTGCATTATTCGGACATTCAGGTTCACATGCTCCACAGTTTATACACTCGTCGGTTATGATAATTGCCATTCTGAAAACAGTTCGGTTTATGAAACAATAACAAATATAATTACCTTTTGTTTCATTCTGTTCGTAATTTTACGATAAATCTATAATTTTAGTAGGAATTAAAGAAAAATGAAATTAGAAGAAAGAATAGTACTATTTTCAGAATTGGGAAACTTCATTCTGAACCACATAGCTTCGGAAGAGATGGAGGGCCTGTTTGCCGCGGCTAAATCCCGGAACCCCTGGTTTACTACAGATAACATCCGCCTGGCGTTTACGCAGGTGGCCGCCACTTTCCTGAACCAGGAGAAATTAAACGCACTGGTGGCCGGCTACCCGCAGTCGTTTTTTGACCCGATGGTCAGTCGCAAAGTGGGGATCGTAGCGGCCGGGAATATCCCGCTGGTAGGTTTGCAGGACCTGATCCACGTAGTGCTGGCCGGGCATACCGCTTATTATAAACCCTCGGCCCAGGATGAAGTATTGACCTTATTCCTGATCCGGAAAATGCAGGAGATAAACCCGGCAGTGAGTGAATACCTGGTGCCGGCCGATAAGCTGACCGGGCTGGAGGCCTACATCGCTACGGGCAGCGGAAACACCTCGCGCTATTTTGAATATTATTTTGGTAAAAGGCCCCATATCATCCGGAAAAACCGGGTTTCTGTAGCCGTATTACACGGCGGGGAGACGCGCACCCGGCTTTCTGACCTGGGCAATGACATCTTTGAATACTTCGGTCTGGGCTGCCGGAATGTTTCCAAGTTGTATGTGCCGGAAGGTTATGATTTCAAAGGCTTTTTTGAGGCTGTAGAATACTGGAACGGTATCACGCTCCACTCCAAATACGTGAATAACTACGATTACAATAAGTCGATACTGCTGGTAAACGGGGATCGCCACCTGGATAACGGCTTCCTGCTCCTGAAAGAATCAGCGGCGCTGCATTCCCCCATCTCCACCGTATTTTACGAGGAGTACGCTTCCGCTGACCGCGTTTTCAATGATCTCCAGGCCCAAAAAGAAAACATTCAGTGCATCGTCACCGAAATGCAGGAAGACGGCATTCCTTTTGGCCGCTCCCAGTCGCCCGAACTGTGGGACTACGCCGATGGCGTGGATACCATAGCATTCCTGGCGGGTCTAAACTCCGAAGGCTGATAACACCCTTCAGAAGGGGCCAGGCGAAGATGCGTAAAAAGATGTAAAATGCAAGGCGTTAAGGATGAGGCCGAAGGAGTATACTAAAAGTATGGGGCGAATTCCGAAAACAACGCAGCAGTTCGTCGCAGTGGCGAACCGCGTCTTTTTACACATCTTCAAGAGCCCAGTCCAGGAAGTCCTTGAACACGGCCTGCCACGTATTGAAATTATGCTCCCCGCCCAATACCTCCAGGTAGGTGGTATCGGCTTCCGTATACCCGATGGCCCGGAGCTCATCAATCAGCTCCAGCGTATCTTCAATGGAGTCAATGACCCCGTTATTATTCCGGTCTTCGGTCTCATCGTTTGTGCCGCACTCAAACCAGAACTTCAGCCCGGGTTTAAAAGGGCCTTCCTTTATCTTATTATGCATGATGCGGTCATGGTCTTCATCATACCCTTCCTCATAGCTCTTGCTCCGCCACCAGAAAGACCCGCTAAATACACCGGCGCGTGAAAACAGGGCCGGGTTTTCCCATACAATATCAAAGGCCGATAGTCCGCCCAGGGAAAAGCCGCAGAAATAATTCTCAGCAGATAAGGAAGAAGAAGGAGTGATTTTCCGGATGTGCGGCATCATTTCTTCCGTCATAAAACGCATATAAGCGGTGGCCAGTGCCCCCCTTTTCTTGTAGTCGGCCACATATGAGGTACCGTATTCCTGGAGCCGCCGCTCATTGGTATGGATGCTGACCCATATAAAAGGACTTCCCCCGGTTTCATAATGCCGCTGGCAGAGCTGCGCCGGAGCCAGTTTCTCCAGGTCCTGCCCGTCATTCATATATAAGGTGGGAAACTTCCGCACGGGGTCATAAGACAGGGGTAAAATCACGTCATATTTTACTTCTCGTTTTAGGAATTTAGAAAATATTGTTTTATTTCGGATAATTTGAAAATAATTCGTTGCCAAAGTTTATTTGTTTAAAATAATATTTTGTTTATTGCACGGAGTAATATAATTTACTCTTCTAAAATACAAAAGTAATAACTATGCAAGAACGAAACATCAATTTTTATTCTCATATTCTGGGCAAAAATCTTAGCCTTCAGATCATCGGGCATTGGGGATATCCGGTATTGATGTTTCCTACTTCAATGGGTTCTGTAAGCCAGAATAAGGATATGGGGCTGATTAACAGCGTTAAACCGTGGATAGATGGGGGCAGAATCAAGACCTATAACATTGAGTCCATTGACTTTGAGAGCTTCTACGGCAAGAACATCTCTTCCCATGACCGGGCGTATAATTATGAGCTTTACACCCGTTTCCTCATCAGTGAGCTGGTGCCCAAGATCCAGGAAGAAAACCATGTACACCGCATCGGGCTGGCCGGCTGCAGTTTCGGCGCCTATCATGCCGTAAATTTTGGATTCAAAAACCCGGATGTGACTTCTTTTGTGATCGGTATGAGCGGCTCTTACGATATCAGCAGCTTTATGCGGGGCTACCACGATAACAATGTGTATTTTAATAACCCCGTAGAGTTTATGCAGAACGCGGAATCGTGGCGGTATAACCACATGAAGATCGTGCTGGGCACTTCCGACTGGGACATCTGCCGGAACGAAACCCTGCGGTTTTCGGGAATCTTAAACCAGAAGGGGATCCAGCATTGGTACGACGAGAAAAAATGGGCCAAGCACGACTGGCCTCTGTGGAATATGGCTTTCCCGGAGTACCTGGCGGCGGTAATGGAATAAAGAATGTATAAACTAATATTTATAAACTTATGAAAAAAGTAGGGATATTGTTCGGAATGGAAAATACCTTTCCATGGGCTTTTATTGACAGGGTAAATGAGAAAACGGGTAAAAAAGATGTAGTGGCCGAACCCGTGCTGATCGACAAGGTAGAACAAGGTGTTCCTACGGATTATGCGGTGATTTTTGACCGTATTTCGCAGGATGTGCCTTTTTACAGGGCTTACCTGAAAAATGCAGCGCTAAACGGTGCAGCGGTGGTGAATAACCCCTTCTGGTGGAGTGCCGATGAGAAATTTTTTAATAACTGCCTGGCGGTGAAGCTGGGCATCCCGGTGCCTAACACCCTTTTACTGCCTTCCAAGGAGCGCCCGGATGACACCTCGGAACAGTCGTTCAGAAACCTGGCCCTGCCCATGGACTGGCAGTATATGCTGGACCGTGTAGGGTTTCCGGCTTACATGAAGCCGCACGCCGGCGGAGGCTGGAAGAGTGTATATAAGGTAGAGAACCCGGATGACCTCTGGGCCAAGCACGGTGAAACCGGTCAGCTGGTGATGCTGCTGCAGGAGGAGATCATCTTCACAGATTACTACCGGTGTTACTGCATAGGCGGAAAATACGTTCACATCATGCCGTATGAGCCCCGTAACCCGCATCACCTGCGTTACGCTACCCAGCCTAAAACCCAGGGCGAAGCCCATAAAAAGCTGATGGCTACCATTACAGACTATGTTCTGAAGCTAAACCAGGCTTTAGGTTATGATTTCAATACCGTGGAGTTTGCCATCCGTGACGGCGTTCCGTATGCCATTGACTTCTGTAACCCGGCGCCGGATGCTGATATTAACTCGGTGGGCCAGGCTAATTTTGACTGGGTAGTGGAAAATGCGGCTACATTTGCCATAGAGCGGGCCAAAGCCCAGAAGCCGGGACAAAATAACTGTACCTGGGGTACTTTTATTTCCCAGGCATCGGCTGCTCCGGCTCCTAAAGCCGCTGCCGCATCCAAAGCCGCCGCTGCTCCCAAAGAGGAGAAACCCAAGAAAGTAGCAACGAAAAAAAGTAAGTAATCATGGGACTGTTTACGCTGGGGATCGAAGAGGAGTTTCAGACCATTGATCCCGAGACAAGAGAGCTGAAAAGCCACATGTCTAAAATAGTGGAGGGCGGAAAGACCATCCTCCAGGAAAGAATAAAGCAGGAAATGCACCAGGCGGTGGTGGAAATGGGTACCGACATCTGCGCTAACATCCAGGAGGCCCGGCAGGAAGTGACTTTCCTACGGCAGAAACTCCTGGAACTGGCTGATAACCAGGGCCTGAAGATAGCGGCGGGGGGCACCCACCCGTTTTCCGACTGGCAGCACCAGCTCATCACCGAAGACGACCGCTACAATAAGCTGATCGATGAAATGCGCGATGTGGCCCGGGGTAACCTGATCTTCGGCCTGCATGTGCACGTGGGGATAGACGACCGGAACGATGCCATCCGCATCATGAACCAGCTGCGCTATTTTCTGCCGCATATCTTTGCGCTATCGGTAAATTCACCTTTCTGGTGCGGCCGGAATACCGGTTTTCATTCTTACCGGGCCAAGGTGTTTGATAAATTCCCCCGTACGGGTATCCCGGAGCATTTTGAGAGTGCTTCAGATTATGATGATTACATCAAGCTGCTTATCAAGACCGGCTGTATTGATAACGGTAAGAAGATCTGGTGGGACCTGCGCCTGCACCCGTTCTATCCAACCATTGAATTCCGGATCTGTGACGTGCCTATGCGGGTAGATGAAACCATCTGCCTTGCTTCTATCATGCAGGCGCTGGTGGCTAAGCTCTACTCCCTGAAGGAAAAAAATCTCAGCTACCGCACCTATCCCAAATACCTCATTAATGAAAACAAATGGCGGGCCGGAAGGTACGGCATTAATTCCAAGCTGATCGACTTCGGGATAGAGGGCGAAGTGCCTTATTCCCAGCTGGTAGATGAGCTCCTGGAATTTATCTGGGATACCGGCGTAAAGCTGGGGTCTACGGAAGAGATCAGCTACATCAGTACCATCATGAAGAACGGTACCGGCGCTGACAGGCAGCTGCGCGTTTACGAGGAAACCGGTAGTTTTAACGCTGTGGTAGACTACATGATAGAGGAAACAAAGTTCGGACTTTAAGTAAATTTTTACGAAATTTGCGGTGCAGACCAATGTAGCGAAGATAATGGGTGATTTTAGAATAGGTATCCTGGATATGAATAACGGGGCACCTAATGAAGGCATGCGTTGTATAAAATACCTGATCGAGGAGTTTTTCATGCGGAAAGAGCTGGAAACCGGCTACCAGGTGTTTGATGTCAGGCAGGGCGATAAACTGCCGGCCTATCATGAATTTGATGTATTTATTTCTTCCGGCGGGCCGGGAAGCCCGCTGCTGGAAGGTACGGAATGGGAAAGAGACTACTTTAAACTGCTGAGCGATATCCGGGAACATAACCGGACGCGCCCGGAGAAGATTTTCTTTTTTGCCATCTGCCATTCCTTTCAGCTGCTGGTTCAGTACTTTGAACTGGCGCAGATCACCCGCCGGAAATCTACTTCTTTCGGGGTAATGCCTATACATATTGTGGAAGGGGAGGAAGAGGAACCGTTTTTCAGGGGGCTGGAAAATCCCTTCTGGGCGGTGGATTCCCGTGATTACCAGGTGGTTCAGTCGGATCAGGAGCAGTTTGAAGCTGTGGGAGCCCGGATCCTCTGCCTGGAAAAAGAGCGGCCGCATGTAGACCTGGAACGGGCCATCATGGCTATCCGTTTTACGGAGGAAATCTTCGGCACCCAGTTTCACCCCGAGGCGGATGCCGAGGGCATGTACCGGCATTTCCAGAAAGAAGAAAAGAAAAAAGCGGTGATCGAGAACTTCGGGGAAGAGAAATTCCTGAATATGCTGGAGTCATTGGAAGACCCGGATAAGATCATGCTGACCGAGTCGGTTATTATTCCCACTTTCCTGGAAATTGCATTTCAACATAAGCTGGAACCCTTATGGTCAGAGAAATAAGAGAACGTTACAATGCCTCCTTTTCCGATGAGAACTACCGGAAGATGCTGGCGGAAATGGAAACGGAATTCCCGGGTGCACTGGATTTTCGGGTGGCAGAATCACCGGTTTTTATCGGTACTGACCTGAAGATCAAGGTACTGACGACCTTTAACGATATCGTGGACCAGATTCGGAAACCCGATTTCATGGAACGCACACGCCGGGCCATCCCGGAAAACCTGTGGGTGGATCATGAAAACCCCGTACCGGGCTGCCTGGCGGTGGATTTTGCCATTACGCTGGGGGCAGACGGTGAATATGAACCTCAGTTGATCGAGCTGCAGGGTTTTCCTTCGCTTTATGCTTACCAGAGCTACCTGGCCGGGAAATTCCGGAAGTTTTTTGATGTGGACCGCGGGTATTCCGAATTCTTTAACCGGCTGAATACCATGAGCTACACCCAGGAAATGAAGAAATTTCTGTTGGGTGATTCTCAGCCTGAAAATACCATTTTACTGGAAATTTACCCGGAAAAGCAAAAAACCCGGCTGGATTTTGAGATCACCCGCAAGCTGTGGGGCATTAAACCGGTATGCGTCACCCGCATCCGGAACTCGGGTACCGAACTGTATTACGAGGAGGACGGTAAGAAGATCACCATTGAAAGGATGTATAACCGCCTGATCATGGATGACCTGGAGCGGAATTTCCCGGATCTTAAGCTGGAGGTGGATTTTAATAAGGCTTCGGATGTGCAGTGGGTGTCGCACCCCAACTGGTTTTACCGGGTATCCAAGTTCAGCCTGCCCCTGTTCCGGTCGAAGTACGTTCCTGAAAGCAGGTACCTTTCCGATTTCAAAGAACTGCCGGCTGACCTGGAAAACTACGTGTTAAAACCCCTCTTCAGTTTTGCGGGAGCCGGGGTGATCATTGACGTTAAGCCGGAGGATATCGCTAAGATCAAAGACCCGGAGAATTACCTTCTGCAGCGGAAGATCGCTTACGCGCCTTGTATAGAAGACCCGCGCGGAGATAAGATCAAGTGCGAGATCCGTTTACTGGCCATCTGGCCTGACGGTGCCGACCGCCCCCGGCTGGTGACGAACCTGGCCCGGCTGAGCCGCGGAAAGATGATCGGGGTGGATTTTAACAAAGATTTTGACTGGGTAGGAGGAACTATAGGATTCTATGAAACCAATTAATGAATTTAAGGCAACTGTTTTTAAATAACCTGGCCCAAACGTCCCAATTCCCCTTAGCCCTTGAATTTACATCCGCTGAGGGGAGTTTTTTGTTTGACCGGGACGGTAAAAAATACCTGGACCTGATCTCGGGCATTTCGGTCAGTAATGTGGGCCACCGGCATCCCCGGGTGGTAAAAGCCATTAAAGACCAGGTAGATCAGTATATGCACCAGCTGGTGTACGGCGAGTTTGTGCAGGCCCCCCAGGTGCAACTGGCCACGGCGCTGTTACATACGCTGATTCCCACCCACCGGGGCCAGGTCATCAATAACGTATATTTAACCAACTCCGGGGCGGAGGCCGTGGAGGGCGCCATGAAGCTGGCCAAGCGCTACACCGGGAAAAGTGAGATCATCGCCTGCCGGAACTCCTATCACGGCTCCACGCAGGGGGCACTTTCCCTGGGCGAAGAGCATTTCCGGCGGAATTTCCGGCCGCTTTTACCGGGTATCGGGAAAATAGACCGTAATGACCCGGGAGCTATTGATAAGATAACGGACCGGACTGCCGCGGTGATCATTGAGCCCATCGGGGCGGAGTCCGGCGTGCGGATCACCGATCCGGCGTTCATGACGGCCCTGGCCGAAAAATGCCGGCAAACGGGTACCCTGCTTATTTTTGACGAGATCCAGACCGGCCTGGGCCGTACGGGTTATACCTGGGCGGCAGAAAAATTTGGTTTTGCACCGGATATCCTGCTGTCTGCGAAGGCGCTGGGTGGCGGACTGCCGCTGGGGGCTTTTATGGCGCCTGTGGAAATCATGTCGGTTTTCCGTGAAAACCCTATCCTGGGGCATATCACCACGTATGGCGGAAACCCCGTTTCCTGCGTTTCGGGCCTGACCAGCCTGGAGGTGCTGCTGGAGGAGATAAACCTGGCTGACGTGACCCGGAAAGGCGAACGGATCCGGCAGATCTTTGAAAAACACCCGGATGTCAGGGAGGTGAGGGGAGAAGGGCTGATGCTGGCGGCGGAGTTTGCGGATTTCGGCGTGCTGAAATCGTATATTGACCGGTATATCAGCCGGGGCGTGATCACCGACTGGTTTTTGTATTGTGATAATTCCATGCGCATCACCCCGCCTTTAAATATCCGTGATGAGGAGATTGATGAGCTGGAAGAGGTCATTCTTTCCGTGAGGGCATAAAAAAGAAGGGGGCATGTGCCCCCTCCGGTATTTTTAAACAGTACAGCCCTTAAGACTGTCCCTATTGCTTCTGCTTATATAGCTGCATCCAGCTTCTGAACCAGTACGTGCTTCGGCACGGCACCTACGATCTTATCTACCAGCTCACCGCCTTTGAAGATCATCAGCGTAGGGATGGAACGTATTCCGAACTGGGCCGGGATGGTGCTGTTAGCATCCACATCCATTTTACCCACTACCGCCTTTTCGCTGTACTCTCCGGCTATTTCTTCCACCACAGGGCCTATCATTTTACAGGGGCCACACCATTCAGCCCAAAAATCTACCAAAACAGGCTTATCAGAATTTATTACATCCTGAAAGTTATTGTCTGTAATTTCTATTGCGTTTTTCGCCATTTTTACAATTATTTATTTTACTGAAACTAGAACAAACAAAAGCACAGTTTTAGTTCCTTTCTTTGTAATAGGCAGATTTTTAGGTGTTTATGCATGTAGTTCAAATTTATTCCCCTATTTTTGCGGAAATTTTCAAATTAACAAATTAATAAGCATGAAAGTTACACTGTCTAAATTAGATAAGCTGGTTAAAGAAGGAAAAATCCTGGAGGCGTTTGATACCTATTTCAGTGATGATGTGGTTACTTACGACGAAGGCGGAAATAAAACCACTTCGAAAGCCGAAAAAAGAGCACTACTGGAAGGGTTCTTCCATGAATTTAACCAGGGCGCTGAAATTTCCCTTTTCGACAGCTTTATCGAAGGTGACACGTCATATTCCAATTTCCGGTTTATTTTCAGTAAAAATTCAGGTGAGAAGTTCCAGTGGGACGAAGTGATCATCCGGAAGTGGAAAGATAACCTGGTGATCTCCGAGTTTTATTCTAACCAGGATTTTGCTGAGCTGAAGAAATCCCTGGTGAAGGAAGAGCCTAAGAAAAAAGCGGAAGCTCCTAAAAAAGCTGCTGCACCGGCAGCCGAAAAGAAGGCCGCAGCGCCTAAGGCTGAGAAGGCCGCTCCTAAAGCGGAGAAAGCGCCTAAAGCGGAAGCCGCTCCCAAGAAAGCCGCTACCGTAAAGAAAGCAGCCGCTCCTAAAGCCGCCGCTAAAGTGAAATAATTCAGAAAGGGCCTTAACGCAGTTTTTCCTGTCCAACCAGGCCACCCGTGAACAAAAAAAGAGAGAGCCGCGTCAGCGGCTCTCTCTTTTTTATGCATTTCCGGATTACTTACCTACATTGTCCGGGTTAAGCAGATCATAGAACTGATCCAGTTTCGGCATCAGGATGATCCTTGTTCTTCTGTTGGTAGAACGGCCTTCCGGTGTGCTGTTAGAAGTAAGGGTATTGTACTCGCCTCTACCGGCAGCGATGATCTTATTAGGATCAACTCCGAAACGGGTTTGAAGGGTTCTTACTACTGAAGTAGATCTCTTCACACTCAGATCCCAGTTATCTTCGATACACGCGGTATTGATGCTTACGTTATCGGTATACCCTTCTACCATTACTTCCAGGTCAGGACGTGACTTGATGATAGCGGCTACTTTCTCCAGAACGGAATGGGCTCTAGGAGAGATTTTGTAGCTTCCTGAAGTAAACAGCATCTTGTCAGAAAGATTCACCATTACTACGGTTTTGTCTACTTTCACCTCTACGTCTGTGTCATCAAGGCCGTCTTTCAGAGCGGCTTTCAGGTTAACAGCCAGTGCCAGGTTCATGGAGTCTGCTTTAGACTTAGCGGCTTGAAGCAGGTTAATGTACTTGTCTTTTTTCTCCAACTGGGCTAAGGTACGGTTAATGTTTTCGTTAGCCGACTGGCTAAGTACTGTTAAACCACCTACCTGCTGCATTTGTGAGTCTCTCACCTTTCTCAGGTCTTCGATCTGCGATTTCAGATCCGAGATTTGGTGATCCTTAGATGACGAATTAACCGAAGCTCTGTCGCGCTCCTGCTCACAGGCTACCAGCTTGTTTTTGAAATCATTGACTAATTCGCCTCTTCTTTCCAGGTCAGCTTTAGTGCTGGCAAGTTCCGACTGAAGGCTGGCAAATTTCTTTTTTGACACGCAAGAAGTAAATGCTAGACCTACCAGCAAGGTGTAAATTAGTTTCTTTGTAACTCCCATGATAAATTCAGTTTTTTATAAGGTATAAGAAGTTACAAATATATCATTTATCCCTTTAAAATAGCTCACAGACGCATTTTTTTTAAAAAAATCTGCCGGAATCCAGTTTTTTGAGGTGCCTGACCGGCCTGTTATAGAGATAAGTCCAGCAGCGGTAAGGGGTATCGTCCTCCGTGAAAGCCTCCGTTTCCACCCGCAGATAATGCGATTTTTGAGGGTTTCCGGGGTAAAAGCCTTCGTATTCATCCAGCATCCTGAAAAGCTCCGGTGCATTTTCCAGCCGGAGGATTTCCCCGTACACCTTGCCGGGCCCCGGAATCATGGCGGGATAGCTTTTTAAGGCATAGAGGTCGCCGCTACACCAGCCGCTGAAACGGGCGGTGCAGTGTTTTTCCAGCAAGGCGCGGTGGGGGTTAGCCGGGTACTTGAGCATGAGTGTACCGTAAACAAACAGGTGGTGCATCACTCCAGTTCAGCCTGTAGTTTTTTAGGAAGCCCTTTTTTGACCACTTCGTAAGATTCGGTGATCAGCTGCCGGGTGAGGGCCGGGTTTTTCAGGGTGTTATCTATGGCTACCCAATGAACCTTATTAAAATGATAGGCGGTATTGATGTATGAATACTCGTTTCGGAGGAATTCATTTTTTTCCGGCGTATTCTTTACCACCACCTGCGGAAATTCACTGTCGAGCGGAACCAAAGCAAACATCTTTCCCATCACCTTGTAGACAAGGTTTTCAGGCCCGAAAGGGGTTTCTTCCGTTATCGCTTTAAAACCAAGGCAAAACTCCCGCAGCTCCTCAATATTCATGTCAACGGGTGAAATAACGCACCGCCATCACGATCAGCGCAATGCCAAACATGATGATGGAGATCCGGTTAATGCCGTGCATGATCTTCAGATTACTGCTGGAAGGGTATTTGCCTTCCTTGTCTTTTGTAAAGACCCGGCCGAAATACTGGAATACCGGCCCTACTTTTAATAATTCAATGATCTTTCCCATAAACATTCTCAATAAATGATTCAGCACTCTCCGGTTCGATCCAGTTGCCGTCTTCGCGGATCAGGTTAATCAGCTCATCTACGGCATTTTGGGAGGAAACGGAGCGTTTCACTACCTGCTGTCCTCTGTATAACGATATTTTATCCTTTCCGATTCCCACATAGCCGTAATCGGCATCTGCCATTTCGCCGGGGCCGTTTACGATGCAGCCCATGATGCCGATCTTGATGCCTTTCAGGTGATCCGTACGCTTACGGATCATAGCGGTGGTCTCCTGGAGATCAAAGAGCGTACGGCCGCAGGAAGGGCAGGAAATGTACTCGGTTTTGGAGATCCGGGTGCGGGCGGCCTGCAGGATACCGAAGCCCAGGCTGTTTACCGCGCGGGTATCAGCTGAGCCCGACAGCAGGAGGCCGTCACCGAAGCCCTCCAGGAACAGTCCGCCGATGTCCGTAGCAGCCTTCAGCTGGATGTCTTCCAGGCTTTCACCGGCATAATCCCGGCTGAAAACCACCGGGAGGCGGATACCGGAGGCGGTGATGGCCGACAGGATGCTCCGGAATTCCTGGAAAGAATTAGGGCGGCCGGAATGCAGCAGGAGCACGGTATTTGGCATACCGGACATCTCTTCCACCCAGTCATCGTTCCATTCTGAAGTGTCGATCCGCACAAAATTCAGAGCGGGGTGCCTTTCACCTGCGTTTTGGTATTCCTCCCACCGGAAAAGCGGCAGCTTATTCACCCGGTCAGGATGCTGAGCCCAGGCTGTAAAATCCAGGATCTCTTTCAGGCCGTTAGGCAGCATGAAAGAAATGGGCCGGCTGCCGGAATAGATATAGTCAGCGCCCAGGTCGTTCATCTTCCACTTATCGGGCAGAGGCAGGTAAAAATGGCCTATACTCTTCAGGTCATCGATCTCCACGCTTTCAAAGCCTGAGTAATCGGCTATTATCCTGGGAACATTCGTTCCGCCCAGGTTAGCCACCTCTGCGCTTACTCTTTTCTTATAGGTAAAAGGATGGAGCACGCTGGTATGGGCCTCCGGCAGGGGGTAATTTGCCGGGTTAATGAAATAGCGTTTGATGAGGGCTTCGGCCACCGGTGCTTCGAACTCCGGATCTTCCGTGAGGCTTACCCGCACGGTATCGCCCAGGCCGTCTTCCAGAAGGGTACCTATTCCCATGGAAGATTTGATCCGGCCGTCTTCGCCTTCACCGGCCTCAGTTACGCCCAGGTGCAGGGGATAGGGTTTCAGGTTTTCTTCTTTCAGCCTTTGCGACAGCAGCCGGTAGGCATGGACCATCACCTGGGGATTGGAAGATTTCATTGACAGCACTACATTATAATACTGTTCATCTTCACAGATTTTCAGGAACTCCAGGGCCGATTCCACCATGCCGGCGGGGGTATCGCCGTAGCGGCTCAGGATCCGGTCAGAGAGTGAGCCGTGATTCGTGCCGATCCGCATGGCGGTGCCGTACTCCTTGCAAATCCGGATAAGCGGCAGAAACCGCTCGCGGATGCGCTGCAGCTCGGAGGCATACGACTCGTCCGTATATTCGATATGTTCAAAACGCTTTTTATCGGCGTAATTCCCGGGGTTGATCCGTACTTTCTCCACGATCCGGGCGGCCAGCTCCGCCGCATTGGGCGTAAAATGGATATCGGCCACCAGGGGCGTGTTAAAACCGGCTGCCCGGAGCTCACGCCGGATATTTTCCAGGTTTTGGGCCTCCTTTACGCTGGGAGCCGTGATTCTGACCAGTTCACAGCCGCTTTCGATCATCCGGATGGTCTGCGCCACAGATCCGGCGGTGTCCATGGTATCTATGGTGGTCATAGACTGGACCCGGATGGGAAAATCCGAACCTATTCCCAGGTCTCCCACCATCACGGGGTTAGTAATGCGCCTGGAATAGCCGGTCAGTGAATTGCAATATGACAGCATAGCCTACTCTTGATGAAATCAGTTACAAATATACTAAGGTCAAAATGATTCCGGGCAAAAATGCTTATTTTTGCAGCTTGAAAATGGAAAAGGATATTAAGACAGAGCTCCCGGTGATGGAATATTTCTATACTTTGCAGGGAGAAGGATTTCATAGCGGGAAGGCGGCATATTTTATCCGCCTCGGTGGGTGTGATGTGGGCTGTGTGTGGTGTGACGTGAAAGAGTCCTGGGATGCAGAGGCTCATCCCCGCTATACCATAGAGCGCCTGGTCAGCGATGCCGGTGCTTTCCCGGGGCGTATGGCCGTGATCACCGGGGGAGAGCCCCTGATGTATAACCTGGACGAGCTGACCCGCGCGCTGAAGGAGGCGGGCTTCCAGACCAATATTGAGACTTCCGGGGCGCATCCGCTCTCGGGGCAATGGGACTGGATCTGTTTTTCGCCCAAAAAATTCAAGGCGCCGCTCGACGAGTTTTATGAAGTGGCCCATGAGCTGAAAGTGATCATCTTTAACAAATCGGATTTCGCGTTTGCCGAGCAGCATGCGGCCCGGGTGAATAAAAACTGTAAGCTGTTTCTGCAGGTGGAGTGGGACAAAAGAGAGAAAATGATGCCCCTGGTGGTAGATTACGTACAGAAACACCCCGAATGGCGCGTAAGTATACAGACCCATAAATATATGAATATCCCATGATCCGTCCTACCTCTAAAGAAGACGTGGCCACCATCATCGCTATTGCGGAGAAATCCTGGGTGGCTGCTTACCGCGATATCCTTTCCGCCGAACAGTACGATTACATGATAAGAAAGTTCTACTCTCCGGAGGCACTTCAGCAGACCATGGAAGAACAGGCTTTCCTGCTTTGCTATAGCGGAGGGGAAGCTACGGGTTTTGCGGCCTACCAGCTGAACTACCCCGCCGGGGGCTATTGCAAGATCCATAAATTATATGTGTTACCGGATGTTCACGGCACGGGCACCGGCCGGAAGCTGGTTCATGAAATAGCGAAAATAGCCGGGGAAAATCAATGTACCCGCCTCACCCTCAATGTGAATAAATATAACAAAGCGCTGGGTTTCTATGAGAAAATGGGCTTTCGTGTGGAGCGTCCCGAGGTGATAGATATAGGCCGGGGGTATGTGATGGATGATTTTGTGATGGAACTTCCCCTTTAAAAAAACTTAACCCCGCCCTCAATGAGAGCGGGGTAAGTACCTATTCAACCCTAACCTATTAAACTATGAAATGTTATTAAAGACTGGTTTGCTGAGCAGCTTCTACTACCGGAAGGATCACGGTGTTAGATTGTTTCACATTCCAGATGTAGTTATACACTGCCTGGCTGAAATCTACCTGGTTAGCCAGATCTTTCAGCTCTTTGTTTCTTGAAGAAGCCAGCTCTTTGTTCAGGTTCTCGGCAGCTGCAAAGAACTTCACTTTAGTAGCCTCATCCAGGTTATAGAAATTAGCGGGATCTTTGCTGTACATATCCATTACCGCCAGGTAAAGATCCAGATCGGCGCTATTTTTCTTAATGATTTTCTTACCTTTTTTATTCAGTGTGTTTACTACCTCAGTAGTACCTTTTACCTGTATTTTATTACCGTCATTAGCTACGGCTGCAGTAAAAGTGGAAGCGAGTACAGTACTGATAAGGACTAATGATTTAATTTGCTTTTTCATCTTATTCTTCTTTTTTAGTTTATGAATTCTCTTGAATTCTTGATTTCTTGCATTTTTATTACGCTGCAAAATTGAGAAGAATAAATGTACTGACCAAATTTTATTTGGTATCAAATACAGAATATTATTTCGATTTTTGAATCGATGATGAAGAAAAGGAGGTAATTAAGATTTAATACTAAGATAATTTTAGAATAATATTTTATTGATTTAGGGTTTGGTTATATTTTATATTTTTTTCTAGCAGAGTCTAAAGTTCTTCAAAAAGTACAATTATTCGTTGTATAAATTCATGGTGCGGGTGATTCCTGCCGTACAAAAGCTGAAAATCATCTCGATGGCTTTGTCGATTTTCGGGGAAATTTCCAGCAATTCATCCTCGGAAAACCGGCCCAGCACCCAGTCGATCTGCCGGCCTTTCGGAAAATCATCCCCGATTCCTATCCTCAGGCGGGGATAAGCGTCAGTCCGGAGCAGTTCCTGGATGTTTTTCAGGCCGTTATGCCCGGCTGCGGAGCCCCGTTCCTTCATCCGGAGCTTTCCGAGGGGCAGGGCCAGGTCATCTACCAGCACCAATATGTTTTCTACCGGGATCTTCAGCTGGGTCATCCAGTAGACCAGGGCCTTGCCGCTGAGGTTCATGTACGTGGTGGGTTTGATGAGGGTAAGCTGGTGGCCTTTGTGCTTCATTTCGGTGACATAGGCATGGCGGTCCATTTTAAAGTTCAGTCCGTGGTCTATGGCGATGCGGTCTAAAACAATAAACCCGGCATTATGGCGGGTCAAAACGTAGTCGGGTCCTGCATTACCTAATCCTACTATCAGGTATTTCATTTTCTTTCTTTTTTAAAATTACAAAATAAGCCTATTTTTGCGATAATTAAACTCTTCGGATGCAAAAGAAAAGGCTTTTGTTAGGGCAGCCCCTGCTGGATATTACTTTGAAGCGACTATGCCAGGAAATCGTGGAAAACCTGGATGAAGCCGTTCCCACCGTTTTGATGGGACTGCAGCCCCGCGGTGTTTTCCTGGCGGACCGGCTGAATCATTTCCTGCGCACGGAGTTTGACACGCACCTGCCGCTGGGCTACCTGGATGCCACGTTTTATCGCGATGATTATAACCGGGGCGGGAATATCCTGAAGCCGAACTCGAATAAGGTGGATTTTATCATAGAGGATAAAAAGGTGGTGCTGATAGATGATGTGGTGGCCACCGGCCGGATGGTTCGGGCCGGGATTGACGCCATGCAGGTGTTCGGAAGGCCCGCCCGCGTGGAGCTGCTCTGCCTCATTAACCGCAAGTACGAGAGAGACCTGCCCATTCAGCCTGACTACGTGGGCCAGGGCGTAAATACGCTGGACAGCCAGAAGGTGCTGGTGGAGTGGAAAGAGCAGGGGTTTGCGGAAGATACCATCTGGATCATTGACTGATGGAGGATTTCAGTGCGGGTATGGTTCTCTCCGGCTATCTCCAGGGTGTTTTTCCCATGGCAGAGTCAGACGGCACCATCTACTGGTACGCCCCCGATCCGCGCTGCATCATTCCCCTGGAAACCTATAAGCCGGCGCGTTCACTCCGGCCGGTGCTCAACCGCCGCACTTTTGAGATCAGGATCAATACCGCTTTTGAAGCCGTTATGCGGCAGTGTGCCATGCCCCGCTCCCAGGACGACGGCGTCTGGATCTCCGAAGATATCATTGAAGTATACGTACAGCTGCACCGCTTAGGGTATGCCCACTCCGTGGAAACCTGGCATGAAGGTGAGCTGGCCGGAGGGCTGTACGGCGTTTCTCTCGGCAAAGTATTTTTCGGGGAATCCATGTTTCACCGGGTACCGAATGCCTCAAAAGTAGCTTTTCATCACCTGGTGGAGCGCCTGCGCGAAAGAGAATACGGCCTGCTGGATACGCAGTTTATGAATGATAATGTACAGCGCTTCGGTGCCACGGAGATTCCTAAGCAGGATTTTATGGCCTTGCTTAAGAAGAATGTAAGTTTGGAGAAGTGTTTTGTTTAAATACTATAAATGAAAACTCCATGATACAAGTCCGGCTATCAAAGGTTTCGTTCCAGTAAGGTTTCATTTCTTGCTCTCTGGTAGGTCAGGCTGGGCCTGGTGTCGACATAATGTGGGCTGCATGCCTTTTGATACATATACTGCCAGATTGTTTATTTATCCTATTTAGCAGACAAATAATTTTCAATTTCTTTATATTTTTTCTTTGCCGTTTCATCATTTTCCTCTGTTTGCATATACATTGCCCAACCCAACGGTGCGCCACTAAACGCTTTATCTGTCGCATTAAGATTTGCTCCAGCCTCTACAAGTAATTTTACCGCTTCTAATGAACCCGAATATACTGCCTGATGCAATGCACTTGCATGAGCGTGAAAGCCTCCAAAATCTTCTTTGCTTCCGCTACCATTTACATTTACTCCTGTTTCTATTAATAAGGAAATAATGGCAACCTTACCAAAGAAAAAAGCAACTACTAATGATACATATAATTCCGAAGAAGTAGCGGTTTTCGAAAATCTTTTCACATCGTCCAACTTGTCAAGACCAACAGCCGTAGCTAAATTATAGTCAGCCCCTTTATCAAGAAGGAATTTTGCTACTTCAAAATTATGATGACCTATTGAGCCCAACACACCTCCTTTTACTTTTGCTCCATTGTTTATTAAAACTTCCATCAACGGAATTTGCACCCCACATTCTTTTGGTATTCTTCCTGTAGAGACAAGTCCCAATGTATAATCAATGATGAATTGATAATTATTGTCATTACTTTTTTGCAAGGCTTTAATAATGGTTTTTGTTACTTCAACAATATTTGGTGACAGTTTTTCATGTCGTATAGGATTATCAGCAACAAACCAAAGCAGGTATGGATTTTTAAAATAACCATCTTCGTTTGGCGTGTCCAAGCGTTTTGTTACCAAATCAGCATTTACTCCAAGCAGTTGTTGCAATGCAATAATATTTCCGGTGTCAATTGCTTCAACTGCATCACGAAACAAAGTGTCGGTAATATAAGAATTTGACATGTATCTAAAAATTTTAAGTATATAATAATCAATGTTTTATTTATCTACGGTTTGTGTCAAAATCTCTGTCATGGAGATTTTATATATTCCGGTGAAAGTGGGCCACCTATTCCGGAATATCCAAAGGATGAGTGATGAAACACAAAATAGGGAAAAATAACCCCGCTGCGGGCAAGGGGTGGTATGTCCTCAATGCAAGCAAGTTGACCGGAAACCTGGATTTGCACGCTCCAAACAGGTGCCTACCCACCTGAATAAGGGCGAAACAAAAGCTACAAAACCCCCTATAGGAAAACCCGACCCGATGTCGCTGAACATCGAATAGCAAAATGCCCTAACATTTCTTACGTGTTAGGGCATTTTTCTATTCGGCATAATGTTGTGCATTCGCCATTTTAGTATTGATTCTTGTTTAATACGGCTTCATACTTTAAACTATGAAAAGTTGTCTTCAAAAGATGTCCATTTTCTCTTGCGACCTGAATCATATTATCAGTTTTAATTTTGTTAACCATTGCTTTTACTTTTTCGTTTATTTCATTTTGATTGCTGATATTCTCTTCTGATAACTTCTTCGTAATTTGCTCAAGCATATTTGTTTTTGTCCGCTTTTCAGTTTTATCATTTAGTTCTTTGATTTTTTGTTGAACTGCGTCCCTGACAATACGAAGCATTATCGAGAACATTATTCATCAAAATATCAAACAAAGGGTTCTCCGACTTTTCTTTATTAACCGTTGTTTGTTCAGGAAACTGCACTATTTGTTTTAGCTGATATTTCAATGGCATAATTTCTTTTTATCGTTTAATTATTACAAGTTTGCTACTATTGTCCCTGTTCAACCCGTTTCAAATCTTCATTATGTTTTTTTCTGAACTTGAAATTCTGGAAATCTCCATCCGTTGGTACTTCCAGTTTAAAACTTTTCTGTCTGGCAATATCAATTTTCAGGTTTTGTCCTTTGAAGTCAAGAATATGCCCGCCTTGTTTTTTATCTGTTGATAAAAAGTGCAGATGGAAACCACTTGCATTTATGCCGTTTAGGTATTCGGGAAGATAATAACCGATGAAAGTGCCTGTCGTGTTTTGATGCTCAAAGAATAGTTGCCTGTCCAAAATCGAGGAAAGCACAGGAAAAGGTTCTTCCCATAGCGGAGGGAAAGCTCTTGTTTTTACATAGCTGAATGTTCCGGTTATTCTGATAGCATACATTTCGTTTTTGTTGGTTAATGTATGGGCTATTGTTTCCAATAATGCTTTTTGTTCAGTTGCAGTATTCACGTAAAATGTAGTGTCTGCTTTGAAAAAAGTAACAGATGAAAAAGAAGTTTTGTGGTCGTTATCCAATACAACGGTTTCGCCTGTAGCTTTGGTCTGATAGGCTTTTCCGTCAATCATTGTCAGTTCTCCGTCCAACATATCGGGTGCACCAATACCGAAATCGCCTTTTAGTTTCAGGTCTTTGATGGGTAAAGTCCCCCTGTACAAACCGCCTATAAAAGCGTCAATGATACCGTAGTTGTACAATATATTGTGCTTTGTTTGTGCCGTTTCTGTTATTTTGTTCTTATCTGCAATAATTACTTTGTTGTGAAACATTTGCGGCATATAGATTTTTTGAGTGGCAGGATTATAATATATATCTGCAACACTTTCGCCTGTAAAATAAACCTGACTGGTTTGCTCTGCTAAGTCGTAAATCCATAATTTACCAAAATCCTTTACAGGAAATGTTACCCAATCCGAAATCAGTAAATGGTTATCATCCATCCATTCGATACCGTCAAAAAAGCCATTGGCAATATTGGGTAATTCTCTAAAATCTCCATTACCTGTTTTAATATAAACCGAACCCTCTCCATAGTTTTTCCCATTGGTACAAACCACCAATTGCTTTGTTTGCCCGTTGTAGTTTATTCCGTTTACCGTTGGCATATTATCAATTATTTCAACCGATTTTGTTTGTGTATTTACTTTGTAAATATTGCCTGATACGGTTTCGGTAACGCCTATAGATCCACTTTCCAAACGACATATATCGTTCAAAACCTTTGCTTCCGGAATGATTACTTCAAAAACAACTTTTCGGGTGTTTATATCAAAGCCAATGATCCTGTCCAAATCTGCCACGTACAAAATATTGTCGGCTACCGTCATTCCTTTGGGAGCGTGTAAAATGCCTTTGCGTGGAAGAAATTTCAAGTCGATTATTTTCCCATCTTCCGAAATCTCGCTAATAAATCCGTCGCCGTCTTTGCTAAAAACATCTTGTCCCTGATTGGAAACGAAATAACGCTTGCCGTCTGAGGTTACGCTTTCGGGCATTGCAAAGCCGTTGATGATTTGTTGTGAAAATGCTTTGAGCCCAAACAGGATGAGTAACAAGGTTAAGTAATTTCTGATATTCATTTTTCTTATTTTAAAATCTGTTAATTAAGTTTTGAAAGTTTCGCTTAATTGTTGACCAACTTTAATGCACCTTCGCTGTATCTCGCACCTGTATTAGGATATTTGGCTACTATGTTTTCTATAGTCTGAAGTTCTTCTGTTGAAAGTTGTATATCAACAGCTAAAGCGTTTTCTTCTAAATACTTTCTCTTTTTAGTGCCGGGAATTGGAATGATATCATCGCCCTGTGCCAAAACCCAGGCTAAAGCGAGTTGTGCCGGCGTACAATTTTTCTCAGCAGCCAACTGTGCGAATTCAGCAACAAGAAGGTTGTTGTTGTCAGCAAATTCTTTTTGATAGCGTGGCAATGTTTTACGAAAATCGCCATCGGCAAACGTTTCCGGGTTTTGTGTATTGGTGACCAATCCTCTTGCCAAAGGCGAATAAGGAATTAGTGATATTCCAAGTTCTCTTGCCGTAGTCAATATTTCGCCTTCCACATCTCTGGTCAGCAAAGAATATTCACTTTGCAGAGCAGCTATCGGATGTACCGCATTCGCTTTTCGGATAGATGCAGCGGAAGCTTCGCTTAAACCAAGGTAACGCACTTTGCCTTCTTTTACCAGATTTGCCATTGCACCCACCATATCTTCTACAGGAATACTCGGGTCAACACGATGAGCATAATACAAATCTATGACTTCAATTTTCAGACGCTTCAAACTTTTTTCTACTGCTTCTTTTACGTATTCTGGCGAGCCGTCGAAATAGGTAGTAGGTGTACCGCTTACTCCGGCAATTCCGTCTTTGAAACGAAATCCGAATTTCGTCGCGATGAAAACTTTATCCCGGTTGGGAACAAGCACTTTAGAAATGAGTTCTTCATTGGCTCCGTTGGCATACATATCTGCGGTATCCCAAAAATTGATACCAAGGTCTAATGCTTTATGCAGTGTAGCTATGCTTTCTGCATCATCTATGGGACCGTAAGCAAAGCTCATTCCCATACAGCCCAATCCTAAAGCAGAAAGGGTTTCTCCTGTATTTCCTAATTTTCTGTATTGCATACTATTATTGTTTTAATGACTTTAAAATTTAATAACCACTTTCCCGAAAGCCTTACCTGATTTGAGTTTCAAAAATGCTTCCTGTGTTTGGTCTATGCCGTAAATGCTGTCTATCACAGGTTTTAGGTTGTTCTTTTCAATAGCATTTACCAACTCTTTCAGTTCCTGTGCATTGCCAACGGAATAGCCCTGTAAACGGATATAATTCATAATGAGCGGGACAATATTAAATGTGAGCTGGCTTCCTGACATAAAACCAATGAGCCCAACATAGCCGTGTTCTTTTACGGAAAGGATGCTTTGGTTAATGGTTTCATTGCCGCCTACGTCCAATGTTACATCTACACCTATGCCGTTGTTCAGGCGTTTTACTTCGTTGCTCCATTCCGGAATTTCTTTGTAGTTGATGACTTCATCGGCTCCCAGATTTTTGAGCTTTTGTTCCTTTTCTTTGCTTCCTGTAGTTGCGATTACTTTTAGCCCGAAAGTTTTGGCAATCTGTAATGCAAACAACGAAACACCTCCGCTTCCCTGAACCAGAATGGTTTGTCCTGCTTTGATATTTGCTTGTGTGACAAGGCTTGCCCAAGCTGTAAGACCGGCAACAGGCAAAGCCGCAGCTTCTTCATCGGTAAGATTTTCGGGAGTTCGTACCAGAGTGTTTTCAGGCTGTATCGTAAATTCAGCAAGTGTTCCCGAAGTTTGCATTCCTGTTCTTAAAGCATTATGATAAGGCGTGATTTGACCGGCTTCCCATCGGGTAATAAAAGGAATGAGCACACGGTCACCCTTTTTCCACTGGGTTACGTTTTTGCCCACGCTCTCCACAACACCCACACCTTCCGAAACAGGAATGAAAGGTAAAGGCACATTAAACCCGGCTGTATTTTCTGTAAGTAAAAGGTCGAGGTATTGTAATGAAGCAGCGGTTGTTTTTACCAATACTTCATTTTCGCCAATAGAGGGTATTGGCACTTCTGTAAGTTTAAGATTGTCTATACCGTAGTTTTCTAATTGTATTGCTTGCATAAATCAAAATTTTATAAAGCAAAATTAGAAGTTACCTTTTTTTTAAAATTATGCTAATCAAACCAATGATTATGATATTGAAGCAATGTCTTTTCTATATTGTAAAGGAGAATGAGAAGTGTGTTTTTTAAAAAAGATATTGAAATTTGAAGCGTGTTCAAATCCTAAGCTATATGCTATTTCTGCCATATCCCAACTGCTGAATTGTAACAGAGCCTTTGTTTCTTTCAATATCCTTTCAGCTATTAGTTCGGTTGTAGTTTTACCCGTTACTTCTTTTAAAGCACGGTTTAATGTGTTGGTATGTATGTTGAGCTGAGTGGCAAATTCATTAGCATTTTTAAGTGCAATAATCTGGTCAGGTGCATCTATCGGAAATTGTCTTTCCAACAATTCGATGAACAACCCTGTAATACGTTCTGACGCGTTCACAGGTTTATAAAATGTATCAGCAGGCTGAATTTTCAATGCTTCGTGCATTATAATCTGTATATAACTCCGAAGAAGTTCATACTTATTTGCATAACCAGACTGCATTTCTTTCATCATATTTCTGAAAACACCTGTAAGCAAATCCATACTTTCATTATCAGGGAAAAATATATGATCGCCTCCTGCTTTGAACAATGGGGAATGTGACAGGCTTTCGCTTTTGAGGTTCTGACTGACAAATTCTTCTGTAAACAAACAAAAATAGCCTGTTTGTTCATCATCACTCGCTTCCCACGAAAAAGGAACTAAGGGGTTCATAAACAACAGGGCGTTCCCATCAATATTCATTGCTTTATCCGCAACACCTATTACACCGCTACCTTCTACAATTAGTGATATTTTATAAAAATCCCGTCTGTTAGGCAACATAGAGGTTGCACTGCAGGCAAAGCCACCTCTTTCAAATACATTAAATTGTCCTGCTTTTGAAAAATCCTGTCCGTGATCTATAAAAAAATCCTTTAATGTTTCTCTTGTTTTCATTTTACAAAATTATGAAATTCAAACAAATGAACATAATACTGTTAGTGGATATATTTATCTGCTGCATTATCCAATTCCTCTGAAACAATCTTGGCATACACCTGTGTTTGCTGTATGGTAGCGTGGTCAAGCAATTTACTTACATACTCGATACGCATACCATTGTTTAAAGCATTTGTAGCAAAGATGTGACGGCTTAAATGAAAATGCAGGTTAAAAGGTAGTTTCAATTCTTCTTCCATCGCATCGTTATAAAAGAAACTCAATATTCGCAGTAAGGTAAAAACAGTTGTATTCCCATTGCTTAATTTCTTTTTGCAGTAGTTGGCGTAATCATTCAGAATACCCACATTGATATCAGAAAAATAGAAATCCCGATACCCTAAAAAGCGTTCGAACTTTTTTATATAATCTTCGTAAATAACCGTAGTACGATAAGATACAATGCCTTTGAGAACTTCTAAACGTTTATCGCAATAGTCAAAGAAATTCGGATCTGCTTTTCCTTTAATGGCTTCTTTAAGCTTTTGGGCTGAAACTGATTTCTTAGTTCTTTCGCGGTCTGCTACCTGTGCCTGTGCATCAGCTACCTTTTAAGCAAGGAAGACATTCATCCTGGCACTGTTGGAGTAGTTCTTTTTGAGTTTCTGTTTTGCTTCGTCCCATTCACTAACTTTTGCTTTTACTCCGGTTGTAACAAACTTAGCTTTACGATCCTTGATTAACCTGATGTAGATAGGGCTTTGTCCTGTTGCATCTTCCTGTTGTGTACGTTGTACTAATTTTATTGAAGCCATAATAAAACTGTATTTGGATTGTTGTACTACTAAATAAATCGGGTGCAAAACAGTGAAAGTATTGATTTTATATTTCGTATAACTCATAAATATGCGCAACAATTGTAGTAATTTTTGTATTATTCTGTATTATTTTTTGAAAAGACTGCATTTTGTCGCACGTAATTATTATTTTTCAGGTGGTCATATATAATAGATTAATTCATGGGCTACTTAATATCATCCATATTCCTCCCTTTGGCCGGAATACTTATCTGAGCACCTGCCAATAGATATCCTCCAGCCGGTGCATCACCTTTTCTTTCGTGAAGCTGGTCTCATAGGTCTTAAATCCGGCTTCTCCAACTGACTTTAGGTCAGGGTTTCTGTAAATCTCCTTTATTTTTTCAGAGAAATCCTGAGGATCAATCAGGAAACCGTTTTGCCCGTTGCGGATGACCTCACTGGCCGCCACCTCTTTAGAAAGAATCACCGGGGTTTTCAGGGAAAAGCCTTCCAGCAGGGCCAGGGGAAAGCCTTCCAGGCAGATGGAAGGAATGACCACCCCCTTACTTTCTGCAATATACCGGCCTATCTTCTCCCGGCTCAGGTAACCCAGGTGCCGGATGCCTGGGTTTACCAGGTTATTCAGCAAATGCCGCAGGGGGCCGTCACCGATGATCCGCAGCGGGGGGGCATCCGGCCGGTTAAAGGCCTGGAGGAGTTGATGCACCCCTTTTTCTTCCGACAGCCGGCCGATGAAAAGGAAATAAGGATCCTCCGCAGGGACAGGCTGCAGTGGTACGGGTTCTATGGCACCCGGCTGTTTTTCGGAGGTGATGGTTTTCAGTGAAGAATTCTCCCCGGAACCTGCCGGCTCTTCTTCAGTAGGCCCCGCTACCGGCTCAATAAAATTAGGCTTTACATGAATATGCTCTTCAGGGATACCGAGGCGGCCCTGCAGCAGCAGGTTTTTGGCATAGGCGGTCAGCGGCAGGAAGGCATCCACGTTTTTCCAGGTGCCCAGCCAGGCGTGCAGGCGGTAGGTGAAGGCGGTCAGGAAGGTCTTGGGCACGGAACCGTCCAGCACACCCTTACTCACGGCATCCCAGGGGAAGGTTTTACCGATACTGCCCATGTACCTTTTGCCTTGGTAAAACAGAAGGGCGGAGGGACACAGCAGGCGGTAATTATGCAGGGTGAAAACCGCCGGGATCTTCAGGCGCCGTGCCGTACGGAACAGGATGGGCCCCGAGGCGTAATGAATATTATGGATATGAATAAGATCAGGTGAAAATGCCCGGATCTTCTGCCGCAGCCGGAAAGCCGCCCCTATATTATAAGGATACAGGAAATACTGGATCAGGCCTATGAGCCCTTTCCGGTTCCGGAAGGTCAGGAGCTCCACGGTATGCTTTTTCCGGAGCGCCTCTGCCTCCTGGTGAAAAACCGCATCTTCCCCGCCGGGATCCTGGTAATAATTATGGACAAGTAATATCCGCATCTGCAATCCGGTTTATCCAGCCCGTATCCGGGCTTCTTTCTTTCAGTTCAGCCAGGGTCAGCGCATTAGCCGGATGCACAAAGCCTCCTGCTATTTCCGCCAGGGGGTACAGCACGAAATTCCGTTCTGTCAGCCGCGGATGCGGCACCGTGAGTTCCGGCAGGGTAAAGTGATAATCTTCAAAAAAAAGGAGGTCGATGTCCAGCGTCCGGCTGCCCCACCTTTCTTTCCTTTCCCGGCCGCATTCCAGCTCTACCTGCCGGATCACTGCCAGGAGCCGGAGGGGCAGGAGCGGGGTTTCCATTTCGGCCACCAGGTTATAGTAACTGTCCTGGTTTTCCACCCCCCAGGGTTCGGTTTCGTAGAGGCCGGATACTTTTTTCAGGAGACCGGCCTGTTCACTGAGCTTTTGCAGCCCGGTCCGGAGATGAGCCTGCTTATGGCCCAGGTTACTGCCTAACCCTAAGAATACCCGGAACATGCCTAAACCAGCGATATATTGTAGGAGGCTACCGTGCGGGAGATCTCTCCCAGCAGGTCCGGGTCTTTTTCAATGGCGTTCCCGATGACGATCACATCGGCACCGGCAGACAGCGCCTTGCGGGCATCTTCCGGTGTACGGATACCGCCGCCTACAATAACCGGAACGGATACCGTGTTTTTCACCATCCGGATCATCTCTTCCCGTACGGGAAACAGGGCGCCGGAACCGGCGTCCAGGTAAATGTATTGCAAACCCAGCATTTCACCGGCCAGGGCCGTGGCTGCGGCCACATCAGGCTTATCAGCGGGAACGGGGGTGGTATTGCTGATATAACTTACGGTAGTAGGCCGGCCGCCGTCTACCAGGATATAACCCGTAGGCAGGATTTCCAGGCCGCTGCGTTTCAGGAGCGGAGCGGAGATCACATGCTGCCCGATTAAAAATTCGGGATTTCTGCCGGATATAAGGGAAAGGAGAAGAATGGCGTCTGCTCCCCGGTGCACGTGCAGGCTGTTTCCCGGAAAAAGGATTTTCGGAACAGTGGTTTTTACGGCCAGTTCCGCCAAAACCATGTCCATGTTATCCGTGGATATGAGGCTGCCGCCTACAAAAATATAATCTACCGAAGAATCGTTTATGGACGCAATTCTGTCGGCGAGCGAATGGGGATTAAGCTTATCAGGATCCAGGAGTACGGCGAAACCCTTCTTGATCATATTATTTATTTTCATTCATGAACTGGTCGATGAAGTCTAAAATCTGGTTTTTAGCAAAGCCCACCGCTACCGAAGTGGCCAGACCGATCAGGGCATTCCTGAGAAAGTTTTCATTTTTAGCCGTTGTTTTCTGGGGTTCCTCTTCCGAATCATCACTGGTCAAAAGCTTATACAGCACATAAGCCGAGGCAATAATTCCGAGAACAATGAGCGCGTTTCCGCCTTTTTCTTTGTATTCCGAAAGCTGGTTTTGTAAAGCCAGTGTTGCATTTTCAATTTCTCCTTCCAGCTCGGCTTGCTTTATTTCTCTGGCATTCATCTTACATGTCGTTTAAGTGTAAACTTATCCAATAAAGTGGCAAATTATGAAATTTATTCTATTTATAGGCCTTATTGGCTGACAAAAATTAAGCCGAATGCATCCATTCCGAGCTGGCCGGAAGCCAGTCCTTTTTTAATCAGCGCCGCTACGGTTTCTCTTTCTTCCGCGCTGAAAGCGGCCTGCAGGTCTTCCACACCGGCCGGTAAAAGCCGGTTCAACTGCTTTTTCAGGCTTTCCACTTCCGGCCCGGAAAGGCTGGCGGCGGCATTCCTCCGGCACACATCGCATTTCCCGCAGGGCGCGGGATTTTCTTCGTCAAAATAATCCTGGATCACCGCCATCCGGCACTGGTGATCCTGTTCGGCATACATTACCATGGCCTTCAGTGACCGCCTGTCGCTGCTTTTCCGTTCGGCAATCTGCCGGTGGTTCAGCGGGAGCCGCTGCGCGTCATACCGGAATCCCAGGAAGCTCAGCTGGGGCGTGGATTTCTGGGGAATGTACTCTATAACCCGGTGTTTATGAAGGAAATTCAGGGCCTCCAGGGTTTTGGAATAGGAGCCGCCCAGGGCAGAAGTGATCTCGTTTTCCCTAATCTCCACAAAAGAATGGAAAGCCTCGCCGCCGCTGACCCGCAGGATGGACTTAACCGCCTCGCTGATCTGCGGATTCCTTTTCTGGAAATCCATGAGGGGATCGGCACGGTAAAGAAATTTCAGGCGTGAGGGCTGAAAATAGCTTTCCGACAGGAAGATGATGTTTTGTGACTCCAGCAGCTTCAGGGCATAATGGGTCTGCAGCATCTCCAGCCCGAAGGTGGAAGAGAACCGGTACAGGTCAAAATCATGGGAAGCCTGCTCCTGCTCGCCCAGCGGCACCTGGTAGTAATTGGAAAGACACTGGTAAACCCGTTGCAGCACGGAAATATCCGGATACTTCATTTCCAGGTTCTTTTCCAGCGTCAGGATGTCGTTTTGGCTGTAGAGCAGCAGGGCGGTGCAGGGTTTCCCGTCTCTTCCGGCCCGGCCGGATTCCTGGTAATAGGCTTCCAGGTTATCGCAGAGATCGGTGTGCACCACGGTTCGGACATCGGCCTTATCGATCCCCATGCCGAAGGCATTGGTAGCCACCATGACGGAATCCGCGCCTTCCAGCCAGGAATCCTGCTTCTTATTTCGCTCGGCCAGGGGGAGCCCGGCATGATAATAATCAGCCGCCAGGCCGTTTTTGCTAAGAAATGCGGCTATTTCCACCGTTCTTTTGCGGGTGCGGGTGTATACGATGGCCGAACCCGTCTCTTTCCGGAGAAATTCCAGGAGGTGCAGTTCTTTCTGGCCGGAGCACTGCACCCGGTAAGAAAGGTTCTCCCGCGCGAACGACTGCACGTAAACGCCGGGTGTGCGCAACGACAGCCGTGCAATGATATCCTGCCGTACCTCACAGGTGGCCGTGGCGGTCAGGGCGATCACCGGGTATTTTTGGGTAGGAGTGTAAGACCGTATCTCACTTATTTCCAGGTAAGCCGGGCGGAAATCATGGCCCCATTTAGAGATACAATGGGCTTCATCTATGGCCAGGAGACCTATTTTCAGGTAATTCAACGCATTTTTAAAGGCGATGGTCTTCAGTCTTTCCGGCGAAACGTAAAGAAACCGGAGATGCCCGTCAATGGCCCGGTTCAGGGTATCGGTGACGCTGGCGTTATCCATGCCCGAATAGATGGCGGCCGCGCTGATGCCTCTTTTCTGAAGCTGGAAGACCTGGTCTTTCATGAGGGCAATTAACGGCGAGATGACCAGGCAGATCCCGGGAAGCAGGAGGGCCGGGACCTGGAAGCAAACCGATTTTCCGCCACCCGTGGGCAGGATGGCTAAGGTGTCTTTCCCGGCCAGAACGTTTAAAATGATCTCTTCCTGGAGGGGCCGGAAGGCCGGGTATCCCCAGTAACGTTGCAGTACGGTTTCAGGCGCGGATATTATTTTTTCACTTTTTTCGATCATGAATGTAAAATTAGGGATATTTTTACGTATCTGTATTCGAATAGAGGATGCCGGCTTTTTTAATGAGGATCACATGAAAAAAATATTACTTACAGCCCTTTTACTTTCAGGGGGCTTCACTTCGGTAGTCGCACAAACACTTTACAAGGATCAGGTCCGGACCTTCCACGGCCAGGACGTGATCTGTCCGGGTATTCCTGAAGACCATTTCTCCATAGTGGGGGTCAAGGATTTTATCCGCAAAGCCCGCGGTTTGAGGGGACAGGCCGTGAAGAAATCGCAGTTTATAGTGACCTATGACGGCTTTTCCGATGAGGCAAAGACCGCTTTCCAGCGGGCCGTAGACATCTGGGAGTACCTGGTGTATTCCGAAGTGCCTATCCGGGTGTATGCCCGGTGGCAAAGCCTGGGGAGCAATATCCTGGGAGCCGCCAATACCTCTAACTTCCTGATGAACTTTGGGGGAGCCCGTTATACAGATACCTATTACCCCATGGCATTGGCGGAAAAGCTGGCAGGAAAGCCCCTGAACAGCGACACCGAGGAAGATATTACCTGCCGCTTTAACAGCGCCGTGCCCTGGCATTACGGGGAGCCGGGAGATATTAAGTCGGGTACGTATGACCTGACCACCATCGTGCTGCATGAGCTGGGCCATGGTCTGGGCTTCATTTCCACCATGAGCGTATCCGGCCAGGCGGGCTCGTATGGCTTCGGCACGGGCTATAAATCGATCTATGATATTTACCTGGAAAATGAAGCCGGCAGTAACCTGGTAGATACCACGGCATTTAAAAATAACAGCCAGCCCCTCTACCGCGTACTGACCGGGAATGCCCTCTTTTTTGAGAAGGGAACAGGTGCGGCGCGGCCCCGCCTGTATGCGCCTGCCAGCTACAGCACAGGCTCCAGCATTTCGCACATGGATGATAACACCTACCCGCACGGGTCGGAAAATGCCCTGATGACCTCTACGGCCAAGACCATGGAAGTGACCCATGACCCGGGGCCGCTGGCCATGTCGGCCTTCCATGAAATGGGCTGGAAGGGTACGTCTATTGTACATGAATCATTGAAAAATTTTCTCCCCAATACCCCGGTGACCTTTAAGGTGAAGGTCCTGTCAGATACCACCCTGAAGGAAGGGCCGGTAAAGCTCTATTACCAGGCTTCCGGAGGCCTGCAGGGAGTAGATATGATGCGTACACCCGGTACCAATGAGTATTCGGTGCAGATGACATTTCCGGCATCGATGACGGAAGTCCGGTATTATTTTGAGACTCAGGATAACTTCGGAAGCACGGTCCGGGCACCGGGTACGAACGGCTGGAACAGTACCCAGTATTTTTACTCTTTCCGTTTAGGCAATGACGTGACAGGGCCCACCCTGATGCACCAGCCGCTGAGTGTTGAAGAAATAAGCTATCCCAAGGTGTTTATGGCACTGGCCCAGGATGATTTTGAGGGCGACCTGGCTTCCGTAACCCTGAATTACAAGGTAAACGGAGGCGCGCTCACCTCGGTACCGCTGCAGAAGTATGATGCCGGTGTGCATGGAGCTGAGCTGTCTCAGGGGTATCGTGACCCCTATATGTATGTAGTCATAGACCCCATGACGGGTCTGAAGGCAGGTGACCAGGTCAGTTATCAGCTGGTAGCTAAAGATAAAACGGGAAACAGCACCACGCTTCCCACCGAATACACCAGTACCCGGAGCGCAGACCGCCCTACGGCCTCTTTTTATGAATTTACTGTCACCTCCCTGTTTGCTGCCCGGAATTCGTATTCTACGGATTTCGAAAACGCGGTGAATGATTTCGCTGTAGTGGGCTTCCAGATAGGAAAAGAAGACGGGTTTCCCACGGCCACCCTGCACAGCCCCCATCCTTACCGTAACGGGCTGGGCCTGCTGAATCCGTCGGGTAGCGGGATGTTAGTTAATTTCAGCCGGAATGACGTGGCCATGTTACGCTACCCCATCACCGTGGGCAAAGGCTCCAATACGTTGGTGACCTTTGATGAGGTGGTGATGGTGGAGCCGGGAGAGGCCGGATCCCAGTATGGGGACGATGATTTTTATGATTATGTGGTGGTGGAAGGATCCTATAACGGCAGCGAGTGGTTCCCGCTGGAAGACGGGTACGACAGTCGCGCCAATACCCTCTGGGAAACCCGGTTTAACCAGAATATGAGCTCGGGAGATTATCCTAATTCCACCGGCACGGGGAATGTAACCCTGATGAAAAAACGCTCCCTGCTGATTAATACGGGGGTATTCGGGAGCAATACCGGGCAGCCTATGCTGGTGCGCTTCCGGCTGTATTCGGATCAGCTGACCCACGGCTGGGGATGGACCATTGATAACCTCTTTATCCAGGAGAACGCGCCGGCCATCCTGGCGAACGAGGAAAAGACCGGCATTGCGCTTTACCCTAATCCGTCTACGGATCATATTGACATTCAGATGACGCTCAGCGAAGCCCAGAAAGTGCAGCTGGAGATTTTTTCACTTAACGGGGGTAAGGTTTATAATGAATACGTGACCGCTGCGGGCACTGACTTTAACCACCAGATCAGGGTGGCCGGGCTGCCTTCCGGAAATTATGTTTTACAGGTGAAAGAGGCCAAAGGGTCTGTTTTCAAACGATTTACCAAATTATGAGACTATCGGTTATAGATGCCGGAAACTTTAAGCTGGATGGCGGGGCCATGTTTGGGGTAGTGCCTAAGTCCATCTGGAACAAATCCATCCCGGCGGATGAGAATAATATGTGCAACTTCAAAATGCGCTGCCTCCTGGTAGAGGAGGGCTCGCGGCTGGTGCTCATTGATACGGGAATGGGAGAAAAACAGCCAGAAAAATGGCAAAGTTACTATTATAGAAATGGGGAAGGGGAGCTGAAGAAGTCCATCCGCGAATCCGGCTATGACGTTTCGGAAGTGACTGACGTGATCCTGTCCCACCTGCATTTTGACCATTGCGGCGGTGCCGTGGAATGGGATCCATCCAAATCCTTCTACCGGCCGGTATTTCCGTCTGCCAGGTACTGGACCCACTCCGGGCACTATGCATCCGCCATTCACCCCAATGCCCGGGAGAAGGCCACTTTCCTGGAAGAAAACATCCAGCCGCTGAAAGAAGCCGGCCAGCTGTATTTTATAGACCAGGATCCGCACGGCTTCAGCGAGGCTTTTGAATTCAGCTATACCGACGGGCATACGGAAAAGATGATCCTGACGCAGATCCGTTACGGCGATAAAAAGATCATGTTTGGGGCGGATACCGTGCCTACCTTTGCGCATATTCATATTCCTTATGTGATGTCGTATGACATTGCCCCCCTGAAATCCATGGAAGAGAAAACGGCGCTCTTGGATCACCTCATCCGGGAAGATGTGATTCTTTTCTTTGATCACGATGTGCAGCATGAGGCCTGCCGGATCGTGAAAACCGACCGCGGATACCGGGCCGGAGACATCGGGAATCTGGCCGATTTCGGGCTGAAATTTTAAGTTTCGCGATCCGCTTCGTATTTTGCGGATACTTATGACGCCGCTTTGGCGTTAAATACATAACCAAACCCGTTTTTCGTGCGAAAACTCATTCCCTATGTGATTTTTCTTGCGCTTAGTTCATGTTCGCAGTACAATACCGGCCTGCTGAGCAGGAGCTGGCATAATATGAATTCCCGTTTTAATGCCTTGCTGATCTCGCGTGAGGACCTTGATGTAGCCAAAGAGTACCTGGCCGCCCATTACCAGGATAATTACGAGGCCATTTTGCCGGTGTACCGGCCCATTGACTCCACCCGCCTGGATACCGCTAAGTTTTACCTGGTAGACGCCATTAAAAAGTCGTCTATCATCGCTGAAAAACACTCCAACAGCAAATACCTGGATGAGGCCTACCTGCTCATCGGAGAGGCCCGTATCCTGAAAGGGGAGTTTGAAAATGCCATTGAAACCTATAAATACCTGAATACGGTATCCTCATCCGAAGAAATGAAGACAGAAGCGCTCACCCAGATGATGCGCGCCTATATAGAATTGAACGATTTCCAGAATGCCGAACAGCTGTCCACCCTGCTGAAAGGCCGTACCCTGAGTAAGCGAAACCGCCACACCTACCTGCTGAACATGGCCTATTTTAACCAGCTCAGGGGCGAGAAGGCTGTAACCGCGGTTTTACTGGAGGAGGCCGTGAAAGGCATGAAAAAAGGCCCGGAAAAGGCCCGCTATCATTATATACTGGGACAGCTGTACAGTGAGCTGAACCAGTCTGTCCTGGCGCGGCGGAACTTCCGGATGGTGATGAAAAACAAGCCGGAATATGACCTGGTCTTCAATGCCCGGCTGGGGCTGATGATGAGTGAGTCACTGGCCAATAACACCGATCAGCTCTTCGGAAAGATGCTGGAAGACCGTAAAAACCAGGATCTCAAAAATAAGATCTACTACAAAATGGGCGAAACCGCACGCCGGAAGAAAAGAACCGCGGAGGCCATCAGCTATTACGAACGCTCCGCGCGGGAATCGGACAGGGATCCCATGAGCAAGGGCTTTGCCTACAAGGCCATTGGCGACGTTTACCTGGATGACCTGGCAGATTATGAGCATGCAGCGGTGTATTACGACAGCACGGTGATCACCCTTCCCAGAACCTACCTGGCGCGTACCGACATCAACGACCGGGCCATGTACCTGAATGAATTTATCCGGTACAAAAAGATTTATGACCTGGAAGATAGCCTGCAGCGGCTGGCCGCACTGAGCCCCGAAGTACTGGATAAGACCCTGGAGAAGTCGGTTCTGGCCCGGCGCGCCGAAGTAAAGAAAAGCCAGGAGGTGCAGAATGTGGCCGCCACGGCCGTTCAGCCGGCGGTTTCAGGCGGTAAAAAATGGCGCCTGTATGATCCGAAAGAAATAGCGAAAGAGAAAAACGAGTTTGTGCGGATCTGGGGGAACCGGCCGCTGGAAGATAACTGGCGCCGGGCGGAGAAGTCGGCTACCACCTTTGTATTTAGTGAAACCGAGCGCCGGATGGTGGAGAAGCCCATTGTGCAGCCGCCTATTCCTAAAAATACGCCCGCTACCCCGCAGTTATCGCCGGAAGAGAATGAGCGAAAGGCCGTAGAAGAGGAAATCAAAGAGGTTAAGAAGCGGCTGCCGGTCACCAAGATCCAGATGATTGCCTCTAAACGCAAGCAGGAAGAGGCGGCTTTCCGGATAGCCCGGATCTACAAGCTGAAATTTAAAGACGAGGAGAAGGCCAATGCCAGTTTCCGGAAATTCCTGCAGGACTTCCCGAAATCCAGCTATGAGCCTGAGGTATTGTACTACCTGGCCCTGGCGGAGGAAAATCCTTTGGAAAGCTCCTATGCAGCCCGTCTTATCCAGTATTATCCCAACACGTCTTTTGGCCGGCAGATCCGGAAAGGTACGGTCACTATGACCCGTGACCGCGAGGTGCAGGCCCAGGAAGTGTACCGGAATGCCTATGCGCTATATGACCAGGGCAAGCTCACCGAAGCCATCCGTGCGCTGGAAGACGGGATGAATGAATATGTAGGCAGCCAGGTAGAAGATAAAATGGCCCTGCTGCGGATCTTTGCGCTGGGCAAGACCGGCGCCCGCGATGAATATTACATTGCCCTAACAGATTTTGTGCGGTCGTATCCTGCCTCAGACCTGCTGCCCAAAGCCAGGGAAATGTTAGCCATACTAAATTAATGTGTCTATGAATAAAGAAAGGAGAATACAACGGGTGTATGCGTGGCAGATAGGATTTCTGATTTTCCAGATCTTTGCTTTTTACTTTCTCACGGTGTATTTTTCCTGACCATGGAGCTTGTTGATTGGATTTTACTCATATTGACCTTTTCCATTATCCTGCTCTACGGGATATACAAAAACCGGAAAGATAAAAACCTGGACGGCTACCTGCTGGGAAACCGTTCTATGCCCTGGTATAACGTGGGTTTCTCCCTGATGGCCACCCAGGCATCTGCCATTACCTTCTTATCGGCGCCCGGCGAGGGTTTCGCAAACGGAATGGCCTTTGTGCAGTTTTACCTGGGGCTTCCCCTGGCCATGATTGTGCTGAGCATCACGTTTGTACCTATTTTTCACCGTCTGAAAGTGTATACGGCTTATGAATACCTGCAGACCCGTTTTGATAACCGGGTGCGGATTTTTACGGCTGTGCTGTTCCTGCTGAGCCGCGGACTGGCCACGGGCCTGGCCGTGTATGCGCCGGCCATTATAGTTTCCACCCTGTTTTCCTGGGATCTGACCTATACCAATATCGTCCTGGGGGGCATTGTGCTTCTGTTTACCACCATAGGCGGTACGAAGGCCATTTCCCACACGCATTTCCAGCAGATGATGTTCATGACCGTGGCCCTGGTGATCGCTTCCTTTTTTATCCTGGCTTTGCTGCCGGATGATCTGAGTGTCATGAGCGGGCTAAAAATGGCAGGGAAAGCGGGCAAAATGAACGTGCTCAGCCTGGACCCGGAAGCCAAATACAATCTCTGGTCGGGGCTCATCGGCGGGTTTTTCCTGCAGCTGTCGTACTTCGGTACCGACCAGTCGCAGGTAGGGCGTTTCCTCACAGGCCGCTCGGTTTCAGAGAGTCGCACCGGGCTCATGATGAACGGTTTTGTGAAGATTCCCATGCAGTTTTTCATTATCCTGATCGGGGTTTTTGTCTTTATTTTCTACCTCTTTAATGAGACCCCGGCTTTTCATAACCCGGTGGAGGTAAAAAAGCTGACTGAAAGCACTTATGCGCAGGAATATTACGACCTGGAAGCTCGGAACCGCGAAAACGGCCTGCTCAAAAAACAGACCGCACAGGAGATGAACAGTGCATTCCAGGCCGGAAATACGGCAGAAGCCGACCGCCTGGCCGGGGAGCTGAACCGCTACCTGGACCAGGAGAAAGATATCCGTTCAGAAGTGGCTTCCCTGATCAAAAAGAACGATCCCGGCGGGAATGACAAAGACATCAATTTTGTCTTCCTGAACTTCGTGATGAATAAGCTGCCGCATGGTTTTATAGGCATACTCATTGCCGTGATCATCTGTGCATCCATTGGCGCTATTGCCTCGGCGTTATCTGCGCTGGCGGCCACCTCTATCACCGATGTGATCAAGGTGACCCGCCTGAAAACGGGTAACGAAGAAAAAGAGCTGAAGATGACCAAGGCCCTGACCGTGCTGTGGGGCGTGCTGATCATCCTGGTGGCTATAGCAGTGCAGCGCACAGGCAGCAGCATGATTGAGCTGGTGAACGTTATCGGCTCGTGGTTTTACGGCGTGATCCTGGGCGTATTTATCATTGCTTTTTATTTCCGGCGCATAGGCCCGGCGGCGGCTTTTTATGCCGCGGTGATCGCGCAGGTGCTGGTGATCCTGACCTGGTATTTCCTAACGGAGCAGCATGACGTTCTGCCGTTTTTATGGCTTAATCCCATCGGTGTGGCCCTGGTGATCGGTATTGCGTTTCTGCTGGAAGGGCGGAAAAAGTGAGCATTTTTTTGTAAGTTTAGGAGAAAATAAGCGGGATAGCCAAATACATGAATGAAACCAGGAAGATATTAATCATAGAAGATGACCTCCGTATAGCCCAGAATATCAGCAAAGGGCTGATGGAAAAGGGTTTTGAGACGGAGGTGGCTTACGACGGCAAAATAGGGGTGAGGCTGGCCCTGGCCAATGCCTTTGACCTTATCTTGCTGGACCTTAACCTGCCGGAGCTGAACGGCTACGAAGTGTGCTCTGAGGTAAGAAAACGGAAACCCACCATTCCCATTATCATGCTGACCGCACTGGGCGAGACCGAAGACAAGATCGAGGGTTTTGACCGGGGCGCTGACGATTACCTCGTTAAACCCTTCGATTTCCGGGAACTGCTGGCCCGGATCAATGTTTTCATCAAGCGGAACGCCGTCAGGGGCGAGGCGCATGAAAACGTGTTGCGGATCGCTAACCTGGAGATGGACCTGGAAGCCAAGACCGTCATGCGTGACGGCCAGAAGATAGACCTGACACCCAAGGAATTTTCACTGCTGGAATACCTGATCAAAAACAAGGGAAAAGTGATCTCCAAGGCCGATATCTCCAGCGCCCTCTGGGAACCCAATCACCAGCAGAGCCTGAATGTGGTGGAAGTGTACATTAACTTCCTGAGAAAGAAAATCGACAAAGACTTTACGCCTAAGCTCATCCATACCAAAACCGGTATGGGCTATATTCTGACCGAAGAATAATGAAGATCCGGACCAAAATAGCCTTTCAGTTCAGCCTGATCGTAGCCCTGATCCTGGTGCTTTTTTCAGTGGCGCTCTATTTCCTGATCCGGAATTATACCAAAGGCGAATTTACCAACTACCTGAAAGACCGGGCCGAAACCACCGCCAAACTGCTGATCAAGGAGGCTAACGTAGATAAGCGCCTGCTGAAGATCGTGGATAAGAACACGCTTTCCACCCTCTATGCAGCTGAAGTGCTGGTTTTTAACGAAAAAAACGAGATCGCTTATTCTAATACGGACGCCGAAACCATTAAATACAGCCCGGATTTGTTGGAAAGGATCCGCGAACAGGGCGAGTATGTAGGCGAATACAAGGAAAAAAAGGTGGTGGGCCTGGTGATCCCCAATGAAACAAACAGCAAGATCTACCTGATCCTGGCCCAGGCCACGGACACATACGGTGACGCCAAGCTGGAAAATATCCAGAACGCCATGACCTGGGGGCTGCTGATCGCCATTACCCTCACCGTGATCCTGAGTTTTGCCTTTGCGGGCGAATCGCTGAAGCCCATAGCCCGCATTAACCAGGAGGTTTCCACCATTTCGGGCCAGGATTTTAAAAAGAAGATCAGCACGGGTAATAATAAGGACGAGATAGCTCAGCTGGCCACTAACTTTAACCAGATGCTGTCCAGGATAGAGCAGGCCTTTGAAATGCAGAAAAGCTTTGTGAGCAATGCCTCCCACGAGCTCCGGACCCCCCTGGCCGCCATTAAGTCGGAGATCCAGGTGGCCCTGGAAAAAGACCGGCAGCCCGAAGAATACCAGGAGATCCTGCGTTCCCTGGACCAGGATAACCAGCGGATGACCCAACTGATCAACGGCCTCCTGCAACTGGCCAAGTCGGAGCAGGGCGAATCTAACCTCATGCATAAGCCCGTCAGGGTAGATGAGGTGCTTTTCGAGGTGCAGGAAGAGCTGCTGGGCCAGCACCGCGACTATAACGTCTTCATTGATTTTGAGGAAGTGGTGGAAGAAGAAGAGCCCCTGACCGTAATGGGAAACCGACCCCTGCTAAAAACCCTCTTCAATAATCTCTTTGAAAATGCCTGCAAATACTCCGATAACCACACCGCCGAGGTCAAGATCAAATTCAACAAGATCAACCTGATCATAAACATCGCCGACACCGGCCACGGCATCTCCAAAGAAGACCAGGAACGGGTATTTGAGCCCTTCTACCGCACCGCCTCCGCCGCTAATTACAAGGGCCACGGCATAGGCCTTTCCATCTGCAAGCGCATCACCGATATCCACAAGGGCAAAATCCTGGTGCGCAGCGAAGTGGGAGTGGGAAGTAATTTTGTGGTGGTGCTGCCACATATAAGCTAAAACCGGTGGGTACCTTTTAGCTTTTCACTCAAACAATCTGCCCGTCCTTCAGCTCCACGATCCTGTCTGACCGCTCCGCCAGCGCCAGGTTATGGGTTACGATCACAAAGGAGCACCCGTAGCTGTCACGCAGGGTAAAGAAAAGATCGTGCAATTCAGTGGCATTCCGGGTGTCCAGGTTACCGCTGGGTTCATCGGCAAATACATAGCTGGGGTTATTGATCAGGGCCCGGGCCACGGCCACGCGCTGCTGTTCGCCGCCTGACATTTCGGAGGGCAGGTGGTCTGCGCGGTGGGTAATGTTCAGGATATCCATCAGTTCACGGGCCCTGGCGCGGGTTTCCTTCTGATCTCGTTTCCCGATCCAGGCCGGCAGGCAGATGTTTTCTTCGGCGGTGAGCTCGGCCATCAGGTTATGAAACTGGAACACAAACCCGATCTTTTCATTGCGCAGCACCGATAGCGGCCTGGCGTCCATGTGGGTTAACTCTGTTTTATCCAAAAAAACCTGCCCGGAATCGGCCTTGTCCAGCGTGCCTAGGATGTGAAGCAAAGTACTTTTCCCTGCGCCTGAACTTCCCACGATACTCACAATTTCCGCCGGATTTATATTTATTGAAATTCCCTTCAAAACTTCCAGATTCCCATATTTTTTATGGATATTTCTCCCTTCAAGCATTCGTTTTTGTGTATTATTATTTTAAAATTAATCGTATTTTTTCCCGGAATTTGTTTTCTGGCGGTCAATATTTTGCTAATTTGGCAAAAAATTAGAAAAGTTCAATTTTTAATTAGCTATTTATGAATATTCACGAGTACCAGGGTAAAGAAATTTTATCCAAATATGGGGTAAGAGTTCAGCGGGGTGTGGTGGCATCAACGGTAGAAGAAGCGGAAAAAGCCTACCAGGAGATATCGGAACTGACCAATTCAAAATTTGCCGTAGTAAAATCCCAGATCCATGCCGGTGGCCGGGGAAAAGGAAAAATCAAAGGCGGTGAGCAGAGAGGCGTTCAGCTGGCCAAGTCGGCAGACGATGTCAAAACCATAGCTACTAACCTCTTAGGAAACACACTGGTGACTATTCAGACCGGGGAAGACGGTAAAGTGGTAAACAAGGTACTGGTAGCCGAAGATGTGTACTATCCCGGCGATTCCGAGCCTAAGGAACTTTATGTTTCCATCCTGCTGGACAGAACCAAAGCCTGTAACGTGATCATGGCCTCTACCGAAGGCGGTATGGACATTGAAGAAGTAGCAGCTCATACACCTGAAAAGATCATTAAGGAGTGGATTGACCCTCGTGTGGGCTTCCAGGGCTTCCAGGCGCGTAACGTAGCCTATAAGCTGGGCCTGACCGGGAATGCCAACAAAGAAATGGTGAAATTCCTGACATCGCTTTACAAAGCCTATGATGAGACGGATTCCTCCATGTTTGAGATTAACCCCGTGTTAAAGACCTCAGACGACAAAATCCTGGCAGTAGATGCCAAAGTTAACCTGGACGATAACGCGCTGTTCCGTCACCCTGACCTGGCAGCGCTGAGAGATAAATCGGAAGAAGATCCGATGGAAGTGGAAGCCTCAGAAAGCGACCTGAACTATGTGAAGCTGGACGGAAACGTAGGCTGCATGGTAAACGGCGCCGGTCTGGCCATGGCCACCATGGACATCATCAAGCTTTACGGTGGTGAGCCGGCTAACTTCCTGGATGTGGGTGGTGGTGCCAATGCCGTTACGGTAGAAGCAGGTTTCCGTCTTATCCTGAAAGACCCGAACGTAAAAGCGATTTTTGTGAACATTTTTGGTGGTATCGTTAGATGCGACCGGGTAGCTAACGGTATCGTGGAGGCTTACAAGACCATCGGGGAGATCCCGGTGCCTATCGTAGTACGTCTGCAGGGTACTAACGCCGAAGAAGGCGCCAAAATCATCAATGACTCCGGTCTCAAAGTATATTCAGCGGTAAAACTGAAAGATGCCGCCGAGCTGGTACAGAAAGTACTGGCCTAAGATCTACCTATTCAACTCTTATACGAGGTGCTTCCTGCGGGAGGCACCTTTTTTTGTGCATCTTACGTAGCCTCTGCAAAGAATCGGAGCCGTATGTCCGGCTAAAAGGTCATTTACTGTTATACTCCCATGACTTTACCAGCGCTATCCCCAGCCAGTAAGCAGGC
This sequence comes from Leadbetterella sp., assembly GCA_019638185.1. Lineage (GTDB taxonomy): Bacteria > Bacteroidota > Bacteroidia > Cytophagales > Spirosomataceae > Leadbetterella. The sequence continues at coordinate 265,499 of JAHBUH010000001.1, forward strand.
GCAAGAGCCACTGCCGGAATCATGAAAGGGAAGTAAAAGTCGAAGCCCTGGAAATTAAACAGGAAGAAAAAGACGATGCCGGCTGCGCAGAAAACGGTCAGCGTCATAAAGATTCCCTTTTTCAGACTGCCTTTCTTCCACAGGATCCACGAGATAGCGGGTATCAGCAGGTAAATGAGGCTACGGCCGAGGGTCCGGAGGGTTTGGTGGAAAGGATATTCCATAATAAAGTGGGCCGGATTCCTGCCGGATTGGATCCAGTGACGCATTTCATTGCTGAGATGATACGAACTGTAATTATCCCATAGCTGCAATACTACCGAAAGCACCAGTAGCGCCCAAAGCAGTGCCGGGCCCTTTATTTTTCGGAGCAGTAAACCGCCGCTCACAGCAAGCAGGAGCGTGGCTGCCATCAGCAGACCGAACCGGAAATGCTCTTCCGTTACCCGGTTCAGAAGATTTTCACCCAGCTCCGGTGGACCCAGCATAAGGGGTGGTCCTATTAGTGCTCCTAAAGCCAGTAAGCCAAAACCGGAGGAATGGGTATTGGGTACGGATATAAACCGGCCCAAAGCCAGGATCAGTGCTCCATAAACCAGGCTGGCCCATACAAAATCAGAGAAAGAATGCGCCGTGAGATACGGTGAAAAATGGCTGAGAGCCGTGCTGTAGGGCAGTATAACCAACAGGATAAGGGCTAAAGTCCGGATAATTTTCATGTCAGCAGAAGTTTTTATGCCGCAAAGCTATTCTCCCGGCAGGGTTATCTGATGGTACAGAAAAGACAAGTTTTATTTTTCGTAGTGACCGAAATTACGTTCCGGGGCCCTCTTTTCCAGTTTGTAAAACTCGCCCGGACCATACCCTGTATACCTTTTATACACCTTAGCCAGGTGCTGGTAATCGTAAAAACCGCTTTCCAGCGCTATGCTCAGCCCGTCTTTCCCGGGATCGCGGTTCTTTAAAAGATAGGCGTGATCCAGCCTGACCAGGTTACGGTAGTCTTTCGGGGCTATCCCGGTGAGGTACTTAAATGTACGGTCAAACTGCCGGAAGCTCAGGTTAGCCTGGTTAGCGTACCATTCCAGGCTCCTGACCGGCTGGAGGTACTGAAACTCCGCAGCAATAGCACTTACGGGGTGGATTTTCCACCGGGTCCGGTTCACCAGCCGGCTTAGGTATCTTTCAACTGTTTTCACCATGGCATCATACGAAGTGCAGGCGGCCAGTTGTTCATTGATTCCTACCACCTCGGTACCCAGCACATCACGGGCATCCCGGTACTGGTTAGTAAATTCATCTGCCGATGCCCGGAAGAGGGAAGTGAAGGCTCCGGGCTGGAAAACCACCTGGAAATTGAGAAAATGATCGCCCAGGCTTCTCTGACTCAGCACGGTTTGCTGGCCAAACACAGCCGCGCTCTGGCAAATAGTCTTTTTATCTTCATAATCTACCCGTTCACGGTCAAAAGGCGTAAACTGCAGGCAATGTTCCACCCGCGGGCGGTAGTACTTCACCCGGTTTTCCGGCCCGGGGCTACTCCTGAAATCAAAATGGATGATCCGGTAGAAGCGGATGTAGGGCTTCAGGAAATCGCCGGGTAAAACGTGGGTAAGGAACATAATTATCTATTTGGTTTTTCGGCCCGCCAGGAATACCCAGGGCTGGAGGGTGTCTGGCGCTGTAAAAACTCCCGAATTTCCGGCCGCCATTTTGCTGTGAAATTCGCCTTTAAGCGGATCAAACCAATAGCAGGGCAGGTCTGCCGGGATATTCCTGATCATAATTTCGCCTCCTTTTTCCAGGTAGGAATAATAGAAAACACCTTCTTTGGCCAGCAGCAGCCGGCCGTTCCCGGTCAGGTCAGGCCGTTTCTCCATGTCGGTAAAATCAAATCCGTCAAAAGCCCGGGCCACAAAGCCGGGGTAACGGCTGCCTTCAAAATCCAGGGCCTGCTGCCAGGAGTAGGGAGCATTGGTCCATTCTTCCCATCCGGTTTCGGTGGGGCTGATCTTCCATTGCCAGAGGCACACGGCACCGTACACCATGCCCATGGTACCGCCATGCAGCAGCTCATTCCAGGCATTTTCCACCTGCCAGTAGCCCAGCCCGTGTTTCCCCTCCATCATGCCTTCATACGTAGGTTCGCCATTCATAACGGCTTTAACGGGGAGATTTTCGTACATTCTCGCCACTTTGCGGTATAGGTGTTCGCCGTCGTGTCCGGTCTGAGCCCATTGAAAATCCAGCCAGGGAGCATCCTGGTGCTTCTTGTTATAATGAAAGCAGTGGCCGTCACCTTCTTTGGCCCAAGTAGCCAGGAAATCGTCACAGGGGTTGTAGTGCAGACCCGTAGGCTGATGATAGGCATCCCATTTTTCCAGGGTTTCACCGGCGGGTATCACGCCCGGTGCATCTCCGTGTCCGTCCAGGCTGAGCAGCCAGAGGGCCGGCCGGCTGCCGTACCGGGCCAGCAGGTAACGCACAAAACGGGCGTATTCTTCACCCGATACATTGGGGCCCAGCGCCTGTTTCCCTTTCCAGCCGTAGCCGTGGGCCAGTGGCGCCCACACCGGCACGATTTCATGGTCATAGAGAATCTGAACCAGGCTGTCCAGTGTCTGGAAATAGGCGGGGTTCAGGTGATTCAGGTGGCCGTCTTTCAGGTCGGTGAATCCGCGGGCGAACCCCTGGTCGGTATTCCGCTGATCCGGCCCTTCCGCTTTGATATCCGGCTGTACCGCAATCAGCAGCGCCGTATTATAGCCTTTTTCCTGGCGGTTTTGGGCGTAGATCTCTACCTGTGCAGGGGTAGCGCGGTAGGGTAGTGACCACGGCGTATCCCCTACCAGCAGAAAGGGGCTGCCGTCCGCAAAAACCAGGTTACGTTTTTTAGGCGACATTTTCAGCGTTCCGTGTCGGTTTAGCCGGTTAGTACCCGTGTAGGGCGCCGATTTCAGGGTTCCCGACTGGTTCATGAATCCCGGATCATCTACTGAAGCGTGGAGGGTCCAGGTCCATTCTTCGTTTTCCCGGGGTGGGGCAAACCGCACTTTCCACTTGTTTTCCCCGTTCCAGAACGCCGGCCTGACCAGCGAATCCCCGCTTTTATTGACAAATACCGCATAAATCTCTACATCGGTATAGGGATTGGCATACGTATTCCGTGCTTCAAAGCCCAGCTCGGCGATAGACCATTGCGGAACGGATTTCCGGTCACAACTGCCTAAAGATAAGGCGCAGGTGAGTACAAGTCCTATAATGCGGGTTAATCTCACAGGATTTTGTTTTGGGATCAATATGGAAAAAAATCCCGCAATTTCAAAAAAAATTGAAAAAACGCTTGACTCTTACCTTAGGTCATAGTCTACATTTGTCCCGTTATCGAGACCAGATGATTCATTATACCGTAAAAAAACTGGCAGACATGGCCGGGGTGAGCGTACGTACACTCCACCTGTATGACCGGATGGGCCTGCTTAAGCCCGGCATCCGTACCGCGGCCGGGTACCGGATGTATGGAGAGAAGGAGTTACTGCGTTTACAGCAGATCCTGTTTTACCGGGAGCTGGATATTCCCCTGCAGGAGATCCGGCAGATCCTAGATCAGCCCGGCTTTGATACAGTAAGCGCTTTGGAAAGCCACCGGTCAGCCCTGAAAGCGCGCCTGGACCGGATCATGATCCTGATGGATACCATTAACAAAACGATTTTTAATTTAAAAGAAGGAAAAATGTTACAGCACGAAGAATTATATGAAGGACTGCCCAAAGAGAAAGCGGAAGCCTACCGTCAGGAGGCCATTGAAAAATGGGGCGAAGAAGCCGTGGAAAAATCGGAATACCAGTTGAAAAATATGACCCGCGAAGAGCTGAATGAGCTGAAAGAAAGTTTCATGGCGGTCAACCACCAACTGGCGGCTATGAAAGACCAGGATCCGGAATCACCGGCCGTACAGGAACTGGTACGGAAACATTACGGCTACATAGCCCGCTTCTGGGGTACGGCCCCCTCCGCCGAAGCGTATGCCGGCCTGGGTGACCTGTATATGCAGGATGAACGCTACACCAGGAATGACGCGGATACCCCGGACCCGGCTTATGCCGGTTTTATGCGAACTGCGATGGCGTATTTTGCCGCTAATGAGCTGAATTAATGACGTTTGCCCAAAAAGCAGACAATACGTGTGCTTTTTGGGCTTTTTTGTCGTTTAAGGGCGATATTCCGGGTTTTCCGGGCGAGCCTGTGGAATCCATTCGCCTTTGGGGTTCGGTCCGTAAGCATTATTTCCCCGCTGGCTGTTCTCGCAGTAAAGCACTAATAACCAAAGCCATCCTACAAATGGGATAATACCTACCAGGATCATCCAGCCGCTTTTACCGGTATCGTGAAGCCGGCGAACGGAAACGGCTAAACAGGGAATGAAAAGGGCAAGCGCATAAATCGAGCTAAAGACACCGTCAACTAACATATCGTCCAGGTAGTACTCTTCCGTATCCATTAATTTATCCGCAAATGCCGCACAACAAGCAAAAAGAATATAAAAAAGCCCAAACATCCAGAACTCTTTTCTCCTTGCCCGGCCCTTAAAATCGGCGTACTGGTGCAGAACTTTGATAAACCATTCCATAGGTATTAACTACATTATAAACAAATATAGTAATAAACCGCCTGAATCCTAGTGGTTTACAATATATATTCACCATTTACGCTCTCCACCGGTGTCGGTACGTCCTTCTCGCCCAGCATCTGGAGGAGGTTAATCTCGATGGTCCGGCTGATCTGGTCCAGTGGCAGGGCGGATGGCATCTTTTCGAAGGGGTTCACCAGCGTTTGACCCAGGGATTGAATGGTAAAGAAAATATAGCCCGTGATGGCGCCGAAAACAATGGCCCAAACCCCGATAGCGCTGCCAATGGCCATGGTTACCGCATAGATAAACAGCCAGATAAAGTTCCGGGAATAGTAGGTATACGTGGTGGGAAAAACCGTATTCCGGATCCGTTCACAGCGGCCCATATCGTCACAAAAGGTAGTGACGGTGCGGTTCAGCTCCATAAAACCGAAACCGTCTATGGCTTTTTGAGCGTAAAGTTCCTGTAAGCCGCCTGACTGCAGGTTAAGAATAGCATTATGCAGGTTAGTTTGGCCGGAGATAGAGGCGAGGTCGCCCGGTGCCAGGTATTGCCGGTAATAGTCGTCATCCGATCCTCTCAGGTGAGCCTTTAATGCGTATAGGAAGGCCATGTGTCTTTTGATGAGCGTTTCCCGTATTTCTTTCAGTTTGGCTTCGGATAAGGTGTCGGAGGCCTGTGTATAATTCAGGAGCTGCCGGGCCCAGGAGCGGGAATTGTTCACCAGTGAGCCCCATACTGTCCGGGCTTCCCACCAGCGCGAATACGCCTGGTTATTGTTAAAACCAATAAAAAAGGCCAATGCCGTACCGATCAGCGAGGGGACAAACGACGGAAACTCGAAATATTTGCTCAGCCACAACTCGTTCAGGGAATATGCAAAAGTGCAGGTAATGATGGAAAAAAACAGGTTTTTCCACGTACCGGAGATGATATGGCCGAGCCGGATATTGACTTTTAAGAGCATAAACGGGATATTATCCTGTAAAAATAACAAAAGGAGTGGCGGTGTCAGAAAATGTTCGTATTTTTAATCAGGCTTTAACCTCCATCCATTATGAAATATTTTTTCCTGTTTTTCCTGACCCTGGGCCTGTACTCCTGCGGAACTTCGTATAAGGTATTGACTTACAATATATTCCATGGTGAAAACCCGTATAAGAAGGGCAATAGTAACTTGGCGGATATTTCCACCGTGATCAAAAACCTGGATCCCGACGTGGTTTTCCTGCAGGAAGTAGACAGCATGACTAACCGTACCAAAGCGTTTAACCAGGATCGTAAAATAGATGTTGCTGCCGAGCTGGGCAACCTGAGCGGGCGTACTGGTTATTTTTCCAAGGCCATCGATTACAGCGACGGCGGCTATGGTGAAGGGATGCTGATCCGGAAACCCGGCGATATTATCCGGCTTGCACTTCCTTTTCCCCAGGGCGGTGAAGGCCGTGCCATGATCGCTGTTAAAGAAAAGGGAAACATTACCCTGGCCGGAACCCACCTTTGTCACCAGTATCAAACTAACCGGCTGGCCCAGGTAGAGGCCATCATCGACTATTACCAGAAAACCGGCCGCCCCATGATCATCGCCGGCGATTTTAACTTTATGCCGGATAGTAAAGAATACAAACGCATCACCGAGTACTTCTACGATGCCGCTGTGCTGGGAAATAATGTACAATTCACGTTTGATGCCGACAAACCCCGCGGACGGATCGATTACATTTTCCTGTCAAAAAACCGCAGTTGGAAAGTGAAGGAAGTGCATACGGTTCAGTCGCTGGCGTCGGATCACCTGCCTCTGTACGCGAAGGTGAAGATGGGGAAATAAAGCTTACTTCCTCACCTTCACTTCCTGCCCGTTACGGATCTCTTCCGAGGCGTATTTAACCAGTACATCCGAAGAATTCACCGGCCCGGTCACCAGCACCACGGAGTCGTTAGCGATGCCGGTGGAGACCGGCACCCAAACGGCTTTGCCCTTTTCTATCCGGATCACATAGACACCTGTGGAAGAATTCAGGATGGCCGTATTGGGTACGGAAAGCGCTTCCCTGCTGCCGCTTAAAGGCAGGCTTACGTTAGTCACCATGCCAGGGAGTAATTTTTTATTTCCGTTTTCTACGTCAATCTCTACTCTTTGCGAACGAAGGCGCGTATCCAGGGCTCCTGCATGGCGGGAGATCCGGCCGCTGAAGGTTTCGCCGGGGAGCGAGTGAACGGTGAAGGTGATCACCTGTGACTTATCCAGTATGCCGGTATAGGTTTCTGGGAGATTGACCACCAGACGCAGCTTGTTCTGCTGAACCAGGCTGAAGAGGGGAAACTCGGAGCCCTTGCCGGTGGGACCCACATAGGCGCCCGGGCTCACATTCCGGGCGGTGATGTTCCCGCTGAACGGCGCACGGATGGTTAGGTAATTCTGCATGTCAGACACTTCGCGGTAGGAGGCTTTGGCGGCTTCCAGCTGAGCCAGGTCGGCCTGCTGCCGGGCGTGGGCCATATCCAGGTCATTGGTAGCAATGGTCCCCGGGGTTTTGCTGGTTTCGGCCAGGCGCTCATAGGTAGCGCTGCTGGCCACGTACAGGGCCTCCTGGGCCTTCAGCCGGGAGGCAGCCGCGCTGATCTGGGCTTTCATTTCCGGGGCTTCCAGTACGGCCAGGAGCTGTCCCTGGGCCACGTTACTTCCTACGTCTACCGCCACTTTCTGTACAAAGCCGGTGACCTTGGCGTATAGATCCACCTGCTGAAAAGCCTGGAGCTCGCCTGGGATGTTTACGGAAGTGGCAAAACCGCCGCTTTCCGGGTGAATCACTTCCGCGCCTGCAGAAACTTCAGCGGGTTCCTGGCTGGCTTTTTCTTCTTTTTTCTTACAGCTGACTGTCACTGCCAGGGCAGCGGCTATGATCAATATCTTATTCATGAATGGGTTGGTTTAGCGATAAAATAGATGCTTTCTTCATCTTCAGGGTCCAGGGATACGCTCCGGGTTCCGGTTTTTTCCTGTCCCCATGCAAAGGCCAGCGGCAGAACAAACAGGGCGGCAAAGGTGGAAGCCACCAGCCCGCCCACTACGGCCCGTCCCAGCGGGGATACCTGGCCCCCGGCCTCGCCGTGGCCCAGCGCCATGGGGATCATCCCCACCACCATGGCCATGGCGGTCATCACAATAGGCCTTATCCGCAAGGCAGCCGCCTCTGTGGCCGATAGGAGCGCGTTCCCGTTATGCCGGCGCAGCTGCTCGGCATTGGTGATCAGGAGTACGGCATTGGAAATGGAAACCCCTACAGACATGATGATGCCCATGTACGACTGCAGGTTCAGCGTGGAGCCGCAAAGCATCAGGAAACCCAGGGCCCCCAGGAGTACCGCCGGTACGGTGATCAGAACGATCAGCGAGACTTTAAACGACTGGAAGTTAGCGGCCAGCATCAGGCAGATCACAATAACCGCAATGATCAGGCTCATCTGCAGGCTGTCTAAGGTTTCATCCAGTGTCTGGCTGAGCCCGATTCGCTCCACTTTTAAGCCCCTGGGCAGCTCGCCCAGGTTATTGAGCACCTGCTGCACTTCGGCGGATGCCGTGCCCAGGTCGGTGTGATTGAGGTTAGCCGTAACCGTAAGCATAGGCATGGCGCCCAGGTTATCGTTTTCTCCGTAGGTGAAGCTTTCGGTAATGGTGGCCACATCGCCCAGGTTAGGCCGGTTAGCGCCTTTTTTCAGGGGAATAGCGGCAATTTCCGCCTTGCTGTTCATCTTGTTTTCAGGGATCTGCACCTGCACACTGTAGCTGTAACCGGCTTTGGTGTCTGTCCAGATGTTTTTCTCGGTATAGCGGGAGGAGGAAAGGGCAGCCGTAAGTGAACGCGATATCTCACCTATATCCAGGCCCAGCTGGGCGGCCCGGATCCGGTCTATTTCAATATTCAGCGAAGGGTAGCGGATAGACTGGCCGATCTGCACATCCCGCAGCAGGGGAAGTTTTTTGAGCTCTTTCTCCACTTTTTTGGCAAATTCTTCATTGACGGACTTGTTTCTTCCTGAAAAACGCACCTCTATAGGTGTGGGAGAGCCCTGGCTCAGGATCTTTTCCGTCAGCTCTATGGGCTCAAAAGATAAGCGCATTTCCGGGTTAATTGAGCGGGCTTTCTCCCGTATCCGGTCTTTCAGGGTATTCATATCCGTCTCGTATCCCTCTTCCAGGGCCACCTGGATCACCGCTTCGTGAGAACCGGCCATAAAAAGATAGATAGGGCTTACTGAAAACAGCTGGGGGTGCCCACCCACATACGCAGACGTGATGCTGATGTTTTCTCCGCCCACTATTTCCCGGATGCCATCCAGCACTTTCATGGTTTCCAGCTCCGTTTTTTCTATCCGGGTGCCGTCCGGAATACGCAGCCTTACCTGGAACTGGCTACCATTTACCTGGGGAAGCACATCGCGGCCGATGCCCCTGAGAAGCAGTGCCACCGCGGCCACAGATAGAAGCACGTAGCCCGTTACTACGATCTTCCGGTGGGGCATGATCCGCTGAATGAATTTCAGGTAACGGAATCGCAGCCGTTCGAAAAGGCTGACCTTACCGTCACGGTTACTGTCCTCATTTTTAACCAGGATCTCCTTTTGCGACCAGGAATCTTCTTCCGTATCAATGCCTGCGGCCTCCAGTTCTTCTTTGTCCGTCAGGATGTGGCCGTCCGGTGCCCGGTGGTGCTTCACTTTCATGATCCAGTTCGCCATGACCGGCACAAAGGTCTGGGAAAGGAAGTAGGAAACCACCATACTGAACCCGATGGCCAGCGCCAGCGGCAGGAAGAGGGAGCCCGGTATCCCACCCATGGTAAACGCAGGCGCAAAAACCGCCAGGATACAAAACAGGATGAGCAGCTTGGGGAAGGCAATTTCCTTACAGGCATCCCAGATGGCCAGGGCCTTGGGTTTGCCCATATCGAAATGCTGGTGAATATTCTCTATGGTTACCGTACTTTCGTCTACCAGGATACCAATGGCCAGCGCCAGGCCGCTAAGGGTCATGATGTTAATGGTCTGATCAAACAGGCTTAGAAACAAGACCGCCGAAATGATGGAAGTAGGAATGGTAAGGATCACAATGAGGGCGCCCCGGAGGTCACCCAGGAAAAGCACCACCATTAGCCCGGTCAGCAGGGCGCCAATGATACCCTCCGTCATGAGGCTTTTTACGGCGTTTATTACGTATTTCGACTGGTCAAATTCGTACGTGACCTTCACGTCTTCCGGCAGGTTAGACTGGATGCCGGGAATGGCCTTTTTCAGGTTTTGTACCACCTCCCAGGTAGAGGCATCGGCGCTTTTGGCTATGCTGAGATACACCGAACGGCGGCCGTTGATCAGCGCGTAACCGGCTGTCATATCGGCACCATCGGTTACGGTGGCCACGTCCCGGAGGTATAAATTCCGGACCTCCCCCTTGAACAGCGGAATGTCTTCAAAATCCTTCACATTCCGGATCATTGTGTTCGTAGGGGTGATGTAGTATTTATCCCCGATACGGATGTTCCCGGAAGGAGCAGTCTGGTTATTGAGCCTCAGCGCTTCTACCAGCTGATCGGGTGTCAGGTTATAGTTCCGCATCAGCTCAGGGTTCACGTTGATAACCACCGTACGCACGTTTCCGCCGAAGGGAGGAGAGGACACTAAGCCGGGAATGGCCGTAAAGGTAGACCGTACGTACACATTGGCCATGTCCAGGAGCTCATTGTTAGTGCGCTTATCGCTGCTGAGCACCATCTGGCCTACAGGAAGCGTGGAAGCATCAAAACGAATGATAAAGGGTGGGTTAGACCCCGGTGGAAATACGGCCTGGATCCGGGTGGAGACCGAGTTCAGCTCGGCCGCTGCCTGTGCCATATTGGTGCCCGGATAGAAGCTGACTTTCATCAGGGTAAGGCCCTGGATGTTTTTGGTTTCAATGGTCTTGATGCCGTTTACGTACAAAAAGATATTGATGTACTGCTTCGCAAAAAAGGACTCCATCTGCTGAGGGGAATACCCACCGAAGGGGTGAGCTACATAAATTACGGGTAGGTCCAGCTGAGGAAAAATGTCTACTTTTATGGTTTGTACCGCACGTATTCCAAAGAAAAATAACCCCGCTACAATCACCAGTACGGTGATGGGTTTTCTAAGTGCGAATCGGATCAGGTTCATCGGATTACAAATTATTTTCAATTAAACTAAAATCGCCGCTGGCCGCCGCCTGTAGTAAAAGTGCGTTCCAGACCTGGCTGATGGTTATATCGCGGTCGGTTTCGGCCCGCACCAGGGCATAAAGCGCCTGGGAGACCGCCACCAGGTCTGTCAGGCCGTTTTTATACAGGGTAGATTTCTGAATGTAGGCATCCCGGGCGGCCTGGAGCTGAACCGGTACCTGCTCATATACACTTAAGGCGTTATCCCATTTATTCCGGGCCGTTTTCAGCTGGGTCTGCAGGCGCAGGTCCGTCATTTCGTACTCGCTTTGCAGCGCTTTACCGGTTATCTCCTGGGCACTTACCTGCTTCTTCAGGCGGTAGGTCTGGGTGAAGTTCCAGTTTACGCCCAAGCCTAAAAGATAATTCACCCGGGTAGGGTTAATGCCGGTGAAGTAATTAGTGTTCAGGTCAGTCTGATCCAGCGCATAGCCGCTTCCAAAGCCCGATGCCCGGGTTTGCAGGATTCCCACCAGGTTTACAGCCGGGTAATACTGGGTTTTCAGGAAGGTGGTCTGCTCCTCATTCAGCAGTATCCGGCTCCTGTAAAAATTAAGCTCGGGGTGTCGGTTCAGGTCCTGACTGACATCGGGCCTTACGGGTAGCTTTGTCAGCAGGGAAACATCGGGCTGGAACCCGGTAGGAGGGACCCCCAGAAGCTCCACCAGCCGGTTCAGCGCTTCCTGTTCCTGGTCCAGTGCGCGGGTATGGATGATGGAAGCATTGGCCAGGTCGGCTTTGGCCAGCGAAAGATCCGCTCCCGGTACCAGGCCGTTCCGGCTTTTAACCGCGGCTACCTGCTGTACGGTGTCGGCACGCAGCACATTTCTTTCAAACGACAGGCTCAGCTGGTGCGCCGCCACCCAGTTAATGTAGGCCGATGCCACTTTGACCTTGTGCCTGAAAATCTCCTGCTGCAGGTCTTCATTGTCTCTTAAGGCGGTCTGTTCCGCTACTTTTATCCGCTGCTTATTTCTTCCGAACGTAATGATATCCCAGTTGATATTGGTTAGGTACATAGCTCCGAAAGCCGCGTCCCAGCTTTGTTTGGGTAGAGTGGGGCCGGCAGAGGCAGATGCCAGCCCTCCAAAGCCGTACAGGGGGCCCATCTGCCCGTTTACCGTACCGAAGTCCTGCTGGACGCCCACGTTCACATTAGGGAGGTTAGTTCTCCGGGCCAGCTCGATCAGCTCTTTGGAAGCCTCACTATAATGCCGTTTAGCCCGTATACTGCCGTAATTTTCCACAGAGATCTCCAGGGCGCGGTTCAGGGTCAGCTTCTCCTGCGCTATCCCGGAAACCGGGATGAGGAGAGCCATTAGCAATGATTTCATATAATGTGAGCGGTCAGCTACGGCTAACCGGGGTTTTCGGATGGAATGGGCAAAATTAACGGTTAAAAAGTAAAACCGGGTTACCTGTTTTACGGCTTTTATTACCAATATCACTGAAGCGTACATAAGGAAGGGTCTCGGGCTGCTGAATACGAAATCTAGGCATTAAAATTTTACCGGAAGGAATGAATAGAGTTTGTGAATGGAGAGGAGGGATAAAACGGGGAAATCAGGCGACAAAAGCCGTATATCCGTCAAAAACCGGAAATTGGATATTGTTAATAATTCGTGGTTTCCCCGTGGAAATCCGTTCTATCCGCTCTTGGTAAAGTGAAAAATGCAGAAAATGCCCTCTTAAAGTTTTCACCCGCCCGGATGCACTTTCCCCGGGTTTAACATCGTATTTTTGCAGGCAGATAATCTTTTCAGAATGACTTTTGAGGAAACTGTGCGGTACCGGCGTTCCGTTCGGATGTATGACCCGGAAAAACCCATTGACACCGCTAAAGTAAAACACTGTCTGGAGCTGGCTTCGCTGGCGCCTAACAGCAGCAATATGCAGTTATGGGAGTTTTACCATGTGACCTCGCCGGATACCCTGAAGGCCGTTTCCCGGGCCTGCCTGAACCAGAACTCTACTGAAACTGCCGCGGAAATAGTGGTTTTTGTTACCCGCCAGGACCTGTACCGGCAAAGGAGCCGGGCCATGCTGGCTTACGAACTGGCCGCCATAGAAAAATACACCCCGGAAGACAGGAAGGCCGCCCGTATTAAAAACCGGAAGCAATATTACGGTTTTCTGATGCCTTTTATCTATACCCGCTTCTTTGGGCTGCCGGGCCTGATCCGTCAATGTATAGCCACTACCGTAGGGCTTTTCCGGCCCATTACCCGGCAGGTCTGCGAAAGTGACATGAATGCCGTGGTGCATAAATCGTGCGCCCTGGCTGCCCAGACCTTCATGCTGGCCATGGCGGCAGAAGGTTATGATACCTGCCCGCTGGAAGGGTTCGACAGCCGTCTCCTGAAGAAGATCCTGGGCCTTCCGGCCGGTGCCGGGATCAATATGGTGATCCCCTGCGGTATCCGTAAGCCGGAAGGCGTGCGGGATGTACAGATCCGGGTTCCTTTTGAAGAAGTGTATTTTCAGATTTAAATAAAAGCATGCTATGTTAGACTTTAAAGCCGTATTGGAAAATGACCTGGTGCACATCAGGCCGCTGACAGCGGAAGATTTTGATGCACTTTTCAGCATTTCTTCTGACCCCCTGCTGTGGGAGCAGCACCCGGCTAAAGAGAGAAGTACCCCGGAAGGCTTCAAAAAGTGGTTTGAAGACGCTATGGCCACGGATAGAGCCTTCTATGTCACCGATAAGGAAACCGGGAAACCCGTGGGGACGTCCCGTTATAACGAAACAGAATTAGCTGCTTCTGCCATAGAAATCGGGTGGACGTTCATTGCACGCGAATTCTGGGGTGGAAAATATAACCGGTCCCTAAAAAAATTAATGATGGATCATGCCTTTACCCACTACGATAAGATCCTGTTTTTTGTGGATAAGCATAACTTCCGGTCGCAGAAAGCGGTAGAAAAGCTGGGCGGAAAACGCATTTCCGAACTGGATGGGCAGCCCTTAGGCCCCCGGGGGGAGAGGTCGTTTGTATACTGTATAGACCGGGTCAGCTGAAAATTCTCCGGTCAAAAGGGAAGGGGGCTTTATCCATGATGCGAACCCGGCTGAAATCCGGGTGACCGGGATTCAGCAGGATATTAAAATCGCCCCGGGTAACCGCAGAGGGCACCTGCAGTACACAAAACGCCCTTTCCGCTATAAACTCATCGCCCGCTCTCTGGGTCTCCCGGCTGTGGGGAAAGGCATTCCAATGCGGCGGCAGCGAATCCGCCGTCAGCTTTTTCAGGGAAATGTCATCCGGGATCCAGATGGTCAGCATCATAAAATCAGGCGGCAGAGTAGCCAGCGATAAATGTACTGCTACTTCGGCCATAGCCAGGGACCGGTTTCCGGCGGTATAGATCATTTCCACTCCCTGGGAGTTCCATCGGGCTCCTTTCATAGCGGCCCCTTTCCCAGATAAATGATCAGAATACGGGGCCCTTGAAAGGCGGTATACTTCCATTATACAAAAATTCCGTAGTTAATGCGGGTTAATTCACTTATTACAAGCTCTTTTCCATAAGAATCTTTCAGCAGTTCCACAGGCTTGCCGCTTAAAGCATAATTAGGGGTTTCCAGCCAGAGTTTAAACTTTTCCATGTCACCAAAGACCTCCAGGCCGGTTTGGGTTACTTCCGCCATTTCAATGATCTTTTCCGACTGTAGGGGGCCGAAAGACTTATCAGCCACCTTATAACGCTGCAGGGAGCGGGTGGAGAGATCCAGGAGATCCGCCCATTCCTCTTCACTGAACGGGGCAAAAAGCTGCACCTTTTCAAAAAGCGAATAAGGTACCCCCACCCGGATCACCATCATGATGAGCATCTTATTCTGAAGAAAGTCTTTAAAAGAGATTTCAGCACGCTCATATACCTCCGCTCTTTCCAACACCACGGATATTTCTTTATCCAGCTTATCTTCTATTTTATATTCAGCAGCCATCATCTTGTACATTTGTCCCCAAAATTAAGACATTTGTCATTGACTTCCAAGTTTTTTTATATTTTTTTGAATTTCACCCACTTGGACTTACTCTTAGCGGAGGCAATCACACTTTCCACAAACAGCATTCCCCGGATGCCGTCATCAATACCCGGGAAATCCAGCTCTATTTCCGTAGGTTCTTCCCCCTTCATCCGTTTCCGCACCGTACGCGCAAAATTCCGGTAGATATTGGCAAACGCCTCCAGGTAACCCTCCGGATGACCGTTTGGAAGGCGGGTATTGGCTTTGGCAAAAGGGGAGAGGTCACCCACATTGGGCCGGTAAATATGATGAAACGTTTGAGATTTATGCGCCAGGGTATTCGGCTCCTCCTGGCGCCAGTCCAGGCCGCCCAGCTCGCCATACACCCGGATCCTCAGCGCGTTTTCTTCGCCGTTAGCGATCTGGCTGCAGTACAGGATGCCTTTGGCGCCGTTATCGAATTTCAGCAGCACACTGGCGTCATCATCCAGCAGGCGGCCTTCCACAAACGTGGAGATATCGGCGCAGAGTTCGGTGATTTTCAGCCCGGTGATGTATTCGGCGAGGTTTTCGGCATGGGTACCGATGTCACCTACGGCCCCGGCAATTCCCGACCGCTTCGGGTCAGTACGCCATTCGGCCTGTTTATAGCCGCGTTTTTCTTCCAGGAAAGCCAGCCAGCCCTGGGGATATTCCACCACCACCTTCCGAATCCGGCCCAGCACACCGCTCTGAACCAGGTGGCGGGCCTGTTTCACCATGGGGTAACCCGTATAATTATGGGTCAGGGCAAACGTCAGCCCCGTTTGTTCCAGGATATCTTTCAGCTTCCGGGCTTCGGCCAGGGTAAAGGTCACCGGCTTGTCGCAGATCACATGAAAGCCGTTTTCAAGCGCCATCTTAGCCGGGCCGAAATGCATGTGATTAGGGGTCACTATAGACACTACGTCCATTTTATCCATCCTGTACACTTCCTTCCGGATCATTTCCCGGTAATTCTCGTAGCAGCGATCTTCCGGCAGCATCAGCTCCCTGCCGGAGGCCCTGGCTTTTTCAGGGGTGGAGCTGAAAGCGCCGCAAACCAACTCTATTTCCCCGTCTATGGCGGCTGCAGTGCGGTGCACGGCCCCGATGAAGGCACCCTGTCCGCCGCCTATCATGCCCATCCTGATTTTTCTGCTCACTAGGATAATTATTTAAGATAAAAGTTAGAAACTGAAAATTAAGGTACATATACTACTGATGTTCCCTCGCTTTTAGTTTTTCACTTCCTTTACTTTTCCGGCAAATGAATCTCCGCTATCATGCACCGCGCCGAGCCGCCGCCCACCGTTTCAATATACCCCAGGTCCGTGTGAAGTATTTCCGCGAAATAATCCATGGTATCGATTTGCTTACGGGTCAGGGACTCGTATGCCCGGTCTGACATCACCAGGAAGTTCTTGTCTTTCTTATTCTTCACCAGCAGCATATTGCCGGCAAATGCGCTCATTTGGTCCATGGTGATCTCCATGATGGTTTTGCCTGAGCTTTCCAGCTTCTGCTTTACGTTCAGCCTTTGGTCAGGGTCAGTGATGGCATCCAGGCAGATCACACAGAAGGTATCGCCCATAGACATCACCACGTTAGTATGGTACACGGGCACTCCCGCTTTATCAAAGGCCTCAAAAGTCACCAGCTCGTAATCAATAACCTTCTGCCAGGCTTTAAGCACTTCCAGGTGGGTGCGGGAAGAAAGACAAGCGTAGGCGATCCGGTTAATCCGGTCCAGCACAATGCTCCCCGTTCCTTCCAGGTACTTCCCGTCCATCTCAAAATGGGTCAGGTCCAGCAAAACGTGAAAATCGTAGTTTTTTTTCAGAAAATCCAGGATATCCTGTCTCCTTTCCGCTCTCCGGTTAGGCGCCTCCAGCGGGTAGATCATCACCTTCCCGGAATGGTGGGTGGAGATCCAGTTATTGGGAAAAATGCTGTCCGGGGTATAGGGTTCGGCCGTATCATCAAAAACATGGACATTAATATCACGAAGACGCAGCTGGGCCACCAGCTCATCAAAACATTCCTGGGCCGAACTGTTCAGCGCTTCCTGGTTTATATCGTTTTGCTTCTGAAAACTATTGGAGGATGCCGTTTCCCGGTTAAAGGCAAAATTCACCGGCCTAATCATCAGTAAATTAGATGTTACTTGCTCCTGCATGGGTATGTATATTTAAGGTTTCCAGTTCAATATTAATTATTTTTTTCGAAAATATCTCTTCTTTTCAGCGGTAAACTCATGCAGTGAGATCCCCCCCGGGCGCGGGAAAGTTCGGCTGAAGGCAGGAGAATAATGGTGTCTTCCAGTTCTTCGGGCTTCATCACGTTATTTTCAAATGCCGACAGCAGATCACCCGCCGGGATCAGCCGGAAGCCCTGTTCGCGGAAGGCCTCGTTGGTCTTGTCGTTCCGGTCGTAAGCTATAGCCACACCCTCCTTCAGTACCAGCAGGTTACAGGAGTCTGTCCACTGCTCCCGCTCCCCGAAAGGAAAGCGGTCGTTCCCCGAATACACAAACCTCACCGGCTCCGCACATTTCAGGTCTTTGCGGGAAATGCTGGTCAGCAGGTCTTCCAGGTTATCAATATCCCGTACTTCCACACCCTCCGGCCGGTTAATGAAGGTCTTGATTATCACCTTTTCGTCGCTGTCTTCCGGTCCCAGCTCCTGCCAGGCCTTATGGTTAGGCTGATCATGCCCTTTCTGCACCATGGATCGCAGCAGCACCCATACGTCACGACGGATATGCGTAAAGACGGTGTCAATGTGCATATAATCGCGCTTACTGGGGATTTTTACGATAGAAACCTTCTCCACCACCTTCTTCTCAAAGAGTTTGTTCATGGTTTGGCGGGCCGCATCCAGGGTGGTGCGTTCTGAAATCCCGATCAGGAGATGATTTGGCGCCACCATCATCACGTCACCGCCTTCCAGGGTATCCACCCGCCGGGCTTTGTCTTCCGGAAGCAGGAAATGCTCTTCATCTTCCTCTATCTCGATGATCTTATCCGTAAAATGCTCAAAAAGCGGGTGATTGAAGAAGATGTATTTAGCCATCAGTGACTCGCGCGTGCGCGCCGTTTTAGCCGGTTTGGTCAGGATAATATGGTCATTCACCACCACCCCCAGGTCACGGGTGAAAATGAGGTTTGGTACCGGCGGGAAAAACATTTCGTCTTCATCTGTCATGCCCGTGATCAGGATTTTCGACAGCTCCCGGTTGGAATACTTCAGGAAATGCTTCATTTCCAGGTAGGAGCATTCCTCTATGGCCGATACGGCGGCGACCAGCTGGACCCGTACATCCGGGTTTTCCAATACTTCGCAAAGCAGCCGCTCGATGTCAATCACCTTATCCGAGTCAAAATAATTCTCCGAGTTCGGTTTAAAAAAATCGCGTTTAGTGTCTCCTGCGCTGTTATACCAGCGGATGGCCTCGGGATCCAGAAAATACAGGAGGAGCTTCACGTAGAGGTCGTACTCCTTTTTCCGCATGGTATCCAGGTGGATGATATCCTCGAAAAGCCAGTCCTGGGCTTTGGAAGGAACTACCTTACCCAGTCCGCTGTCAGGGCTGTGGATGATCAGCCGCTCCAGGGTGGAAACTTCCGAATTAACAAAAATAGATTCGTTCATGGTGTGTTGTTTTCATCATTGCAATATGGCTTTTGCTTTTCAAAAAGGCAAATATTCAGGCGCTTAAAGCGATTAAATTTTTATGATCTTAGCGCCCGGCCAGACTTTCCCGGCAGGGGAGGGGAGAAGCCGGTATTATTCTTTAATTATTTTCAATCCGGTAAAAATGCGAATAAATTAAATAAATGTATAATTTTCAAAATATCTAATTTCAGACACTTTCTCAATTATATGCCCACGGTCATTTTGCTTCCCTTACTTTTCCTGTATTTTTGCACAGCATCAAGTATTTTTTAAATGGATAATTCAACTCTCCTGAACCTGGCCGGTACCTTCGGCACCCCGCTTTACGTCTATGACGGCGATAAAATTGAAGAAAAGATCAATGCACTCCGGGGGGCTTTCCCTGACATCCGGATAAAAATAAAATACGCCTGCAAGGCCAATACCAACATTTCCGTACTCTCCCTGATGCGCTCCTTGGGCGTAGAAGTAGACGTGGTTTCGCCCCAGGAAATGCACCTGGCTTTTAAAGCCGGTTTTAGCCCGGATCAGATCACTTTTACCTCCAGCGGGGTGGGTTTTGAGGAAATTGAGGAATGCCTGGCGGAGGGTGTGCTGGTGAATGTGGATAACCTTTCCGCGCTGGAGAAATTCGGGCAGAAATACGGGAACACCCGGCCGCTTTTTATCCGGATCCGCCCCAATGTGCAGGGCGGTGGTAACCTGAAGATCTCTACCGGCCACGGCAACTCGAAATTCGGGATTCCCGTAGAGCAGAAAGCGGAGATTCTGAGGCTGGTGAACCAATATAACCTGAATATTGTGGGACTGCACCAGCATACCGGCTCGGATATCAAAGACGGTGAAACCTTCCTCCAGGCGGCTGAAGTGATGTTTGAGCTGGCCATGAGCTTTGGCAATCTCCAATACCTCGATTTTGGCGGTGGCTTTAAAGTAGCCTACCGCGAGGGTGACGCCGTAACGGACATGAAAGACCTGGGCGAGAAGCTCTCGGCCCGCTTCCGGGACTTCTGCAAAGCCTACGGCCGGGAGCTGGAGCTCTGGTTTGAGCCGGGGAAATTCCTGGTGAGCGAGTCGGGATTCCTGCTGGCACAGGTTAACGTGGTCAAGAATAACCCGAACGGCACCCTGCTGGGGCTGAATACGGGCCTGAACCACCTGATCCGGCCCATGATGTACGATGCCTATCATGACGTGGTAAACCTTTCAAAAGCCGGCCGGCCCGCGGAAAAGAAATACAATGTGGTAGGATATATGTGTGAAACTGACGATATTGCCAAAGACCGCGATCTCCCCGAAACGGCGGAAGGCGATATCCTGGCCATCCGGAATGCCGGCGCCTACGGGTTTACCATGGCTTCTAATTACAACAGTCGCTTCCGGCCGGCAGAAGTGCTGGTTTACCAGGGAAAAGAATACCTGATCCGGGAAAGGGAAACCCTGGAAGACATCCTGAAAAACCAGGTTTTGATCACTTTTTAATACGCACCTTATGGACTTTATCCGTTCACAAAAAACCGACGAATTCACCGCCCCCGATTTTTACGGGGTAGATGACCTGCTTACGGAAGAGCAGCTGCTGGTGCGCGCTTCCGTGCGCGACTTTTGCAAAAAAGAGATCTCACCCATCATTGAAGATGCGGCGCAGCAGGCTAAATTCCCCCGCCAACTGGTAAAGAAAATGGGAGAAATGGGATTATTTGGTCCCATTATACCTGAAAACTATGGCGGTATGGGGGCAGATTATATTACCTACGGCCTTATGATGCAGGAACTGGAGCGGGTAGATTCGGGAATCCGGTCTACGGCCTCGGTGCAGGGCTCCCTGGTGATGTTCCCCATTTTTGAATACGGTTCGGAAGAACACCGCCGGAAATACCTGCCGGGCCTGGCTGCGGGGGAGCTCCTGGGCAGTTTTGGCCTTACCGAACCGGATTTTGGCTCTAATCCCGGCGGAATGCGCTGTCATTTCCGGGAAGAGGGAGATCACCTTATCCTGAACGGTTCCAAAACCTGGATCTCCAATGCGCCTTACTGCGACCTGGCCGTGGTGTGGGCCAAAAACGAGGCCGGCAGGATCAAAGGGCTGATCGTGGAAAGAGGCATGGAAGGCTTCAGCACACCGGAGATTAAAAACAAGTGGTCACTACGCGCCAGCGCTACCGGCGAGCTGGTGTTTGATAACGTAAAAGTACCGAAGGAAAACCTGCTCCCCGGAGCTGACGGCCTGCGGTCTCCCATGCGATGCCTGGATAACGCCCGCTACGGGATTTCCTGGGGCGCGGTAGGGGCCGCCATGGACTGTTACGATACCGCCCGCCGGTATGCCCTGGAAAGAATCCAGTTTGACAAGCCCATCGCCTCCTTTCAGCTTATTCAGAAAAAGCTAGCGGAATTCCTGACGGAGATCACCAAGGCGCAGCTGCTGACCTGGAAGCTGGGTAAGAATAAAAACGAAGGCAAAGCCACTTCCGCGCAGATCTCCCTGGCGAAGCGGAATAACGTGGCTATGGCCCTGAATGTGGCCCGCGAGGCCCGCCAGATCCTGGGCGGAAACGGCATCACCGGCGAGTACCCCATCATGCGGCACATGGCTAACCTGGAGTCTGTGGTTACCTACGAAGGCACCCATGATATCCACCTGCTGATTCTGGGCCAGGAGATCACCGGTATACCGGCTTTTAAATAAAATACTTCGTTTTTCGTTATGTATCTGGTAGGATAGCAATTGTGTTTCAGTGTTTATATAATTATACAAATGTTATGATCAATGTAGGAATAGTAGGTTTCGGATTATCCGGGAGGTATCTTCAGGCCCCCTTCTTCCTAACGAATCCCAAATTTAACCTGGTGAAAATAGTTACCTCCCAGGAGCTGCCGCCCCATATTTTTGTGGATACGGAAAGGGCTGCTTCCATTGATGAGCTATTGGCCGATAAGTCCATTGACCTGATCTCCGTCTGCTCGCCAAGCGCCACCCATTTCGACTATGCCAAAAGGGCGCTGGAGGCCCGGAAGCACGTATTGGTGGAGAAACCGGTAACCGCCCGGGCTGCTGAGGCAGCCACACTCTTTGATTTAGCCGCCAAACTGAATAAAGTGCTGTGCGTGTTCCAGAACCGCCGGTACGATAGCGACTTTCAGACCGTAAGAAAGGTAGTAGAATCCGGGATATTGGGAGAGGTTTTGTCGTATGAAGCGCATTTTGATCGTTATAAACCCGTGCTGAACGCCAAAGCCTGGAAAGAAGCACCGGACGCCACCACCGGTATCCTGTACGATCTGGGCGCGCACCTGGTAGACCAGGCCATCTGCCTCTTCGGCAAACCGGATTCTTTTTCCGGCGAAGCCTTTACCCAGCGGGCCAATTCGGAAATTGATGATGCTTTCCAGCTCCACCTGGATTTTGGCCGGGTAAAAGCCACCCTGAAATCCAGCCTGCTGGTAAAAGACCAGGGCCCGAAATATGTGGTTCACGGCACCTTAGGCTCTTACACCAAATATGGCATGGACCTGCAGGAAGACCACCTGGTAAGCGGGCAATTTCCCGTTCAGCCCGGTTTCGGCAGAGAACCGGCTTCAGCTGATGGCAGAATCCGTACCTCCCTGAAAGGACTGGAAATAGAAGGAAAAGTAGAAACTCTACCCGGAAACTGGGCCCAACTGTTTGATAACCTGGCCGAAGCCATCCGTTCAGGCAAAGAGCTGGATATCAAGCCCTGGGAGATTGTGGAGCAGATAAGGATCCTGGATACGGTGAAGACGGCGGGACGCCACAATGGGTGATTATTAATGGTTAATTATTAATGATGGGCTGTAGCAACCCATTAACCATTAAAAAGGAAAATCCTTTCCGTCTTCTTCCGGCGGGTTGATCTTGCTCTTAAAAGTGCTTAAACCGGGATCTGAAGGTCCCTGGGCTTCGAAATGATCCAGGCCGGAGATCTGGCTGAATGCGGACGCGCCTATGGCATTATTATACTCGCCGAGGTTGGCAAATTTCGTGTATTTTCCTACAAAACGCAGTTGAACGGTTTCCGTGATGCCCGCCCGGTTCTTCGCAATGATCACTTCACCCACGCCTTCGGTAGAATTACCGTTCTCATCCTCCATGATCTTGTAATATTCCGGCCGGTAGAGGAACATCACCATATCGGCATCCTGCTCTATGGAACCCGATTCCCTGAGGTCAGACAGCTGGGGGCGCTTATTACCACCCCGGGTTTCTACGGCCCGGCTGAGCTGTGAGAGGGCTATCACGGGCACTTCCAGCTCTTTGGCCAGGTTTTTCAGAGATCGCGAGATGGTAGCGATCTCCTGTTCCCGGCTGTTGGATACCCCGGAGCCGGCATCGCCGGTCATCAGTTGGAGATAATCGATGATCACCATCTGGATATCATGCTGGGCCTTTAGCCGGCGGCATTTGGCCCGGAGCTCCAGGATGCTGAGCGCAGGTGTATCATCGATAAAAATGTTAGAAGAGGCCAGTTTCGTGATTCGGTGGTGCAGCTGCTCCCATTCGTGCTGCTGCAGGGTACCTTTACGGAGCTTTTCACTGTCCAGCTCGGCTTCTGCGGAGATCATCCGCAGCATCAGCTGGGTAGAAGACATCTCCAGCGAGAAAATGGCTACGGGCTTCTGGTGATCCACGGCGGCATTCCGCATGGCCGAGACCACAAAAGCCGTTTTTCCCATACCCGGCCGGGCTGCAATGATGATCAGCTCGGTCTTTTGCCAGCCACCGGTAAGGGCATCCAGCTCCTTAAAGCCGCTGGGCACCCCGGTAATGCCTTCGTTATTATTCAGTTTCTTGTTTTCCAGCTCCGCTATGGTGGTCTTCATGATGCTTTTGGCATCGGCGTAGTTCTTCCGGATGTTTCGTTCGGAGATCTTGAAAAACGACTGCTCGGTTTTATCCAGCAGCTCAAAAATATCCAGTTCGTTTTCGGCGCCTTCCTCCATGATCTCGCCCGCTACCCGGATCATCTCCCGCTTAATCCCGGCCTGGGCCATGATCATGGCGTGAAATTCCACGTTAGAAGCCGAGTTAATATGACCGGTCAGGGCCGCCACAAAGCGTGGCCCGCCCACCGCCCGGATCAGGCCTTTGGTACGCAGCTCACGCGTAACGCTGAGGGTGTCAATGGCCTCCCCGGCATCGGCCATGTCCAGGATGACCTTGTAAATGATCTTGTGCTCTTCCAGGTAAAAACTGTCGGGTGAAAGTGCGTCTTTAACCAGGTTAACAGCGTCTTTATCAATAAGTAATGCCCCCAGTACGGCAGATTCTATCTCCGTAACATGGGGTAACCGGCTGATCTTTTGCCGGTGGACATCAGGGGTAATATGTAGCGCGGTGTCGTTCAATTCTTCCTACTAATCGGTTCACAAAATTAACAGGAAATAGCGGTGAAAAAAGGGGGGATTTGAAGAGAGCCGTTCTTTGATACAGGAACGTTCTAACTTTCAGGGAATTGAAATCCGGGAGATATTTTTTTGTGGGAAAAAAACGATTATTGTTAATAAATTCGACAAATTTGTGTACAAATTAAACCTTCGCCGCATTTTGATAGAAAAGTCTATAAAATTAGAGATTTCAAACCTGAATGAGTTCTTCGGTCCGCAAAACGAAAACCTGAGAGAATTGAACCGCGCATTTCCCGGCAGCAAGATCATTGCCCGCGGGGATGAAGTTTTCCTGAAAGGTGCTGCTTCGGATATTGCCCGCATAGAGGAAGTGTTCGACCGCCTGCTCCAATACGTTGAGAAATATGGTGTAATGCCGCTGAAAGAGGTGCAGAATACCCTGGAAGGCAATAGGATAGATGAATACCTGAACCAGGAAGACATCATCGTTCACGGGAACCGGGGGCTGATCGTAAGGGCCAAAACCCGGAACCAGAAACGGATGGTGGAAGCCGTAAAAGATAACGATATCGTTTTTGCCATCGGCCCGGCCGGAACCGGGAAAACCTTTACGGCCGTGGCGCTGGCGGTAAAAGCGCTGAAAGATAAGTCGGTGCGCAAGATCATCATCACCCGGCCGGCTGTAGAAGCGGGAGAAAACCTGGGCTTCCTGCCCGGCGATCTCAAAGAAAAGATCGATCCCTACCTGCGCCCTATTTACGATGCACTGGACGACATGATCTCGGCCGACAAGCTGAAGGGCTACATGGAAAAAAACACCATCGAGATCGCTCCGCTGGCCTATATGCGGGGTAGAACCCTGGATAACGCCTTTATCCTGCTGGATGAGGCCCAGAACACCACCCCCATGCAGCTGAAAATGTTCCTGACACGGATGGGTCCTTCCTCCAAGATCATCATCACGGGGGATAAGTCGCAGGTAGACCTGCCTAAAAATCAGCGCTCCGGCCTGGAAGAGGCGGAAAGGATACTCCGGCGGATAAACGGGATAGCTTTCATAGAACTGGATGGTACGGATGTGGTGCGGCACCCCTTAGTGGTGAAAATTCTGGAAGCGTATGAAAAGGCTGATTCTTAGTCTGTTTTCGCTCTTTTTAGCCGGAAACATCCGGGCACAGATAACCCGCTGTGCGGCTGACAGCAAGCTGGCGCATAACGCAGACCTTCAGGAACTTATTCACCGGAAAATAGAGGAATTTAAGTCGGAGAAGTTTCGGCGCTCCGCCGTGCCGGACCTGATCCGGATACCGGTGGTGGTGCACATCATTCATAATAACGCTTCGGGTAGCATCAGCGGCTCCAATATCAGCGATGAGCAGGTGCGCTCCCAGATAGAAGTATTGAACGAGGACTACCGCCGCATGCCCGGAACACCCGGGTATAACGTGAATCCGGTGGGGGCGGATATGCAGATCGAGTTTTTCCTGGCTAACATTGACGCCGAAGGCCACCCCACTACGGGAATTAACCGGGTGTACAGCAGCCGGCGGAGCTTCAGCGTTTTGTCAGAGACCAAAACCATCTCTGACCTGTCGTACTGGGACTCGAATAAATACCTGAACATCTGGGTGGTTACCATAGGTGGCAGTTACCTGGGCTATGCCGAGTTCCCGATCGGGGATTTTGACGGCCTGGAAACCACGGATATTGACGAGCGGATAGACGGGGTTTTTATTGATTACCGGGCGTTTGGCCGTAAAACCGGCTCGGCGGAGTCGCCTTATGCTTACGGCCGTACCACCACCCACGAGGTAGGCCACTGGCTGGGATTGATCCATACCTGGGGCGATACCCGCTGCGGTACGGATTACTGCGATGACACCCCACCGGCAGAGGGATCCAATAACACCGTGGTGTGCATGCCCGTTTTTTCTACCTGCCGGGGCGTTACTACCCGGAACATGATCGAGAATTACATGGATTATACGGTAGACAGCTGCATGAATATTTTCACGCAGGATCAGAAAAACCGGGTAAGGGCCATCCTGGAGATCAGTAAACGGCGGCAAAACCTGCTGGCTAACGTCGACCTCTTTGAACCCGTAAGTGAGCCCCTGGTGCTGAAAGTGCTGGGAAATCCCGTGGAAGGCAGCAGCCTGGATTGTAAAGTGCTGGTCAATTCCGCGCAGGATTATAAAATTGAAGTTTTTGACGATCTGGGCAGGATCCTTTTTTCAGAAGAATACCGGAACTCCCTCAGCCGGGTGGTGCATATCCCGAAATCAAGGATCGGAAGCGGGATGCGGCATCTCAGGCTGACGGCAAAAAGCGGCCGGATAAACCATCGGATCGTTTCTTTATAGCAGGATTATGAGCAAACCGAAGTTTGATGATATATTTATGGAGCTGGCCATTAACCTGGCGCAGCGGTCGCACTGTGTAAGGGCGCAGGTAGGTGCCGTGCTGGTGAATGACACCCGCATCATTTCCATCGGTTATAACGGTCCGCCGGCGGGTACACATAACTGCGATGAGGAATTTGGCGAAGAAGGCTGCCCGCGGGACTCCAAAGGTAGCTGCTCCCTGGCGCTGCACGCCGAGCAGAACGCCATTTTGTACGCTGCGAAGAACGGGGGGAACGTGGAGGGCTCTACGCTCTACGTGACGCTGTCACCCTGTATAGCCTGCGCCCGAGTGATCTACTCCATGAAGATCAGAAAGGTGCTTTACCTGAATTCCTATGCGGAATACAAGGGAATAGCGGTAGACGAGGGCGTGGAGTTTCTGCGAAGATTTGGAATTGAAGCCATCAAATACGAACGGTCATGAACTACCTGGCTCACCTGTTCCTTGCCGGTAAAAATGACGGGTTTATCCTGGGCAGCCTGCTGGAAGACTACATCACCGGCGGAATAGAAAACCCCGTTAACCGGCTCCTGCCTGCAGAGGTGAAGGCAGGTCTGAGACTCCACCGGCATATTGATACCTTTACAGATTCCGACCGGGAGATTGCGGCCTGCAAGCAGCTGTTTTATCCGGGATTCGGGAAATATTCGCCGGTAATTGTGGATGTGATCCTGGATCACTTTCTTCATAAAAACTGGGAGCACTTTGCTACCGAGGAATTTGACGTTTTTAAAAACCGGGTGTATCATTCGCTGACCACCTGTTATACCGAATGGCAGCCGCCGGCTCTGCAGGCGCTGGTGCGGTCTATGGTGGAGCACGACTGGCTGAAAAGCTATATTCATTTCTGGGGCGTAGAGAAGGCGCTTTCCAGCCTGAACCGCCGGGTGAAGCAGGTAGATCTCACGGAGGCTGTTCCAGTTATGAAACAGCATTACCAGGAGATAAATAGCCTGTTTCTAAGTTTTTTTACACGACTGAAGGAGTCGTGCGACACTGAATTAGCAGCATATGGCCAATAATTACCGGAAGATCATCCGGGAGCTGACTCCCGCAAAACTGAAACCCCTGTACCTCCTGCACGGGACGGAGCCTTATTACATAGACAGCCTGGCGGATAAGATCCTGGAGATCGCCATTCCCGAATACGAGAAGGGTTTTAACGAATACGTGCTTTACGGCAAAGACGTAAGCGTGGGCGATGTGCTGAACTATGCCCGGAAATTCCCCATGATGGCGGAACGTCAGCTGGTGATGGTGCGGGAAGCCCACGCCATAGGTGACCTGGGCCAGAAAGACGCCCAGGGACTGCTGGAGAGCTACGCCCGGAACCCGCTGGATTCCACCCTGCTGGTCCTGTGCTTCGGAAAACCCCAGGATGAGCGCAAAACCTGGGTGAAATCATTTGCTGTCAAGGGCGAGATTCATAACTTCAAAAAAATGTATGACTCGGAAGTGCCGGATTTCATTTCCGAACTGTGCCGGGAAGAAAATATAAAGATCAGCCCCAAGGCCGTTCAGTTGCTCAGTGAGCATCTGGGAAATAACCCCCAGGCCATCAGTAACGAACTGGATAAAATAAAGATCAACCTGAAAGAGGGCGAGGGCGTGGATGCCGATATTATTGAGCGTTTTGTGGGTGTATCCAAGGAATTTAATGTATTTGAGCTTCAGAAGGCCCTGACCGATAAAAACGCTACCAAGGCCTTCCGCATAGCCCACTATTTCGGAAGCAACGCCAAAGATCACCCGTTGGCCATGAACGTGATAGCACTGTACAATTTCTTTTCAAAGGTACTGCTGCTGCACGGACTGGGTAACCGGCCGGATGCCGACCTGGCACGTATCCTGGGGGTAAACCCTTACTTTCTGAAAGACTATAAGCGGGCCGCACAGGCCTACTCTTTACCCCAGTTGAGAAGGGCCATCCATGCCTTACGGCTGGCCGATGCCCGGTCTAAGGGGGTGGATGCCGGTAGTGCCATGGAATCAGATATTTATAAGGAGCTGATCTACAGTTTCCTCGGTTAAATATTTCTCACAGGAGGTGCGGAGTGCCGAAGATAAAAATGGGTATCTGTCCGTGCATTCTGTGAGAAAAAAATAAACACCTGTATCTGTTTCCCGATTTTTCTGCATAAATTTCATGGAAGTTTTACCCTGATCTATGAAGAACCGTTACCTGTTTATTCTGCTATTTCTCACTGTAATAAAAGCCTGGGGTCAGGTACCCAAAACGGAAGACTCCCTGAAAGTATACCTGGAAGTACAGCCAAGGGATACTAATTACGTACGGGCTTTGAATGAATATTCCTTTATAAAAGTCAAGAACGGCGATTTTAAAAAAGCGAATGAGTTGATCGATGAAATGGATCAACTGGCGCAAAAGCTGGACTATAAACAGGGTTTATACTATACGATCAATATGCGGGGGGTGGTGGAATATTCCAACCGGAACCCCAAAAAAGCCATGGAATATTTTTTAAAGGCACATGAAGTCATTGAGAAATATAATCTTCCCAAAGAAAGACTCCAGAATTCTTTGAATAATATCGGAATTATTTATGACCAGATGGGTGACCGCGAAAATGCCACCCGCTATGCCGTAGAGCTGATCAAATACCAGGAGAAACATCAGCTTAATCCCCTGAAGAGCTGGCCGTATGACCAGCTGGGGACTAATCTTAAATTTTACAAGAAATATAAGGAAGCCCTGATTTACTATCAGAAAGGCTTTGAAATAGAAAAGGCCCGGAATGATTTTACGGGAATGGCCATCGGAGAAAACAAAATAGGTGCAGTTTATGATGACATGGAGCAATACGATCTGGCAGAAAGCCATTATAAGAAAGGCCTGGCGTATGCGGAAAAGGTGAATTATAAGATGCTTCAATCGGAGTTATTAACTAACCTGGGCCTGATTTACAGGAAAACCAAAGATTATGCCCGCTCGGAGAAATGCCTGAAAAGAAGTATGGCGCTGTGCCAGGAAATTGGCCTGCGTATCCCTTTAAAAACCATTTACCATAACCTGGGCGACCTGTACTTTTTTAAGCAGAATTACGCCCTGTCCGAAAAATATTACCTGGATGCCCTGGAAATTGCCAAAGAAACCGAACAGCCGGATTACCTCTATACTGCTAACCTGGCCCTGGCAGAGCTGTACGAACAAACGGAAGACTATAAGCAGGCGTATACCTACCGCGTAGCTTCGGAAGTGGCCAAAGATTCCATATTCAAGATAGAAACCGCCCAGTCCACGGAAGAAATGCTCCGTAAATATGAAACGGAGAAAAAAGAGCAGGAGATCGCCTTGTTAAACATTAAAAATGAAAAGGCGTCATTGGTAAACAAAGGCCTGATCGGGGGAAGCTTGGCCCTGGTCATGCTGGCCGGGCTTTCCGTGGTTTACCTGAATAACCGCAGTAAGCTGAGGAGGCTGCAGGAATCCCAGAAGCTGAGAAATAAAATTGCCAGTGACCTGCACGATGAGATCGGGAGTACCCTGAGCAGCATCATGCTGATCAGTGACATGGCCCAAAAGAAAGAAGGCAGCGATCAGCGCATGTTTTCCAAGATCAATTCTGATTCTAAAACTGTGATGCAGTCGGTAGATGAGATCATCTGGTCTATCAGCCCCGTGCACGATAACCTGCAGGGCATTATGCTCCGGCTGCGGGAGTTTGCTGCGCCCCTCGCGGAATCGGGCGGGTTTTCATTTGAGATCAGTGCAGGCCCGGACGTGGGCCAACTGACCCTGGCAGCCGATGTACGCCGGAACCTCTATCTCATCATTAAGGAGGGCGTGAATAACCTGGCCAAGTATTCCGGCGCTACGGAAGCAAAAGTGCATTTTGAGCGACAGAAAAATACGCTGATAATTACCGTTCAGGACAATGGCCGTGGTTTTGATCCCGGGCAGGAGTCCGTTCGTAACGGCCTGAAAAATATGAAGAGCCGGGCAGAGGAGATCGGGGCCCGCCTGGATATCCGCTCTTCGGCCTCCGGTACGGTACTCGCGCTGGAAGTGCCGTTTTGAGGATGGGCACGGGGCTTTAGCAGATATCGGACCGTTCTCCGGGTACCGGGCTCCACCGCCGGAAGTGCTGTTTTAAAGCCCGGCGCCCTTATGGAATATACACAATGGCATTCGGCTTCAGGCCGGTAGAAATTCCTTTTATTTTTTGTTTGGTCTCCAGGCTAAAAATTTCCACGGTATTCTGCTTCTGGTTCACCAGCCACACCTTATCCTTCAGGAACATAAACTGGTGAGGATCATTTTCTGTAGCGATCTGGTGTTTCATCTCCCATTTTGTGCCGTTTTTGCGGTAAACATAGAGGTAATTCTGCCCTTTGGCACAGATCCACAGGTCGCCGTCGGGTGAAAAAGCCGAAAAGCCCGGCGAAAAACTAAAGTCGATATGCTCCGTAACGCGCAGTTCATCCAGGTTCACAAAATTCAGCGATTTCTGGTTGGCATTCTCCACGATCACCTGGCCGGCATCTTTCCCGGGCCAGACATTGGTAGGGAAGGGATCTACTTTCACTTCCCGTAAAACCTTCTTTGTAGCAGCATCTATCACCGTCAGGAAAGAAGATTCCATGCAGGTGACCAGCACGTAGCGCCCGTCCCCTGAAAAAACCACCTCGTGCGGGTCCGCACCCACCGTGATCTCCCGGATGAGGCTGCCGTTACTACTGTTATACACCATGATCCGCCCGGAATGGGAAACCAGGCCGGTCCATATCTCGCTTCCGTCGCTAGAAAACACGGCGTTATGGTTGGCAAAAGGTACGCTGATGGTCCGTTCATTCTTTTGGGTATCCCGGTTAAACACCACCACATGACCGCCGGCCTGGAGGTTATGCAGGCCGTCATGGCCACCGGAAAAGTCGTACTCAGGCAGGGCAAACGCAAAACGCCGCTGATCAGTACTCACCCCGATATGATGAATAAAGGTATTATAGGGAGCGGAAATAAAGAGGCGGTCACGCTCCTCGTAGGTGTCGGGGTCTATGACCGAAAGACTGTTTTCGCCACCGTTCACCACCAGTACGGAAGGCTGCTGAAGGGTAGCCGGAATCTCCGTTGAGTTCCTTTCACAGGCCGTCAGCAGAAGAAACAGGGCAGGGTAGATGAAGCGCATAAAAAAACGTTGCCTTTTTAAAGACAACGTTCTTCTTATTACAATATTCAATTTTACTTATAAATCAATGAGAATAAAAAACGGGTTACCGATTTACCGCCTTCACGGGCTATTTCCTTCGTGGTCTCCGAGAAGGCCTCTTCTTTCACCTGGGTTTCTTTCATCTTATCAGCGGCCATAACCTCTTCGGAGGCCAATGCCGTTTGCTCGTGCGCAGCCTGGTAAACTAAGGCGCCGAAGGCTATAGTGGCACAGAATAACAGGATCAGTAAAGCGTATTTTTTCATCGGATTACTCTTATCCTACAAATTTGTAAAGGAAAATTGAATGATCCAAATTTTCCCGGAATTATTATATCTTGCCTACCATATTTTCCGGTTTCACCCATTCGTCAAACTCCTCCGGTGTCAGGTAACCCAGGGCCACCGCGGTTTCTTTCAGCGTACTGCCGTTTTTATGGGCCGTCTGGGCTATTTCTGCCGCTTTGTAATACCCGATCTTCGTATTAAGCGCGGTTACCAGCATCAGCGAGTTATTCACGTGTTTTGTGATGTTTTCCGTCAGCGGCTCGATGCCCACGGCACATTTATCATTGAAAGAAACGCAACTTTCACCGATCAGCCGGGCCGAATGCAGGAAGTTATAGATCATCATGGGCTTAAATACATTTAGCTCAAAGTGCCCCGTGGCACCGCCGATGTTAATGGCCACATCATTCCCGAGCACCTGGGCAGCCACCATGGTCATGGCCTCGCATTGGGTGGGGTTTACTTTTCCGGGCATGATGGAAGAGCCGGGCTCATTGTCCGGGATATAGATCTCACCGATCCCGGCGCGCGGGCCGGAAGACAGCATCCGGATGTCGTTACCGATCTTCATCAGGCTCACCGCTACGGTTTTCAAAGCGCCATGGGCTTCCACAATGGCATCGTGTGCAGCCAGGGCCTCAAACTTATTTTCAGCCGTCACAAAAGGCAGGCCGGTCAGTTCAGCGATCTTTTTAGCTACGGTTTCCGGGTAGCCGTCGGGGGTATTGATACCGGTACCTACGGCGGTTCCGCCCAGGGCCAGCTCGGCCAGGTGAGGCAGCGTATTTTTAACGGCCTTCAGCCCGTGGCTCAGCTGGGAAACATAACCCGAGAACTCCTGCCCCAGGGTAAGCGGCGTGGCGTCCATAAAGTGGGTACGTCCTATCTTCACCACCTTCATAAAGTCTTTCGACTTCCTTTCCAGGGTATCGCGCAGCTTTTCAATGCCGGGAAGGGTCACTTCCACCAGCATTTTATAGGCGGCGATGTGCATGGCGGTAGGGAAGGTGTCGTTAGACGACTGCGACTTATTCACGTCGTCATTGGGGTGGATAAACTTGGTCTTATCCGTCAGTTCGCCGCCTTTGATCACATGCGCCCGGTAGGCGATGACCTCGTTACAGTTCATGTTCGACTGCGTACCGGAACCCGTCTGCCATACCACCAGCGGAAACTGGTCATCCAGCCTGCCTTCCAGGATCTCGCCGCATACCTGGCCGATCAGCCCGGCTTTTTCGGCATCCAGCACACCGGCATCCTGGTTAGCCAGGGCAGCACCGTGTTTCAGGTAGGCAAATGCCCGAATGATCTCCTTCGGCATTTTATTGATGTCCTGTGCTATTTTGAAGTTTTCAATGGAGCGTTGCGTTTGCGCGCCCCAATACACATGAGCCGGTACTTTTACCTCGCCCATCGTATCTTTTTCTATTCTGAATTCCATTCGCAGGTTGTATTATAGTTAATATGCAAATTTATTGGTATGTACCGTAAAATTCCAATAATAGGGGGGAGTATTTGACCCCGGATACAAAAAAAAACTAAAATGGGTGGAATGGTGTTTTTTTTGTTAAATTGGCACGTTTTTCAACCTATTCAATTAATTAACCCTGTCTTGTGTATGAGCGGAGCTATTCGTTTTAAATTATCATTTATGATGTTCCTCGAGTTTTTTATCTGGGGAGCATGGTTTGTTACCTTAGGTACATTTCTCGGGAAAAACCTGAGTGCCACCGGGGCGGAAATGTCCAATATCTTCGGTACCCAATCCTGGGGTGCCATCATCGCCCCCTTTATCGTAGGGCTCATTGCCGACCGCTATTTTAACGCGGAAAGGATTCTGGGCGTGCTTCACCTGGTGGGAGCGGGACTGATGTATATGATGTACAAATCCGGAACTGCCGGCGAATTTTTCCCTTATGTGTTGGGGTACATGATCCTGTTTATGCCTACCCTGGCCCTGGTAAACTCCATCTCTTTCCGTCAGCTCAGCGATCCCGAAAAGCAGTTTTCCGGTATCCGGATCTGGGGAACCATCGGTTGGATCGTAGCCGGGCTGGCCATCAGCTTTTTCTCCTGGGACTCCGCCGAGGCCATAGAAGGAGGGATGCTGCGCAATACCTTCCTGATGGCGTCTGTCGTATCTGTGATTCTGGGTGTTTACAGCTTCCTGCTGCCCGCCACT
Organism: Leadbetterella sp.; assembly: GCA_019638185.1. Classification (GTDB taxonomy): domain Bacteria; phylum Bacteroidota; class Bacteroidia; order Cytophagales; family Spirosomataceae; genus Leadbetterella. Next base: position 299,445 of record JAHBUH010000001.1, read on the forward strand.
CCGCCGGTGAAAGCGGGTGACAGCAGCCAGTCGTCTGTTTCCGACATCCTCGGCCTGGATGCCCTGAAGCTGCTGAAAGACAGGAACTTCCTGATATTTTTCCTTTCATCGGTACTGATCTGTATCCCGCTGGCCTTCTACTATCAGAACGCTAACCCTTTCCTGGCGGAGATCGGTATGGGTAACCCTACCGCCAAAATGACCATCGGCCAGGCCTCTGAGGTACTTTTCCTGCTGGCTTTACCGGTATTCTTCAAGCGCTTCGGCTTTAAAAATACCATTCTCCTGGCTATGCTGGCCTGGGCACTCCGCTACCTGCTGTTTGCATACGGCAATGCCGGTGACCTGAGCTTTATGCTGCTGCTGGGTATTGCCCTGCACGGAATCTGCTACGATTTCTTCTTTGTAGCCGGCCAGATCTACACCGATGCCAAAGCCGGAGAAAAGTACAAAAGTGCCGCACAGGGGCTGATTTCACTGGCCACCTACGGCGTAGGTATGCTGATCGGGTTCTGGGCCGCCGGACTCATCAGCGACAGCTACGTAGCGCTGAAAGAAACAGATATCAGCATGTTCTGGCAGAAAGTATGGATCATCCCGGCGGGAATCGCCTTTGCGGTGATGCTGCTGTTCCTGCTGCTCTTCAAAAACGAGAAAGTAGAGTCATAAGATAAAATAGTGTTTTTAGATAGGCCGGATCCTGCATGCAGGATCCGGCCTGTTTTATTTATAGATGGTGAGATATTGGCTGCATGCTCCTTTCTCTCCGTCTTTTGGCGGATTGATCACCTCGTTATTGACCATTAAGGTATTCGGATAAAAGGAATTTTTAGTGATAAAAGTGAATTTAAAAGTCACTTTATCTTTACTACCATCCGGCCAATAAAGAGTTACATCCTGTACCTCGTTAGGGAGTGTATTATACGTAGCAAATACTCTGACATAATTAACACCATCTTTCTCATAGAATATTATTTTCCCATCACTCACAGAAGCCAGACTATAGATTTCTCCCGGGCTATGTGAAAACTCTATCCTGGTTTGAGCGGCATTCAGATAGTTTTTTGTAGTCGGGTTAAACAGGTCTTCTTCCGTACCTTTTTTAATAAGTGACACATCTGCATGAGTACTTAAATAGGTGCCTGTAGGCTTTTCGACTTCTTCGTTTTTACAACTACTCATCAATAACAGGATGCAAATCAGTGAAAATAGGCTTTTCATACCGATACGAATTTAGATTTAGAAAATATTATATATTGGATATTTTAAGCATTTAGAATGCCCAAATGTATAATATTCTTTCACTATCTAAACCACTATCTAAATCATTTTTTTGCAAAAATTTAGTTAACGGTAATTTTTTTGGATTCAATACATTACAAGATATAACACATAAGATAACACTGGCCTTAGCGGGACATCTTATCCGATATTTTTCTATTTTTGCAGCAATTTTAATATTCCGGGGCGAAACCGTGGGGTCAGGTGACCCGGCGGTGGGGTCATCCGGACGGCTAAGTGTGAGATATTTTATTGAAATAAGTTACCTGGGGACCCATTTTCACGGCTGGCAGCTGCAGGATGGCGTGCCTACTATACAGGGAGAGGTGGAGAAGGCGCTGAGTACGGTGCTGAATACGCCGGTTTTTATCCAGGGGAGCAGCCGTACAGATACGGGCGTGCATGCGCGTCAGCAGTTTGCGCATTTTGATGTGGCTGTGGAGCTGACGGCTCCCGTTATTGACCGGCTGAACCGGTTTCTTCCGCGCGATATTTCGGTGCGGAACCTATACCCGGTGAAAGAAGATACGCATGCGCGCTTTGATGCCATCGGCCGGAAGTACGTCTATCGTATTCTCCACCGGAAAGACCCTTTTAAAAAGGAGTTTTCGGCGCTTTATACCCGTCAACCTGACGTGGCGCTGATGAACCGCGCTGCGGAAATCCTTTTTAATTATACTGATTTTCAGTGTTTCAGCAAGGTTAAAACCAATGTGCTGACCTTTAACTGTACGCTGGAAGAAGCAGTCTGGCGGGAAGCCGACGGCACCCTCGAGTTTCATATCACGGCTAACCGTTTCCTGCGGGGCATGGTCAGGGCGGTGGTGGGTACCCTGCTGGATGTGGGGTATGGTAAGACCAGCCTGGAGGCGTTTGAAAAGATCATCCTGAGCAAAGACCGGACGAAAGCCGGTTCGGCCTCCAAAGCGGAGGGCCTGACACTGGAAAGAGTATATTACCCGGAAGGGTATTTTAAGGAGAAGTTATAATGAGCACCTCTGAAGCGCTGAATCCGTTTAGTGGTCCGGAAGGAGGTACTCAGCACCCGGAACTTTAAGTTTATGGAAACAGAAATCGGAACTGACATCGCTAAGGCGAAAGAAATACTGGAAAGGGGAGGGCTGGTGGCCATTCCCACGGAGACCGTGTACGGCCTGGCCGCCAATGCGCTGGACCCCCTGGCCGTGGCCCGGATCTTTGAGGCAAAAAGCCGGCCGGCCTTCGATCCGCTCATCGTTCATATTTCGAAATTTAAAGAATTATACAAATATACTTCGTATTCAGATATTCAATTAAGTGATATTGCGAATGGGTTCTGGCCGGGGCCGCTAACCATACTGCTGCCTAAAAGTACCCGTATACCGGATATTGTCACCTCCGGGTCCGACAAAGTGGCCATACGGATGCCTGCTCACCCGCTTACCCTGAAGCTCTTATCCTTGCTGGATTTCCCGGTAGCGGCGCCCAGCGCTAACCCTTTCGGTTATGTTTCGCCCACTACAGCCGGGCACGTGTTTGACCAGCTAAACGGAAAGGTAGATTATATCCTGGACGGCGGCCCCAGCCGGGTAGGTGTGGAGTCTACTATTATTGGTTTTGAAGGGAGGGATATGGTGATTTACCGCAAAGGGGGGCTGGAAATAGAGGAATTAGAGGGCGTTTTCCCGGGTAATATCCGTATCAACGACTTTTCTGACTCCAATCCCAGCGCACCAGGGATGCTGAAGAAGCATTATTCTCCCGGGAAAAAGGTGCGGCTGTTCAACGATGAAGTTAAGCCGGAAGAGTTTAATAGTGATAAAACCGGGTTTTTGAGATATTCCTCACCCATAAATGGTTTTTCCCATCAATTCATTCTCTCCGAGAATGCTGACCTGAAAGAAGCCGCCGCCCGCCTGTTTGAAGGTCTGCGCTACCTGGATAAGCAGCCTATCGATACCATCTTTATTGAATTTGTACCGGAACGGGGTCTTGGCCTGGCCATTAATGACCGGCTGAGGCGGACGCTGGCGGAGGAGTAGTTTTCACTACTCTTCCACCACCACTATCTCTATCCTCCTGTTTTGCGCCTTGCCTTCTTCCGTATTATTATCAGATACCGGTTCGGAAGAGCCTTTTCCGGAAGTTTGGATGCGCTCTGATTTTATTCCGTTATTAAAAAGCCAGTTAGCCACGGCACGGGCCCGGAATTCCGACAGGCGCACGTTCTGGCGTTCATCGCCGGTTTTGTCGGTGTGGCCTATGACTTCAATGCTGATCTTCGGATTTTCGGTCATGAATTTAAGTACTTCGCGGAGTTTGGTTTCAGAGCCTTTCAGCATGGTGGTCTGGCTTTGCTCGAAATTCACCCCGTTAAGGGCGTATCTGCGGCCTTTTTTAGCCTCCATGGGGATTTCTTCCTTCGGTGCCGGTTTTTCCACTGGCGGGGCGGTGGTCACTGCAGGTGGGGTCACTACCGGAGGGGTAGTCTCAGTGACCGGCGGCGCGGTCACAGGCGCTGTTTCCGTCACTACCGGCGCGGTAATCACCTCCGGCTCCAACTGCACTTTCAGCTGGAACTGGGCCAGCTGTTTCCGGTTATTGGAGGCCATGTAGGGCCGGAAGCCCGGCACCGTAATGCTGATCTGCAGGGTTTCATCGGGGTTAGATTGCAGTAAGAAGGAGTTGGTCCCCGGGTCAAACCTTACGGCCAGGGCATTGCCACCCGGTGGGTTTACAGTGGCTGAAGCGGTCTTCTGTTGCTCTTCGGTCAGCTGGTTCTGAATCTGCAGGGCCAGGGGATAAACCGGCTTACGGAGCAGGATTTCCAGCTTATTGCCCTGGAAATCCGGGGCTTCTACGGGCCGGTCCACCGGGGTGTAGCCCTCGGTTTCAAACTGCACGCGGTAGGCTTTCCGCGGGTTTAATAGGGCGCTGTATTCACCGTTCTGTTCCGTCACACCGATCCCGGTCTGGCCGGAGGTAAATATTTTCAACCGGCTAATGGTCAGGGCTTCCCGGGTGTAGACGTCCTGCACGGCCAGGGTTATTTTCTCCAGGTCGGCCGGGGTAAGCTCCAGGGTGATGTTCCGGGAAGTATTATTCAGCGGGGCGGTCAGCGGTTCATAGCCTTCGGCCTTAACTTCCACATTATATGTTTTTTGCGGGTTGATCTTATAGGTGAGATAGGTGCCTTTACTGCTGTTAAACAGGGTTTCTACCGGCTTTTTGTTCTCATCCAGGATAAACAGTTGGCTTTTCATGACCGGTTGACGGGTTTGAGCATCAATGAGCGCGTATTCGTGCTCGCTGAAGTTTTCGGCGGCTACCGTTCTGACCTCAAAGGTGACCGGGATGAGCTGGATATCGGAGTTCAGACGGGTGGCCTGCTTCTGGGAGTAGGATCCGAAGCCCTCTTTTTTGAAGGCGAAGTTATATTCGCCTTTTTCTTTGGGCAGGTATGACTGACCTGAGGTGACGTTCTCTTTCCGGCCGGAAGGGGCGGTGACTTCTACCTGGGCATTGATCTTATCGCCGGAAACCATGTCCTGTACAATGATGAAGAAAGGAGCGGGTTCTGCTGCCGGCGGCGGGGCGATTTCCGCTACGGTAGCCACCGGTTTGGGAATAAGTTTTAGCTCCAGGACATCCTGATCATAAAGGGCTTCGGTCTCAAATCTTTTTTCTTCGGTATAATATTGGGCGGCTTCAGCCCGGACCTTCAGGTCGGCGCCTTTTACCACCTCGTAAAAACTGCTTTTTTTCTGGGTTTTGAGCGGAATGCTGTTTTCAGTAAGTGCGTAGGTAACCTGTATGTGTGCATTTTTTATTTCGGCGCCGTCCATGCCGTTCACCACCCTTACCTGTAAACGAATCTTTTCATTTTCCTGGGCCGAAGCGGCATGAAATAAACAAAGCGCGACAAAAAATAACTTTATTTTCATTAAACTTTTTTTAACTTTGAAGTGTCCAAATATAGTTGTTGTTCCTATATAACGTATAAAAATGTGGCTCCTGAAAATTTTTTACTGAATGATATTTTCACCCGATTTTTTCCCGTGCATTGATTACTTCCGTCATCTGCCTGCCGGTGAGGAGGTAGAGATCAATGCGGCCGGGCAATACCGGAAGCAATCGTACCATACCCGTGCCTATGTTTTAGGGCCACATCAGGTGGAAATTCTCCAGGTTCCCGTAAAAAAGTTTTCTAATCACGAGCTTATCCGGAATATAGAAGTGGATTATTCCACGGCCTGGAATGTCAAAGCCTGGAGAACCCTGGAGAATATTTACCGTAACAGCCCCTATTTTGAGTACTTTGAAGATTATATCAGCAAAGTTTTTGCCAAAAAATATGAACGACTGATCGATTTAAACCTGGATAGCCTGACAATTTGTCTGAAATTAATGGGCTTGAATAAGACAATTTGTCTACGGGATTTTTCGTATTATGAATATAAAAACCAATTTATTAGCTTTAATGCGAAAAACAGGGGGGAGAATGCGGCCAATTTGCCTTTTCGGGCCTATACGCAGAATTTTGGCAGTAAGTTTGAACCTAACCTGAGTATTCTCGATCTGCTTTTTATGAAAGGAGCCCGTAGCGGGGAAATATTGGAGCCGGAAGGGAGCGCATTTGAGAAAAAAATTGTTATAGATTAAAAACACAAAGGAAATAGCTAATGGAACCCAAGTTTTCGCAAAGAGTAAAAGAGGTAATAACTCTCGCAAAGGAGGAAGCCTTACGGCTGGGTCATGACTACATCGGAACGGAGCATTTGATACTTGGGATGATCAGGGAAGGTGAGGGGCTGGGTCTGGGATTAATCCAGAAAGCCGGCCTGAATCCGGAGGATCTGAGAGCATCTATTGAAAATTCCACAAGAGGTACTGCCACCAATACCATTAAAAACCTGGCTAACATCCCGTTAACCCGCCAGTCGGAGAAGGTATTGAAAATCACCCACCTGGAAGCCAAGATATTTAAATCGAACGTGATCGGAACAGAGCACCTGCTGCTGGCCGTGCTACGGGATGATGATAACCTGGGCTGCCAGATCCTGAATAAATTCCAGATCGACTATAAGCTGATCAAGGAAATGCTGGAGTACCAGCTGACGGGCATTGAGCCGCGGATGGAGAGCCAGGATACCGATGACGAAGACAAGAGCTTCGGCACCGGCAGCGGTTTCGGACAAAAGGCCGACACCAAGGGCAGTGAGAAATCACGCACACCTATCCTGGATAATTTCGGCCGCGACCTCACCAAAATGGCGGAGATCGGTAAACTGGATCCTATTGTAGGGCGGGAGAAGGAGATCGAGCGCGTGGCGCAGATTCTTTCGCGCCGCAAAAAGAATAACCCTATCCTGATCGGGGAACCCGGTGTGGGTAAGACAGCCATAGCCGAAGGACTGGCGCTGCGGATCGTTCAGAAGAAGGTATCGCGCGTGCTGTTCGGCAAGCGGGTGGTGACCCTGGACCTGGCCTCCCTGGTGGCCGGAACCAAGTACCGCGGCCAGTTTGAGGAAAGAATGAAGGCGGTGATGCAGGAGATTGAGAAAAATCCCCAGATCATCCTGTTTATTGATGAGATTCATACCATAGTAGGTGCCGGTGGCGCCAGCGGATCGCTGGATGCTTCCAATATGTTCAAACCGGCCCTGGCCCGCGGCGATATCCAATGCGTGGGAGCCACTACACTGGATGAGTACCGCCAGTACATTGAAAAAGACGGCGCCCTGGCCCGGAGATTCCAGATGGTGATGGTAGACGCCACGTCTATTGATGAGACCATTGAGATCCTGCATAATATCAAGAGCAAATACGAGGATCACCACCATGTGACCTATTCGGATGAGGCCATAGAGCTGGCTGTAAAATATTCCGAGCGCTATATTACTGACCGTTTCCTGCCCGATAAGGCCATTGACGTGATCGATGAGGTAGGTGCCCGGGTGCACATCAAGAATATTAATGTACCCCAGGAGGTAGTAGACCTGGAAAATGCCGTAGAGGAGATCAAGCAGGAGAAAAACCGGGTGGTGAAGAGCCAGCGTTACGAAGAGGCCGCGCAGCTTCGCGACCGCGAAAAACGGCTGATAGACCAACTGGAAAATGCCAAGGCAGCCTGGGAGGAAGAATCGAAAAGACAACGTTTTAACGTGACCGATGATCATGTGGGCGAAGTGATCGCCATGATGACGGGTATACCGGTAAAACGGGTGAATATGAACGAAGGGGAGAAGATCCTGAAGATGGGCGACAGCCTGAAAGGCAAGGTGATTGGCCAGGATCCGGCCGTGGAGAAGCTGGTGAAAGCCATTCAGCGGACACGGGTGGGGCTGAAAGATCCGAAAAAGCCGATCGGCTCGTTTATTTTCCTGGGCCCTACCGGGGTAGGAAAGACCGAACTGGCCAAGAAGCTGGCCGAGTACCTGTTTGATAAGGAGGATTCCCTGATCCGGATCGATATGAGTGAATACATGGAGAAATTCAGTATTTCGCGGCTGGTAGGAGCGCCTCCGGGCTATGTGGGTTATGAAGAAGGCGGACAGCTGACCGAGAAGGTACGGAGAAAGCCTTACTCAGTGGTGCTGCTGGACGAGATCGAGAAGGCTCACCCGGATGTGTTCAACATCCTGCTGCAGGTGCTGGACGACGGCATCCTGACCGATTCGCTGGGCCGCCGGGTGGATTTCCGGAATACTATTATCATCATGACCTCCAATATCGGGGTACGGGATCTGAAAGACTTCGGTTCGGGGATAGGTTTTGCTACCAAGGCGCGGATGGAGAGCCAGGATGACCTGGTGAAATCTACCATTCAGAATGCGCTGAAGAAGTCGTTCTCACCGGAATTCCTGAATCGCCTGGATGATGTGATCGTGTTTAACTCCCTGACCCGGGATGATATCTTTAAGATCATTGATATTTCACTGGGCAAGCTGCTCTCCCGGATACAGAACCTGGGATATACGCTGGAACTGACCGAGGGGGCTAAATCCTTCCTGTCGGAGAAAGGCTATGACCAGCAGTACGGAGCCCGGCCACTGAACCGGGCCATCCAGAAATACGTGGAAGATCCGCTGGCCGAGGAGATCCTGAAAGGTTCCCTGAGCGAGGGCGATACCATCCTGGTAGATCATATAGAGAACGAAGAAAACCTGAAGTTTTCGAAGAAATCGAAGATTGAAGAGGTAGAGCAGTAACATGCTATATAAGAATAAAAGGGCACAGAACATCGCGTTTTGTGCCCTTTTTTATGTATAACGATTGGATCTTTACCGCAACAAACGGTATTCATTCGGCGTAGAGCCTACCCGCTGCTTAAAGAGGCGGATGAAATGCTGGGGGTATTTAAAGCCCAGATCGTAAGCGATTTCATTGATGGTTTTATGCGAATGGAAAATCCTTTTCTTGGCCATGTCAATGATTTTATTCTGGATGTAATCCTGGGCCGATCTCCCGGTCTCTTTCTTGATCAGGTCACCGAAATAGTTGGCTGAAAGGTTCAGCTCTTCCGCACAGTAACTTACCGAGGGCAGGCCGATATTCTGGGGCTTATCCGTAGTGTAATAATCGTTCATGAGTGCTTCAAACCTTTCCAGGATGCCCTTATTGGCATTTTCCCGCGTGATGAACTGGCGGTCATAAAACCTTTCACAGTAGTTCAGGAACAATTCGATATTGGAAGCGATGAGCTTCTTGCTGTGCTTATCCACAGACTGCCGGAGTTCGAACCCTATTTTTGAAAAGCAGTCCAGCACGATCTGCCGCTCGCGTTCGGATAGATGCAGGGCTTCGTGAGTACGATAGTTGAAAAAGCTGTAGTTATCCAGGATCTTGGCCAGGGGCGTGCCCAGGAGCAGGTCAGGGTGAAAAACCAGGGCGTGGCCTGCCGGTTGGTAGAGATCGGTTTTATTCTCCACGTCTATCACCTGCCCGGGTGAAACAAAAACCAGTGTACCTTCCTGGTAATCATAATAATTACAGCCATATTTCAGATCACCGCACACGGCCTGTTTCAGAAACACCGCATACACGCCGAAGAGCATCCTGGAACCGGTTCTTTTATGCGCCTTTGAGAAATCAATTACGCTTACCAGAGGGTGCAGGGTCTCGTGATTATTAAAGTCGTTGTATTGCGCAATGGTCTCAAAATAAAAGCTCCTGTCCATGTTTTGTTTCTTTTTCCTATACAAATCTAGGCATCAAAAACCTTTTGGGGTTAAGCTTCAGTAATAATGGTAATAAAACCAGTAATTTATATCAGGAGTTAAGAGCGGTAACCCTTCCATTAAAAAAGCCGGAGAATTTCCCCGGCTTATGCTCAGCGCCTGTATACCCATACGTGATCCTTCCCGTCCCGTTTAACACTTTTTATAAATTCAGTGTCGGTTAGCTTTACAATGGTAAACGCTTCGCCTTCCCATTCAATTTTCCGGTTATTTTCCACCAGCGTGTACTGGTAGGTGTACCGGTGGGGCCCGCTGCAGGTATAATCGGGTTCCCTTACGTACCCGTCAATTTCCAGGGTGCCGTTTTCCAGGAAGCGCATGTTGGTTTGCTTATTGCAGTCGTAGGCTTCCATGCCGTCTATGGAGAAAAAGTACCAGGGCCGGGAGGTTAATATCCCTTTAACGTCTTTTACGGGCTCGCCTGTTTTGTCGCAGGAAATACTGAAGAGAAGGATAAGGGCAGTTGGAATTAATCGTAGGTTTTTCATAGTGAGATGCATTTAAGTTAATTGTAGTAGTTTCCCTTAAGACGGAATAGCGGGAAGTTTATTATGGGCTTATTGTACTTTTAATGGAAATTTAATGCTTGGATATCGCTAATTTTGAGGCGATACCATTCTGAACGGAGTATTAAGATGAAAGCTGTTTTGGCAGAGCAGATGATCCATTATTTTGATAAGCTCCTTCCTTTATCGGAAGAGGAAAAGGAGCTGTTTTCGGTTTGCTTTAAACCCAGGAACTACCGGAGAAGGCAATATCTGCTCCAGGAAGGCGATGTATGTCATCAATTTAACTTTGTAGTGAGCGGGTGCCTGAGGATGTATAAAGTGGACGATAACGGCAATACCCACATCATTTAGTTTGTCATGGAAAACTGGTGGATCATAGATATTGGAAGTTTTCATGAGCACAAGCCGTCTGAACTGAATATTGACGCCCCTGAAGATACAAAGGTTTTACAAATCAGCTACGAAAACCTTATTTTTCTATTCACAGAAGCTCCCCGGTTCCATCGGATCTTCAGGGTGTTGATTGAAAATAGTTATGTAGCCCTGCAAAAGCGCCTGTTGCAGAACATTAGTTCTACGGCCGAAGAACGTTACCAGTTGATACCACACCGCTATTGCAAACTTCAGGTAAGACAATTTTCACATATCCCTTTAGCAAAAAAACGAATTTCATCGATCCTGAAGTTTCCCTCCAGGTTCTGAGGTAAAATGATGTCTTCTTTACAGGTGGTTTGTTTGCATATTTTGCAATAGAAATGCAGATGCAGGTCTTTATGGGTATTTTCATTGCAATCGTCATTGCATAGCTTATACCGGGTGGTATTGTTCTCTTGGATGCTGTGAACAACTCCCTTTTCTTCAAATGTTTTTAGAGTACGGTAGAGCGTAACCCGGTCTGCATGTTCAAAATGTCTTTCGATTTCAGACAGGGACAGGGCCGAATTCTGAGAAGAAAGAAAATCATAGACCAAAATCCGCATGCTTGTCGGTTTGGTATTTTTATCCTCTAGCTTTTTCTCTGTATTCCTGTTCATTTTTAGTAGTTTAATACGGTACGGTCTACCAGCTTATCCCCTTTGAATACCAGTATCCAGATTTTACCGTAGTCGTTATCGTCCATAAGCGGATATTCTTCTTTGCCGATCAGGGCATTGACCATGGGTGGAACGGTGTTCGAGTGGCCAGCGATGACGATGGTTTTTCCTTTGCCGGCCTGTACTATCTCTGCCAGGTTAGCTTTGTCCATGGGTTTATAGTTTTGTATTTTGTGGCCGTTGGCTTCTGCCAGAACGGCAATGGTCTGGGTGGTGCGCTTGTAGGGGGTGGCGTAAAACGCATCTACCGGTACATCTTTCAGCAAGGCAGCGAGGAGCACGGATCTCTGTTTCCCTTTTTCGGAGAGGGAGGGATCTCCGGGGTCGTCACTGGCTTTTTCGGCGTGGCGGACCAGGATAATCTTGGAGACGGGAACTTCCTGGGCAGAGGCGTTTAGGGCACCAAAGAGGCTGATAAAAAGAATAAAGGCTTTTTTCATAGGTACAAAATTTAGCTGCGAGCCCTGAACCGGGAGACGCCCTGTGAGGTCAGTCGCTGGTTCGCCGTTCATCTCACCCTGCTCTTAGCTGATGTTTACAAGATACAAAGTAATACAAATATCCCCTGCTTTTCGTATTTTTGGCCACGATTTACAGAATTACCCGTGAAGCATTTCAGACTTTTGCTGTTCCTGGTTTCGTTCCAGGCTTTTTCCCAGACCCTTTCTCCCCAGGCGCAGGTTTCCCTGCTGACCATTTCACCGGGTGATGAGCTGTATTCCACGTTCGGACACAGTGCTATCCGGATCAGTGATCCGAAGCAGTACATTGATTTTAACTACAATTACGGCACGTTTGCTTTTGAGGAACCGGGCTTTTATATGAAGTTTTTGCGGGGATACCTTAATTACAGCATTTCTTCCTATAATTCGTATGTGGAAATGGAGTATTGGAACCGGACTAACCGCCTGATCACGGAGCAGGTGCTGAACCTTACGCCGGCCCAGAAGCAGCGGGTGTTTGATTACCTGAAGAATAACCTGCGGCCCGAAAACCGGATTTACCGGTATAAGTTTTTTACGGATAACTGCAGTACGCGGCTGCGGGATGTGCTGCAGGTGGCCTGTGGCGACAGCCTGGTGTTTGATCACAAGCTGAATGCCGACAGTACTTTCCGGCAGTGGATAGATAAGTATGCGCATAATAACGGGCAGGAGTGGGCTGATTTCGGGATGGACCTGGCTATAGGAACGGGCTCCGACCAGAAAACCGGGTGGTCAGATGCCATGTTTATTCCGGATAACCTGATGAAGGCGCTGGATGCGGCCCGGATCCGGACGCCTAACGGTCTGGAGAAGGCGGTGCTGCAAAAGTATGATCTGAACCAGATCCAGCCGAAAGAGAAGAAAGGCTGGCTGACGCCTTCGGTTTTCTTTACGTGTCTGATGCTCCTTGCAGCAGGGTACACCAGCTACCAGTATTTCCGAAAAAACCGTTCTATGGTGCTGGATAAAGTGCTGTTCACGGTAGTGGGAGTTTCCGGATGGGTGCTGTTACTGCTGTGGTTTGGTACAGATCATGGTGTTACCCGTAATAACCTCAGCCTGCTGTGGGCGTCACCGCTTGTATTCCCGGCTATATTTTATTTTGGAAAGAGAAAATGGGCGGGATGGATGTTCCTGGTTTATACTGTGCTGCTGCTGGCAGGCTGGTTATATTCCCTGTTGACCGGTGATGCGAAATTCTCTTATGAGGTGGTTCTGATCATCATCACCCTGTTTATGCGTGTAGTTTTCTTATTTAAAAACAAATACATTGGATTTACAAGAAATTAAAAACCTGCTGACGGATACGGCCCGGGAGGCGGGGAATTTTATCCGCCGGGAGTCGGAACGGTTTAACAGCCGGTCTATTGAATATAAGGAGGTGAATAACGTGGTCTCTTATGTAGACAAGGAAGCGGAGCGGATGATCGTGGACCGGCTGGCAGGACTGGACGGAAGCATCGGTTTTATCACGGAAGAGGAAACGGCGGCTACCGCTGACCGTGACGGCTATAACTGGATCATTGACCCGCTGGACGGCACCGCTAATTTTGTGCACGGGGTGCCGCATTATTCGGTGAGCCTGGCCCTGGCTAAAGGCAAAGAGGTACTGGCCGGTGTGGTATATCATGTACCGGCCGATGAGACCTACTGGGCGGTGCAAGGCGGCGGTGCCTGGAAAGGGGAGCGGCAGCTGAAGGTATCTGAAGCCGGCCGGCTGGGGGAGACGCTGATGGCCACGGGCTTTCCGTACTACCGGTTTGAAGAGATGAATAAATACATTAAGATCCTGGAAGAGCTGATGCAGAACACCCACGGGCTGCGGCGGTTCGGTTCCGCCGCGCTGGACCTGGCTTATGTGGCAGAAGGCCGATACGACGGTTTCTTTGAGTATAACCTGAACAGTTATGACATGGCCGCCGGAGTACTGCTGGTGCAGGAAGCAGGCGGAAGCGTAACCGATTTCTCAGGCGGGGATGATTATCTTTTCCGCGGGGATGTGGTGGCCGGCGGTGCGGCGCATCGGGAGTTATTACAGGTGATAAAAAAATACTGGTAAATATGGAACATTTAAAATACCCCATCGGGCGCTTCGATAAGACCCGGCAATATGCTTTTGAAGACGCTCCGGCGGCTTTGGATTACCTGGAGGCTTTCCCGGCACTGTTAAGGCAGGAGGTGGAAAACCTGACGGCGGAAGACCTGGAAAAGGTGTACCGGCCGGATGGCTGGAATATCCGGCAGGTGGTTCATCACCTGGCGGATTCCCACATGCACCTATATATCCGGATTAAGCTGGCGCTGACGGATGACAATCCGGCGGTAAGCGGCTATCATGAGAATGTGTGGGCGGAAACGGCCGATTGTGACCTGGACATCGAAAACCCGCTGCAGATCCTGGGAGCTCTGCATGCACGTATAGTTCACCTGTACCGGAATATGAGCCGGGAAGATTACGATAAAACCTATTTTCATAGCGGCTACCAGGCCACGTATGTACTACGGAACGTACTGCACCTGTACCGCTGGCACTGCGAGCACCACCTGGGACATATCCGGCTGGCGTTGAAAAACTAGTTTAATGTAGCCTCGCGTATAAGTTCATCTGACCTCTCTTTTCCCAGGTATTTATCAATGAGGAAATGCAGCAGGTAGATGACCGGGGTGACCAGGATGGCTACGGCAAACTTATAGATGTAGTTAACGGAACCTACGGCCAGGATCTGTTTAATATCCCAGTTACCGAAGAGGTAGAAGGCGATGAAGATGACCACGAAGCTGTCCAGCAGCTGGGAGAGCAGGGTGGAACCGGTGGCGCGCAGCCAGATGTGCCTGTTATTAGTGATGAGCCTCAGTTTTTTAAACACGTAGGCGTCGGTGATCTGCCCGATCAGGAAGGCAATGATGCTGCCAATGATGATGCCCATGCCGGAGTTCAGGATGATGGAGTAGGCATTATTAATATTAAGGGGAAAGCCCTGGGCGTCGGTTTTATTCAGGTCCAGCCAGAAGGGAGCCGGCGGTAGAGCTGCGGCGCCGTAGAGCACAAAAAAAGTATAGGCGATCAGCATGGTGGTAATGTAAGAGATCATCTTGACCCCTTTTACGCCAAAGTATTCGTTAATGATATCGGAAATAATGAATACCACGGGCCAGTTCAGTACGCCGGCCGACATATTAAAATCCAGCTTAAACCCCAGCAGGTCAATCTGCGCCGGGGGAATGCCCAGCAGACTTTCCAGGGAGAAGATCTTGGAGCCGATGATCTCGGCGGTGACGGCGTTAGTGACAAAGAAACCGCACAATACGATAAAAAGAATGTTTTTCCGGCTATACATAGGGCTGCTTTTACGGAGTAAATATAGATATTTGAAATGATTTTTTCGGATACTGATATTTTTTGTTTAATTTCATTTTATAATTCATAGTCTAATGCAAAAATTACTCAAAGCGATCATTGCCGGCTGGGGCGCTAAAAAATTCGGGGGCGGATGCTTCGGAACCATTATTATTTTTCTTCTGATCTGGTGGCTGCTGACGCAATTCGGAATGTAAAAAGAACGGGTCCGTTTTTTTAGTAAACGGTGCCGGTTTTTTTTCGGAATTCTTATCAAAGGGAGACATTAATCTGATTTTAAAGGAAATGTTAAGAAGCCGGATCACTTTGTGGATTTGTGGAAAAGAGGTGAGTTAATCCACCCGGCTCCATAGCCAGAAATCAGGAAGATTCTCTCCCGATTAGTAGGGTTTCAATGCATTTACAGGGTAAAATACTGATATTTAATCTTTTATATTTTTCGCGAATGTGCATAATTTTTAGGATATTTCCGGTGAAAATTTTCACTATTCAGGCGGGATTCATCCGGGTACTATGACAGGCTCTACTGAAAGAACTGACCGTCAACTGACACTGGTTCCTACGCCCGTAGGAAACCTGAAAGACATTACGCTGCGGGCGTTGGAGGAGCTCCGGAATGCTGACCTGATCCTGGCGGAAGATACCCGCACTACCGGTATTTTACTGAAGCATTATGAGATAGCCCGGCCCCTGCAGAGCTACCATATATTCAATGAGCATAAATCGGTGCAGCGGATCATTGAAACCATCCGTTCAGGCAAGAAGGTGGTTCTGGTTTCGGATGCCGGCACACCGGGTATTTCGGATCCGGGTTTCCTGCTGGTGCGCACCTGCCTGGAAAATGAAATAGAAGTGACCTGCCTGCCTGGTGCTACGGCTTTTGTACCGGCTCTGGTGATGTCAGGGCTGCCTTCTGATGCCTTTGTGTTTGAGGGATTCCTGCCGGTGAAGAAGGGGCGGCAAACGCGGCTGAATGCGCTGAAGGAGGAATCGCGGACCATGATTTTTTACGAGTCGCCGCACCGTATCCTGAAGACCCTGGAGCAGTTCAGGGAGGTTTTCGGCCCGGATCGCCGGGCAGCGGTATGCCGGGAGATCTCTAAAATGTACGAAGAGACGGTTCGGGGTAGTTTATCAGAAATTCTTACTATTTTTGCAGACAAAGCTCCTAAAGGGGAGATCGTGGTCGTTATTGAAGGAAATAAAAATTAACCTGCTAATATGAGATTTGAGAACAAGACCGTTTTAATCACCGGAGCATCCCGGGGTATAGGAAAGGCTATTGCAGAAGAGTTTGCGAAAAATGGCGCGAATGTGGCTTTTACCTACCTATCATCGGTAGAAAAAGGACAGGCGCTGGAAAAAGAGCTGGGCGCTTACGGCACCCGTGTGAAAGGATACCGTTCGGATGCCTCACAATATGCCGATGCCGAGACCCTGGTGAATGACGTGGTGGCAGATTTCGGTCAGATAGATGCTTTGATCAATAACGCCGGGATCACCCGCGATACCCTGCTGCTGCGGATGACCGAGGAGCAGTGGGATGAGGTGCTGAGAATTAACCTGAAATCCGTATTTAACCTGACCAAGGCCGTTTCCCGGCCCATGATGAAGGCAAAAGCGGGTTCTATTGTAAATATTTCTTCGGTAGTGGGGCTGATGGGAAATGCCGGCCAGGCCAATTATTCCGCTTCGAAGGCCGGAATGATCGGTTTCACGAAGTCGATCGCCAAAGAGCTGGGCTCGCGTAACATTCGTTGCAATGCCATCGCTCCGGGCTTTATCGAAACGGAAATGACCGGGGAGCTGAATGAGGGCCAGCTGGCCGAGTGGACCAAGTCCATCCCGCTGAAGCGGCCGGGCCAGGGCACAGATATAGCCCGGGCCTGCATGTTCCTGGCTTCCGATGACTCCGCGTATATCACCGGTCAGGTTCTGGTGGTAGACGGAGGTCTTTTAATGTAATGTACCCGTTATGAAATCAGAAATCGTTTCCCAAACCCCCGCCTGGTATATTTTGCTTTGCGTGGGTTTGGGGATCGCCCTTGCAGTTCTTTACTACATACGAGCCTCCATTTTCAGCCCAGCCCAGAAACGGATCCTGGCGGTAGTGAGGGGTATCCTGGGGGCATTGGTGGCCTTTCTCCTGCTTAACCCGCTGATCAAGACGGTTAATTCGCTTATTTTAAAGCCCAAGGTGGTGGTATTGGTGGATAATTCGCGCTCCATGCGTTCAGGCGGTGATCTGAAGCAGGCCGGCGCGGGCCTGGAGGCATTGAAGAAGGATATCGAGAAAAAGGGGTACGAGTTAGAGATCCGGAACCTGGATGATGCTCCAGTCAACGCTTTTACCCCGGACGCCTTTCAGGGCCGGAAAACCAATCTTTCTGCCGGCATGAATGCCGTTATGAGCAATTACGAGGGGCAGAACCTCAGTGACGTTATCCTTTTTTCAGACGGTATTATTAATGATGGGGTATCACCCACCTTTCAGAAGTACCCTTTCCGGGTGCATACGGTGGGTTTTGGCGATTCCACCCAGAAGCGTGACGCATTTATAGCCGGCGTGTCGGCCAATAAACTGGCTTATCTCGGCAATAATTTCTGCATGGTTAGCCTGGATATCGGGTCGTACCTGCTTAGAGGGAAGACCGCCCGGGTGGAAATCCGGGATACGGAAGGGAAAGTGCTGGATACAAAGACGGTAGGCTACGGATCCGACGATACTTTCGAGAGCCTGCCGTTTCAGCTGCCGGCTAATGCCGTGGGAAAACAGCGCTTCATAGCCCGGCTGCAGGTGCTGGAAGGGGAGCATTCCGCCCAAAATAACAGCCGGGAGTTTGTGGTAGATGTGGTGAACGGGAAAGAGAAGATCCTGCTGCTGGCGCCAGCGCCGCATCCTGATATTAAGGCCTTAAAGAGTATTATAGACCGGAATGAGCTGTTTGAGCTGAACGTTAAAATCGTGCAGGAGAGCGATGTGGCCGCGCTGCAGAGCGAGGTATTTGATGTGCTGATCCTGCACCAGTTCCCGGATGCGGGGCAGCTGCATACGCGGTTCCTGGGTACGCTGCTGTCACGCCAGAAGCCGGTTTTCTTCATCCTGGGCCCTAAAACCGACCTTTCGTATTTTAACGGGATGCAGAATATAGTGGGCATTAACAGCCAGCTGGGAAAAACGGATAAGGTAACGGCGAAGGTGAACCCGTCTTTCAGCCTGTTTACGATAGGGCAGGGACAGGGGGCGCTGATCGCAGATCTGCCACCGCTCAGCGTGCCTTTCGGAAATTATATGGTGCAGACGGGTTCCGATGTGATCCTGGGACAGTATGTGTCGGGCATCAATACGTCAAGGCCGCTGCTGGCGGTTAACCTGACCGGTACCCGCAAGATGGCGGCGTTCCTGGGAGAGGGGCTATGGCAGTGGCGCCTGGAAGAATATGCTATGACGGGGGCCCACGAGCACCTGGATGACCTGGTGCTGAAAACCCTGCAACTGATCTCGGTGAGGGAAGAAAAAGGCAAACTGCGGGTGTACCCGGTGGCGGATGTTTTTGAAGTAGACCAGCGCGTGACCTTTGTGGCAGAGGTGTATAATGAGATATTTGAGAGAATTTTCGACCAGAATATTCGTTTAAAGGTTAAGCCACGGGGTGGTGCGGAGAAGGTTTATGATTTTACGATCAGCGAAGGTACGTCCCGGTTTGAGCTGTCTACCCTGCCGCCTGGTGTGTATACGTACGAGGCCAGTGCCACGGTACAGGGCAAACAGGAAGTTTCTGCCGGGCAGTTTGTGGTGTCAGATACGGACCTGGAGACCCAGAATACCACGGCCGACTTTAGCCTGCTGCGCACGCTGGCCCGGGAGAATAACGGTGATTTTGTTCCGGCTAACCAGATCATTGAGCTAAGGCACAGCCTGGAAAAGAAAGGGCTGATTAACCGGGTGGTGGCGCAGGAAGACCTGAAAGACCTGATCAACCTGCGCTGGCTGCTGGCGCTGATCCTGGCCCTGGCCACGGTGGAATGGGTGCTGAGAAAGTATTTCGGAAGTTATTGACCGGTAGTAATACAGATAGTTGTATAATTGTATAAATTCCTGAAAATTATAGATTGTAATTTTATTGCGAAATAATACTTCATTTTTAATTGGTGAAACCCGGTGAAAAAGCTTGTTTTAATGGTGTTGGCGTCGTTCCCGGTGATGGGACAAAACGCCGAGATTTTAAAGAAAATTCAGACAGCTATGATATTTGAAAAGAAACCTTCCATCATCAGCATACCGGTGGATATATCGCTGGATGACCTGCAGAACCAGATCAATAAGGGGCTACCTGACCTGATCTACGAGGATAAGAGTTTTGCGGATAATAATTACGATGGCCTGAAGCTGAAAGTGTGGCGGAAGGGTAACCTGATCTTTACGGAAAACAAAGACGGCGTGCTGACGTATGAGGTGCCCCTGAAGGTATGGGCGCAGAAGGAGATCACAGTGCTGGGCATCTCACAGGCTCCCAGTACGGATTTTGAGATCAAGATCAAGTTTTCTTCCCGTTTTAAGGTGAATGAGGATTACCAGATTGAAACGCAGACCAAGGGGCTGGGCTTTACGTGGATCACGAAACCGGTGATCAAGTCGAGCCTGGTGGATGTGCCCATCGGCCCCATCATAGGCCGGGTGATCACCAGTAATCTGCCGCTGTTTTCGGAGCAGATCGATAATACCATCCGGGATAATTATTCGTTGAAGCCTTACCTTATTGAGGCCTGGAACCTGGCCAAGCGGCCCGTACAGGTTTCGGAAGAGTACAACACCTGGATCAAAGCTGAGCCTGTGGAAGTGTATTTTACACCGCTTCAGTCGGTGGGGGCCAGCCTGAAGTCTACGCTGGGGATCAAGATTTTTATTGAGACTTTTGTGGGGACGCCCCTGTACACGCCTTCCATGGTGGTGGATGTTCCCAAGCTGAAAACGGTGGCCAATATCCCGGAGGAGTTTGATGTGCAGCTGCTGAATGTGATCTCGTACGAGGAAGCCAATACCATCAGTAAACGGATGTTTATCGGCGAGGTGTTTGAATTCAGTAACGGCAAGTACAAGATCAGCGTGACGGACCTGGAGGTAGGGCATGAGAAGGAGTATATTACGTTTAATATCCAGACCACGGGCAGCTTTAAGGGGGAGATCCGGATACAGGGGATACCGGTGTATGATCCTGAAAGGAAGATGGTGGTGCTGAAGAATGTGCACCTGGATGTGAAAACCAGGAACCTGCTGCACCGGGCGGCGGCCTGGCTGCTGGAGGGCACGCTGGAAAAGCGGATCGCGCAGGAGTTCGGACTTCCGTTAAACGATATCATCGAGTATTCCCGGAAAAGTGTGCATGAAACCATTAATTCGGAGTTTTCAAAGGGAATCCGGATGCGGGGGCAGATTTTGTCAGTAGACCCTGAGCAGGTGATCGTGACGGATGAGGCTATACTGGCGGTGGTGAATTCACGGGCTAAGGTGCAGCTGATTGTAAAAGGCATGTAAACCATCGCGGTTCATAAGGCACGCAAACTGCTGCGTTGTTTTCGGAATTCGCCCTTAGTCACATACTTTTAGTATGCTCCTTCGGTCTCATGCTCAACGCCTTGCATTTTACGCACCTTATGAACCGCTTCCGGGTGGCCAGGGAAGGGGTGTTTATAGGTTAAAGTATAGATGACTATAGTTTATACAGGGGAAATAAATTTTGCCTCTCTATAATTCCGACGTACTTTTGTATCAGAAACAGGTCGATCTGTCGCTCCGGTTACGGCCGGGGAGGAAAGTCCGAACAGCGCAGAGCATCATGCTACCTAACGGGTAGGGGAGATTTTATCTCTACAGCCAGTGCCACAGAAAATTACCGCCTTTAGTCTGACTAAGGGTAAGGGTGAAAAGGAGGTGTAAGAGACCCCCACGTATATTGTGAAGTATGCGGTTAAGGTAAACCTCATGAGCTGAAAGACCAAATAAACCGGCGTTACAGGGCGGCTCGCTCCAGCCGGAGGGTAGGTTGATGGAGGAAGCGGGTGACTGCTTTCCCAGATAAATGACAGAATAGAACAGAATTCGGCTTACGGGCCTGTTTCCGATCATTAAAAAAGGCTGCCCTCGGGCAGCCTTTTCACTTTATACTTTCTTCTTGTGGGGGATCAGCAGCTTTTCCCCGCGCTGGGCATTGTTCTTTTTCTTGCCGTTTGCGGCCATGAGGGCGTCTACACTTATCCCGTATTTATTGGCCACCACGCGCAGGATATCGCCGGGGCCTACGGTATGAACGGCCTGTACCGGAACTTTTATTTTGGTGACCCCCACTTTGATGCCGTCGGGCGCGATGTCGGGGTTCAGGGCTTTGAGGTTATCGCTGCTGGTATTGAATTTATTGGCAATACCGAAGAAGGTTTCCCCGTCTTTCACCACATGCACGGCGGTTTCGCCTTTGTAAGCCGTTTTAGCCGGTGTGGTTTCAGCCGGTTTTTTCTCTTCGGGTGCTTTTACCACCGGTGCCGGTTCTGTCTTCACTTCTTCCACGATCTCTTCCCGTTCATCGGCGATGGGCGTGGAAGTCACTACCACGTCAGAATCGGTACTGTCTACCTTTTCTACACTTTTCATGTCGGTTATGTTAGTGGCATCGTCTGACATCAGGTTCCACCCGGCATAGAGCAGCAGTATTACTATTCCAAAAAGGATGGCCAGTACCACGGCCGGGGTATTGTTAGCCGCAGACCGGGGTTTGCGGTTTCTTTCTTCGTTTCGCTCCTCGTTTCTCTCTTCAAATTCCATATTATTGAAAGCTGGTTTTAAGTTCCTGGTTCATCTGGCCTACTTTTTCTTTGAGCTCTTCTTTGTATTCAAGGAGCTTCAGCGCCACGGAAGGTGACGAAGTGGCCAGGATCTGCACGGCCAGCAGGCCGGCGTTTTGTGCGGCATTAAGGGCTACAGTGGCCACGGGCACACCGGCGGGCATCTGGAGGATGGATAAAACCGAGTCCCAGCCATCTATGGAGTTACCTGATTTTACGGGCACGCCTATGACAGGCAGGATGGTACAGGAGGCCACCATACCCGGCAGGTGGGCGGCTCCGCCGGCGCCGGCGATGATCACTTTCAGCCCTCTTTCCACTGCTGAAGTGGCATATTCTACCATTTTCTGCGGTGTACGGTGAGCGGATACGATCTCAATTTCATAAGGAATATCAAATTTTGCCAGTATGTCTACGGCTCCCTGCATGATCTTCAGGTCGGAAATACTCCCCATTATGATCCCTATCATTTCTTTTTTGATATTACTTTGAGATTATTCTGTACAAAATTGACCTTTTCTTTTAAGTTTTCAAAATCTGGGGCCAAAATACTCACGTGTCCCATCTTGCGGAAAGGCTTGGTTTGCTTCTTCCCGTAAAAGAAAGGGTAGGCGTCTTTTACCTGCAGGATGCTATCCAGTCCCTGCACTTCGGCTTCACCGGTATGGCCTTCCTCGCCCAGGATATTGACCATAGCGGCCAGGGAGAAAGGGGTGGTATCGCCCAGCGGCAGCCCGAGAATGGCCCGCCAGTGCTGGTCAAACTGGGAAACGGCATTGGCTTTCTGGGTATGGTGCCCGCTGTTATGCGGCCGGGGGGCTACTTCGTTCACCAGGATGTCACCCTCCCGCGTAAGGAACATTTCTACGGCCAGCAGCCCGGTTATGCCGAAGGCTTCTGCGGTATTCCGGGCTATTTCTTCCGCTTTTTCGCGCGTTTCAGGGCTTATGCGGGCCGGAGAAAACTGGTATTCCACCAGGTTTGCCACGGGATGAAACACCATTTCCACGGGCGGAAAGCACCTGACCTCGCCGCGAGAGTTACGCGCCACAATGACCGCAAGCTCTTTTTCAAAGTCTACGAATTTCTCCAGGATGCCGTCGGCATCAAAGGCCAGGGGCAGGTCAGCCGGGGTTTTGAGGAGCTGTACGCCCTTGCCGTCGTACCCGCCCACGGAGAGTTTATTGACCGCCGGCAGAAATTCTGCATTCCGGATGACGTCTTCCCGGTTTTTCACCCGGATAAAAGTAGAAGTAGGGATAGCGTGATCCGCAAAAAACTGCTTCTGGGTGCTTTTATTCTTAATGATCTCCACCACGCCAGGCTGGGGAAAAACGGATTTTCCTTCTTTTTCCAGTTGTTTCAGCGCTTCGATGTTAACATTCTCAATTTCTATCGTGATCACATCCAGGTCTTTGCCGAAGGCATAGACGGTGTCGTAATCCGTGAGGGAGCCGCATATAAACCGGGAAGCGATGGTGGCGCAGGAGCATTCCGGATCCGGGTCTAAAACGGTGATATGGAGGTCGAGATCCAGGGCGGTCTGGATGAGCATTTTTCCCAGCTGCCCGCCGCCCACTATACCTATCTTTAAGCTTTGAATCATGAAAAATGTAGTATCTTGCAAAATAAGGGGAAAAGGAGGAGAAAACCTTGGTTCACCGGATAAAAAAGGGACATAGCAACATTATAATATGAATAGTTTTCTGGGCCAGGCGGCCGCTTATATTTTTGAGAGACATGACCTGAACAGGCTTCAGGAGCTGAAGATCGTACTGCCCAGCCGGCGGGCCGCTTTGTATTTCAGGAATGAGCTGGCGGGCTTATCGTCTATCCCTTTTTTCTCACCGGAGATCAGCTCGGTGGATGATTTTGTGCAGGGGCTGTCGGGTTTGCAGCGGATGGACACCATCGACCTGTATTTTGAGAGCTTTGAGCTGTGGAAAGTGCAGGATCCCGGGCAGTCGTTTGAGAAATTCCTGACCTGGGCGCCCACGCTGATGCGGGATTTTGACTTGGTAGACTCGGCGCTGCTGGCGGATCCCCATGCGCTGTTCCGGTATATGAGTGCTGCAGAATCCATTAAGCGCTGGGAGCTGGATGAGCACGAGTTTTCACCGGCTTCTTATGAGTATTTCACGTTTTTTGATAAGATGGCGGCGGTTTATGAGGGCCTGAACCGGGTTTTACCGGAAAAAGGGCTCAGTTATACCGGGCTGGCTTACCGGAAAGCGGCTGAGCATGTGCCTTCAGACGGATTTTATTATTTCGTGGGGCTGAATGCGCTCAGCCGGGCCGAGGAAAAGATCATTACCACGCTGGTCAGGGCTAAGCGGGCGGAATGCATCTGGGATTCGGATGATTTTTATATGGAATCCGATGATAAGGCGGGTAAAAAGTTAAAGGGTTACAAAAAATCAGGGCAGTACGGTACGGCATGGAATTTCCAGGGTAACCTGCTCCGGGAAGCGGCCCGGGAGGTGAATGTGTATGCGCTGAATTCCAAAACGCTGCAGGCCCGGCTGGCTACAGACCTGGCGGCGCGGTCTGCGGCCCAGAGCCACGCCATGGTAGTGCTGGATGAAAATGATTTCCCGGCGCTGTTTATCCAGGTGCCCACCCTGGATTTCAAAGTGAATATTTCAGGCGGGGCGGCTCTGAAAGGATCTATGCTGATGCCCGCGCTGGAGCTTCTTCTGCGACTGATGGAGGCCGACGGAGAAACCCTCCGGATGGACCTGGTACGTTCTATACCCGGCAATGAGCTCCTGAAAAGTGTGCTGGTGCATGAAGCGGGGAGTGCCCGGGTGGACCGCCTGGAAAAGCAGTTGGCCCGTAATACCCACCTGTTTGTGGCCCGTAAAGATGTTCAGTTAGTGGGGAGCGACTTCTTCCAGGCGCTGATGGCCACCCGTGGACCGTTTTCGTTCCTGGCCGCTGTAGAGAAGTTTTTAACGGCCTTGGCGGGCACGGACACGGAGGAGTCGCCCTTTGCAGTGACCCTGCTTCAGAAGCTGGAAGTGTTGAAACCCCGGGTCACCGAGGGGCTTTCCACGGCTTCTTTCCGGATCCTGTTCCTGGAGCTGATCAAAAACCTGAGCCTGCCGTTTGAGAAGCAGCCGGATGCCCGTCTGCAGGTGATGAGCATGCTGGAAACCCGCTGCCTTGATTTTGAGGAGGTCACTTTCCTGTCTTTTTCGGAGGGAAACCTGCCCTCGGCCAAAAAGAATAACTCGTTTATCCCTTATGATGCGCTGACTTCTTTCGGGCTGCCTTCGTATTCAGACCAGGATGCCATCATGGCCTACCATTTTTTCCGGCTGCTGCAGCGGGCGCGTAAGGTGAATATCCTGTACACGGTGGATACGGGCACGGGAGTAGGCCGGAAGGAACGGAGCCGGTTTTTGTACCAGCTGGAAGAGGAACTCGGGCCTGTTAACGACAAAATGCGATTTTTTTATCCCGAACCGGTGATTTCTTCGGCTTCCGAGGCCCCGGATATACGCCCGGTGCGGATTGAAAAGACGCCGGATATCCTGCACAAGATCCGGGTATTCCTGGAGCAGAAGGGGCTGAGTGCCACGTCTTTGAACGAATATTTCAACGGGGAGCCGGGTTTTTACTGGCGGTATATTGAGCGGATCAAGGCGCGGGAGAATGATGAGGCGGCTATCGGGTACAATGTGTTTGGTTCGATAGTCCATTATGTACTGGAAAAAACCGATGAGGTTTACCTGGGGGCACTGATTACCAGGGAGGTACTGGAAAATCAGAAACAGTATGCGCTGAATAATTTTGATGAGTTCCTGAAGCAGAGCCAGCCCGGTTTTGATTTTGAATACGGCCTGAATGCCGTGCAGAAGACCCTGGCCCGTGAACTGGTGAGCAAGTATTTCGATAAGCGGCTGCGGGAGTTTACCGAGCCGTTTTATGTGGAAGGACTGGAAAAGAAGTATGAGACCACGGTGGAGGTAGACGGGATCCGGGTGAAGCTGCAGGGTACCCTGGATAAGATAGAAAGGCACGGGGATACGCTGGTGGTGATCGACTATAAAACGGGGGATGTGGATGCGGCTAAGATCCGGTATGCGCCGGGCAAAAAGGAGATCTCACTGGACGAGTACCTGCGCTTACAGGATAGGGATAAGTTCCGGCAATTATTGCTCTATAAATTCCTTATTAGTGAAGTATATGGTAAAAATACGAAATATGAATTTAAATTCTATTCTTTTAGACGTTTAGATAGTAATTTAATTTTAGAAGTAGAGAACCATACAAGTGAGGAGATTCTGGCGGCAGTTCAGCACCTGATCATTACGGTGGTGCGCGACCTGCTGGACGAAAAAAAACCTTTTTCCCCGGACCCGGAGAAAAAGGTTATGGCGTATTCTGATTTTGCCGATATTCTGTCTTAAAGATGCATTTCCGAAGCAGAGATTCTTTGTCCCTGCGGGCTACCATTTCCCCGCCGGAGCTCTCGTCCCCCGGAGTTCTCAGGCTTCGATCAGGCTTTTCAGAGAATTGCTGTAGAGGTCGGCAGCTTCCGCAGAAGTAAGCACGGCCTGACCGTTTACGACCAGGTCTTTCTCGGTCACGGTACCCAGCAGGGTAACGGGAACTTCAGAACCGGCAACGGCCTTTTCAAATTTTTCAACGTCACTTACGCTTACGATCACCCTTCCCTGGGCTTCACCAAACCAGAAGGCGTCGGTTCTTCCGGAGGCTGCACTGACGTCAAAGCCCAGCTTATTCACCAGGGCTGATTCTGCCAGGGCCACAAACAGGCCACCGTCAGAGAGGTCATGGGCAGACGCTACGGCCTTTTCCCGGATCAACTGACGAATCAGCTGCTGCAGGGCAAATTCCTCTTCCAGGTCAAAGTAGGGGGCCGGAGAGGCCTTCACATCGCGGTAAGAGTAGAGGTATTCGGATGAAGCGAGGTCTTCTGCCGGCTGACCCACCAGGTAGATCTTGTCACCCGGCCGGGTAAAGGCGAGCGTCATTTTATTATCCAGGTCTTCTATGAGCCCCAGCATACCGATGGTAGGCGTAGGGAAAACGGGGCCGTCATCCGAGCTTTGGTTATAAAAGCTCACGTTCCCGCCGGTAACGGGCGTATTGAACTTCAGGCAGGCAGTAGACATGCCTTTTACGGCGCCTACAAACTGCCAGTAGACTTCCGGGTTATACGGGTTACCGAAGTTCAGGTTATTAGTGATGGCCAGGGGCTCACCGCCGGAGCATACAATATTCCGGGCGGCTTCGGAAACGGCTATCTGCGTCCCTTTTTCGGGATCGGCGTTAACGTAGCGGCCGTTACAGTCTACGGTGATCACGATGCCTTTATTCAGGTCGCCCTTCTCCAGGGTACGGATGCGCACCACGGCGGCATCGCTGGCGTAGTTGGTACTGGCGTTAGCGGTACCTACCATGCTGTCGTACTGTTCGTAAACCCATTTCCGCGACGCGATGTTTGGGTGGGACAGCAGGTGGCGGGCCACGCTCTGAAATTCTGCCGCATCTTTAATATCCGGAACGGAGGCGGCATCGAATTTTTTAAATTCCTGGTAATAAGCCGGTTCTTTGTATTCCCTGTGGTATTGGGGCGCGCCGCCGCCCAGCACCAGGTCATGAGCGGGTACATCGGCGATCAGCTTACCGTGCTGGTAGAAGTGCAGTCGCTTAGTATCTGTCACTTCACCGATTTTCTTGCAGTGCAGGTCCCATTTCTCAAAAATGCCTTCAATAATGTCTTCTTTGCCTTTCTGGATGACCACCAGCATTCTTTCCTGGGATTCCGAAAGGAGAATCTCCCAGCCGTGCATGTTTTCCTGGCGGGTAGGTACCTCATCCAGGTTAATGATCATGCCGTGCTCGCCTTTGGCGCTCATTTCCGAGGTAGAACAGATGATACCGGCGGCGCCCATGTCCTGGATACCGATGAGGTAGCCCGAGTTAATGATCTCCAGGGTGGCTTCCAGCAGGAGTTTTTCCATGAAGGGGTCACCTACCTGTACGGCCGGCAGCTTTTCTTCCGATTTCTCAGAAATGTCTTCTGAGGCGAAGGTGGCGCCGTGAATCCCGTCTTTCCCGGTAGCGGAGCCCACGATGTACACAGGGTTTCCTACGCCGTAGGAGGTGGCGGAAGCCTGCTTACCCACTTCCAGGATGCCGGCGGAGAAGGCGTTAACCAGGGGATTGGTATTGTAACAGTCGTCGAAATAGAGTTCACCGCCCACGGTAGGTACTCCGAAGGCGTTACCGTAGTCGCCGATGCCCTTCACCACGCCTTTCAGCAGGCGGCGGGTCTTGGGCAGGTTCAGGTTCCCGAAACGCAGGGAGTTCAACTGGGCGATGGGCCGGGCACCCATGGTAAAGATATCGCGGTTTATGCCTCCCACACCGGTAGCGGCGCCCTGGTAGGGCTCCAGCGCTGAAGGGTGGTTATGCGACTCGATTTTGAAGCTACAGGCGAGGCCGTCGCCGATATCGATGAGTCCGGCGTTTTCTTCCCCGGCTTTGGCAAGCATCTTATCCGAGTCTTTCGGGAGAGTTTTCAGCCAAACAATGGAGTTTTTATAGGAGCAGTGCTCTGACCACATCACCGAAAAGATAGAGAGTTCGGTGAAGTTGGGATCTCTGCCCAGGATTGACTTTATTTTATCAAATTCTTCAGGTAGCAGGCCAAGCTTTTTGGCGGTATCTACGGTAGGCAATGATTCGGTATGTTCCACAAGTTACTGTTTTCTTGTTGCAAAGTTAGCGCTTGAACCCGACTGAAAAAAGTTGAAAAAGATTTTAATAGCAAAATCCCTGAGAATAAGGATTTTTATCCAAAAGGAGCCCGAAGAAGTTAAAAAAAGCGCAGGGGGTTATTGCGATGACAGAAAAAAGGTCTATCTTTGCATCCGATTTAACGGAAACGTTAATCAAAGAGAGATGGCAGAGCGGTCGAATGCGGCGGTCTTGAAAACCGTTGACTGTAACAGGTCCGGGGGTTCGAATCCCTCTCTCTCTGCAAAGGGCTGGAAATTGAAAAATTTCCAGCCCTTTTTCTTTGTCTATACTTCCAACAGGTCGGTGAACTCGTTGACATCCAGGCGAATGAGCTTGTCAAATTCCAGGGTGTTTTCCAACACGGTTCTTTGTTGTTTTTCGGAGAAAATACGGGCCAGGTTGACCTTATATTTTTTGATCAGCTCCGGAATGCCCTCTTCCCGCCGGCGTTTGTGGCCTATGGGGTATTCCACTACTACTTCTTCCAGCACGGTGCCGTCATTCAGCTCTACGGTCAGGGCGTTGGCGATGGAGCGTTTTTCGGGATCGTGGTAGTCCCGGGTAAATTGAGTGTCTTCCACGCATTCGATTTTATTGCGGAGCCGGTCTATCCGCGGATCGGTGGCTATGTTATCTTCGTAATCGGCGGCGGTCAGGCGGCCGTAGATCAGCGGAACGGCCACCATGTACTGGATGCAGTGGTCACGGTCGGCCGGGTTATTTAAAGGCCCTTTTTTGTCAATGATCCGGATGGCGGCTTCGTGGGTGCGGATGGTGATCTTTTTGATGTCATCTGCAGTTTTCCCGGATGCGGCCAGTGTTCCGTGCAGGGTCATGGCGGCTTCTACGGCCGTTTGGGAGTGGAATTCTGCCGGGAAAGAGATTTTGAACAGTACATTTTCCATCACGTATGAGCCGTATTCCCGCTGGAACCGGAATTCATTGCCCCGGAAGGAAACGTCATAGAAACCCCAGGTTTTGGCGGTCAGCACGGAGGGGTAGCCCATTTCGCCGGTTTGGGCTATTAAGGCCAGGCGAACGGCCCGGGAGGTGGCGTCACCGGCGGCCCAGGATTTCCGGCTGCCGGTATTGGGCGCGTGACGATAGGTTCTTAGCGACTGGCCGTCTACAAAGGCCAGGGAAATGGCATTGATGAGTTCCTCGCGGGTGAGGCCGATCAGCTTTCCTACTACAGCCGTAGAAGCCAGTTTCACCAGCAGTACGTGATCCAGGCCCACCTTGTTAAAAGAGTTTTCCAGCGCCATTACGCCCTGGATCTCGTGGGCCATGATCATGGCTTCCAGCACCTGCTTCATTTTCAGCGGGGCCTTGCCTTCGGCGATCTGCGTCCTGGAGAGCCAGTCGGCCGTGGCCAGGATACCGCCCAGGTTATCCGAAGGGTGTCCCCATTCGGCAGCCAGCCAGGTATCGTTAAAATCCAGCCAGCGAATGATAGCGCCGATGTTAAAAGCCGCCTGTACGGGGTCCAGCTGGTAGGGTGTACCGGGCACTTTGGCGCCATGGGGAACCACCGTACCTTTTACAATAGGCCCCAGCAGCTTGGTACAAGCCGGGTAGGTGAGTGCTTCCAGCCCACAGCCAATGGTATCCAGTAGGCAGTAATGCGCTGTTTTCCAGGCTAAATCGTTATTGATCTCATAGTTTAATACATAGTCCGCTATATCGGTTAATACCTTGTCGGGCTGCGGCCGCTCGTTCGAAATGTGCATGTTTGCTTGTTTTATTTTCTGTTTTCAATTGTCACAAATTCCCTGTTTTCGGGTCCGGTGTAGTTGGCGCTGGGACGGATGATCTTGCCGTCCTGTCTTTGCTCTATGACGTGCGCGCTCCAGCCGGTGACCCTGGACACCACAAACAGGGGGGTAAACATCAGGGTGGGAACACCCATGAGGTGATAGGATACGGCGGAGAACCAATCCAGGTTGGGAAACATTTTCTTTTGTTCCCACATGATAGTTTCCAGCCTTTCCGCAATATCATAAAGGAGCATGTCACCGGCTTCTTCCGAGAGCTGGCGGGCCACTTTTTTGATGACCACGTTACGGGGGTCGGAAATGGTGTAGACCGGGTGGCCGAAGCCGATGATGACTTCCCGGTTTTCGAGTCGCTTCCGGATATCCGCTTCCGCCTCAGCGGCAGATGCGTAGCGGCTTTGAATGTCGAACGCTACCTCGTTAGCGCCCCCGTGTTTCGGCCCTCTCAGCGCCCCGATGGCCCCGGTGATGGCGGAGTAGATGTCGGAACCCGTGCCGGCAATGACCCGGCTGGTGAAGGTAGACGCGTTAAATTCATGCTCGGCATAGAGGTTCAGCGAGATCTGCATGGCCCTGACCCAGGATTCCGAAGGCTTTTTACCGTGCAGGAGGTGCAGGAAATGGCCGCCGAGGGTATCGTCATCGGTTTCGGTCTCTATTTCACGGCCGTTATGGGTATAATGGTACCAGTAGAGCAGGGCGGAGCTGAAGGAAGCCAGGAGTTTATCGGCGATGTCACGGGCACCGGCGGCGTTATGGTCGTCTTTTTCCGGCTGCAGGGTACCCAGGATGGAGGCGGCGGTACGCAGTACGTCCATGGGGTGGGAGGCCGTGGGCAGGTTTTTCAGGGCATTTTTCAGGGCCATTGGCAGGCCCCGGAGCCCTTTTAGCTTGGTTTTATAGGCTTTGAGCTGTGCCGCTGTGGGCAGTGAGCCGTGGATCAGCAGGTAAGCCGTTTCTTCAAATTCTGCTTTTTCCGCCAGGTCCAGGATGTTATACCCCCGGTAATGGAGGTCATTTCCACTTTTTCCTACACTGCAGAGGGCCGTATTACCGGCGGCCACGCCTGAAAGCGCTACGCTTTTCTTGGGCTTGAAAGTTCCTTCGTTACCGGACATTTTTATTATTTTTAAACAGGTTATCAAGTTTTTGTTCGTAATCGTGGTAGCCGATGCTCTGGTAGAGCTCGTCACGGGTCTGCATGATGTCCAGTACCCCGGCCTGGGTGCCGTCCTGCCGGATATGCTGGTAAACGGTTTGGGCGGCTTTATTCGCTGCGCGGAAAGCCGATAGGGGATACAGAACCAGCCCCACGCCGGCCGCCTTCAGCTCCTCCACGGTATACATCCGGATCATGCCGAATTCCGTGATGTTAGCCAGCACGGGAATGCCGGTGGCTTTCACAAATTCCGGGTAGAGGGCCAGGTCATTAACGGCCTCGGCAAAAATGAAGTCGGCGCCGGCTTCTTTATAGGCCACGGCCCTTTCCAGTGTTTTTTCCAGGCCTTCACTGGCGAAAGCATCGGTCCTGGCGCCGATGACAAAGTTTTCATCCGTACGGGCATCCACGGCGGCTTTCAGGCGGTCTGCCATTTCTTCCCGGCTGACCACTTCTTTTCCCGGGCGGTGTCCGCAGCGTTTGGCGCCTACCTGGTCTTCGATGTGCAAAGCGGCGGCACCGGCTTTGATCAGGGATTTCACGGTGCGGGCCACGTTAAAGGCGGAAGGGCCAAAGCCCGTGTCCACATCCACCAGCAGGGGCAGGTCACAGACATTGGTGATGCGCTGGATATCGATCAGCACATCTTCCAGGGTGGTGATGCCCAGGTCAGGGATGCCCAGGGAGCCGGCGGCCACACCGCCACCGGAAAGATAAATGGCCTGAAAACCGGCCTGTTGGGCCAGTAAAGCGTGGTTGGCATTGATGGCTCCTACAATCTGGAGGGGATTTTCTTCCTGCATGGCCTGGCGGAACCGCAGGCCGGGAGATTGAAGACCGGTATTTCTACCCATGAGATGTTCTATTGTTTTATCTGTACAAAATGCCGCATAAACCCTGCGAGCCGGGTTCTCAAAGATAGTTAAATGCGGGCAATTTGCCGGTAAATTATTTTGTTTTTAGCTCACAGCTTTTTCATGTGCGCCATAATTTCATCCACACTAACCAGGGTGAAGGTGGTCACCACATCACCTATGGCATAGGGCAAAACCAGGGTACGGCCGATCACCATGGCCCCGCAGGTGTATAAGACGTTAGGTACATACCCGAAGCGCTCCTCCCTGGTGGGCTCCAGCAGAGGTTCTTTCAGACGGCCGATCACCCGCCAGGGCTCGTCTTTATCCAGCAGGATCACGCCCAGCGAATAGGTTCTTACCGGGCCTACGCCATGGGTGATCACCAGCCAGCCTTCCTCGATCTCCAGGGGCGAGCCGCAGTTCCCGATCTGGATGATTTCCCAGTTATAGGTAGGCTTCACCAGGGGCTGGTAGTCGTGCCAGAAGTAGGGATTATCTGCCGTCATGATGTAGAGCGATTCGTTATCCTGGCGGCCCAGCATCATGTAGCTGCCGTTCACCTTGCGGGGGAAAAGGGCCATGCCTTTGTTTTTTGCTGCCGATCCGTTCAGGGTAGAGACCTTAAATTCTTTAAAATCATAGGTTTCCAGCAGCTCGGGCATGATGGTTTTGCCGTCATAGGCAGTGAATGTAGCATAGTAGATGGTGCTGCCGTCTTCTTCGGTGAACTTCACGAAGCGCGCGTCTTCCAGGCCGTTACTCTGGGAAGGAGAGGCCGGGTAGATGGCTCTTTCCGAAATGGTATCGGTAGAAAAGCTCAGGGTGAAGTTAGACAGGGCCAGCATCCGGATGCTGTTAAGGGATCTTTCCAGCTCCGCGTTATTCTTGAAAACATTGGAGCTGCGGGTTTTGCTGATGGCCCGTTCCAGGTCCTGGAACGTGAAGTGCGCTGATAAACGGTTAAACAAAGAGGTATTCAGATCCGAGAGGATGCCAAGTTCATTGGATTTCTTGATAAAAAGACCTTTGTCATAGAGCTGTTCTTTCCGCTCTGATTCGTAGATGACCGGTGAATTTTCCTGGAGGGTGATGCGGAAATCAGCATCTATTTCCCCTTCCATAAAGGTAATGGAAGAGATGTGGCCTTCGCCAATGGCCCGCAGGCTGATGATAAATTTAGTTACTCCTTCCTTATCCTGAACCGGGTGGGCCACAATAGACGGATTAAAAAGGGCCGTGGACTCCAGGGAGTATTGCTGGGTGAAGCAGGCTCCGATGAATTCTTTCCGGGCATCCGAAATCTCAATATTCGACGGGATCCGGCTCTTTATGTTTTCAAAGTGCCGGATAAATATGGATCTTATGCTCTCATCCGGGAGCTCCATGCGCTCGTAGATGCTCTTCATGACTTTCTGCTGTTCTTCAGGCGACGTAGAGAAGACCCGGAACAGGATGTGCTCCACCTGGGAGCTGTTTCCCGGCACAAAGGGACGCACGAGCGTACGGGTAGAGGACGGGGTTATTTTTATCGGAAGTTTTCTAACGGTGATCATAACGTTATTTACTTTTACTCCGGAGATAATATGAAATGCTGATGAGGGACATGAGCCACGAAAGGGTGGATTCTGCGCCCTGGTTCAGGTTAACGCCGCCGGGATGCAGGCCGTCGCGGCAGCCTCCCGTAGCAAAATCATAGAGGACGGAAGAGGCGTTATTCTCGCCCATAAACCAGGCAAAGGCCTTCAGGGCGTGGTCGGCATATTTCCCGTCTTTAGTGTATTCTTCGGCCTGCAGGCAGGCATCCAGCATGCCGTGGGCTTCCAGCGGCTGCTGGTCAAAGAGGGCCTTGTGGTCAGGTGTCAGCCAGCCCTTATTCCCGATAGGAGAAAACTGGTCATCGGAAAACTGTCTGCTGATCAGCCAGTTCAGTATTTTGGAACCCCGGCTGACCATATCCGGGTTTCTAAGAAACGTGCCGGCGGCCATAAGCGCCTGGGGGATACGGCTGTTAGCATAGGTAACCA
Source organism: Leadbetterella sp. (assembly GCA_019638185.1). GTDB lineage: Bacteria > Bacteroidota > Bacteroidia > Cytophagales > Spirosomataceae > Leadbetterella. The sequence continues at coordinate 333,820 of JAHBUH010000001.1, forward strand.
CCGGCTCAAACCACGGCCAGGCGTCATGGATGACCGGGTCAAAAAAGGAAGACAGCTGCTCCGCTTTCTTTTCCAGCATCCGGATCACGGCTGCTTCACCATGCATTTCGGCGTGGTGCACCAGCCCCAGGATGAGGTAGGCCAGGGCGCGGGGATGGGAAATGTAGTCTATGCTCTCCAGGGCCCTTCTAAACAGGCTGTTGGAATGGTAATAAAAATTACTGACACGGGTATAGGCGGCGGTGTAGCCCAGGGCCCAGAGGGTTCTGCCCGCACTGTCTTCCGAACCTTCCTCTTCCAGCCATTTCCGCTCGTAGGACATGAAGTTACGGAATTTTCCGTTGGCGGGGTTAAGTGAGTAATCTATAAACGAAAGGTAGATGCTGGTCAGGCGGTTCAGGTCATCGGTGTCCTGTACGTCATTTTGGAGCATGACGGAGAGCATGAGCGCCCGGGCGTTATCGTCCACGCAATACCCGTGCGCGCGGTCAGGAATGTTATAGCGGGAGTGCTGGAAGATGCCGGTGTCATCCGTCAACACCCGCAGGTGATGCAGGTTAAGGGGCGGCAGCGGGAACGCAAACTCGATGTCGTTAGCCATCTGGTAGCGCTCGGCCTCGCTGTCTTCCCGGCTCAGGTTTTTCAGCAGGTCTACGTGTTGGCGGCCGATATTGGGCCAGTAGCACTGTTCGGCCAGGGCCAGGGCGTTACCGGAAATGCGCTTCCGTTCGGTCTCGTTATCGAGCAGGTAAATTATTTTTTCAGCCAGCTGTCCGGAGTCGCCGAAATCAAATAGCAGCCCCCGGCTGTCGGCCAGCATTTCCTGGGCATACCAGAAGGGAGTGGAAATGATGGGCGTACCTGCCCCCATGGTATAAATGAGGGTACCAGAGGAGATCTGGTTCTCGCCCAGGTAGGGGATGACGTAGATATCGCATATCCGAAGAAATTCAAAGAGCTCTTTGTTCGAGGCAAAACGGTTGATAAAAATCACGTTTTTCTCCAGTTTGAGCTTATTAACCAGCCGCATGAGCGAGTGGCGGTAGTCTTCGCCCTCGTGCTTGATCACGTGGGGATGGGTTTCACCCAAAACCACATAAATGACGTCCGGATGTTTTTCCACTACGGACGGCAGGGCTTTAATGACCACTTCGATGGACTTGTTCCGGGAAAGCAGCCCGAAGGTCAGCAATACTTTTTTAGCGTCTACGCCCAGCTTCTGCTTGATTTTAGCGGTATCCTGCGTTTCTACTTTGTGCACTCCGTGCTGGATGTGCTCGCATTTGGAGGCTGAAATGCCGTAAGTATCCTGGAGGATTTCGATTCCCTTTTGAGAAATGCTGATAAGCTTCCGGGAAATGGCTGCGATCTCCAGGAGCACGGCTTTCTGGCTTTCGGAGGGTTTATCCAGGATGGTGTGCAGGGTGGTGATGACGGGCATTTGCAGCCGTTTCAGGAGCTGGATGATGTGACGGCCGTCGCGACCACCGAAAATCCCAAATTCATGTTGAAGGATAACTGCGTCAAAATTATTGGTATTCAGGAAATTAGCAGCGTGGATGTAGGAGGCTATCTCATTCTGATCAATTTCAAATTCAACGTCCGGGGGGTAGTTATACTTTTTTAACCCGTCGTTCATGGCAATTACTGCGGTGGTGGTTCCCTGGCTACGGATGCCCTCCAACAGGTCTTTTGTAAAGGTGGCAATCCCACATTTTCGCGGCGGGAAATTGCCGATCAGTGCAATTTTGTTCATGTGTTGATCCATTGGTGTTTATTTATTAACGGTTCCGGCCTCCGGTTTATTGGGCGGCGTGGCTGTGGTACCGGAGCTACCGGGTATCCTGAATAGATTGTTTTCCAGGTTATTGAAATGCGGGATTAGCGCTGAATTCAAGACATGATCTTCCGGGCTTAGCAGTAGGAACAAGCCGTAATCAGGAGGTTTTCCGGATTTTATATTTTACCCGTTACTTTCCAGAGATCGCGGGTTTTGTCATGGGTCAGACGCCATGCCTTTCCCGGAATGGGTGTTTTCCGGGTGGTGGTGTAACCCTCTACCCGGATGATTACTTCACCGGAGCTCAGGGGTTCCACTTCGGCTTCGGCGGAGGCTCCATCGCTGAATTCGGCTAGGGCCGACAGGAGGTGGCTGCCGGGGTTCACTCCGAAATGGAAATTGGCCAGGCAGCCGGGGTATACGTGGGTGTCATGGAAGGTGATCCTGTTCATAGGCGTATTAAGGTTGGAAATCCGGGTGGCCGGTCTGCCACAGGGTAAAGGCGAAGATGTCTGCGTATTCCCGGAAACTGTCTTCGCGGTCGTTAGCAAAATGCCCCGCTTTGTAGTTCACCCGGATCAGTACGGGTTTACCGGAGGCGGAGCTGTTCTGGAGGGCCGCCGTGAACTTTCCGGGCATCCAGGGAGCGACGCGCGAGTCGTTTATCCCGCTGATGACCAGTACGGCGGGGTATTTTACTCCTGCTTTGATTTTGGATTGTACATCCATTTCTACCAGTGGTTTAATGTCTTTTTCCACTTTTATGGAGCCTATTTCGGGTATCTGGTTATCGCCGTTAGAAGTGGTCTCGTTTCGTAAAACCTGGGTCATCCCCACGCTATTGATGGCTACGGCAAAGAGGTCGGGGCGCTCAGTAATGGCCCGACCGATCAGCACCCCGCCCATGCTGGCGCCTAAACCGGCTAGCTTTTGAGGGGAAGTATATTTTTCTTTGACGAGGTATTCGGCGCAGGAGATAAAGTCTTTCCAGGTGTTCGGTTTTTTATCTTTCATGCCGTCTTTGTGCCAGCGCTCGCCTTTTTCACCGCCGCCGCGTACATGGGCTATGGCCAGTACTCCGCCCTGCTCCGGGAAGGCGGTGAGTTCACCCAGGAAAAACGGTTTCATGGAGATACCGTACCCGCCGTAGCCGGTCATAAAACAGGGGGCTGAGCCGTCGCGCTTCAGGTTTTTGGGGTAGATAATGGAAAGCGGGATGAGCGTGCCGTCGTGCCCCGGTATCTCTACCTCCTTTACGGTATACAGTTTATCGTAGTCCGGGAAGTTATTAGCGGTATTGAGCCAGGTGCTTTTAGCGAGCTTATCAGTGGCGGCATCGTATTCAAAGAAGGTGATGGGCGTGAGCCAGTTATGGTTCATAAAGACGATTTTGTCACTCATACGCGGATTTACCCCTCCGGCGGAGCCGTTCACCCCGCCGGGTAAAGGTATTTTACGTGCAGTGAGGGTTTTGGTATCGATCAGGTGTTTTTCCTAGGTGATGCCGTCGCTCAGGGAGAAAACAATAAAGTTTCGGGTGGCCTGCATGGCAGAAATGGTTTTATCCGGGTAGGCTGCCAGGATGCGGGCCCTGTCAAAATCAGGGTTCTTCAGGGAGGTAACGCCTATTTTGAAATGAGGGGCATTTTTGTGGGAACAAAAGAACAGCTGATCGCCAAAAGTATAAAAGCCGGTGACCTCATCTTCTTCCCGGATCAGGGGTTTCCAGTGGATGCTGCCGGAGCGGGCCTCCGCCGCCGGGATATAGAAAACGGGGTAGCTGTCTTTTACGGAGACTATGCCTAAAAAGATGTATTGGTCATCGTCTGACAGGGTCAGCAGGGGAAAACGTTCGGGCAGCAGCCCAATGTCCGGCGTATGCTGCGAGGAGGCCAGCACGATATCGTCTTCGGGTTTTGTGCCCAGCGTATGCAGCGTGGCTTCCATATTTTTAGTGAGCTGCTCGCTGTCCAGGTCGCTGGTGCTCATGCGGGTATAGATGAGGGATTTGCCGTCAGCCAGGAAATCAAAATCAAATTCGCTCCACACCGGGTAGAGCTTATCCGGCAGAATGGACTGATCCACGGGGTTCATAAATATAATTTCGCAAAGTTCGCTGCCTTCGTCGCGCAGCATCAGCGCCATGAGGTCGCCCTGGCGGTTTATTTTGTAGTTCAGCAACTGGGAGCCTTTTTTATAGGCCTGGCCATCAAAGAAGAGCGTTTCTTTCCCGGTCTGCGCATCGCGCTTATAGAGTTTTCCAAATGTTTCCCCTTTCAGGGTTTTGGATACATACCAGGCATTTCCGTGCAGGTAAGGAGGGGAATACTGGTCGCCCTCGGCATCGGCAATGGCTTTTATCCTTTGGAAGAGCATATCGCGCCCGGGTATTTTTTCCAGCACCCGGTTCGTGAAATCTCCCTGGGATTTGAACCAATCCTGTACTTCCGGATCCCTGATTTTTTCCATCCAACGGTAGGGGTCTTTAACGGTAATGCCCCAGTAAGTATCCGTGCTGTCTACGGTTCGGGAGGGGGGATAGGGGTATTGGGCTCCGGCTGATGCAGACAGGAGCAGAAGAAGGAGGAGGAAAATGAGCTGTTTCATGAAGTACCGGGTGTTAATTCTTTAGCAAAGTTCGGAAAACGCGCCTTAGGTGCCTATCCCCAATTTTGGGGAGGCCGGCGGGTCTTAGCTTTTGTAAGTTAGATATTTTTATTAAAATTACCTTCGTGCAGATTGATTTTTAACTTTGTGCCGTGAGAGTTATATGCTTCATATAGACCCTGTATGTCCAGATGTTACTGGCGGCACCCGCTTTTATGGCCGATAAGTGTATGAAGGAGCATCCGACTACAGAACAAAACAACCAGCACTGCCATCATCCCTGCTTGCCTTTTATGCAATGCCACACGTGCAGCGGGTTTGATTGTAGCTGCAGAAACCTATAGTCTGAACTTTAACGGTGTATCGTGATAGCGCGGTTTCCCTGTACGAATCCGGCCTGCCCGTGGATTTCTCTTCTTCTATCTGGCAGCCTCCCCGCCTGAAGCAGAGCATGTCTTAACATGCTCTTACAGTTCGGCGTCTGACGGCACAAATCACTGTTTATTAATGTTTAACGAACATTGAGGCAATGAGAATCATTTTGCTGCTACTGCTGGGACTGGGCTATTAAGACGCCCACTATTTTTTACCGAAGAGAGTGAGCGCACCAATACCGGAATGTGCTGCCGATCGATAAGGAATCGCACCGGCTGGAGAAAAGCTATGGCGGAAAAGATGTGGGAGCGGTTTTCAGTTTATATGAATTTTGAGAACTTCCTGAACGCCCGTCACGCCCGCTTTGATACCATTTATACCGGCACGGTGACTAACCCGGTTTTCAGGGATATTTATGCGCCGTTAGACGGGTTTATAGTGAATGGCGGGATAAAGCACCGGTTATAGGGGGTGTTTTATTTATAATTATTCCAAATAAATAATAATATTCCGGGAGGTTCGATGGTTTTCAGGGCAAAACCTTCCAATTTAGCGTTGAATTTATTGAAATATGAGCCAATCCAGCCTCCGGGCCACTCCCAGTTTGCAAGGGCCACAGACCGTATACCCGATCTTATTTGCCATTAGTTTTTCGCACATGCTGAATGATGTGATCCAGTCGGTGATCCCGGCGGTGTATCCCATGCTGAAGGAAAATTATGCCCTGACGTTTACGCAGATCGGCATTATTACGCTGGTGTTCCAGTTGACGGCGTCCCTGCTGCAGCCGTTTGTGGGGCTGTATACGGATAAGCATCCCACGCCCCGGTCGCTGCCGTTGGGCATGCTGTTTTCGCTGACGGGTCTTTTGTTCCTGGCTTTTGCGTCTGATTATATCCATATTTTGCTGTCGGTCAGCCTGATCGGCATGGGCTCTTCAGTTTTTCACCCTGAGGCGTCACGGGTAGCGCACCTGGCTTCCGGTGGGAAGAAGGGCCTGGCGCAATCTATCTTCCAGGTTGGGGGGAATGCGGGCAGTGCCGGCGGGCCGCTCCTGGCGGCGCTGATCGTGGTGCCTTTCGGGCAGCGGTACATCGGCTGGTTTGGGGTGATTGCGTTTATGGGCATGCTGCTGCTGACGTATGTGGGCCGGTGGTACCAGCAGAACCTGCAGTTGAAAAGCAGTAAAGGAGGAGCTACGGGCAGCCCGTTTGCCCCCGGACTGACTAAAAACCGGGTGATGGTTTCGGTGATCATCCTGTTGGTACTGATTTTCTCCAAGTACTTTTACATGGCCTCCATGAGCAGCTACTTTACGTTTTACCTCATTGATAAGTTCGGGGTAAGCGTGCAGCAGTCGCAGGTATACCTGTTTGCTTTCCTGGCGGCGGTAGCGGCCGGCACTATCCTGGGCGGCCCGCTGGGCGACCGTTACGGAAGGAAGCTCATCATCTGGGTGTCTATCCTGGGAGCGGCGCCGTTTAGCCTGCTGCTGCCGCATGTGGGCCTGGGAATGACCGTTATCCTGGCCGTGATCGTCGGCTTGATCATCTCGTCGGCTTTTTCCGCCATCCTGGTGTATGCCACTGACCTGATCCCCGGAAAGGTGGGCATGATAGCCGGCCTGTTTTTCGGTTTCGCCTTCGGAATGGGCGGGATAGGTTCGGCTGTTCTGGGCTGGCTGGCCGACAGGACCAGCATAGCGTATGTGTTCTCTATTTGCGCTTACCTGCCGCTGTTGGGGATCATTACGGGTTTCCTGCCGGATATTGAGGGGACGCGGAAGCGGAGTCAAATATCTGCTCCACAAAAACCATGACCTGTACTGATTCCTGCCGGATATGGAGTGGAAGCGGAGTGGAATGCCTATTTCAGAAAGGCCATGACCGGTATTGTTTCCTGCCGGAAATAAGGAGAGCGGAAGCTTTTGGGTGCCAGTTTGGTGTAAACAGTTGAGCCTGAACTTTTTTTAATTTGTAGTGATGTCTGTATCTGAAACCCCCGGCCTCCGGGCTTATATCGCGCTGGCCATTGTTTGTCTCCTGTGGGGAACCACGTATTTTGCACTCCGTATCGGTGTGGAAACCTTCCCGCCCTTCCTGTTTTCGGGCATCCGGCAGGTAGTGGCAGGCGGCAGCCTGCTTATCGGGCTCCGGCTGACCGGAAACCTGAAGATAAACCGCACCGATGTCCTCCACCAGTCAATCCCCGGCGTCCTCATGCTGGCACTGGGTAACGGCGTGGTAGGCTGGTGCGAGCGCTACATCCCCAGCGGTCTGGCCGCCCTGATCCTCTCGCTGATCCCGGTATTTGTGGTGCTGATCAATTATGCCTCCGGCCTGGACCGGCGCCGGCCGCACCCCCTGATCCTCACCGGCCTTTTCCTGGGCTGCCTGGGCATAGCCCTCATTTTCCGCGATAACCTCAAAGACCTGGGCCGCCCCGAATACCTCAGCGGCATGCTGGTGACCTTTGCCGCCTGCGTGATCTGGGCCGCCGGCAGCGTATATGCCAAGCACAAAACCTCCGGCAGCACAAATGTGCTCCAGAACGCCGCCCTGCAGCTCTTCTTCGGCGGCCTGGCCCTGCTGCTGTTCAGCGTTTTCCTGGATGATTACCATGAGCTGAAGACCGTTACGGCTCCCAGCATCTGGGCGCTGGTGTACCTGATCGTCTTCGGTTCTATAGTGGGGTATACGTGTTTTGTGTACGCGCTGAAGCACCTGCCTATCGGGGTTTCTTCTCTTTATGCTTATATTAATCCGTTTATTGCTATCCTGTTAGGCTATTTCTTCCTGCAGGAGCCGCTGACAGGCATGACTTTCCTGGCGCTGGCGGCGGCGTTGAGCGGGGTTTATTGTATTAACAGGGGGTATGGGATGGGAGGGAAGTGAGGGAATCCCATGGCTCATAAGGCGTGATAATAAGTTCGGAATTATACATTATTAATAAAGTCGGGTATAAATACTTTATTAGTAATAGGAAGTTTTTTCTTTTCCATCCATCTTTTTAAGAGAGAGATGCCTTACGGTATTATTTTAGTGGAAATAAATAGCGAAGAGTAAAATCATTGATTTTCATGAACATCTTAAGTTATAATAATAAATATAATGAATAACCCAACCATGGAACCAATCACCTGGGAAGATTTCGCCAAAATAGACATCCGCACCGGCACCATAGTAGCCGCTGAAGTTTTTGCTGAGGCCCGTAAGCCGGCTTATAAAATCAAAGTGGATTTCGGAGATTCGGGCATCCGTACTACTTCTGCACAGGTGACCCGCCGGTATAGTCCGGAGGAACTTATAGGTAAGCAGGTGGTGGGCGTTCTGAATTTTCCACCGAAGCGGATAGCCGGGCTGAAGAGCGAGTTTCTGCTGCTGGGAGCGATAAATGAGGACGAAGTAACGCTTCTAACTCCCGACAAGCCGGTGGAAAACGGGTTAAAAATCGGGTAAGCCGTTTTGATAACATGTTTCCCCACTTCCCAGAAAACAGATAGGGGTATGTTAAAAATCGGGTAGGCCGCATTGGTAACCAGCCAGTCCAATACACCAAGCTCCGGGCCTGATTAGAAGGCTAGAACAGGTATAAAAAAAAATCCCCAAACTGTATAAAAAATTACCCAGAATTTGAAACCACACATCTAGACTATCTCCACTACCTCCATCAGAAAATAACAATACAGAAAAGCTATATATGAAATATAACAAAATGATAACCAGTAACTTGTTGATCCAATAAAACATAACCTACCAGCTGACCCTACGCCAGCACCCCGCCCCTTGGTACAATTATCGCATCCCTTTCTTCAAACATAACCTAAATATCATGATGAATTACATTTTGCCATTGGCTCTGGGGATGTCTGTGAGCATGGCGGTCTTAACACGAAATTTACAGGGGCGGGAATCGCGCAGTTCTTTTCAGACGGAGGATACGGAGTTTGTTAAAAATGCTATGGAAGGCGGTATGGCTGAAGTCATGTTTGGTAATCTGGCCTTAGAGCAAAGTACTGCTGAGCCTGTCAGGAAGTTTGCGGAAATGCTGGTTTCGGAGCATCAGAAGGCTAATAATGAGCTGGAGAAGATGGTTAAAAAGAAAAATTATGCGAATCTGCCCAGCGGGCCTTCGGCCAGTGCCAAAGAAGAGCACAAGCGGATAGGTAACTTAAGCGGTGCGGAGTTTGACAAGGCATTTGCGAAATACATGGTAGAAGAGCACGAGAAGACCATAAGCGTGTTCCTGCGCCAGATAGAAAGTGGTAAAGATAAGCAGCTGAAAACCTGGGCCGGCAAGACTTTACCCACGCTGCAGAAGCATTTGGAGCAGGCAAAAAACCTGGTGGAAATTTTAAATGCGTAGGGACATCCTATCCGGGAGAATGCGGCGTTTTTCATGAAAATAATACATTAAAACATGGGATACCGCATTCCGGGCCTGGCACAGGTCGAGCGCGCATTCGTGGGGGAGATCATTCTCCGTACTACCTGCATGTTTTTACTCATCATTATCCTCCTCCGGCTCACGGGCCGGCGGGGTGTACGCCAGCTTACTTTATTTGAGGTGGCCATGATCCTGGCCCTGGGCTCGGCGGCGGGTGACCCGATGTTTCAGAAGGAAATCCCGGTGTTTTACGCCATCGTGGTATTTGGCATTGTGCTGGTCTGGTATAAGTCTATTACCTTCTGCAGCCGCTGCCATAAAAAGGAATGGGGTAAGGTAGCCGTTATCACCGGGGCGACAGCGGGATAGGGCAGGCCGTGGCCCTGCTGTTTGCCCGTTATGGAATACGGAGTGTTATAGTCCATTATAACGAGCCGGATGACTCGGCCATCACCCTGGGATCAGATGAAAGCGGCAGGAGCGGAGGGCATAGCCCTTCAAGGCGACATTCGTGACCCTTCTTTCTGCCGGCTGGTGGTGGACGAGACCATAGACACCTGGGGGCGGATAGACATCCTGGTTAACAATGCCAGCGTTCAGTATCCCCAGAATGACCTTTCGATGATCAAAGAAGAGCAGCTGGTTCAGACGTTTTCCGTGAATGTCTTCGGTATGTTTTACCTGAAGCAGGCGGCTTTGAAATACATGAAAAAGGGGAGCTGTATCATCAATACCACCTCGGTCACGGCCTTCCGGGGGAGCGGGCACCAGGTAGATTATGCCGCTACCAAGGGGGCCATTGTAGGGTTTATCCGCTCACTGGCGTTGCAACTGGCTAAAAAAGGAGGTAATATCATGGCCTGATGGCCCCATAACATAAAAAAAAGGCTGTCTCGGGAACAGCCTTTTTACAATAGTTGTGTGCACCTAGTCAAATTTTAACCCCTCTATAAACGCATTAATCTGTTCTTTGGTCTCGCCTGTTCTTTTCTGAATTTTGCCTACCAGCTCATCTTCCTTTCCTTCTTCATACAGCAGGTCATCGTCAGTCAGATCGGCCCATTTTTGTTTCAAAATTCCTTTTGCCTGGTTCCAGTTTCCTTTTAGCTTATCCTCAAATGTGCTCATAGTTATATGTGTTTAAATTAAAAATATACAAATAGTAATGCAAAGGGAGGGCCGTTTCTGATCAGTCAGGTACGTTTTTATGTAATATGTTTATTTATAGCGATTTATATTTTTGGCATTCAATGTCTTCGGTTTGCAGCACTGCCCAAAGTGTGTATAATCTTCCCCATAATGAGTAATTTCCACCACCCGGTCCGGAGCGGGATGTATCATCTCAACGCATCAGGCCGCTTCATGAACCACAGGCAGGAACTGTGTAAATTTTTACACATATTGCCCGCAGTGTGTATCGTTTTACCCACCTGGTCAGGCTTCTCCCGGATAAATGTCTTTTGGGTATGTGGTTGATTATAATCGGTTTGGGGCCATTCTGGAGAAGCCGGATACGAACATGGTATTGTAATTGCTCAAATTTCAGTACATCAAAAATTTAAACCCAACTAACATGATACGAGATCCGGATTACAAGCTTTTACCCACCACCATGAACACCCTCACTGAAGTCATGGAGATGCTGGCAGACAAAGGATACGACAATGAACTCACTTTTTCAGAACAGGGCCGTATGGAAGGAATGGGCAAGTCGTACCGGCCTGAAGACCTGACCCTCATCAGAACTTACCGGTTTGAAGGGCCTTCTGATCCCGCAGATAACACGGCGTTATACCTCCTGGCGGATAAAGACGGGCTGGTGGGCTATATCATGGATGTATACGGCTATGACTCCAATTACGGGAATGCGTTCAGCGAGTTCCTGAAAAATATCCCTGTAAAAGGCGTATAATCTATTTATTAAATTAAACATTTTCAACTATGAGAAGTATATTGTGGTTAGTAGCGGTGATTTGTATCATCGTATGGCTTTTAGGCATGCTTGGAATAGGAGCAGGCATGGCTCTTGGAAACTTAATTCATATTTTACTGGTCATTGCCGTGATAGTGGTGCTTTATAACATTATCTCGGGCAGGAAGCCGGGAGACGGGTTATAGGCCCGCCTTCTTAAAAAGAAAAAACTATGCCAGACACCCGCAGGCTGTTAAGCCATTGGATGATGGAAAGGCAGCTGGCCGTGGCAGAAAGTGTCACGGCCAGGTATATATTGCAGAGAAGCTGTATTCCCGGGCATCCGCCTTTCCTGAAGTTTCACTGCAGGCGCTGGAAATCCTGCGTCTTACTTTATCCTGACAACCTTCCGGATCACTATGCTCTTCGCAAAGGAAAATAAACACCCGGATTCCACGTTATAATTATAGCCGATTTTTCGACAGGAAAAATCGCCGGACAGCACATCAGTTTGCTTTCGTTGCAGACCCGGAGAAACATAAGGTATTTCTTTATTGATTGCCAACTATTTAACCACAAGTATGAACAAAATATTATTTTTTAGCCATGATCCTCTTTTAAATGAAATGTTTGCCGCCGGCGCCAGGGAGTCTTCCTGTGATATCATTATAGAATCGGATCTTCAGAAAGGAATAGAAATCATTCGCAGCGGTCAGTGTCAATCGGTACTGGCCTGTGTTCCGTTAATGACAGAACGCTGCCCCCGGCGGATCTTAAAGAGTATACAGGAGGTAAATCCTTATATTCCGGTATTTTTTATCCTGAATGATCTTGATCTGGCCCTGGCCATTTCCCTTACCAAACTGGGCGTGGAATACTGTTACACCCGGCCCTTCGCGGTGGAAATGGTACTTGAAAATATCCGGAAGACGTTGTCAGGCCGGATCCACCCGGTTATATTGCCCCAAAAAGACCCGGTTCCCCGGTACTTCTATGCTTCCAGTGAAGCAGCTACCCAGCTCTATGCCCAGATTGATACGGTAGCCGATACTAACTTTAAGGTGATCATCTATGGTGAAACGGGTACTGGTAAAGAGTCGGTGGCTAAAAGGTTGTGCAAAGGTATATTCAAAGACCGGCCCTTTATAGCGGTAGACTGCGGCTGTCTGAATCGGGAACTGGCCGCCAGTGAGCTGTTTGGGCATAAGAAAGGAAGTTTCAGTGGTGCCTTTGAAGATAAGACCGGGGCATTTGAAGCCGCTGATAACGGAACCATCTTCCTGGATGAAATAGGTAATCTCGACTACTCCGTTCAAATCCTGCTGTTAAGGGCCATAGAAGAGCGGAAAATAAAAAGAATAGGAAGCAATACTGAAATTGATATTAATGTACGGATCATTGCAGCTTCTAATGAACGACTTTCTGAAGCGGTGGAGGCCGGAAGGTTTCGCGAAGATCTCTACTATCGCCTCAATGAATTTGAGATCAATATCCCACCGCTGCGGGAACGGATGGAAGACCTGGAACCTTTCATTAACTTCTTCATCTGGGAAACTAACCGGGATCTGAACAAAAATATTACCGGGGTCAGCCCGGCGCTTCTGAAGAAATTCCAGGCTTACTCCTGGCCGGGTAACCTCCGGGAACTGAAAAATGTGGTTCGCCGGGGCTGCCTGATGGCCGGCCGGGAAATCACCGCCGACTGCATGGCAGAAGATTTTATGGAGAAATTAAATGCCGAATATAAAGGCCGGGCGTTTCATGACAAATTTACGGATACGAGTCCGGCATATGCTGTGGGCGATCTGAAATACAAAAGCGTGATAGCTGAATACGAAGAGATCCTCAAAGTGCTGGAAGAAGAAAAGTACAATAAAAGCAGAACAGCACAGCGCCTTAATATTAACCGGAAAACGCTCTATAATAAAATCAGCACCTACCATAAACTGATGAAAAGTCAGCGCATTTTGTGAGGATAACGGGTCTGAAACAGGCAAATTTCAAATTCAGGAAACATCACGATCTCCCAAAAACAGGTGCAGTCCTTCTTTCTTAAACAAAAGCTTAACCGAGGTGCCCTGGTTTATCCTGCTGGAAACCTCTACTTTTCCCTGTAGCTTGTCCATCAGGTCTTTACAAAGCACCAGGCCCACGCCCGAGCCTTTCTCCCCTTCGGTTCCTTCTGCACTGGTTTGGGTACTGACAAAAAGCGATTTTAATGTTTCTGGATCCATGCCGATGCCGGAATCCTGTACCACAATACCGCTGTAATCGCCTTCTTCCACGCTGTAGAGCCGAATCTCGCCGTGAGCCAGGGTAAACTTGGTGGCATTGTTAAGCACGTTCCGGAAAATGATCATCAGGTAGCTCTCATTGGCCTCTACCACGGCGTCACGGACCTCATTGGTGATCCGGATGTTTTTCTGCCGGATATACGGTAGGTTGATTTCCAGTGACTTATGGACTATTTCGCGTAGGTTCATGGGCTTAAGGTCTGTTTTCCGGAACTTTAACTGGGACGCAGACCAGGTAAGGATATTGTCCAGCGTATTATAAATGGCTTTCGCTTTCAGGTTCACGCTTTTGAAATAAGGATTCAGCGCGCTGTCTTTATTCTTCCATTCATTCACATCCAGGATAGTGATCAGCTCGGCTACCGGGCTTCTCAGTTCATGGCTTAACAGCGAAAACAGCTTGTCTTTGATCTGGTTAGACTCCCGCAGGCTTTCGGTTTGGCGGGATATGGCTTTATTCTGTTTAAGAATTTTCCGGTTACGCACTTTGAGCTTCCTGAACAGTATATAAACCGCCAGGCTGAAAATGATCAGTATCAGTACCAGGCTTAGCAGCAGTATTTTTTGCCTTTTTTCTTTTTCCAGCAACTGCCGCTGCATGGCGTTTTCCCGGTTTATAGACTCAAATTTGTTCTCCAGCGATTCCAGGTTCTTTAATTGAGTTACCAGCAGGTAGTTAATCTCATCGCGCTTATTCGACAGGCTGTCATCTATCCGGTAGATTTCTTTCCAGGCCTTTATAGCCTCCAGAGGAAGACCTTTTTTCTCTTTGATAATAGCATCGGTTTCGAGTATGGTGATATACTCGTTATAGTTGTATAAAAGTGAGATATTCTTATTGGCCTCCTGGTTTAGAATTTCCGCCTTTTTAAGTTGGTTTCCCTTCAAATACGCAGCAGCCATGCCTGCATAAAAGGCGTTTTCAGGAAACAGTGATTCCTTTATGTTAGCGGTAGCGAGCTCTTCAAATATGGCAATGGCCTTTTGGGCCTGACCAGATTTTCGGTAGGTATTTGCAATATCCACTAAAAACGCTATTTCATCCAGAGCCGGTTCCGTTTTATTCTTTATTACCCGGTTTCTGAATTCGTAGTAAAGTTTTTCTTCATTATGTCCCTTTATTATGGCATTCTTTAGCCGGACTTTAAGGGTGAAAGTATGTGATAGCGTAGTGTCATTCGTGTACTGAAAGGCCTTTTCCGCATAATAATCAGTTATCAGGGAATTGTTTGTGAAACTGGTGATATAGGATAGGAGGTGATAATTAACATATAGAGCCTTTTTCATCTGATTCTCCCGGGCAAATTTCAGATTTTCAGATATCTGTTGAAGAGAGGCCTTTATAGCTCCCGCATCAAAACAGAGGGTGGCATGAGTATAACCGCTGCGGGCAATACCTTCTGCGTAATTTAATCTTAATGCCTCTTTGTATGCTTCAAGAGCATAACGGGCTGCATTTTTATAATCTTTTCCGGCTTTATAAGCAAGAGCGATATTCATGTTAAAGTCCACTATGATCTCCCGCATATTATTTTTTTGAGCTAAGTTTATTCCCTTGCCCGCATAATATAGCAGGGTGTCAATCTTTGACTCTGATGAGCCGGAAATCATGTCACGTGTAATTTGATAGATGCGGACCACTTCTAAAGAATCATTTCGAACCAAAGGACGGGCGGAGACAACCTGGAGTCCTAAAAAAACAAGACAAAAAGAATGGAAAAGTTTATTTAAAAGGTACATCATCCCTGGTGGTCAGTTTGCTATCAAAAGTACTTTTTATTACTGAGAGATCAGGCTCATTTAACAAAAAAAATACTTAAGGGAGTTACAGGTCGGAAAAAATTGACAATCGAAATGTTATGTGCCAAAGATTTCATTAATATTGTCTCATGTTGTTACTATTCGGGAAAGCCCCGTCTAAACGATGTATTTAAACTTACTAAACAAAAAATGAACATTTCAGACTTAATTACCGGGGGTATTGGTTCAACCGTTACATCGTCAATAGCCAGAATGCTGAACATTGATGAGAGCAAGGCCAAGTGGGTGGTGTCGGCAGCTGTGCCTTTGATAATTGCAGCGTTAAACTACAATGCCAAAAACAAAAACCAGGCCGGCAGCATTGATAATGCACTGGATCAGCACTCGGGCGGAATTCTGGGTAACCTTTCAGGGTTGCTTTCGGGCGGTGCCTCCGATGACGGAAACAAGATCATTGGCCATATCTTCGGAAATAACACCGGTTATGTTACCGATAACCTTTCTCAGAAATCAGGTCTCTCTACCGGTCAGGTAGGTAGCGTGCTGGCGGTGCTGGCGCCCGTGGTAATGGGTTACCTGGGTCAGCAGAAGCAGTCGCAGTCTTCTTCTGCCGCAGATCTTCTGGGTGGACTGCTGAGCGGTGCCGGACAGCAAAGTGGCGGCGGTGGCCTTCTGGGCGGACTGCTGGGTAGCGTGCTGGGTGGAGGTCGTCAGGAAGCAGCTCCTTCCGGTGGTGATGCCATGGGAGCACTGGCGGGTCTGGCCGGTGATTTCTTCAATAAAGGAAATAACTCTTCCCAGGCTGGAAATGTACTGGACAGCCTGGCCGGCTTATTCGGAAGATAAGATAAAGCCAAAATACCGAAACTGCCTGAAAAGTATACAAACTGCAGGATAGGGAAGGGGAAAGCAGAAGCTGGAACCGGACTCCCGCTCCGTCAGTTTGTATACTTTTCGGGCAGAATCTATTTAGGGAGGGGTGCCGTTCCGCTAACCGGGTTCCGGAACGGTAAGCCGGATTACAGGCCCAAACTGCCCGCCCCGAAATAAAACCCCGCTTTCCATCCACGGTTTTACAGCCTCCGGTCGTTTCTAAATAAAAGCCTTGGTTTTGACAAAAAGCCTTATGAAGAAAATAGGGATAGCACTTATACCCCTCTCGGTCATCCTGACCCTGAGCGCTCCTTTTCACCGCATCAAAGAATACGCAAAACAGGGATTTACGGCGGAAAATCACTTCCGGGAATCCGTAGTCCAGGATAAAAATGAAGTGATCCTGGGTTTCTGGGATGTCCCCGAACGCCTCCTGGTGGCCCGTAAATTTAAGGCAGGCTACTTCCTGGTACAGCGGGATCCCGCCGCTACCTACCTGGTGCCGCGGGGAAAAAACCTGCTGAATGATCCGCGTACGGTGATTCAGAATAAAACCTTTCAACTTACCCTCCTGAAAAGCGCTGACAGCGACATCGGCGGGCTTTATCCTCCCGCTAATTTCCCGGTAGATGAAATGCCGGCGCTGGGTTACCGGCAGAACGACGAGGGCGAATGGGTCAAAGCCGGAGCCCTGACCACCGCCACCGTACCGGCTGGCATCACCGGCGTCATGAAATATGCATTGCCTAAAGGCAATAACACTACCGACTGGGAACAGTTTCCCGACCTGAACGTACCCCAGGGCATCACCCACGTGGGCGGCTACGGTTTTCCGCTCTATAAAAATGAAAAGCTGCAAAACGGGAAGCTAAACCTGTTCAGCAAAGGATTTACTAACCTGATTAACCTTAATGCCTTTCCGCGCAAAGTGTGGGAAGGGAAAAACAGCTACTATTTTAACCAGTTGCATTACCTCCTGAAAGTAGCTGCCCGGAACATGGTGAAACAAGGCAAGACCGGCACTAAATACGGGAACATCACGGCCATCGCTAACCTGGATAACGCCAATACGCAGATCCCGTATAACGGGGTCACCGTGGAAGGGGCCAAAGAGCTGGGCCGCCACCTGTATTATACCGCCTGCTGCGGTAACAGCATTGATGATCAGCGCTATAATATCCCGCAAAATGAGAGCGTGATCATGCTGGATGAAGAAAGCATGACGCCGCTTAACTGGGCGGGAGGCGACAGCTACGCTTTCCTGGGCTACCTGAACCAGGGCATGATGGAGGCAGCAGGCCCGGCATACCGGGTTTTCTGGTATGCCCAGCCGGTGCAGAAATGGTCGTTTGCCCATGCCACCCAGGGCGTCTCCCAGCTCACCGAAAAAGACATTGAAGCGGCCTTCACTGACGGCAACATCCTGATGAACAGCCCGGGCTGGAAAAACAGTGCCTGGTATGTGGACGCCACCGGCGGCTACTCCAAGATTCCTTTCCTCAGTAACACCGATATCTACGAAAGAGCTGCTAACGGGAAAATTCTTTCCGACAAAGGCGGATTCCGGAAATACCGGAGCCAAAACTTTAACCTGAAGATCTATAACCGCACCATCCCCGTGCTGGCCACACCCGATGAAAACCTACGCTATGCCCTTTCTAACAGCAAAACGGGCGAGCAACTCTTCGGCCGGCAATATGTGGACATTAACGCCGACGGTTCGGCCTCCATCAAGCGGGAATATGCCCGCAAAGGCTTCAGCTGGCACTATAACGGCCTGGCACGGCCCTACCCAAGCTACTGGGAACCCGAAACCCGCATGTGGGTAGACGGCATTTACCGCCGTGCAGACGGCATCATGACTGACCTCCTCATGCTGGCCCGCCTGGAAAAAGGGCGGTGGGACATCTCCAAGGCTAACCTGAAATACAAGCTTTACGGCGAACACCGGCCCCAGACCGAACCCTGGACCTTCGGCGGGAACTCCGTAGATGTCAGGGAAGTAGGAGAGAGCCAGATCTTTTACGATACCTTCATGCTGCTGATGTCGGGTGGGCAGGCCCTTTCTTCCTGGGACGACGGCTTTTACCGTGGCGAATTACCCGAAAAAGGGCAGCCCCTCTATAACAAAGACGACTACTGGGGCCGCTACCACTCCAAGCTGGCCGCCGTACAGACCGTCCTGAAGCCCCTGGAAGGCAGCCGTAGCGCCGACTGGACCTACATCCACTTTTATTACCCCTTCTGGGGCCGGAAAAACTCGGAAATCATCTCTTCCGGCATCTACTTTAAAGGCAAGCTCTACGTATTTTTCCTGAATCCCACCCTGGAAAACCAGGAAAAGCAGCCGCTTACCCTCACCGCCGGCACCCAAACCTACCCCCTGGAGCTCACCGGTCATGAAGTTTACTACCAGGTGCTGGACGTGCCCCAGGGCTTAGACCCCAAAGACTTCAAACTGGCCTATACCACCATTTACGGCCGCAAAGTGAAGGTAAACGGCAGGGTCACGAATAAAATAGGGGAGCATTATGAATAGCCCGAAATAAAAGATTAAATTTATACTTATTGATAATTAACCTGTTAAAAGACTATGAAACTATTTGTAAGCCTTTGTTTTGTTTTTTGTGCCTCGCTGACGGCCCGGGCACAGGGTTCCATGGATGAGATGATTAAAGACTGGGAACGCGCCAAAGCCTACACCAAAGAGTACCTGGATGTGATGCCGGAATCCGGCTACGCCCTGAAGCCCACGCCTGAAATGCGCTCTTTTGCTGACCAGATGCTGCACCTTACTGATGCCCATTTTGGCTTTGTCTCTGCCGCTACCGGTGCCAAACCCGGACCCGGAATGAGCGAGCTGGAGAAAAGCACCGACAAGTCCAAAGAGACCGTTACCCGCCTGGTGCTGGCCGGCTACGACTTCGTGATCGACAATGCCAAAAAGATGACTCCGGAGCAGCTGAGTGAGAAAATCACCTTATTCGGCCGTTTCGAAATGACCAAAGGCGAGGCGCTGGCCAAGGCTTTTGAACACCAGACCCACCACCGCGGCCAAACCACCGTATACCTGCGGCTGGCAGGCGTAAAACCGCCCCAGGAGAAGCTGTTTTGAGACAATAAAAAAGAGGCATGTGGGATACTGCATGCCTCTTTTTCCTGGTAACGATGCGGAGATTAGCAGGGTTAATCTCCGCATAAATAGCGGATATTAATTTGACATTGCGGAGAATAAGAGCTATATTTGCCGCTAATAATGCGGAGAATAGAAAATGTATATCCATCAATTAAAGAAATGGCCCCAATTTACATGGGACGACAACAAGATTGCGCCTCTGTTGATATCCGCACGCCATAAGCAAGGCCGTGTACTGGGTAAAATGGAAAATCTGGGGTTCAACCTTCGGGAGGAAGCAACGCTTCAATCGCTGACGCAGGATGTGGTAAAGTCAAGTGAGATTGAGGGAGAAGTCCTGGATGCAGATCAGGTGCGTTCTTCCATAGCAAAGCGATTAGGTATAGAGATTGGAGGACTGACACTGTCCGACAGGCATGTTGACGGCGTGGTAGACATGATGCTGGATGCAACACAGCATTATGAAAAACCTTTGAATGAGGAACGGCTGTTTAGTTGGCATAGCGCTTTATTTCCTACGGGCCGCACGGGAATGCAAAAGATAGTTGTCGGTAACTGGCGCGACAACCGAAAAGAAGATCCTATGCAGGTGGTGTCCGGGCCAATGGGGCGGGAGAAAATCCATTATCAGGCGCCGGATTCCGACCTTCTTGCAGCAGAAATGGCGCGTTTCATCGACTGGTTTAATTCTCCTGGTGATACAGACCCTGTTTTAAAAGCGGGAATTTCACATCTATGGTTTGTCACCATTCACCCTTTTGATGATGGGAACGGACGTATTGCACGCGCTATTGCAGATATGCAATTGGCGCGGGCGGATAAAACCTCACAACGCTTCTACAGCATGTCCGCCCAAATACGCCTGGAACGCAACCGTTACTACGATATCCTGGAGCAAACGCAAAAAGGAACATTGGATATTACCGGGTGGCTAAACTGGTTTCTTGCCTGTTATGAACGGGCTTTAACCCATACGGATCAAACGCTCGGTAAAGAGATCAGGAAAGCTAAATTTTGGGAGAATCCTCAACTTCTTTCCATTAATGAGCGACAACACATATTGCTCAATAAGCTCCTGGATGGATTTGAAGGGAAGTTGACCTCCTCTAAATGGGCCAAGATCGCTAAATGTTCTCAGGATACGGCAGCCCGCGATATACAGAATCTTATGGAGAGGGGCATCATGATAAAAGAAGAAGGCGGAGGAAGAAGCACCAGTTATGCCTTAAAAGAGGGATTTTAAGCAGGCATCTAATCAACTCCAACGGTGGCCGCTACCGGATTTCGCCTGAGAAAAATACCTCTTCTGCATGATTTGGACTGATGGTGGTAACTTTTTTCTTGTTTTATCATTGTTTTAACAAAACAAAACAGGCAGCTACAATTTCTTGTAACTGCCTGATAATCGGTAGCGGGGAGCAGGATCGAACTGCCGACCTTAGGGTTATGAATCCTACGCTCTAACCATCTGAGCTACCCCGCCGTGTTTTGGAGGTGCAAAAATATAAAACTTTCCGGATTCCGGCAAGAAAAATGAAAATGTTATATAAAACTTCAAAAAAAACTTGATAAAGCACCTACTAATTAAGATATTGTAGAAAAAAGGACTTATATGGCTAAATTCAAATACACTCAGGAGTTTCCTTTCCGCGCTTCGCCAAAGGTGCTGTATAACTATATCAGCACGCCGGGTGGCCTTCAGCAGTGGTTTGCAGAAAGCGTAACCCTCAATTCAGATAATAAATTTGTTTTTAACTGGGATGGGAATGACCATGTGGCCGAGCTCACCTCATCGCGGCTGAATAAATCCAGTCGCTTTGATTTTACAGGAGAAGACGCCGGTAACTACCTGGAATTTAAGTTCGTAACCAGTGAGCTGGATAACTCTATCTACCTGAAGGTGACCGATAATTCGGATAATGACGACTCCGATGACCTGGACACCATGTGGAATGAATTAATTGCTAATCTTAAAGAAATTGTAGGAGGCTGATTTTGAAATAGACAAAAAGATTTTGACTTTTGCATCGCCGTCGGCGTACCGCGGGCTGTTAATGCGTGTAAGGATGAAAAAAATAGACAAGCTTTTTGTCAAATCATATATCGGGCCTTTTGTTCTCACTACCGCCATTGTAGTATTCATCTTCCTGATGCGTTTCCTGATGATCTACTTCAATGATTTTCTCGGAAAAAATCTTGAAGGAGTTGTTTTTGCGAAACTTTTCTTTTACTTCACTTTAATGACCCTGCCCATGTCGCTGCCGCTGGCTACCCTGCTGGCCACGCTTATGTGCTTTGGTAACCTGGGGGAACGCTCTGAGCTGACGGCCATGAAATCAGCCGGAATCCCGCTCACCCGGCTCATTATGCCTACTTTTATCCTTTCGGCCTTTGTAGCGCTCTTTTCCATTATTTACAATAACTACGTGAACCCCTGGGCTAACCTGAAAGGGTGGTCACTACTGTATGACGTAAAAACCACAAAACCGGCGTTAAATATCCAGGAAGGCATCTTTTATAACCAGATAAATGGCTTCCGCATCAAGGTGGAAGAGAAAATGCCCGACGGCCAGACCCTGAAAAATGTGATCGTCTATGACCATAACGGGGGCAGCGGCAATAAAAACGTGACCATTGCTGATTCCGGCCGTATGTTTACCATTAACCATGAAAGCCAGCTGGTCTTTGAGCTCTATAACGGCGTAAATTACAGCGAAGGCACCAGCTATAATAACGGTACCCAACTTACCCGTTACTCCTTCCGGAAAAACCGGATGGTCTTCCCGCTGACCAGCTTCGGGATGAAGCGCACCAGCGAAAACGATTTCATGTACCACGAGTTCATGAAGAGCATTCCCGAGCTGAACCTGAAGATCGACTCCCTGAACCGGGTGATAGACGAGAAACAAAAACAGCAGGCCATCACCTTTAAACGCCTGGAAATATACTCTTTCCCGGAAATCATGGGCGATACCGCTAAGAAAGTAGCCATTAAAGGCGGTAAATGGGCGGACTCCCTGTTGGCCGTTGCCGAAAAAAATACCAGCCCTCATGAGGTGAAAGCCACGGCCCGCACCAAGGTGGAAAGCCAGAAATCGCAGATTGCGGGCGACATGAGCTACCTGGTGAGCGTGGAGAAATCCGTATGGGCGGCTGACCTGGAGCGCTGGAACAAGGTCACCACGGCCGTTTCCTGCCTGGCCATGTTCCTGATCGGAGCGGCGCTGGGTTCCATTATCAAAAGGGGAGGCTTTGGTATGCCGGTGCTGGTCTCCATTGCCTTCTTTATCCTGTATTACCTGATGCAGCAGCTGGGGAATAAGTACGCTAAGGAGGGGCTGATCCCGTCGGTGGCGGGAGCCTGGTTCCCGTTTACGGTGCTTATTTTCATAGGGGTGCTGCTGATGCGGCGGGCGCGGAACTTTTAATTTTTATTTTGTTCAAAATCACCATCCTATAGAATATTTGCGTATTTTTGCACCTGTTTTATTTTTTTACCAAACTAATCTAGGTTAATATCAATGTATTTAACTCCGGAAAAAAAGGAAGAGATCTTCGCATCGAAGGGCTTCCAGAGAAAAGCAACTGATACCGGTTCAGCCGAGTCTCAGATTGCATTATTTACTTATAGAATTGCTCACCTTACTGAGCACTTGAAAGTTAACAAGCATGATTATTCTACCCGTTCCGGCCTGCTTAAGCTGGTGGGTAAGCGTCGTCGGCTTCTTGATTACCTTCAGGAAGTAGACATTAACCGTTACAGAGCTATTATTGCTGAACTTGGTATTCGTAAATAAGCCAATATCGGGAATCCGGAACACCGGGTTCCCTTTTTCATTGCATTTTATCCCCGCGGAAATAAAGGATTAAAATCGTTGTATCAAAAGCGGAAAATACAACACATAAAAATAACCTAATGTTTAATATCGTAACTCAGACCATCCCGATGCCGGATGGTTCCATCATCACCCTCGAAACCGGTAAATTAGCAAGACAGGCGGACGGTTCCGTGGTATTAAGAAGTGGTAACCTCGTGATGTTAGCCACCGTATGTGCGGCCAGAACGCACAAAGAAGGTACCGACTTCCTGCCCCTGTCCGTAGATTACCAGGAGAAATTTGCTTCCAACGGAAAAATTCCGGGCTCTTTCCAGCGCCGTGAAGGCAAGCTGTCTGATAATGAAGTACTGATCTCCAGGCTGATAGACCGTGCGCTGCGTCCTATCTTCCCTGAAGATTTCCATGCGGAAGTTCAGGTGATGGTGACCCTGCACTCGGCGGATGAGAACATCAAACCCGATGCCCTGGCAGCCTTGGCGGCTTCTGCGGCCATTATGGTTTCTGACATTCCGTTTAACGGCCCCATCTCTGAAGTAAGAGTAGCTAAAATTAACGGCGAATACGTGGTGAACCCGCCGCTGAAAGCCCTTGAATCGGCTGACCTGGACCTGATCGTGGCCGGTACCGCTGACAGCATCATTATGGTGGAAGGCGAAGGTAACGAAGTTTCCGAAGTGGAAATGGTGGAAGCCCTGCGTGTGGCCCACCTGGCCATTCAGACCCAGGTAGCTGCCCAGAAAGAACTGGAAGCCAAAGTGGGTAACACCACGAAAAGAGAATACAATCACGAAGTGCATGATGAGGCTCTGAAAGAAAAAATGTACAGCGAGCTTTTTGATAAAGTATACGCCGTATGCATGGAAGGAAGCCCGAATAAGCACTACAGAAGCGATAGCTTCGCCAAGATCCTGGAAGACTTTATTGCGGCTCAGCCGGAAGAAGAAAGGGCAAATCCCCTGTTTAAGGTATATTTCGGAGACATTAACTACGATGCCTCCCGTAAAATGGTCCTGGAAGAAAGCAAACGCCTGGATGGCCGGAGCCTGACCGAGATCCGCCCGATCAGCGTGGAAGTAGACTACCTGCCTAACGCACACGGCTCTGCCCTGTTTACGAGAGGGGAGACCCAGTCGCTTTCCACTACCACCCTGGGTACCAAGTTGGACGAGCAGATCGTAGACCTGCCCATGATAAAAGGTTATTCTAAATTCTTCCTGCACTATAACTTCCCCGGTTTCTCTACCGGTGAGGTAAGACCTAACCGGGGTGTAGGCCGCCGCGAAGTGGGCCACGGTAACCTGGCCCAGCGCTCACTGGCTAAAGTGATGCCTTCCGGAGATGATAATCCTTACACCATCCGTATAGTGAGTGATATCCTGGAGTCCAACGGATCGTCTTCCATGGCTACCGTATGTGCCGGATGTCTTTCCCTGATGGACGCCGGTGTGCCTATCAAAGCGCCGGTATCCGGTATCGCTATGGGTCTGATCACCGATCAGCAGAGCGGTAAATGGGCGGTACTCTCCGATATCCTGGGCGATGAAGACCACCTGGGCGACATGGACTTTAAAGTAACCGGAACAGCCAAAGGGATCGTAGCCTGCCAGATGGACATCAAGATCGGCGGACTTTCCTTTGATATTATTGAAAAAGCGCTGAACCAGGCCAAAGACGGCCGTCTGCATATCCTGGGCAAAATGACCGAGGTGCTGGCTACGTCTAAACCGGATCTGAAACCGCATGCACCGCGTGCCTTTACCATCGTGATTGATCGTGAGCTCATCGGAGCGGTGATCGGGCCTGGCGGTAAAGTGGTACAGGAGATCCAGCGTGAATCCGGTGCTACCGTTAACATTGAAGAAAAAGATAACAAAGGATACGTTTCCATCTTTGCTACTAACGGTGATAGCATGGACATCGCCAAGAGAAGGATAGACGCCATCGTGAAGCAGCCTGAAGTAGGTGAGATCTACGATGCCGTGGTGAAATCCATCCAGCCTTTCGGTGCCTTCCTGGAATTCTTACCGGGCAAAGAAGGTCTTCTGCACATTTCGGAGATCACCTGGGAGCGTCTTCCTAACATGGACGGTGTGCTGAAAGAAGGCGATCAGTTGCAGATTAAATTAACGGAAATAGACAAAAAGACAGGCAAATATCGTTTATCAAGAAAAGTTTTATTGCCACGTCCGCCACGGGAAGAAAAACCGGCGGTAGATAATAAATCGGTGAACAATAATTAAGTTTTAATTGTTCATATTCTTGGAGTTCCTTTTTTAATCATAACTGAACACGAATGAGACAACTTAAGATTAGCAAACAGATTACCAACAGGGAAAGCCAGTCGCTTGACAAGTACCTTCAGGAGATTGGAAAAGTAGATCTGCTGACCCCTGACGAAGAGGTGATTCTGGCTCAGAAAATCCGGGACGGAGACCAGCTCTCGCTGGAAAGACTGACCAAAGCCAACCTTCGTTTTGTGGTATCTGTGGCTAAGCAATATCAGAATCAGGGACTTTCACTGGGTGACCTTATTAATGAAGGGAACCTGGGCCTGATCAAGGCGGCTCAGCGTTTCGATGAAACCCGCGGTTTTAAGTTTATTTCTTATGCCGTATGGTGGATTCGTCAGAGTATTCTTCAGGCCCTGGCTGAGCAGTCGCGGATAGTTCGTCTTCCGCTTAACCGGGTAGGTTCCCTGAACAAGATCTCCAAAACCTTCTCGGAGCTGGAGCAGCGGTTTGAGCGTGAGCCCTCACCGGAAGAGCTGGCAGAAGTGCTGGAGATTTCGGCTAACGAGGTGGTGGATACCATGAAAATATCCGGTCGCCACGTATCTGTAGACGCACCGTTTGTGCAGGGCGAAGAAAACAGCCTGCTGGACGTGCTCGAAAACGATACGGAGATTCGTCCTGACCAGGAGCTGATGAATGACTCCCTGCGCCGGGAAGTGCTTCGGGCACTTTCTACCCTTACGCAGCGGGAAGCAGAAGTGATCATGTTCTACTTCGGCCTTAACGGCGAGCAGGCCATGACCCTGGAGGAGATCGGCGAGAAGTTTAACCTGACCCGTGAAAGGGTAAGGCAGATCAAGGAGAAGGCCATCCGCCGCCTGAGACAAACCTCACGGAGTAAAGCGTTAAAAGCCTACCTGGGATAAAAACCGGGTTTTGATACCGAAGCTGTTCGGAAAGTGCGCAAAATGCAAAGCGTTCAGGATAAGGGGAAAGGAGCAGAGA
This sequence comes from Leadbetterella sp., assembly GCA_019638185.1. Taxonomy (GTDB): domain Bacteria; phylum Bacteroidota; class Bacteroidia; order Cytophagales; family Spirosomataceae; genus Leadbetterella. The sequence continues at coordinate 360,019 of JAHBUH010000001.1, forward strand.
TGTGACTGAAACCCGGTTCCGGAAATAACGCGGCGATTGGGCGGCTTTTGGGACAGCTTCTTTTTATTTTAAGTCCTTTTCTTGCTTAGAGGCGGGTTTTAAAGCAAATTTGCAGGAAGATACATGGCGAATAAAACAGGGATTTTCAGTTGGACCAAAGGAAGTGGCAAAACCACTACCTGCGCCTACCTGGCCGCAGCGCTGGCCACCATGCACCGGAGAGTGGTGTGCGTGGATCTGAACGGTGACCTGCAGAAATACCTTCAGCTGCAGGGTGAAGCAGTGGAAGTGGCCGGTCTCCGCTGGAAATACCGGAAGTGGAGTGGGGAAGAGGATAAGCTGGAGGATGACGCCGACTATATCCTGGTGGATATCCCCGGGGAGTTTTCACCGGCGCAGCAAGCAGTGCTCCGGGAGCTGGATTCCGTGCTGATCCCGGTGGAAGCGGAGCACTACGGTCTGGAAGGCCTCCCGGAAACCCTGCAGAAGATCGCTGAACAGGAGCACCTGCTGATAGGAGGCATCGTGCTCACCAAAGCGGACCGCCACAGTTATGTCCCGGAAACAATTGAAGCAGAACTGAAGGAATACTTTTCACCTTTTGTAATGAATACTAAGATTTCAAGAAACTATTACCTGGCCCGCCCGTCTTTTTCTCTGACAGACCTGGGTGAAAAAGGCTGGCACAGCGGGTTTATAGATTACCTGAAACTGGCAAATGAACTATTAGAGCATGAATATTAAAAGAAAAATGGGATTAGGGAAAGGGCTGAGCTCGCTGCTGCCGGAGGCTCCGGCAGAAACGGAGAACGTCCAGGCGGAGCCGGATTCTTATGAACTACCTATAGATGCCATAGAGACCAATCCCTACCAGCCCCGTACGCAGTTTGATAACACCTCGCTCGAGGAGCTGAAGGAATCCATTCGCGTGCAGGGCGTTATACAGCCCATTGCCGTGCGGAAAGCGGGCGATAAGTACCAGCTTATCTCCGGTGAGCGCCGGCTGAAGGCTTCCCGCCTGGCGGGTTTAAAGACCATTCCCGCGTATATCCGGGAGGCATCTGACGGCCAGATGCTGGAGCTGGGGCTGATTGAAAACGTGCAGCGGGAAAACCTGAATCCCATGGAAATCGCCATGGCCTATAAGCGGCTGCTGGAGGAATGCCGGCTAAAGCAGGAAGAACTGGCCGGCAGGGTAGGAAAGGACCGCACCACGGTCAATAACTACCTCCGGCTGCTGTCGCTCCCGGAAGTGGTACAGGAAGGCCTGGCTGCCCGAAAGCTGAGCATGGGCCATGCCCGCGCCCTGCTGGGCGTGGAAAACCCCGATCAGCTGGTACGGCTTTACGAAGAAGTGGTCAGCCGGGAGCTTTCGGTAAGGAAAGTGGAAGAAATGGTGAAAGGCCTGAACGCTGACAGCCGGCCGGTCACCCGGAAATCTTCCCCGCCACCTGCCCCTAAAACGCTCCTGGAGGGCTATCAGCAGAGCTTTGGCGCCGTGTTCGGTCGTAAGGTGATCGTTCAGGCCGATGCCGATAACCGGGGAGAAATCAAGATTCCTTACAGCTCCCGGGCCGAACTGGACGAGATCATGGATAAGCTAAAGAACTGAAATTGGCAAGGCTTTTTTTGACCCTGATACTGGTTTTTTCCGGGCTGTGCAGTTTGGCACAGAAGGATACCCTTGTGGTGGTGGGAGACAGCCTGGTAAACCGTGCGCTTTCAGATGCCGAGGCTCCTTTTGACACTACCCGGGGAGCACGGCTGAAAAAGGCCACCCGGAACATTGCTTCCACTACCCGGAAATTCTTCGGGATAGATAGCCTCACGCCGCGTGACCGTCCGCGGATCATCTTCCAGCGGTCTATGCTGATTCCCGGCTGGGGACAGTACATGAACAAAGACTATTGGAAAATGCCTGTGGTCTATGGTGCGGCTGTGGGCGGCCTGTATGCCATCCGGTCTAATAACAAAAAGTACAATTTTTACCTGGATCACGTGGAGATCCTCCAGAAAAACGGCCAGGCCTCCATGCCGCCCATGAATAACCCGGGCGGGATCTCCATATCCAAAGAGACCTATGCGCGGGCGGCATCCTCCTTTAAGCGGTACCGCGACCTCAGCATTATCGGCTTTGCCCTGGGCTGGACCCTCTTTGCGGTGGAAGCTAACGTCACCGCCCACTTAAAAACCTTTGACATTTCAGATGATATCAGCCTGCGCTGGCGTCCCACCCTGATTCCCGGGGGCGGCACCTATGCCACAGGCGTTCAACTAAGCCTAAATTTTAAATAAGCATGAAAATAGCCCTGCTCGGATACGGAAAAATGGGGAAGGCCATTGAAGCCATTGCCCTGGAACGCGGACACGAGGTAGTGTTCCGGATCGATGTGAACAATGCTGCCGACCGCGAAAAGCTTTCGCCTGAAAATACCGATGTGGTGATCGAGTTCAGCTCACCGCACTCCGCCGCCGATAACCTCCGTTTCTGCATGCAGAAAGGCCTGAAGGTGGTCTGTGGCACCACAGGCTGGCTACAGCATAAAACGGAAATAGAGGGCCTTTGTGAGGCCCATAAAGCCTCCTTTTTCTATGCTTCCAACTACAGCATAGGGGTAAACCTCTTTTTTCACCTGAACAAAGTGCTGGCCCGGCTCATGGCGCCGCAGAAGCAATACACCGTTTTCACTTCGGAGATTCACCATACCGAAAAGCTGGATGCGCCCAGCGGCACGGCCATCACCCTGGCTGAAGGCATCCTGGAAAACCGTACCGATAAAACCTCCTGGGTAAATAACCTGCTGGCTAAGCCGGATGAGGTGCCCATCTGGTCTTCACGCGAAGGAAAAGTGCCGGGCACGCATACCATTAAATACATTTCAGATGTGGATGAGATCGAGATCCGGCACGAAGCCTATTCCCGCACGGGCTTTGCTGTGGGGGCCGTAGTGGCTGCTGAATGGCTGGCGGATAAGGTGGGGATCTACGGAATGGAGGATATGCTGGAAATGTGAAAGCCTGTTAACCACATAGATACATAGATAACTATAGGCCTATGTA
>JAHBUH010000010.1 GCA_019638185.1 Leadbetterella sp.
ATAATACACCATGAAGGTCTACATATTGAAGATTTTAAGCAATATACCAAGGCACTATGATAATGTCTTTTAGTCTAATATCAATTCTTGATATTCCTCCACTGTCTTGGTCCTAATCTCACCATTTTTTAGTGTATACTTTACTGATAGATGTTTGATTTTCCACTCGGCTGGGTCAATACCTGTCAGATAATTATCTACTATCAAAGGTATATCAGCATTTATTGCCGACTGGAGCCTTAGTGTAACGTTTGCTTTGCGTGAAGAATCCAGTAGACCATATTCTGCATTGTTAATGGCTATTTTAACCCCTCTCCATGTCAATTCGCTATAGCCTAATATTTCCACGGCAGATGCCTCCAAGTTATTCAATGTTGCCCATGGTTTAAAGACAGAGGATGGTGTAGGGAAATTAGCATCATAGTTATTTGCGTTCCATCCTAACAATTCCCATTGTTGTTGTTCTTCCAAACTAATATCTCGCCATTCCAAACTGTACCAATAACTATCCGGATCACCAGACTCCATGGCTTTACTAGCATTGGGATACCGCCGTGCCCATTGCTCATAGCGTGATTTTTTTTCTTGGGCAAATGCTTCACGTCCCCTTCTCCAATGATTTCCTTCAAAATCATCATTATACTTTGCACTTAATTCACCAAAAAGAATATTGTGACCAAGGTCAATTAACCTCATAGGTGAAAACTGTCGATAAAAATATTCTGTGAAAGCAAATTCATTATAAAACTGATCCGGATTAGTGAAAATAGTAGTAATGCCTTTTGTATCAATGAGCATTAATTGATTATCAACATTAACCTGAGCTGTATTGAGAATATTTTGTAATTGTATTATCCAATTTTTGGAAGCGGGAAGATCATCTACAAAGTATAGTGGGTTTAAACTGGTGTAGATTCCAGGAGCGTACTTTATCTCAAAAGTATCGCTCCAGGACATTGATAATGCAAGAGCTACCTCCAAAACAGTATGATGAAACTCAGCTACCAAAGTGGCAAAACAGGTAAATATTAAATAGGGATTATAGCGATAGGTTTTTTTAAGAGCCTCGTCACTGTAATGGGTCAGTCGACTCAATACGATGCTCTCGGTAAGTTCAAATTCGGCGCTAAATATCTTATCAATCACAAAAACGTAATTTTGAACTGAGCCGGAAATATCCGCACCATGAACCAAACCAAACATTTCATTGATACGGTAAATGGTAGAGGTATACGATAAATTGAAGATCCTCATACCTCTTTTAGTGTTGTCAGAAATGCCAAAACGCTTAAATAGCTCTGTCAGAATTTTTCTATTTCTGTACATATATTCTTTATCAGATGGCCCTGCTTCCTTACGTACTCTGCTTTCATTATTAAACGCAAATGATTTCCATGAATCGAATGTTTTTGCGGCTTCTATTTCGGGAAACGTTTTCCCCATTTCATATAATTGCTTAATGCCCACTGGAAGTGAATCGATATCCCATTTCATTCTACTTTTATGCAAAACATTCTTTTGAATACGTCCGAAAATATCTGAGAAAATACTAAATAGTTCACCTATCTCCTTTGCTGTGGGTCTTTTAACAACAGCGATAGGTGAAGATTGGTCAAATTTGGATACAAGGTGAGTTATTACAGTTGCACAAAGTTCTCTTCTATATCGTTGGCCTTCTGTTTCATCATCTATCTTCTTCGAATCCACATCAAATTGTGATAGTAGAGAGAAAGATTTCTGATGGCCTATTATCACATAGAATATTTGCTGACAAATTAATCTATTCATATCCCCATTTGTAATTGTGGGAGGATATGCATTTACAAAGTAATTGGCTCTGGTATCTTCTCTAAAGCCATCTAAAATATCCCTATAAATCCCTTTGTTATCAAATTGATTGGCGTATAAAGAAAATTCAGTTAGATATTTGAGTATGGTCACAATTTTTACACAAGTTTCAATTGCAGCGGCCCTTAGTTCATTTTCTTCATCAAATAATTGTGCAATTTCCCTCGCCATTTGAAATTCGACAATTGCCTTTTTCAATATTTTATTTTCGAGTTCAGAAAAATCTTCCATGATTTTGAGAGTTAAGAGTTAGAGGATAACTATGAAAGATATTAAAAAAAATCTGTAAAAGAGAAAGAGATTATTTTTTTGATTTTTAAAGTTTTTTTGTACTGATGTCCCCTTTCTCACCCATGAGGGTATTGCTTATAAACGATTAACAAGGAAGAATAAAACAACTCTTCAGGTCAGTGCCGAAAATCCCTTTTTTGGCCCTTATGAAATAGAAATGTCGGATTTGTTTGAAATCTGGGAATACGCGGCCAGTATCATTACTCATGAGTACAAACCGAAGGAGACTAATCCTCAAACGGCAGAGTTAACCTGCCGGACGTATTTTTTATCTGGCGAAAACAGCTATAAATCCGTCCACATCCACGATGCCACTCTCTTTTATTTTCCTGTAACCTTCCCACAAGGCTTCACGATACCGAATAATTTCCTTGATCGCGGGGTTGGAAACCTGTTCTTTGCCTATATCGGAAAAAGTGAACATATTATTATATTGCGTTCCTATATCACTTATTCTAATTCCAAAAGATTCTTATCCAGCTCTCCTTTCTTTAAAAACTGAATGGTCTCCTCCCGGTGGTATAACTTTCCTTCTATAGTGATATTAACCTGGGAGTTTTGTGGAATGAGATTATCGTAGTAGGTTAGTTTCAGATCTTTAAGCTTTTCTTTTTTCCAGGCCCTGAAGTATAAACTGGTAATCGCCGTCGGTAGATTCTAACCGGAGGATCAGTCCGGGTAATCCGCTGAACCTGGATGGCCCGTCCGAGACCGGGATTTTCGGTGAAAACCAGGCTGTCCATTCCCGTTCTCCATATTTACACCTGGCTTTAAACGATTTCAGCCCCGCTATGGTGGCCGTATCTCCCTGGATGTGCCAGATGTCCGGGGAGATCATTTTCTGGCTATACCCGGCAAATTGTCTATTCGTAATCTCCTGACTTAATAGGAGGTACTCTCTATGGGGAAATTTTTGAGTAAAATACCCGATACCTGAAACCCGGTCTCTCGCTTTTTTAAGTTGAGGCCCTGTCATATCATCTAAGTCCAAAGCATCCAGCCTGAGAATATTTTCCAGGTCATTACTGATAAAGAACGAAATACAAACTTTAATCAAATATTAAATCGAATCTGAGTTTTCTGATACACTAAATTCCTGAAAAACCTTTAAAAAATCTTGTTCATCAGCCATATTCAACTGATTTTTCTTTATAAATTCTTCAGCTATTTTTCTTTTTTCAGGAGGATAAATATTGATAACGTCTTTCTTATTCTGTTTGATTCGTTTCAAATTCTGTACGTCCTGTCCAAAATAATAACTATTACTGGGATTAAGTAAAATCACATTTTTTCCGGCCAGATAGGAATACTGGTCTTTCATGGTAACAGTCACATTTTTCCAGATTATATTTTCACCTGCTTTAATCTTCTGATACAGTACGCCTTGCTGGTCTGTTTCAAAGTCTACCCCGGCCTCCGGAAACAATACTACTTTGGTGGCTTTAAGAGGTACTTCCAGAACTGTTCCCTGTTCAATAAACTCCAGTTGTTTAGTCAAAAAATTGATTCTGGCTTGCTTAGTTACATAGTCTTTGTTGTTTACTAAAGTGACTTTTGCAAAAGCCCAGTCCTCCTTAAAATAGGGTTCACCCTCAAATTCCAGCTTCCTTTCTACTTTCACCATTTTGGTATATACTCCGTCTACACCATTTATAGGCAAATAGCTCTGAGCATTAACTTTCAGGACAGATAACACAAACCATAAAATAATTACCTTTTTCATTTGTATAAATTTTTAACGTATTTATTATCAATATTTTATCTATGTTCGATTTGTATCAAAGTTCTTGTGATGGAGATTTATAAGACTATTTGTTTTTAAAGAATAAAGGAGGATATACATCCCCCTTTATTCAACTCTTTTTTTATTAACTAACTAGTGAAACTTAATTCACATCCCACCATAGTTTAGTAGTGGCTAAATCACCACCAATGGCCGAAGCAGCTGACTGATAGTTAACTCCGTTTAATCCCTGTTCCACTGGCGGGTAAATAACTCTTAACGGTATAGCCAGTCCGGCAGGAGCTCCACTTCCCGTAGGAGGAAGAAGTTTAGGATAGTCTAATCTTCTCCACTCTGTCCAGCCTTCCCAGCCTCTGTTGAAAAGAGCAATCCATTTCTGGAAGCCGATTTTCTGCTTGTATCCTCCTTCTGCCGTTTTGTACGCCACTTTAGGGTTTGCAAGGTAAGTGGTTATCGCATCACTACTCACGCCCCAGTATTCCATAGAAGCCGTAATGCCCTTGTTATAGTATTCTTGGGCATCTCCGGTAATAAAACCTCTTTCCACCGCTTCAGCCAGAGCAAACATCGTTTCTGAGTAATCAAGCAATACGCCCGGCTCATCCGCTTTAGTGATTCTGCCGCCCAGTTTAGAGTAGGCTGAGTAAGCGTTTAGGAAACCGTAATTTCCTCCCTTATATTCTCCGCCAATAGTAGTGAAGAATGCTGATATCCGAGGGTCTTTCAACTCTTTCATCGGGTCAACAATGGTGGCTGCCGGAATAAAATCCTGTCTCGTAGTATAAGGCGTTACCGTATTCTGAGCCACCGGATTCACATGCGGAAGAGTGGTATTATAAGGGAACTTCAATGCATCAGCATTGCTTTGAAACACTCCACTTGCCACAGCAGAACTGATGATTTGTTTGGCTGTAGAGGCATCCACATCCGCAATCATAAGCCCCATTCTCACCAAAAGCGAGTTTCCTAATTTAGCCCATTTCTGCGCATCTCCTTTGTAAAATACATCAGCATTGCCGAAACCGCCCGAATTGGTTTTCAGGGTAGCCACAGCCGCCTGAAGCCTTTTCAGCAGGTCACTGTACACCGTTTTGGCATCGTCAAACTTAGGTAACGGATTAGCAAAATCCATGGCTTCGGTATATGGAATATTCCCGAACGTATTTACTAATGTAGACCACGCCAGGATTTCTACGATCTCTATCTGAGCCAGCTGAGCCGATTTTGTGGCAGGCAATAGTGCCGCATCTGCCTCTATTGACTTTCTTGCCTCTCTCAGGTCAGAGATTACATCCCGGTACATGGTTTGCCATAGAGCCTGAGGAATAAGCCGGTCGGTCATATTATACCTTGGCTCAGAAAGGTATGTTGTGGTTGTCCAGTACTGAGCATACAGTCTGTAGTTATTACTGTTCACATTGGGAGTAACCATAGCATTAGAGTAACCCACCAAAGCATTGGAAAAAAGCATAGCACCCGGAACTTTGGTCGCTGATTTGGGGTCCACGTTCCAGTCTTCAAGGCTATCTACACACGATACCCCTATCACTGCGGTTATTAAAAATATCAGTATTTTTTTCATCTTTCTAATTAAAATCTAAGTTTAACATTGAAACCATACGTTCTGGTAGCCGGATAAGCTCCTGACTGATACCCGCCAGCTCCACTCAATGTACCTGAACTCAAACCTTCTTCAGGGTCAGCGTATTTCATGTTTTTATGAATAATCCAAAGGTTTCTTCCTATCAGTGATACGTCAACTCCTTTAAAGATATTCAGCCTGTCTACCACCGTTGAAGGCAGCGAGTAAGTAAGAGCCATTTCACGTAGTTTCACATAGCTTCCGTCATAAATATACATCGCTCTTGGGTTTCCGCCGTTGGCATAACCATATACTGTATTTCCGTTACCATCAGAGTTCTCTCCGTAAACGGTATTTGGAGAGCCGTCAGCCTGAACACCCGGAAGTTTGATACCACCGCCTTCCGATACCGGAAGCCGGGTGTCTACTCCTTTATCGTTTTTACCTGCGGTTTCAGGATACATACCTGTTCCTTCTCCATAATACTGGTCAAGTGACCACACATCACCGCCTTTCTTAACATCTATCAGGAAGCTCAGTCCAATATTCTTGTATCTTAAACTATTGGAGAAACCAGCTAACCAATCCGGATGCGGGTTACCTATCACTTCTGTAGAGCTGGCAGTAGCTTTATAATAACCGTTAGGTTTTACCACTCTCTGGCCGTTTACATACTCATAATCAGTGCCTTTGATTATACCAAACGGCATCGGTTTGTAACCGGTAATTTTACCTTCTGCATTTTTAATAGGAGCTAGTCCGGCATTAAGCGTTACACCACCCTGTAATGAAGAAATCACGATATTAGTAACCGGGTCAGAGTTTTCAGGCTGATACAGGCTTAACACTAAGTTACGGTTTCTGGTAAAGTTCGCATTAATTGTCCAGTTGAAATTCTCTGTTTTTACCGGAACAGCAAACACCGAAAGCTCTATACCTTTGTTTTGCATCTCACCCGAGTTGATAAAACGGCTGGTGTAACCCGTAGCCGAAGTAATAGATACCGGAATAATCTGGTCTAAGGTATTGGTTTTATACCAGGTAAAATCAGCTCCTAAACGGCCGTGGAAAAACTCTAACTCTGCTCCGAGCTCAATACTTTTGGTTCTTTCAGGCTTCAGGCTAGGGTTATTCTTGGTATTCGGCAATGAAAATAACGGCACATTACCTAAAGCGGTAGGCTTGTCATACGTATCATAAATCGAATAAACAGGTGCATCCGAACCGGTCTGAGCAAAGTTAGTCCTGATTTTAGCCAGAGAAAGCCATGACGCACGGGCATTGGCCAATGCCGGAAGCTCAGACACCACAAAGTTTAGTCCTATCGCAGGATAATAATAGGTATTATTATCTTTCGGAAGCGTAGTAGACTTATCTCTCCGGAGAGACATATCTAAGTTAGCTAAGTTTTTATAACCTAAGTTAACGTTAGCAAAGACACCGTCTACACCTATACGCTGCTCTCTCTCCGTAGCCGGAAGCACAGCACCAAGTGAGTTGGCAATGCTGTATAAACCGGGAACCACAAGGCCGCCCGATGTTGACTGCCTCACGTCGTTCAGTTTAGACCTTCTCATGTTAGTACCCACAAGACCCGAAAGGAAAATATCCTGAGTAAGAGCCTTTCTGAAGTTAGCCAGGAAGTCAACGTTGGTTTCATGGAAGTTACGGTTGTATCTTCCGTATGCAGGTACAGAAGAACTTCCCACGGCTATACGCTCCTCCTGAAAATCGTTGGTTCCGTTATACGAAACTTTTCCGGTCAGGTCTAACCAACTGGCCACTTTGTAGGTAAGGAATGTACTTCCGTAAACGTTATCCCTGCTGTCGTTCGAGAAGTTCTCGTAACGAGACCAGTACGGGTTATCCGCATAAATAGGATAGTTCTCACTGAAAGGAGCTTCAGGGTCAGCCCAGTTCCAGGTGATGTTCTGACGGTTTCTGAAGTAAGAATCTCTTTGTTCAACAACATCCACATTGGTCTGGAACCATTGTCTGAATGCCTGATTCGGGTTCTTTCCGTTATATCCTGTGCCGTAACGTCCTATACCTTTCACATTCGTATAGTTAGCAGTGGCTCCGGCTGTCAGGTTTTTAGCTACGTTATAGGTAGAACCAAATGAGAACATGTTTTTATCCAATGAACTATTAGGCAAAAGACCTTTTTCGTCTGTTCTGGTAAAGCCTAAGTTAAATGTACCGCGGTCATTACCTCCTGAAAGGTTAATGGCCTGGTTTGACGTAAGAGCCGTTTCATAAAATTTGTCCGGGCCGTTAGCCGCCGCCACCCACGGAGTCATTTTTTGGTATTGAGGTGATGTAGGGTCTACGGCATTCCATTGATACACCATTTTGGAAGGGTCAAATTTAGAACCGAATGAAGCATCTGCATCAAACTGAACAATCGGGCCTTTGCCGGAACCTAAGTCACCTTCATAAAAACCAGACTCATACCCTGCACCGTACTCTTTCTGATAACGGGCATAGGTGCTTTTATCCATTTTACCCCAGGTTAAACCCGAATTAACGGTAATGTCCATGCTGTTTCTTCTACCCTTTTTGGTGGTAATCAGAATCACACCGTTAGAAGCCCGCGAACCATAAAGAGCCGAAGCGGCAGCACCTTTCAATACTGTAACTGCCTCAATGTTATCCGGGTTAATATCCGAAGCTGCATTACCAAAGTCCGTTCCCACTCCACCTTGCTGCTGGGCATTGGTGTTAGTGTTTGCGTTAGTCACCGGCACACCGTCTATTACATACAGAGCCTGGTTATTACCGGTAATGGATTTATACCCTCTGAGTATAGTACTTACCGAACCGCCCATGGTGTTATTCTGACGAATCTGCAAACCGGCTACTTTACCCGATAACGCACTCATGATACTTGGGTTACGCACTTGTGTCATTTCTTCAGAGTTTATCTGTTGGGCAGCGTAGGCGAGTTGGTTACGCTTTCTTTCCTGACCCATGGCGGTTTGGATAACCACCTCACTAAGCTGCGTGCTTTCAGACTCCAGCACCACATTAATCACTGAACGGTTTCCTACGCGTTCTTCCTGCGAAGTCATTCCGATAAATGAAAACACCAACACATCATTAGCTCCAGCCTCAAGCGAGTATGAACCGTTCCCGTTTGTTTGTGTACCTCTTGTAGTACCTTTAATCACTACAGATGCTCCCGGCACAGCACTACCGTCATCCGAGGATGTAACTTTTCCAGAAATTGTCCGGTTCTGTGCCAACACAGCACCCATTCCCACGAACAAAACCATTCCGAAAAACAGAAGTAATCTTTTCTTCATAAGTTAAAAATTATTAAATAGTTTGACTTTGGAGTGTCAATTTCCGGTAAAAAAAATTATTATGCAAGCATATCATTAAAATAAGATCTAAAAAATAACAATATCAATAATTCGTTTGGCAATTAATTTATTTCTCAGAAGAATAATTGGCGGTTTTTGAAATGTTTGGGAGGTAAGATGGAGGTTTGGCTAAAAGGCAAAATGCACAAAAAAAGAGGAGACCTCCGTAGCGGGGGCCTCCTCTCTTATTTTTAGAACAGAACAGGGATTACCTGTTCGCCGTCCACTGAATGACCAGGCCTACTTCACGCTTATTGGCGGTCTGGTTCCAGTCAAAGTTCAGGGTAAAGGTTTTGGTAGCCGGATCGTATTTGTTTTCAAATCCTTTCCGGTTAGCCAGGGTACCGTTTGCTAATGACGCCATAGTTACCAGGTTAGTAACCGGGTCTATGGTAGCCCGCAGGTTATCAATACCCCCTACACCACCGTTGCTTGCACCGTTTGACCATCTTAAGTTAGTGATCTCCACGGTATTGGCATCTACGGTTACCATTGTCATGTTAGGGTTTCCTTTCAGGGTGCCGTTCAGGGCATCCCCTACAGTAGGCGCACCCGGAGCGGAGTAACGCTGTATAAAACCGTCCACTACTTTATACACGCCGTCATATTTGTTTTTCACCGGCAGGTTAAATATGGCGGTAGCGTTATTTCCACTGATAATCCCGTAAGAAGCGGCAGTAATGCTCACGGCCAGACCGTTTTTCTTGGTGAGGTCAAAAGAACCCGTCTTTACTTTTACCGTAAAAAGAGTTTTTCTTTCTCCCTTTTTGATCACCACAGAAGTAGGCATGGTGTACAGGGAGGCACCTATCTGGTTATATCCCATTTCAGTAGCTACAGCCGGGTTAGGTGTCAGCGTCACGGTAATATCGGTAGGTGCTGTTTCTTCCGGGCCAGCATAGTTCACGCCCATTTCAAATTCCGATTCCGGGTCAGCCACAAAGGTTTTCGGCGTATAGGTCAGGTATTTTGCCGTATAGCCTGTACCCGGGCTGGTAACATTGTAGAACTCGATTACATTGTGCCCGTTAGACGGGTCCAGTGCATATTCCTTGTCATTTAAGCATGAGGTCAGAAGCGCACCCACGGTCAGTGTCCAGGTTAATAAAAATATATTCTTTTTCATCTTTTACGTTTAATTTATTTTGCCCAGAAAACTTTATCGGTGAATACGTTCAGGTCCTTCGCATTTCCGGGGTTGTAACTGTACTCGTTTGTGGGGTACTTCAATATGGTGGGTAACTTATCCGGTGCCGTAGAGCTGGATGCTACAGAGGCCATATTGGTATACCGGGTACCGGCAGGGTTAGTTACCGGGTAGCCGGTTCTTCTGTAATCGTTCCAGGCCTCATCACCATGAATCATATTCAGCGCAATATACTTCTGAGTAATGATGGCTTCCAGTCTTTGCGCAGCACTGGTAGCCAGGTCAATATTCACGAGGTAGGATGTGCCGTTCAGGTCCAGGTACTTATTGAAGGAGGTGGTTACGTTTTTACCCGCATCCAGGGTTCCGCCTACTGTTTTGAACAGGTAGGTATAGGAAGCCTTTATACCGTTATTGAAGCTGGTTTTGTAATCACCTGACAGGTAGCCTTTCAGTTGGGCTTCAGCCACCAGGAAGTAGGCTTCAGCTGCCGTAATGATAGGTTGAGCCTGAGTGGGGCCTTTTAGCACACCCAGTGCAGTGGTAATGCTGGACGAACTGTTAAAGGTACCGGAGAACCAGGGTGAGTAGTTAGAACGGATAGGAGGGCTGTTTGTTTCGTTTCCTAACTGGTTTACCGGCGTAGGCCTTGTGGTGTTACCAAAATCATTATAGATAACAGAACCCCGGTCCGCATCCACCAGTTTATTGCCGTCATAATACCCGTAAGAGTAATAAGCAGGAATCCGGGAGGCAGCTGCCACGGCACCGGCAGTGGTATAACCTCTTGAAGCCCACATAGGGTTAGGTCTGTCCTGGGCGTAACCCGGGTTTACCATGGCATCGTCCGTAAGGAAGTTCTGCTCAATAGCCGCAATTTTCTGCTGGGCAGAGGAGCTCAGGGCAGAAACGCCTGACATGCGGATCAGCAGTCTCAGCTTCAGGGTATTGGCAAACTGTATCCATTTGTCTTTATTTCCACCAAACAGGGGGTCAGAGGACGAGTTCAGGCCAATGGTATACTGTCCGGCTTTAATTACAGCAATGGCTGCATCCAGGCGGCTTACCAGATCCGGGTAAATATCTTGCCCTTTGTCATACTTAGGCGTGATGTTTGTTGCTCCCAGGAGTGCTTCCGAATAAGGAACATTATTATGCTGATCCACAATGCGGTGGAACTCCAGTATCGACATGATCTCAGCGGCTGCACCGAAAAAGCCAAGGGTATTATTGGCCTTGGCCGCATCAGACACCAGCTTGTAATCAAGCAGGTTATCATACGCTGCCTCAAAGTTAGAGTTGGCTCCCGGTGTAAAGTTATAATCAATCATACTACCGAAACCGGAGTAACCACCGGCGTTAGCCTGGTAACCGCTTAACTGGCCACCGTAGTTATTGTAAGCAACGGTCAGGCTGGCGGTCCGGACTATGGCGCCGGGTAAAAGCAGCTGGGCATCTACGGATGTAGCTTTGTTGGGGTTGGTATTCACGTCCAGATAGTCATTGCACGACTGCAACGCTAACCCTGCTGTAAATAAAGATGTTATAAAAAATATCTTCTTCATCTAAAATCTGATTAAAAGGTTAATGACAAAGTACCTCCAAAATAACGGGCCGGAGGAATCTGGCTTAAAGTAGTGATACCTATGGTATTACTGGCTGATCCTCTGTCGCTGTACTCAGGGTCAGTATAGAGGTTGGTTTTTGGTGTCCAGATAAACAGGTTTCTACCCTGAACGCCAATGGAAGCCCGTTTAACGGCTCCTTTCAGGAAGGTATTAACCGGAATATCGTAGGTAAGAGACGCCTCTCTCCATTTCCAGAACGCAGCTGAATGCACGTAGTTTTCACCGATACCGGTATTCCGGGTTCCGCTGGTCCAGAAGTCAGCTCCGCCGGAACGGGTCTGAATGTTGGTGTTTTCTTTGTACTGGCCATCTGTATCCAGGTAAGATGAATTAGGGAATACAAAACGCTCGCGGTTAAACCAGGCTGTCCGGATACCCGATCCTGAGAAGTCATAACCCGTAGAAACGGAGTTAAAGATATAGTGACCGGTACGGTATTCAAACAGGGTATAGAACCGGAGGCCCTTGTAATTTACTTCCAGGTTACCGCCCAGTATATGCGGCGGGTTAGTAACACCTACTACGGATTGAGTACCCTGAGAAGACGGGAAGCCGGTATACTTATCTACAATCACGCGGCCCTGAGGGTCACGGTCATAGGTAGTATTTTTTAACAGCGGGAAAGGATAACCCACTCTGGCCACGATAAGACCGCCGGTAAAGGTACCGTTAGGAAGGGTCAGTTCTTCTGCGTCATCGGTAAGGGCCAGTACCTTGTTCCGGTTTATAGAGTAGTTTCCGCCTATGGTTACGGTCAGGCCATTGTAATTTTTCAAAGGCGAGTAAGTGAGGTAGGTTTCCAGACCTTTGTTTTCCACTTCACCGATGTTCACCAGGTAAGTGCTGAACCCCGTGGCTCTTGAGATTTCGGAAGAAAGGGTCTGGTTATAAGTATTGGTTTTATAAACCGTACCCCCACCCGTGATCCGCCCGCTGAGGAGCTCGAAATCCAGACCGGCTTCCGGGCCTTTGGAAATCTCAGGCTTCAGGTTATCAGCCACAATACCCCCGTCTGCCGTAAAGGCATTACCACTGCTGTATGGATAACCACCGGCTACACTAAAGGTAGGATTCAGGCGGTAAGGGCCCAGGTTTACGTTACCCACATAGGAGTAAGCAGCCCGTAGTTTCAGGGTGGTCAGCCAGGAGCTGTTTTTAATAGCCGGGATAGCCTCAGATGCTACAAATGACACGTCCACGCCGGGATAGAAGAAGGAGCGGTTAGCCGCAGCCAGTACCGAGTTCCAGTCGTTCCGGCCGGTTACGTGTAAAAACAGGTAATCTTTAAAGCCTAAACGGGCCTCACCTCTCAGGGATACCTGTCTTTTCTGCAGGTTTTCCTCTGTGCTACCCACAGGGTTTACAGAGTTTGCCAGGTTATAGAGACCGTCAATCACCAGGCCGCCGTTTGTAAAGGAGAATTGTTCTTTTTCCTGGTTATCTCTGATGTATCCGGCACCCAGTACATGCAGGTCAAAGGAAGGTGAAAGCTTCTTCCGGTATTCTGCGATCAGTTCGCTTACGATCTGAACTGACTTGAAGAAGTAATCATTTACACTACCGGTTACATTGGTCTTGGAAGTAGAAATGCTCCGGGTGTAATCACTGAAGGTAAATTTAGCTCCGGTGGTGGTGTAATCCACGTTTCTGAGGTTAATACCTGCCCGGTAAGTAAGGGTAATGTCTTTTATCGGGTTATAGGCAAACTCCAGATTTCCCTGGAAGTAGTTATTATGTGTTACCCTGCGGTTCTGATCGATCAGCCAGTAAGGGTTATCATAATAGTCGTTATAATAGCCGTTAGGGTTGGCAAACGGATCATTTCTCCAGTCTTTGTACCTGGTAACCGGCACCTGGGTAGGTGTTTGCAGCAGGTCACCGTAGATGTTACTGGCACTGCTGGTCTGATCATATTTATTGGTAATGAAGTTAGCACCAAACGTAGTTTTGAAATTACGGTACAGGTTTCTAACGCCATTGGCCCTAACCGAGATCCGGTTATAACTATCACCGGGCATAGTAGACTTCTGATAAAAATTCTGGGCTGCTATGTAGTAAGAACCTTTGTCATCTCCTGATTGGAGGGAGACATCCGTCTGGTTAGCCAGACCGGTTTCCCAGAAATCAAGTTTATCATTCGTAGGAGAATATAACACCTTTTGTACACTACCGTCCTGAAGGGGTTTACCTATTTCCCGCATGGTTCCGTCAAACTCCGGTCCGTACTGCTGGTTTTCATAAGGGGTATATTCCTTAACGTTATCCGGGGTAGTACCTGAACCGAACTTCCTCTGTAACTGGGGGAAGTAACTGGTTTTTTCGAAAGTAGTGGTGTTAGAGAACCGGATCTCATTTACCCCTTTCTTTCCTTTTTTAGTAGTGATCACAATGGCACCGTTAGATGCATCAGAACCGTAGGCTGCAGCGGCAGAAGCACCGTTCAGCACCTGGATGTCTTCAATGTCTTCCGGGTTAAGGTTACCCAGCAGGTCATTAGGTACAATCAGGTTATCCAGTACCAGCAGGGCCTGGTTATTACCGGTGATGGACCGGGTACCCCGCAGTACCAGACGGTAGCTGGGGTTAAGACCACCACTCACGGCGTTTACCTGTAAGCCGGGGACTTTTCCGGACAGGGAAGCCGCAAAGTTACTGGCCTTTCCCTGGGTGATCATGGTAGGGTTAATGGTAGTGGAGGCTGCACCCAGCTCTCTCTTTTTTACGAGGATACCACCGGCGGTAACTACCAGCTCTTCGAGGAGGTTTTCGTCAGTTACCATGGTGATGTTGTAAAAGTTAGAGTTACCCACGTTTACTACCTGGCTTACAAAGCCTATGGCTCTGAATTCCAGGGTTTTGGAATTGGCCGGCAAATTCAGGCTGAATTTACCGTTCGCATCTGTGTATGCACCCACTGTGGTGCCTACCACAATCACTGATACTCCGGGGAGTTCGCTACCGTCATCCGCTGATACCTTGCCGCTGATTTGTCGCTGGGCAAAGACCATGGCTGAACTAGTAAGCATTAGCAGAAATACTAGTAGAGTTTTTTTCATATTTAGAATGGTTAAAAATTGTTATCGGTTGTAAGTTAAAACAAAAATTTTAATACTATTTTAATATTAGAGTGTTTTTTTAATAATTAGTGTACGAATTTATTCAAACTAACAGCTTAGGAGAACTTTGTATTAACTAACTGATACTTAATTGAATCTTTCAAAGAAGAGTTTATTGTGTGTATATACATATATAAATAATGAGAGAACTGCAGAGGTTCTCCCTTAAATAAAAGCCTTATACGATGCGGCTTTCTTTATTTAGTATTCTTAAGAATTTCCACGCCTATAGACATAATGCCGGTGAGGGGGTCCGGCCGCATGCTGTGGCTGATGATCCAGCGGTATTTCCCGGGCCTGGAAAATTTCATGGCCTGTAGTTTGGGCGCCTGGATACGGCAGTCGAAGATATCCCCCATCCCGTCACCGTAAGGTTTCCCTGATTTTTTATCAAACAGGATGACCTCATCCATGGAACCTGAGAGCTGCGTACCGCTGCTGTCGGTGAGTTTCTGCTGGAGGTAAAGGTTATAAAAGGGGTAAGCGATGCTGTTCCTGACCAGGTAATTAAAGCGGTAAGTGGCGGTGGTATCGCTGATGGTAAATTCAAAGGTTTGCTTATGCGCTATGTACCACTCGTTTTTGGGGAAATCACGCATTTCCTTAAAGTCGCCGCTTTTTTCGCAGGCGGCCAGGGTAAACAGGAGCAGTATGCTCAGGGCAGCGGATAGTTTCATGATACGCTTATGATTTGGGTCCCTCGCCGCCATTGGCAGGTTTTCTGAATTTACTACGACGTTTCTTGTTTTTATTTTCGGACTCGCGGTTTCCGGCTTCTTTGTTTTCCGGGTTCCGGGCCTGGTTTTCCGGAGCTCTCTCCGGCCGGGGTTTGCCGGGTTCCTGGCGGCCGGGCTGCTGCGGCCGGGAAGAAGGCTGCTGCTTTTCCGGCCTGGATTTCATTTCCGGGCGGGCAGGGGCCTGAGCGGCTTTCGGTGCAGCTGCCGGTTTCTTTTTCTTTTTCTTGTATTTTTTATCCAGGCGTTCCAGATCGGTGTTAATGGCGGATATTTTAGTTTCCGGTACTTCTGTCAGCTCCATCAGGTTTTCCAGGCCTACCGGTTTTTTTCCTTCGGCATTCATTTTCTGGATCTCGGCCACCTGGCTGCAGGGGATGGGGTACCAGTTGGTTTCTTCGGGGTAGCTGAACCACATGATCCGGCGAAAGATATCTGTTTTTTGAAGGGCGGCGTTCCCTTTTTCCGTTTTCAGGGGCCTGTCTACGGTAGGGATGCCTTTAATGGCATCAATATAAGTCTCCAGCTCGTAATTCAGGCAGCATTTTAAGCGGCCGCACTGTCCGGAGAGTTTTGCCGGGTTCAGGGAGAGGTTCTGGTAGCGGGCCGCTGCCGTAGGGATGGCTTTAAAGTCAGTAAGCCAGGTAGAGCAGCAGAGCTCACGGCCACAGGAGCCTATTCCGCCCAGCCTTCCGGCCTCCTGGCGCAGGCTGATTTGACGCATTTCAATGCGCACTTTAAACTCGGCGGCCAGCATTTTTATGAGCTCCCGGAAGTCTACCCGGTCATCTGCCGAGTAGTAGAAGGTAGCTTTGGAGTTATCCGACTGGAATTCTACTTCGGAGAGTTTCAGGTTCATTTTGAGCTCTTTGCAGATCTCCCGGGTGCGGTACATGGTGGGGAGGTCACGATTAATAGCCTGGGTATGCTTTTCCAGGTCTTTTTCGGTAGCCAGGCGGTGAATGACGCGAAGCTCGGAGGTGTCGTGTATCCCTTTTTTCAGGAGTTGGAGCCTCACCAGCTCGCCCTGAAGCGATACATGCCCGATGTGATGGCCGGAGGCCATTTCACACACTACAAAATCACCGGTGTGAAGCTCTATCTCATGTTTATTGATAAAATATTCCTTTCTGCCGCCTTTGAACTTTACTTCCACCACTTTGTACTGGGGCTTACCGAAGCTCATGCCGGAGAGCCAGTCAAAGGAATTCATTTTATTACAACCACCCGATGCACAGCCACCGCTGCTGCATCCGGGCACAAGAGAACTTATACTACCACAGCTTCCTGAAGAACACTGTCCACATGCCATACCAACTATATTTTTACTGTTTTCAGGGTCTTTCGACCTCCAAACAGATCAGATTCCGAATAATTAAATAACAAATTTAATTATTTATTTACATATTCCTTTAAATCCTGTCCAATATCTTTTCGGTAGTACCGGTTTTTGAATTTCACTTTCCGGGCCATTTTCTGGGATTTCCGGATGGCGGAGTCCAGGGTACGGCCCATGCCGGTAAGGGCAATGACCCGGCCGCCGTTAGTGACGGTGGCGGTATCCAGGAGGGTGGTACCGGCGTGGAAGATAACGGTGTCTTTATCGGCTTCGGGTATTTCCATGACATCTCCCTTTTTGTAGTGGCCCGGGTAGCCACCGGCCACCACCATGGAGGTAACGGCGTATTTCGGATTAACAGACAGGCGGATTTTATCCAGGGTGCCTTTGGCAGCGGCATTGAAAATCCGGACAAGATCCGTTTTTATGCGGGGCATGACCACCTCTGTTTCGGGATCACCCATGCGTACATTATATTCAATGACGTAAGGATCGCCGCCGTCATTCATGAGCCCGATAAACAGGAAGCCCACATAATGGATGCCTTCTTCCTGCAGGCCTTTCAGAGTAGGGATCACCACTCTTTCTTCCACTTTAGCCAGGAAGGCCGCATCCGCAAAGGGTACAGGAGAAACGGCTCCCATGCCGCCGGTGTTCAGGCCGGTGTCACCTTCACCTATGCGTTTGTAGTCTTTGGCTTCGGGAAGGAGGAGGTAGTGGGTGCCGTCAGTCAGCACGAAAACGGAAAGCTCAATGCCCTTCAGGAACTGCTCGATGAGTACTTTGCTGCCTGCTTTCCCGAATTTCCCGCCTTCCAGCATATCTTTCAGGGTTTGCTGCGCTTCGGAGGGGTCAGCGGTGATGATCACACCTTTTCCGGCAGCCAGACCATCGGCTTTCAGTACATACGGGCCGGGGTTTTCCGAAATATATTTCAGTCCTTCCGCCAGGGTTTCCGGCGTGAAGGTATGGGAGAAGGCGGTAGGAATGCCGTATTTGTTCATGAAGGCTTTGGAGAAGTCTTTGCTTCCTTCCAGCTGTGCACCGGCGGCATCCGGACCGATGATCTTCACTTTTTTCAGGGCGCGGTCATTCCGGAAGAAGTCCACGATGCCGTTTACCAACGGATCTTCCGGACCCACCACTACCAGTTCTATCTGCTGGTCCAGTACCAGTTTTTTTATTCCTTCGAAGTCGTTCACACTGAGGTTAACGTTCGTAGCGATCCCGGCTGTGCCGGCATTACCGGGGGCCACAAAAAGCCGGGTGCGTTTCGGACTTTGGGCTATTTTCCAGGCAAATGCGTGTTCTCTTCCTCCGGAACCTAAAATAAGGATATTCATTCGGTCAATTGGTTTGAAGGCGCAAAAATAGCTAAGACAGGGCGTATAATTTATTTTTGACGGCACTTTTCAGGCGGAGGAGAAAAAAATGGAGAGAGTGTTGCAACTTTTTGCTCCCGGAAATATCTATATTTAGTAAATCCCGGCCGGTGAAGGACAGTTACCGGTTCAGGATGGGATGTTTCTGATGAACCAAAAAACAGATGAAAAAATGAAAAAGTTAATGGTAGTGATGGCGCTGGTTTCTTTGGTGGCGATGGAGAGCCAGGCCCAAAAAGAAAAAAAGTCGGTTAAAAAGTATAGGATAGAGGAGAAGGTAAGCCCGGATAACCCGGATAAAAAGATCATTAAGATCGAGAAGGAGATCGACGGGAAGGTGGAGGTGATTGAAAAAGAAGTGGATATCCGGGCTCCCCGCGCCCGGGTGTATTCTTTTGATTCTTCGGGTGAACTGGAAACCGATACCCTGAAAGACGGAGAAAGAGTCATGAAGTACGGCGACGGTTTTAGCTGGGAGGAGGATTTTCCGCATTTACCGGACCGTTACCGGAGGAATCTGAATACGTTTAAGTTTAACATGGAAGACCTGGGCGACCGCCTGAACCGGGATTTCCAAAACTTTAACGGGAATTTTGTTTTTACGGAGGGCTTCAGTAATGTGAGTGTATTTACCAATAAACCCGCCACGCATATCCTGAACCTGCGCTTCCGCTCATCAGAAGAGGGCCCGGTGACCATTTCCGTGGTGAACCTCCAGGGTGACCTGGTGCTGAAGGAGCAGGTCAAGGATTTCAGCGGTGAGTATATGGGTCAGCTGAACCTGAAAGAGGGAACCAAAGGTACTTTCTTCGTGATTATTGCGCAGGGCGAGAAGGGCATCAGCCGGAAGGTGAAGGTGGAGTAGAGCCGGCTGATGGAAGCCCCTAAATGATAGACTTCTGTTTCATCAATGATCAGGAAGCAGTCATGGCTGTGGGGAAAAATCCGGATCTCAAAGTACCCGTATTGCTCACCGGCCTTTTTCACATCCAATAAAAGTTCCTTACCCGGTTTTTTCGTCAGCAGGAGGATTTGTACACCTTCTTTCTTTTTGCTAAGGTGCATCAGGGTAGTTTCATCGATGTAATTATCAATGAGTATAATGCTTTGGCGGGCAGAGCGGATGATGCGGGAGGCGAGTTCGTAGGCATCGAATACCTGGCCATCGAAGAAGATGCCCTGGTTGGGGATAGTATCTTTGTTCTGCAATGCTTTAAAAACCTGTTCGATCTTTTTATCACTGTCTAGTTGTTTCTGCTCTATTTTGTCCAGGTGATGGTGAATAAATGCATTATCTAAAAGGAGGTGACGCATTTTCACGAAAGCTTCTATTATCTGAATGCTTAGGTTTACGGCGGTGTCGCTGTTAAGAACGGCTGACAGCATGGCTACACCCTGTTCGGTAAAAGCATAAGGAAGTTTTCTTTTTCCTCCCCAACTTGAAGTCGCTTTTTGCGACTTCAAGTTATCCCATTCAGCCGGAGTTAACTGAAACATAAAGGAGGAGAGGAAATCTTTTGTGGTTTCGCTTTACCTGTTCATTCACCCGCTTGGTTTCTACTCCATATAGTTCGGCAAGATGATAATCAAACATTACCTGCATCCCACGAATGGAGAAGATGAGGTTTTCAATTTGTTTTTGGGAAACAGTTGGGTCGGGATTCATACCGATGTGTAATTATTTGTGGAGATAGGAAGAAGATGTCTAAAAGTACATATGACTTTTAAACATCTTCTATACAGTAACAGTTACTTTCTTCCAAAAAGCCTCGCAAAGAACCCTTTGGTCTTTTTAGTGACTTCCTGGGCGGTTTCTTCGGCTTCGCGGGCCAGTTCGGCGGCTTTGATCTTGGCTTTTTCGAGGGCTTCGCTGGTGTCTTCGGCCAGGTCAGCCAGCTTTTCGGCGGCGGCTCCTTTTACTTCGGCGGCTTTATCTGCCATTTTGGAGGCTACTTCAGAGGCATCTTCTTTGAGCTCTGAGAATTTCTCTGCGGCGGCTTCTTTGAATTCGCTGGCTTTTTCAGCTACTCCTGAGGCTATTTCCGCGGCTTTTTCTTTGGCATCATCTATTTTTTCTGCAGCGGCGTCTTTGAGCTCGCCTGCTTTTTCAGCGGCTCCGGCAGCTATCCCGGCGGCGGCCTCTTTAGCGTCAGCCAGCTTTTCTGCCGCAGCGGCCTTCAGGCCTTCTGCCTTTTCAGTAGCGGCTTCTTTCAGGGCTTCCACTTTTTCAGTGGCAGCGGCTTTCAGCTCTCCTGCTTTGGTTTCGGCAGCTTCTGCAGCACCGGTTACAGCGGCTTTGGCTTCTTCTGCCTTTTCAGCAGCAGCTTCTTTTACAGCTTCCACTTTTTCAGCGGCGGCGGCCTTCAGCTCTTCTGCTTTGGCCTCAGCGGTTTCTGCAGCACCGGTTACAGCTTCTTTAGCTTTTTCCACTTTTTCAGCGGCAGCGGCCTTCAGCTCATCTGCTTTGGCCTCAGCGGCTTCTGCAGCACCGGCTACGGCCTCTTTAGCTTCTTCCACTTTTTCAGCGGCGGCGGCCTTCAGCTCTTCTGCTTTGTTTTCAGCGGCTTTTTCCGCATCATTTATAACTTTTTTTCCGTTTTCTGACATGATGTTTGTTTTGTTTTTGACAAAAATAAAGAAAATCAGATCATATATTTTAATCTAATGACTTCTTTTTCAGTTAAAAAACGCCAGTTGCCCCGTGGCAGATCCTTTTTAGTCAGCCCGGCGTAGGTGGTACGGTCCAGTTGGGTAACGTCATAACCCAGCTGTTCAAAGATCCGGCGCACTACGCGGTTTTTCCCGCTATGGATCTCTATGCCAATGACCTGCTGGTCAGGTGTGATCACGGATACCTCATCGGGTTTGATGAAGCCGTCTTCCAGCTCCACGCCCTCCACCAGCTTTTCAAAATCCTCGCTGCTCAGGGGTTTGTCAATTTCCACCTGGTAAATTTTCCGGATCTCATGGGAGGGGTGGGAGAGCTTTTCAGCCAGTTCGCCGTCATTCGTGAAGAGCAGGAGCCCGGTAGTGGCGCGGTCCAGGCGTCCTACAGGGTAGATTCTTTCGGATCCGGCTTTGGCAACCAGGTCCATAACCGTTCTTCTTCCTTCAGGATCTTCGGTGGTGGTAATGAAGTCTTTAGGCTTATTCAGGAGTACGTACACCAGTTTTTCCGGGTTAAGGATCTTCCGGCCGTATTTTACCACGTCAGTCACTTTCACCTGGTAGCCCATTTCAGTGATGGTCTTGCCGTTTACGGTGATCTGGCCACTTTCAATCAGGTCATCCGCCTCCCGCCGTGAGCAGAGGCCGGAGTTAGCGATGTAGCGGTTCAGCCGGATCTGGTCATCGGATTTCTTCCCGGTAGACTCTATTTTTTTTCTTTGTTTTTCCGGGATGTTTTTGATCAGGTTTTCTTCGGAATAATCCGGCCTGCGCTGGGGTTTAGCCCCTTTCCCGTATTCAAAAGGTTCATCTTTCTTTCTTCTGGCCGGGCCGTCGGTGTCATTGCGTCTACCGAATGTCCGCTTGCCGGGTAGCTCATCGCCGGAAGAAAATGGTTTTCTGCCTCTTTCGGGGTTGTCGTATTTGCGGAAGGAGTCGCGCTCCGTATCGCGGTTAAAGCTTCTAAAAGAGCCGCGGTCTTCGCGGGAATCACCCTCCGTGAATTTCCGGCGGTCAGGACGGAAATCACCGTCTTTTTTATAACGGGGAGATTCGTCTCTACCGGAGAAGTTCCGGCTTTCGGGGCGTGAACTTCTTTCGAAATCACCGTCTTTTTTATAGCGGGGAGCTTCATCTCTACCGGAGAAGTTCCGGCTTTCGGGGCGGGAACCTCTTTCGAAGTCACCGTCTTTTTTATAACGGGGAGATTCGTCTCTGCCGGAGAATTTCCGACCTTCAGGGCGTGAGCCTCTTTCGAAGCCATCATCTTTTTTATAGCGGGGAGATTCGTCTCTACCGGAGAAGTTCCGGCCTGCGGGGCGTGAACCTCTTTCAAAGTCACCGTTTTTTTTATAGCGCGGAGCCTCGTCTGAGAATCTGCGTTTTCCGGCACCAAAGCTGTTATCTGAATCCCGGAAACGCGGGGTGTCTTTTGACCTGCCCGCTCCGAAACTGTCCCTGTCGCGGCCAAAACCAGGCGACCTGCCGGAATCATTATCTCTGCTAAAGCGTGGGCTGTCTTTTCTTCCTTCAGAGCGGAAGCTGTCCTGGCGCGGAGCATCACCTGAAAACTTAGGCCTGCCTGCGCCTTCATCTTTTTTATTACGGGCACCAGCGGCCTCGTTCTTGCGGGGCCGTCCGGGTCCCTTGCTGTCATTTCTTTTCATTGCAATATCACTACTGTAAAAACGGTTGCAAAATTAGTTGATTCAGAGTGAATTGGTTCGAAAAGTGCCAATAATAAAAAAGGCTTACCAGATATTATCGAAATCTTCCGGCTTATAAGCGTGATTCCGGGTGTGGTAAACGGTATTGTCCCTGTCTTTTAAGGAAAGGAAGTTTTTCCGAACAAATAGCTTCTGTAACCACGCAAAAGGCGTCAGGAAGATAAAGAATACCAGGCCCAGGATGATCCGGGTATTGATATAACCCAGTACCAGCGCTATTTTAAACCACGCTTTCAGGATCAGATCTTCAAAGGCCGAAGAGAGCAAAGACAGGATTCCTACCCCCAGTGAGATGTAGAGGAAGTAGTCTGTTTTGAATTTCCCCCACAGGATAGCGTCCCGGTGGTTAAATTTGAAAATGGAATACAATACCAGGAAGCCCACCACAATCACAAGGATGGATTTGGTTTTGTCCTGGCTTTTCAAGGTTTCTTCTGTCATCTCGTATTAGAAAAGGGTGTAAATAAACGGAGCGATAGCCGAGCTTCCACCGATTACGATCAGGATACCTACCAGTAAAAGGATGATGATCAACGGCGCGAGCCAGAATTTTTTACGGGCTGCCATGAATCCCCACAGATCTTTAAGAAATTCCATATTTTGTTATTTTAATCGAGTACAAATTCTTCTTTCCAGTTATCTTTTTCCTCCCACTGCGGCTGGTCTTTTTTGCTGAAGAGGAAGTTTCCTACCACCAGGTAGTCCATTTCGGTTCTCATAAAGCAGCGGTAGGCGTCATTCGGAGTCATTACGATAGGCTCCCCTCTCACGTTAAAGGAGGTGTTTACCACCACTCCAGTACCCGTCAGCTTTTTGAAGCTGGAGATGAGCTCATAGTACCGGGGGTTAGTTTCCGGATGCACGGTCTGGATCCGGGCCGAGTAGTCAATGTGCGTAATGGAGGGCAGGTCAGAACGCAGGTGATAGAGCTTATCTCTCAGGTTCATGTTATCGTATCCTTCCGGAAGCGCTTTCTTGATGCCTTCCGCTACCGGATGCACCAGCAGCATGTAAGGCGAGATGCCGTCGTAATCAAAATAGTCTTTCACTTCTTCTGCCAGCACCGAAGGGGCAAACGGACGGAAAGATTCGCGGTATTTGATCTTCAGGTTAAGCTTTTTCTGCATTTCAGGACTCCGCGGATCCCCCAGGATACTTCTTCCGCCCAGGGCACGCGGGCCAAACTCCATCTTGCCCTGTACCCAGCCGATCACATTTTCCGTGGCCAGCAGCTTAGCGGTTTCTTCTGCCAGGCTGGAGAAGTCGCTGAAGTGGGTATAGGAGGCATTGTATTTTTTAGCCATGAGCTCTACTTCCAGGTCACTGAAAGAAGGCCCGAGGTAAGAACCTTTCATGGCGTCCATCCGGTAGTCAATCACCCGTGGCTGACCGTAGTAGATATAGTTAGCAGCGAGTGCCGCTCCCAGGGCACCACCGGCATCACCGGCAGCGGGCTGGATAAACAGGTTTTCAAAGATTCCGGATTTCTGCAGCTTACCGTTAGATACGCAGTTCAGTGCTACCCCGCCCGCCAGGCAAAGGTTTTTGCTTCCGGTGAGTTTTTTAGCTTCTGCCGCCATCAGCAGCACGGCTTCTTCCGTAATGTGCTGGATGGCCAGCCCCAGGTTACAGTGGTGCTGGAGGAGCTCGTCTTCCGGCTTACGGGTCCTGAAGCCGAAAAGGTCTTCCCATTTCTTCTCGTTCACCATTTTAAGGCCGGTGGCGTAATCAAAATAGTCCTGATTCAGCCAGATGGACCCGTCTTCTTTTAACGAGATAAGCTGGGTTTTAATGATGTTAATGTATTTCTCTATATCCGGCGACTTCGGGTTACCGTAAGGCGCCAGACCCATCAGCTTGTATTCACCGGAGTTCACCCGGAAGCCCAGGAAATAGGTAAAAGCTGAATAAAGAAGCCCCAGGGAGTGCGGGAAACGCAGCTCTTTGAGGATGGTTATTTTTTCTTTCTGCCCGTGACACAGGGATACGGTAGCCCATTCCCCCACACCATCAATGGTCAGGATGGCGGCATCGTCATAAGGCGACGGGTAGTAGGCGCTGGCCGCATGCGACAGGTGGTGCTCAGGGAAGAGGAATTTAGTCTTTTTACGGTCATAGGTGCCGATTTTATCCAGCTCCTCGCGGATGAGCCTCTTCAGGAACATTTTCTCCTTGATCCACACCGGGATAGAGGTAATAAAAGAACGGAAACCGGAGGGCGCAAAGGCATAGTAGGTCTCCAGAAGACGTTCAAATTTCAGGAGCGGCTTATCGTAAAAAACGATGGCGTCCAGATCTTTCAGCTCCAGCCCGCTATACTCCAGGCAGAATTTTACGGCGTTTGCCGGAAAGCCTGCATCGTGTTTTTTTCGTGTAAATCTTTCTTCCTGCGCGGCAGCTATAATTTCCCCGTTCACTACAATGGAAGCTGCGGAATCATGATAGAAGGCGGATATCCCTAGAATTTTCATAGTTCTACTTTAAGCTTTTTTGTAAAAGCGCTGCAAATATCTTAATAAATATCCGAAAAAAAAAACGTGGCTTCCATCGGGGGAGATGGTCAGGGGGAGATGACACCCAGGTAGCGCCCCAGCCAGTAGGGCAGCAGCCAGATGTCGCCGGCGCTGAGTTCAGACAGGCCGTTCCCCTTGTCTTTTTCCAGGATAAACATATTGGCATTGTGCCGCTGTATCGGCCTTTCATCCGGCGGGAGAACGGTTTTCAGGGTCTGGCGGCGGAAGTTGTCCGGCATTTTATCCAGGTCATTCCGGTGGCTGTTCCGGATGTTCCACTGGATCAGGTCAAGGGGGTGTTCCTGCAGGTACCAGATGGCCTGCTTAAGGTCAAATTCCCGGGTGCCGGTGATGGCGGTAAAAATATTCCAGAGGCCGTCTTTTTCCGGCCGTTCGGCTTCCCAGTGGTCCAGGATGGCCTGGCGGTAGGCGGTTTTGAGGGTGTCATTCAGGGCGTAGCGGTAGAGGCCCCAGTAGCCCAGGAAGTACATCTCGTCATCGGAGTGATTCCAGGCTTCTGAGAGCATCCGGGCGTAGGAGTCACCGCCTTCAGGCGTGGTGCCGATGACCTTTATGGGGCGCACCAGGTTTTCCAGGTATCCGTGTTGATGAAGGAGCTCCAGGGCTTTTTTGCGGTATTTTTCTTTGCCGGTAAAATGATAGGCGGTTTGGAGCATGGCGATGATGTTGGAGGAATTGAGCTTACGGTCACCCACGTTCTCCGGGAAGCCGTTTACATAAGCCGGGTTCCATTTGCCCCATAGGGTGGGCTTGCCGTCATGATCCACCAGGTAAAGGTCATTTTTTAGGATGTGGCTCATGAGCGTATCCATCAGCAGGATGGCTTTGCTGCGGATGGGTGCGTCATCCACAAGTTCCGCCAGCACACCAAAAACAAACATGTGCCCGATGGCCTCATCGCTGCTGGTAGTGGCTTTCCAGCTCCATTCGGGGTGGGGGGCACTTTGCCAGCGGTCAGGATCAGCCAGGGAGGTGATGTAGCCGCTTCTTTCAAAAGACCGGGCCGGGAAGCCGGGAACGGGATTAATGCTGTAGAGCCTTTCCATGGCATCCAGGGATTCGCGGCAGTTCTGCAGGGCCTCCTGGTTCCGGGTTACGGCATAGCGGAAGGCTTCGGCACCCAGGTACATGGAGGTCCACAGGCCGTCATTGTCGGAGTCAGAGAGGTAGCCGGTGTCGGGATTACCTTTTTCCATGCCGGTGAGGGTGGCATTAAAGCCGTTACGGATATGGCGGGAGCGGACCTGGCGGTCAAAGAAAGCCGCCTTTTCAGCCAGGGTCATGGGCTTGAAATGAATGTGACCCAGACCTTTGCCGGTCAGGATAAGCACGGAGCTTCCGGGGCCTTCTTCTATATGCAGTACCTCATCTGACGGAAGCCAGCGCTCGCCGTTATAGTAATTAATGCCCCCTTCTGCTCTAACGGAAAAAGCGCCCTGCGGAGTACCGAACCAGACCTTATCGTGGATCACCTTCACGGCTGTGATGTGCGTGACGGGAATGCGGGTGAAGGTTTCCGAGCTCCCGGAGAGGAGGTCATGGGCTATGTAGCCGTTAGCCGTGCCGATGTAGAGGGTCTGATCCCCGCTGCCGGGGTCAAATGCCGTGAACTGTTCGCCCCGGATCACGGCGCTCAGGCGGGGGGCGGTGATACTGCAGCGGAATACACCCGTCTTTTTTAATATCCAGAAGTGATGATGGGCGTAGCGGATGTCCAGTATGGGGTCTGCCGCGTGGTTTTCGTTCAGGATGACCTGGCCGTTCCGGAGCAGGGCCAGCTGTTTCCCGTCTGATACCATGAGGTTCAGGGAGTCGTCACCGGCCAGGAGGCTGACCTTAGGAAAAGGGGTTTTCACAAAGAGGGAGCCGGCCCAGGCCTGGGAAAAAACATGCGTTTCATCCGCAAAAACAAACTGCTCCCGGATAAGCGTCATGGCCCCGATCTTTTTCCGGGCGGCGGTGCGGTAGAAATTATCCGGCCGGAAGCCTCCGGGGTAGAGGAAACGCCCGTTTACGGGCAGCTGCAGGCCTGTGGCGGTCAGCACACGCAGGTTATGGTTACGATCTGCATATACTTTCCGGGTGGATCCGTCAGAGTAGTATTTTACACTGTAATCCTGGATAAAGGGGGTATCAGGGTGTACCGGCTGCTGGGCTGCGGCGGCCAGTGACAGGAACAGGAGTAGGGTGAAATGTTTCAGGGTTATCATCGGGTGAGGTCTTCCGGTTTCAGTTGAACATATTTAATGGTTTTCTGAGTATTTTCAGGATGAAAGGAGTAGGTGATGTGGATGCGGCCGTCTGCGCCCTGGATCACCGCAGGATAAGAGTAGCTCCCCGTTTCCCGGTTTTCCAGGAAGTGCTTCCATTTCCAGGTCTTCCCTTCGTTATCGGATACGCGAAGGCTGAGGCGGGCCCGGCCCTGGTCGGTGTCGTTATTGATCAATACCCAAAGCCCGTTTTGCAGGACCAACGCTTCTACGGAAGCCGCGTTCGGGATATCGGTTTTCAGGGCCGGTGTCCAGGTTTGCCCCTGATCTGCCGATTCACTGTACTGCACGCGGTTGGGGGCGTCACCGCTGTCGCGCAGGTAAGCGGCCAGCGTACCGTCTTTTTTCCGGACCAGGGCCGGCTGGATGGGGCCACGGCCCACCAGGGGGCTACCGGGTTTCCAGGTGTGGCCGTCGTCTTCTGAAATGGCCATCAGGCTGAGGTTAAACCCGTCAGAGTAAAGTGGCAGTATAATCCGCCCCTCGGCCGACAGCAGGGGTTTAATGCGCGTCATCCAGCCGAAGCTCCTTTTACCGGCGTCACGTGCGGCTTCCGTAATGGACCGGTCATAGGGCGGGCTGTATTCCGCCCAGCCGTGGCCGGTAGGAGGCAGGGCTTTCAGGCCGGCGGCTACGTCAGTGGCGAAACGCTCATCCGGTTTCAGGAAGATATTGTCCTGCCAGGTCCAGCGGGGGGCGCCGTTTCCCTGGTAGTCGGTGGTGGTGCGCACCCGCAGCACCGAATGCTCCCAGCGGTTAGCCTGCACGGCTATCCACACCAGGAAAAGTTCTTTTTTGTGATTCAGAAAGAGCACGGGGTTACAGTCAGGCAGGCCGGGTGTATCGGCCAGCAGGAAGGGGGCTGACCACCGGCCGTTCTGAAAGCGGGCACCCATGATGCGCACGTCATCTGAAGCCCTTTCGCCGCTACCCTGGAACCAGGCAGCCAGCAGGTCACCGCCGGGAAGCTCCACCAGCGAGCTGCCGTGTACGTGCTCTGCCTGGAGAGGAAACAGGAGGGTTTCCGCCTCTTTTTTAAGGGTTTGGGCACAGAGCCCGCCGCTCAGTAAAAGGAATAAGATAAAGGTTCTCATTTTTCCAGCCGGATAGTTTTATTCCCTATATAGATAATAGCAGTGGCGGTAATAAACATGATGATACTGTAGATAGCTGAAGGGACAGACATGGCGGCATTGTGGAGGAGTGTGGTGGCGATGGCGATCCCCAGGGTGCCGTTTTGTATCCCCGATTCAATAGATATGGTCAGGCTTTGCCGGAAGGAAAGCCGGATCAGCCTGGCCAGCAGGAAGCTGATGCCCAGGGTGAGCACATTGAGCATGAGCGCTGCCGGGCCGGCCAGCCGGAAGAATTCAGCCAGGTTATCCTTTTCTTTATATAATGCTGACGCAATGATCAGTATAAGGAAAAGCGCCGAAATAAGCTTAAAGGTTTTCTGTGATTTTTTAGCAAACACTGGGAATTTCTGTTTTAGAAACATACCTGCGGCCACGGGTACAGCTATAATAAACAGTACAGTGAGTATGGTTCGGAAGAGGGGCAGCAGCTCTGATTTCCCTTCGGGCATAAAGTAGCCGATGGAGTAGTTAACCACAAAAGGAATAGTAAAGATGGTGACCATACTGGAAAAGACCGTAAGGGTAATGGCCAGGGCAGTATCTCCTTTGGATAGATGTGTGATAAGATTAGAAGTGGGGCCGGCCGGACAGGATGCCAGGATCATCAGACCTACTGCCAGCTCCAGCTTCAGTCCCAGCAGGCCGATCACCCCCCAGGCTATGAGCGGAAGCAGCACCACGTGAAAAAGGATACCCAGTGCAATAGCCCTGGGATAGAGGATGACCCGCTTAAAATCATCCATCACCAGTGTGAGCCCCATGCCCATCATGATAATGGCCAGCGCCAGCGGAAGAAATACCTGGGTCAGGATGTTTGCAGTCATAATTCTGAATAAAGGTTTTAAAGATATCACTGCCTTTTGCCGGATATGGACTAGTGGGATATTAAAAAAGGTATAAATATTATCAAAATGTGAATATTTTTATTATTTGCGCGATTTGAGGATTATTTTACGCATTTTGCAAATTTTCTATTGAAATATTGCTTTAGTTTTACTTTACAAATAGTGAACAGGGGCTATAACTATCAATCCTAAAAAGCATTATAGAATGGAGAAGGCAGATTTTTTTGAAGACTTAAAAACAGACGAATTCAGGAAACTTTATGACCGGTACTATAAGCCGGGTATTGCGTTTTTAGTGTCGATTATTAAGAGCCGGGAGGAGGCGGAGAATATGCTGCAGGATGTTTTTCTCAAGATATGGCTCCGGAAAGACCGGCTGAGCTTTGATGCGGGCCTGCAGGCGTACATTTTTGCCAGCCTGAGGAATATAGCGTTTGATTTTCTGAAAAAACTGGAGAAGGAGGAGCAGGTGAAGAAGAATTTCCTGGAGCGCATGAGTGTAGCAGACGATACGGTGGATGAGTCGGCTTTCAGTACCCTGGCGCGGGCGCTGGAAAAACTTTCTGAAAAAAGGAAAATGATCCTGAAGATGAATATTGAAGAGGGGAAATCGTACCAGGAGATCGCGGAGATCATGCGTATTTCCCGCAATACCGTAAAAAATCAGCTGATCAAAGCCAAGCAGCACCTCCGGGGCACCCTGGAGTACCCGATGGCCGCCCTACCCTGACCTGAGAAAAAACGCAGGAGCGGGAGTAGTCCATTCCGGGCCTGTCAGAGTTATAGAAATAAAACTCTGATGATCCTATGAAAGAAAATTCCAATCGAATAAGGATGCTTCTCCTGGTGTGTGCGTTTTTGCTGGCCGGCCTGGCCGCTACGGCCCAGAACAGAACGGTGAGAGGGAAAGTTACATCCCCCGATGATTCCGGCGGCCTGCCGGGAGTCAATGTGATCCAAAAAAATACTACCCGTGGGGTAACCACCGATCAGAACGGTAATTTCAGTATAGAAGTTAGCGGGAATGATGCGGTGCTTGTGTTTTCATTTGTGGGGTATGAGCGCCTGGAAACGGCGGTAGGAAACCGCAGCGTGGTAGATGTGGTGCTCACTCCGGATGAAAAGAGCCTGAGCGAAGTGGTGGTTACCGCCTTGGGAATACAGCGTTCAGAGCGCTCCCTGGGGTATTCTGTAGGCAAGGTAGACGGGAAAGACCTGAGCCGGGTGGTGCAGGAAAACGTGCTGAACAGCCTGGCCGGCCGGGTTTCCGGGGTGACCATTAATTCTACCGGCGGAACCGGCTCTTCAGTGAGTATGGTGATCCGCGGAGCTAATTCACTGAACAGCGATAACCAGCCCCTGTTTGTGATTGACGGAGTGCCTATAGCCAATACCCTGAATAACGTAAGTGCGGGCGGTAACGATAACCGCGTGGATTTCGGTAATGCCATCAGCAGCCTTAACCCGGATGATATTGAAAATATTTCCATCCTGAAAGGGCCCAGTGCGGCGGCCCTGTACGGTTCAAGAGCCGGTAACGGCGTGGTGCTCATCACCACCCGCAGCGGGGCCAATGTGAATAAGATGACTGTATCCGTGAACAGCAGCACGGTCTTTGACCAGCCCTATAAATTCCTGAAATGGCAGACGCAGTTCGGTTCCGGCCAGTTTTCGGCCATTCCTCCCAGTGTATCCGGCAACCCGCTCACTAACCCGTTTGGGAAGCTGGTGGAAGAAAATGTAGACGGAACGTACGGCGCAGCCCTGGACAAAGGCTACGAAGAGGTGCAGTGGAACAGCCCCATCGGGCCGGACGGGAAGCCTATGAAAATGCCGCTGGTGTCGCATAAAGATAATGTCAAAAATTTTGTGCAGACGGGAATCACCACCACTAACGGTATTTCAGTGGCCAATAACACTGGCGGATATAACTACCGCCTGTCTTATTCCAATATGTGGAACCGGGGCATTATTCCTAATTCTGACCTGTTTCGGAATACCATTAACCTGAACACTTCGGTTAAAGTGACCCATGCCATCCGCCTGAGTTCAGTGATCGACTTCAGCCGGAATAATTCCAATAACCGCCCGGCCGGTAACCGGGGCGCTAACCCCCTGCAGTGGGCGTACAGCGTATCACCGCATACTGATATCCGGGATCTGCAGGATTACTGGATGCCCGGGCAGGAAGGTCTTCAGCAGCGGTCGCAGTATGCCGGCGTGTATAATAACCCCTATTTCCTGGCGTATGAGGTTAATAATGCTTTTGTGCGTGACAGGATCTACGGAAACATACGGGCCGATTACCAGATCACCCCGGCATTCAGCGTTTTTGCGCGGTATTCCCTGGATAAGCTGGATGAAAGAAGAGACCTGAAGGTGGCTAACAGCTATACCAATGATCCCAAGGGCGCGTATGCGCTGATCAATATCGGGAATTTCGAGGAAAACATTGATTTCCTGGCCACGTATAAGAAAGATATTTCGGATTTCAGCCTGTCGGTATCGGCCGGCGGAAACAGCCGGTACCAGAAAGGCACTAACGTTAACAATGCCACCAAAGGCGGCACGGGGCTGATTGTGCCGGGCATTTTTAATATCCAGAACATAGCACCGGCTAACCTGGATTATTCCAGCACCTGGTTCCAGCGGGCCATTTACAGCGTGTACGGGCTGGCTAACCTCGGGTTTAAAGACATGGTATTCCTGGATCTGACGGCCCGGAACGACTGGTCATCCACCCTGCCCGTAGAAAACCGTTCTTATTTCTACCCTTCGGCTTCCCTGAGCATCCTGGCTAACGAGTTTATCCCCATGCCGAAGGCCGTGAGCCTGTTCAAACTGCGGGGCGGTTTTGCCCAGGTGGGTAATGACGCTAACCCGTATAACCTGCTGGGTACCTTAACCAGTAAGGGCGCCTGGGACGGTATCCCACGGCTGACCACCCCCAATACCCTGCTGATCCCGGATCTGAAGCCGGAGATTGTGACCTCGTATGAAGCCGGGCTGGACCTTCACCTGTTTACGAACCGCCTGCGGATGGCCGCTACCTATTATGTGGTGGAAAACCGGAATCAGATTCTCAGCGCCAAGCTACCGCCTTCAACCGGCTACATCACTAAAAATGTGAACGCCGGTTTACTGACCAGCAAGGGCTGGGAGCTGAGCCTGGGCGGAACACCGGTTTCCAACCGGAATTTCCGCTGGGATATCAATGCCAACTGGACCCGGAACCGCACCCGCATTTTGGAGCTTTCCGACGAGCTGCCATATTATACCTTATGGACTGATGCCAAGGGAGGCGCCTGGACCTACGTAGGCGATGAGATCGGCGATATTTATGATGCGGAGATCGTGACGGTTAAGGATCCCAATTCCAAGTATTACGGGTACCCTATCCTGGATGCTACCGGTAAATGGCAATCCATAGATGCCATTAATACGAAGAATAAGATCGGGAATTTTAATCCGAAGTTTATCATGGGCTTACAGACCAGCGTAAATTATAAGGGGATCAGCCTGAATATGTCTTTTGACTGGCGGAACGGAGGTGATTTTGTATCGCAGACGTATCGTTACGGGGAAGAGAACGGTCGCTCGCAGCTGTTCCTGGATAAGCTGATCAATCCTGACGGGCTGCAGGGAGACGCCCTGCGTGACTACCTGGTGGCGAATCAGGAAACCATGATCCGGATCAACGGGAATGTTTTCCCGCTGGTGGGTGGCCCTACCCCGGATTATAACGGCTATCCGTTTAAGTACGGCCCGTATACGCTTCCGCATGGCGGGGTGTTTGTTCCGGGTGTTATTCAAACCGGGAAAGATGCCAGCGGAAACCCTATTTACAAAGAAAACCTGGGTGGGCCGGGAACATCTATGCTGCCCTTTGCCGGCGCCACCACCTGGGCATTCACGCGGGCCTTCCTGTATGACGCGTCCTACGTTAAGCTGAGGGAAATCTCCCTGGGTTATGATCTTCCTCCCGGCCTGGTGAAGAAATGGGGCATGCAAAACGTGAATTTAGCGGTATACAGCCGGAATATTATCCTGTGGACCAAAGCCAAGATCAATATTGATCCGGAAATGGCTTATCAGCTGGAGTCGGGTGTGCAGGGGGGCGTATCCCAGTTTAAGCAGGGAATTGAGCGGTATAACGTAACCCCCTGGGTTATGCCCGTAGGTTTCCGTTTAGGTATCACATTTTAATTGTTAATGATCATGAAAAAATACACATTGAGAAAGGTCAGTTTATGGGTGTTGTTCCCGCTGTTCCTGTTTTCCTGCCATGACCTGACAGAGCTGAACGTGAACCCGAACGGCGTGGACCCGAATAAGGCCAACCCTAACCTGGTGCTGTCTACCGTGCTTTCAGAAACCGGCATGCAGCTGACCCGGATGAATTTTGACGATATCATGGGCGGGCTGATGCAGCATACCCAGAAAGACGGCTGGTCTACGGCCCATAATGATTACGACTGGGGCGGAAGCCAGTCGTGGGCGGAATGGTACTCCATCCTGCGCGATAACCAGTATGTGCATGACCGCTCGGTAGAGCTGGGTTATGAGCTGCACCAGGGCATCACGCTGGTGATGAAGTCCATGATTTTCGGGCTGATCGCTGACCTGTGGGGCGATGCCCCGTATTCGGCTGCTTTGAAAGGGGCTGAGGGTGGCGGAGCTAATACCTTCCCGGTGTTTGATTCCCAGGAGTCTATTTATACGGGCATCCTGGCTGACCTGGAAAAGGCCAATACGCTGCTGTCGAAAAGTGCCGCCGAGTATACCAGTTCTACCGGTAGTGCAGATGTGTACTACGGCGGAAACCCGGTGAAATGGAGAAAGCTGGCTAATTCACTGATGCTCCGTTATTATAACCGTATCTCGGCTAAAAAACCGGATGTAGCCAAAGCCGGCATTGAGAAAATAGTGGGTAATCCCACCCAGTACCCCATCATTACGGCGGCGGCTGACGATGCCGCCATGGGTTTTGCAGGAAACAGTAATGCCGATTCCTGGCCGGCCAATGCTACCTATGACGCCAGCGGCAGCAATTTCCGGCGGATCAAGATGTGTGCTACCCTGGTGACTAAGCTGCAGGAGCTGAAAGACCCCCGCATAGGCATTTGGGCGGCCAAGGTGCAGATCCCGCTGGTGTTAGACACCACGCTGGCCGGTAGAGTAGATAAAATAGAGAACGGGAAAAGGATCGTTTCGCGTCAGCGGGTACAGGGGCTGGAGATCAATACGAACCCCGATTACGTGGGCCTGCCGCCGGGTATCCTGGGGGGAGCTACGTATAACCTGAGCCCTACGGCCGAGCAGGCCGCCAATAACCCGCATGTTTCCTGGTTAAATGACATTTACCGGCAGGCCAAAGGAAACCTGCTGAAAGCCCGGCTGATGTCGGCCTCGGAAGTGAATTTTATCCTGGCAGAGGCAGCGCAGCGGGGCTGGGCCGTAGGTAATGCCGAAACGTTTTATAATGCGGCCATCAAGGCGTCATTTGATACCTGGGGGGTAGCCGCAGGGTACGCCGCCTACATCGCCGGTGATAAAGTGAAGTATAACGGCACGCTGAAGCAGCTGATGGAGCAGAAATGGATCTCCAGCTGGACGGCGGCAGCCCAGGCGTGGTTTGATTACCGGCGCACCGGCTACCCGGAACTTACAGCCGGCCCGCAGGCCCTGAGAAAGGTGCTGCCGGTACGGTTCTTCTACATGCTGGATGAGAGAAATCTGAATAAGGCTAATGCCGATGCGGCTATGAGCCGCCTGGAAAATACCACCTATACCGGTCCGGAAGGGGCTAACAGCGCCTGGTCTAAGCCGTGGGTGATCCAGGGAACCGGAAAACCGTGGTAAGATGAACCGGATAAAAATCAGTGGTATATGCCTGCTGTGGCTGCTGGCTGTGCTGGCAGCCCATGGGCAGGTGCTGCGCGGCGGTGCGGCAGTGCGAAAGATCACGCCGGATCCCCTGTTGCCGGTTTCCGGCGGGGTAGGCGTGCCCAAAGCGGTGACCCAGAAGAAAGGCGACCTGTTTGTACGGGCCCTGGTGCTGGAATACCAGGGAACCCGGGTGGCGTTTGCGTCTGTGGATAACCTGGGCTGGCCGGCGGTGCTGGGTAACCGGGCCCGGGCACTGGTGGGCAGCATCCCGCCGGAGAATATCCTGATCGGGGCCACCCATACCCACAGCGCGCCGGATGCCTACGCTTTCCCGGATGAGAGTGGCAGGAACTACGCCGATATGAACTATCTTAACCGGTGCACGGAGCTGATAGCGGAGGCCATCCGCGAAGCGGAAAAAAACCTGGAGGCGGTAGACCTGAAGGTGGGCTATGGAAAGGTACCGGCAGGGATATCCTATAATTATTACGCGCCGGACCTGTACGACCCCCACTGCGGAGTGATCCAGATCCGGAGTAAAAAGACGGGTAAGGCCGTGAGCACGCTGGTGAACTATGCCATTCATCCTGAGGTAATCGGGTCTAAACGGGGTATCCTCAGCCCGGACGTTTGCGGCCCGCTCTATGAAACCATCGAAAATATGGGTGGCGGCGTGGCCGTTTTCTTTAACGGGGCGCTGGGCGGGATGGTGACGGCGGATAACCGCCGGCAGCAGTCCGAAGAAAACACCTGGGAAGAGTGTGTGCGCATTGGTACCCTGCTGGGAAACGAGGCGCTGAAGATCGTGGATAAAACGGAGCCTGTGGGTTCGCCGCAATTATCCGTGCGCTCCCAGGTAATAGAGTTCCCGGTAGAAACCCCTGTGATGAAGTATATCCTGGAGAAATCACCTATGGGATACCGGCTGAATTCCGGAAACCGGGTCAGCACGGTACAGAACCTGGTCACGCTGGGCCCGGCGCGTATCCTGACCATTCCCGGGGAGGCTCTGCCGAATATCGGGTTTTACCTGAAAAGAAAGATGAATACCGCTTATCCTTTTCTCTTTGGCCTGACCAATGACGCCTTCGGTTATATCCTGAGCCGCGTGGATTATAACAGTTTTGAGCGGTATAATTATATCTCGCGCACCAGCCTGGGCGAGGAAACCGGTGAAATATTGATCAATGAGTCTTTAAAAATAATAAACAAATGAAACTGACAAAAATACTCGTATGCCTGCTCCTGCTGTTCCCGGGAGTTATTACAGCCCAAAAGAAAAAGAAAAGCGGCCCTTCAGAGCCGGCGGTGAAGAAAGTGGAGGTTACTCCTGAAACCGCACTGAAAAGCTACATTAATAACGGGGATACCACGTTTGGCTGGGAGATCCGGGATACATTTACCGAAGGCGGCGTTACCCGCTATAACCTGGTGCTCACCTCTCAGAAGTGGCGGGAGTTTACCTGGAAACACCAGCTTACGGTCTTTGTGCCGGAGAATATCAGCTATGACGGCGCCCTGCTTTTCATTACCGGCGGATCGGTGAAAAACGGCGAGCCTAACTGGAGTTCCCAGGATGGCTACTGGCCGGTGATGGCCGGAATAGCCAAACAGAACAAGGCCGTGACCGCCATCATCAAGCAGGTGCCTAACCAGCCCATCATCGGTACAATGACGGAAGATGAGCTGATCTCCTACACCCTGCACCAGTTTAAGAACGATAAAGATTATACCTGGCCGCTGCTGTTTCCTATGGTGAAGTCGGCTGTGAGAGGCATGGATGCCATCCAGGAGCTGGTGAAGCAGAAAGCCGGAAGCACCGTGAACCGTTTCGTGGTGGCAGGGGCGTCTAAACGGGGCTGGACCACCTGGCTCACCTCGGCCATTGATGACGCCCGGGTGGTGGCTATCGGGCCTATGGTGATTGATATGCTGAACATGCCGGCCACGCTGAATTACCAGTTCAAGACGTATGGCGACTACAGCGTGCAGATTGAAGATTATACCAAGTTGGGCATTGCCCAGGATATTGGCTCATCTGACGGTAAAGCACTCCAGGCCATGATAGACCCGTATTCGTACCGGGCTAACCTCACGGTGCCCAAGATGATTTTTATAGGTACGAACGACGAGTACTGGACCCTGGACGCCATTAAGTTTTCCTGGAACGATATCCCCGGGAAAAATATGATCCACCTGGTGCCGAACGCCGGCCATGACCTGGGCGGCGGCGAACAGGCCTTCCAGGCGCTGAACGGCTTTTTTGCCACTACCCTCCAGAATAAGCCTTACCCCGTGCTGAGCTGGTCTGCGCAGTCTTCTGCCCAGGGCACCGAACTGAGCATCACGGCGCCGAAAGACGGCCTTATGGAGGCTTCCCTGTGGTACACCAGTTCTTCTGATAAGGACTTCCGGAATAATTTCTGGCAAAGGAAAAAACTGAAACTGGCAGACGGCGAGGTGCTGAAAGTACCGGTGCCGAACCCGCAGAAGGGGTATTACGGCTTCTACGTAGACCTCCGGTACAAGAACCCCGCCGGCGGGAGCTACCAGGTGAGCACCCGGGCATTTATCTCCGATCAAAACGGATTACAGGAATAGAATATGCCGGCCCCCCGTTCCGAAATATTGATGGAAAAGCTGATCAGCAACTCATTGAGCCCGGAAGAGCTCGGTGAGCTGCTGGCGGCCCTGAAGGAACAGGAGGTTCAACAGGAGATGTCGGAATTCCTGGAAAAGTATTTTGAGCGCCTGCTCCGCCGCTTCGATGAAGCCGGGGGAGAGGTCAGCGAGCCGTAAACTGCCTGCGGTATTCGCTGGGCGTACAGCCTTTCATCTGCTTAAACTGGCGGGAAAGGTTCTTGGTGTCGTTCATGCCCAGCTCCATGGCTATTTCAAATACGTTCAGGTCGGTTTCCAGCAGGCGGGCGCTTAGTTTCTCCATCCGCAGGTTAAAGATGTATTTATAGACCGGGAAGCCGGTGATCTCCTGGAAACGCTTTTCCAGGGTACGGCGCGAGAGCGGCACCTGGCGCACCACGTCATTCACCTGGATGGGCTTTTCCAGGTTCTGGTGGATGTACTTCAGCACATCGGAAATATGCTCATCATGGGTAGCATAGATATCGGAAGACTGGCGGGTGTAGATTTGGGTGGGCTTCACCACGATATCGTAAAACGAGCCGGTACCGTTCCGGATCATGTGCTCCAGCAGGCGGGCCGCCTGGTAGCCGCCGTTTTCGGCATCCTGGCCTATGCTGGACAGGGGCGGGTCAGAAAATTCACAGATCATTTCATCGTTATCCACGCCCAGTACGGCCACTTCCTGGGGGATGGATACGCCCGAGTGACGGCAGGCCTCAGTGATGTGCTGGCCCTGGTTATCGTCACAGGCCATGAGGGCTATGGGCTTAGGCAGCGACTTCAGCCACTGGCTCAGCGCGCTGGGCTTGTAATACCAGATGTTATCCGAATCCGAGATGTCGTTTTCGAAATAGTGAACTTTATAGCCGGCCTTGTTGATCCGTTCTTCGTAGCCTTCGGCGCGTTCCCTGGACCACACAATGTTCTTGAACCCGTAGAAGGCAAAATTCTTGAAGCCTTTTTTAAGGAAATATTCGGCTCCCATTTTCCCTGCTGCCTTATGATCCCCCGTAATGTTAGGGATCTCGGTGAAACGCTCCTTGAAATCCTGGGCTATAATGGGTATACCTGCCTCAATGAAAGAAGCTACCCCGGGGTCATTGTACAGCTGCCCGATGATGCCGTCAGCCCCCCATTCCAGGGCCCACTCCAGGATGCCGCGCATGCCCTTGGTCTCCCGCTGAAAGAGGGGCATGCGGCAAAACACCCAGGGGCCGTGCTCTTTGGAATACCGGGCTATGCCTTTCAGGAGCTCTTTGCTGTATTCTTCAGCAAAATCTATCAGCAGAATGATTTTGTACATAGTTTTAAATGCGCTTTACGCAGCTCACCAAAGATACGGCCCAAAACGGGTTTACGGAAGCTTTGCTCAAAAGATTAACGGGTGCCATTTTCCAAAAAGCGAACCCGTAATCCGGCTCCGGGTTATGGTAATGTGGCCTTGATAAAGTACTTTCGCTCCTTGAAATTATTCAATTCTTAACCTTCTTATTACATGAAGTACTTTTTCGGTTTACTCCTTTGGATGAAAGTATTGGGTGCATCGGCCCAGGAAACGCTGAAATCTCCCGACGGAGATCTGGAGTTAAAATTTTCACTGGATAATAAAGGAGTGCCCACCTATGCGCTGACCTTTAAAGGAAAAGCCGTGCTGCTGCCCGGGAAACTGGGCATGGAAATAGCCGGTGACAGTATCTCGCTGCGCGACGGCTTCCGGATCACCGGTACCCAGGTCAGCTCGGTAAATGATACCTGGACACCCGTGTGGGGCCAGTCCAGCCGTATCCGTAACCAGTATAATGAGCTGGAAGTGGCCCTCTACCAGGAGAAAAGAGACACCCGGATCCTGCTGCGTTTCCGGCTGTTTAACGACGGGCTGGGCTTCCGCTATGAATTTCCCAAACAAAAGAACCTGAACTATTTTACGGTGAAGGAGGAGCTGACGGAGTTCCGGATGACCGGGGATCACAAGGCGTTTTGGTTACCCGGCGACTACCAGACCGAGGAGTACAAAA
The DNA here is from genome assembly GCA_019638185.1 of Leadbetterella sp. Lineage (GTDB taxonomy): Bacteria > Bacteroidota > Bacteroidia > Cytophagales > Spirosomataceae > Leadbetterella. The sequence continues at coordinate 39,903 of JAHBUH010000010.1, forward strand.
CCAGCACCACGCTGCTTTCCGGGATCCTGCCCAAGCTGAAAAGCGGTACCCTGAAGGTGGGGGAGAACTACCCGCTCTATGAAAACAAAGGCCTGGTTTCCGTACAAACCCCGCTGATGATGAAGAGCAGCGATAATCTCTACATCAATATTCACGAAGCCGCCCTGGTAGACTACCCGGCCATGATGCTGGAGCTGAAAGGCCAGACGTTCAGCGCCCACCTGACACCGGATGCGGTGGGTAACCGGGCCTATATCCAGACGGATTTTACCACGCCGTGGCGGACAGTGCTGGTGAGCGATGACGCCCGTGACATCCTGGCCTCTAACACCATCCTGAACCTGAATGAGCCCTGTGCGCTGGAAAGCACCGACTGGATCCGGCCGGTGAAGTATGTAGGCGTATGGTGGGAGATGTTTGTGAAGGGCTCTACCTGGGCCTATACCAATGAAACCAATACCAAGCTGGGGAAAACCGATTATTCCAAACTGAAGCCTAACGGAACGCACGGCGCCACTACGGCTAACGTGAAGAAGTACATTGATTTTGCGGCAAAGCACGGTTTTGACCAGGTGCTGGTGGAAGGCTGGAACGAAGGCTGGGAAGACTGGTATGGGCTCTGGAAGGAGGACGTGTTTGATTTTGTGACACCGTATCCTGATTTTGACCTGAATTACCTGCGCGATTACGCCAAAAGCAAGGGCGTACGGATCATGATGCACCACGAGACCTCCGCCGCGGCTACTAACTACGAACGGCGGCTGGATGAAGCGTTCCGCTTCATGACCGCCAATCGTTATAATGCCGTAAAGACCGGTTATGTGGGTTATCCCATTCCGCGCGGCGAGTGGAGAAGCGGTCAGTGGATGGCCAGTCATTACCTGCGGGTAGCGAAAGAAGCGGCTAAACATCACATTATGGTGAACTCGCACGAGGCCGTGCGGCCTACGGGGCTGTGCCGCACGTATCCGAACTGGCTGGCGCAGGAGTCGGCCCGGGGTACGGAGTTTGAAGCGCTGGCGGATTCCGATCCGGATCATACCACTATTCTGCCGTTTACGCGGCTGGTGGGTGGCCCCATGGATTACACACCGGGCATTTTCCAGACCACGTTTGATTATTACGACCCTTCTAATAAAAAGCGGGTGCATACCACCCTGGTGAAGCAGCTGGCCCTGTACGTAACTATGTATAGCCCCTTACAGATGGCGGCTGACCTGGTGGAAAACTATGAGCGCTTCCCGGATGCGCTCCAGTTTATCAAAGATGTGGCCGTGGATTGGGATGAGACCCATATCCTGGAGGCCGAACCGGGTGATTATGTGACCATAGCCCGCAAGGCCAAAGGAAAGAACGAGTGGTTTGTGGGCGGGATCACTGATGAGAACGGCCGTACGGCACAGATTAACCTGGATTTCCTGCCGGCAGGACGCAAGTTCAAAGCTACCATTTACGAGGATGCCCGGGGAGCGCATTGGGAGACCAATCCCATGGCCTATGGCATCCGCACGGTGGAGGTGACGTCTAAAACCGTGCTGGGGCAGATCCTGGCGCCGGGCGGCGGCGTGGCCATCAGTATTAAATAAGGAGGGCCGGTGGCAGTGTTGCCACCGGCCATGTGTAACGATTAATCCATGGCCCGGCCCTGCCGTCTGTTTGTCGGCAGGGCCGGGCCTTTTACCGGGATTAAGTCAGCCCCGGTACTCTTCCCGGCCGGCTTTCCCGGTTCCTCAATGGAAGATCCCTACGGCCAGCTCCACCCAGATCACCGCCAGGAGAAACAGGATACCACCGCAGAAGAGGAGGGCGGTGCTTTTGTTCCTGGTCTTCCGCAAAGTGAAATCACAGGCCATAGCCGTACCGTACAGCAGAACGCCCGCCACCATGAAATCCAGGGTGGTCCAGTTCACTTCCTGCGTAAACTGCATAGCCAGTAAAGGGATCAGTAAAAGAAGGGATGCCGTGGAAAACAGCGCAATGCTCGTTTGATTCTTTGTCATAATTGTAGTATTAAAAGTACTTTGAAATACAAAGTAAATAAATAGAAACGACACCACAAAAAAATTAGTCTTAAAAAACTTTAAGACTAATCCGACTTCAAGTGAATCTATACAACTTAATATTTTTTAAAGGGCCCGGACAGCAAAATCCTTCCGATGAATTTCATCAGGGGGAGATTTTACCGGGAAATTTTTTGCAATCGGTGGCAGCCTGAAACGGATGCATCGAAGGAGAAAAGGAAAGCACGTAAGTACTGTTTTTCATTAAACGAAAACTTTTGGCACGTTGTATTTTCTATCCGTTTTTTAATCATGACCCTTTGGTGACACAAGTTTAATTTATTGAAAATTTATTTCCAAATAAAAAGACAGAAAATTTTATATTTTCAGTAATAATTGAAAATTCAGGATAAAAAAATAGGGCCCAGGCCCTATTTTCTCCATTTTTTATATGTATTAATGAGATTATTGGTAGAGCTGTCGTGAGAGGTCACCACCGAATCATCCTGTAATTCCGGGTAGATTTTATTAGCCAGCTGCTTACCGAGCTCCACGCCCCACTGATCAAAAGAGAAGATATTCCAGATCACACCCTGTACAAAGATCTTGTGCTCGTACATGGCGATCAGGCTGCCCAGTACTTTGGGTGTAAGTTTTTTGAACAGGAGGGAGTTTGTAGGCCGGTTTCCTTCAAATACCTTGAAAGGCACCAGGAAATCGATCTCCGCCTGTGTTTTTCCGGCCAGTTCGGCCCGGGCTTCTTCTTCGGATTTACCGTTCATCAGGGCCTCGGTCTGTGCAAAAAAGTTAGCCAGCAGCATCTTATGATGCTCGCCGATGGGGTTTTGGCTGACAGCCGGCGCCAGGAAGTCGCAGGGGATCAGCTTAGTGCCCTGGTGGATCAGCTGGTAGAAAGCGTGCTGGCCGTTTGTGCCCGGCTCGCCCCAGATGATAGGCCCGGTCTGGTAGCCTACCTTTTCACCGCTGCGGGTAACGCTCTTGCCGTTTGACTCCATATCGCCCTGCTGGAAATAGGCAGCAAAACGGTGCATGTACTGGTCGTAAGGCAGGATAGCGTGCGACTGCGCATTATAGAAGTTATTGTACCAGATACCCAGCAGTCCCAGGATCACCGGTACGTTTTTCCGGAAAGTGCTGTACCGGAAGTGGTTATCCATATCGTGCGCACCGGTAAGCAGCTGTTCAAAGTTATTAAACCCGATGTAGCAGGCTATGGAAAGGCCGATGGCGCTCCACAGCGAGTATCTTCCGCCTACCCAGTCCCAGAATCCAAACATGTTCCGGGTATCAATACCGAACCCGGCCACGCCTTTGGCATTGGTGGAAATGGCCACAAAATGCTTTTTGATGTGTTCCTCGTTACCGGCAGTTTCCAGGAACCAGTTCCGCGCCGTGTGCGCATTGGCCATGGTTTCCTGGGTAGTAAAGGTTTTGGAAGCAATCATGAAGAGGGTGGTCTCCGGGTTTACTTCTTTCAGGGTTTCGGCAATGTGCGTTCCGTCTACATTGGAAACAAAATGCACTTTCAATCCCTTTTTACCGTAAGGTTTCAGGGCTTCAGTGACCATCACCGGGCCCAGGTCAGAACCGCCGATACCGATGTTTACGATGTCTGTGATCTTTTTGCCGGTGAAACCTTTCCATTCACCGGAGCGCAGGCTTTCGGAAAAGGCCTTCATCTGCTCCAGTACGCGGTTAATTTCCGGCATCACGTCTTTTCCGTCTACCAGCACGGGCTCATTGCTGCGGTTACGCAGCGCCGTGTGCAATACCGCCCGGTTCTCCGTAGCGTTAATGGCTTCGCCGGCAAACATCTTATTAATGGCTTCGCTCAGGCCGCATTCATTGGCCAGGTCTATCAGGTAGGAGAGAGTACGGCCGTTAATCTGGTTTTTGGAAAAGTCTACCAGGATGTCCTGGAAGCGCAGGGTAAATTTGGACGCCCTTTTCGGGTCGGCATCAAACATGGCCCGGATAGGCGTCTTTGAGATGGTTTTATGATGGCTTTTCAGTTTCCTGTAGGCGGTAGTCTGATCAAATTTAACAGAAGCAAGCATAGAATCGAGGGTTTATTTGAACAAGTATTTCTGGAATTTATGGGGGGAGCCGTAGAACACATTGAGGTCTACGTTTTCTTTGATCCCCGGAACCCGGCCGCCGTCGCTCAGCTGCCACATCACCATGTTCCGGATATCGTAAACGGAGGGATCGTATACCGAGTAGTCGGCCAGCCAGATGTCATAGCCTTCTATGCGGTCACGGATGTACCGGTTATAAATGTGGTGATTGGTATAGATCACCGGCTTTTTCCCGGTTTGTTCTTCCACTACCTTCAGCCAGCGGTAGGCGTTCTCGCCCAGGTATTTGCGTTCGGCGGCATTACGGCCGTCGTTTTCGAAATCCAGCACCGGCACAAAATCCCCGGTTTCGTGCTTTACGGTAGAGAGGTAATTAATGGCCTGGATGTCAGGATCGGTGAAGGCGGTGAAGAAGTGGTAAGCGCCCCGGATCATGCCATGTTCACGGGCAGCTTTCCAGTTGATGCTGAAGAGCGGATCTACCAGGTCACCTCCTTCCGTAGCTTTCATGATGGCAAAATGAAGGGATTCATCTACCAGCCTGTGGTCTTTTACCCGATCCCAGGCGATCTCCCCGTTATGCCGGGATACATCAATACCGTGAATGACGGGTTCAGAGGGCAGGCGGTATTTTCCCTTTTCCCGGGCGGGGGCATCGTGGCCATCACTGACAAAAATGGGGAACATAACGATCATCGCTACCAGGGTTACCATGTAGCCCGCCTGGAGGTTCTGATTCAGTATCTTCTTGAAACTCATCTGTTTTAGGAAAGAAACGTTACACAAATGTAATTGTTTTCAAACTACGTTTTTGTTATGAAGGATAAATTTTAGCGGTTTTTAAAAAAATGGTGGTAAATTAGGCCGTTTCAACCCGATAATTATGAAAAAAACAATGCTTCTCGCGTTCCTGCTGCTGGCAGGCGCTGCTTTACAGGCTCAAAAATACGCTCCGGGCCCGCAGGTGCTCAGTTTCCACTCCCTGGTAGACGGCACGGATCAGCCTTACGGCCTGTATCTTCCTCCTGATTTTGACGAAAACAAAGCCTACCCGCTGGTGGTGATGCTGCACGGCGCCGGCTCTAACCACCGCCTGGCGCTTCGCCGGGTGTTTGGCAGGAGTAATGCGCCCGGTGAAAACGATGTGGACGCCAGCCTGTATTTCCCCCGCTGGACCGATGTACCGTATATAGTGGCCACGCCCCTGGCCCGGGGTACCATGGGCTACCAGGGCATTGCTGAAAAAGATGTATGGGATATGATAGCCGATGTGAAGCGGCGGTTTAAAACCGATGAGAACCGCACTTACCTCACCGGTCTTTCCATGGGTGGTGGCGGAACCCTCTGGCTGGGGCTTACCCGGCCCGACTTCTGGGCCGCCATAGCGCCTGTATGCCCCGCGCCGCCCGAAGGCACCGAGCTTTACCTGCCCAATGCCGCTCACCTGCCCACCCATTTCTTCCACGGGGATGCAGACCCGGTGGTGCCCATTGCTTCCGTTAACCGCTGGGTGGAAGGGTTCAAAAGCTCGGGAACCCACGTGGAATACGATGTATACCCCGGCGTGAAGCATGACAGCTGGGTGAATGCCTATGCCGATGGCCGGATCTTCCGGTGGTTTGACCAGTATAAGCGGGATCCCGATCCGAAAAAAGTGGTTTTTGCTACTAACCAGATGAAATATAACCGGTCGTTCTGGGTGGAGATCGTGGCGATGTCGCCCGGTAAAACGGCCCGGATAGAGGCCGAGATCAAGAGTCCGACCCAGGTTAATATGACACTTGAAAACGTAGATGCTTTCCGGTTACTGCCTACGCGCCACCTGAAAACAGGCGCTAAGGTCACCCTGATGCTGAACGGGAAGAAGCTGGTATTGGAAAATTTCAAAGAGACCGGTATCATCCAGGATGTACCCGATGTGGAGAAAGGGAGCAGGGCACCCGACTTTACCAAAACTCCCCGGCAGGCCGGCCCCATGACCGAAGTGACCTCTGACCGGCATATCTACGTTTACGGTACGCTGGACTCGCCGGATAAGGCGGAAACCGAACGCCGGCGGAAGATGGCGGAGGCGGCGGCCGACTGGAGCTTTTACCGGGGTGAATTCCTGGGCCGGGTGATGATATTTCCGCGGGTACTGGCCGATAAAGAACTGACTCCGAACGATTACGATAATTCTAACCTGGTGCTGTTTGGTACTGATAAAACAAATGCGGCCATAGCCCGGTACGCCGATAAGCTGCCGTTTAAGGCCTCAGGCGATACTACCCAGCTGCTGGCCTATGTGTATCCTTCGGAAAAGAACCTGGTGCTGATCAATTCCGGCCTGCCGTTCTGGCAGCTGGCGGATGTGGTGACCGGTGAGGCTCACCTGCGGATCTTGCGGAACCCGTCTAAGTCATCGGTGCTGGCGGGTTATGGCGACTGGGTGTTTTATAGCCGGGGCAAGGTGATCTCGGGTTATTTCGGTAACCGCTGGGAGGTCCGGCCGGAAGACAAGGCGGCGCTGGAGGCAGCGGGGATTTTGAAATAGCTTAAAACACCCCGCTGACCCATTCACTGATAAAATCAGGCTTCACAAACAGGTAGATGAGGGTAAAGCTGAACCAGGAGAGGATCAGCGTAATGAACAGGTCATACGAAAAACCGGTGTTTTTCGCGGCCGGGTCACGGATGATCATCATGTAAGCCGGGCGCAGGTAGTAGTACAGCGATATGGCGGCATTGAAGAGCCCGAACACCAGCAGGCCGTACAGCAGGTAACCGGAAGAGGTGGCGGCGGCATCGGCCAGTGAGCTGAAGACCACCAGCTTGGCTAAAAAGCCGGCTGTAGGCGGAAGTCCCACCAGCGAGATCAGGATCACCAGGCTGTTTACCCCCAGCAGCGGGTATTTTTTCCCCAGGCCGGCCATAGAAGGGATGTCCAGGGTGCCGCCCTTGGTACGGATAAAATCAGCCAGGAAGAAAGAGCCCATGGTGATGGGTAAATAGATCACCAGGTAAAAGAAGGTGCCGTAGACGTCGGTGTTATTGCCGGTGATGAGACCGGTGAGGATAAACCCTGACTGGGCAATACCCGAGTAGCCCAGGAGCCGCTTGAAGTTATTTTGCCAGAGGGCCGCAAAATTCCCCACCACCAGCGAGAGCACAATCACCAGCGCCAGCGTATAATTCAGGTTGGTATAATCAGCCGCTACCATCCGGGAAATGAAAATAAACCCGGCGGCTTTCGGCGCAAAAGACAGGAAGGAGATAACGGGCGTGGACGTGCTTTCGTACACATCCGGCACCCAGTGGTGGAAGGGCGCCGCCGCTATTTTGAAGAGAAATCCGCCCAATACCATAAAAGAGATCACCTGCACGGGCCCTGTGGGGTTCCGGGCCAGGCTTTCGGCAAAAGCCGCGCTGCTGAAGTCCAGGCTGTGGCTTAAGCCATAAAACAGCGAGATTCCAAAGAGCATGATGGCGGATGCCGTGGCCCCGAAAATGAGGTATTTGATGCCCGCCTCAAAATTCTCTTTCATCTTCCCGGAGGCCACCAGCGCATAGGAGGCCAGGGAAATGAGCTCCAGGGAAACATAGGCGGTCAGGAAGTGGGTGGTCATGCTCAGGAAACTTATCCCGAATAAAACAAAGAGCGTAAGTACATACACTTCTCCCGGCAGCTTATAGGAAAAAAGCCGGGCATGCACCAGGAAAACAATAGCCGCAATGCCCCCCAGCTGCTTGATCAGGAGGGCCCTTTTATCCAGGTGGAGCAGGCCCTGGTAGAGGGATTCGCCCTGCACGGTCACCTGCGAAGCCGAAATGATCAGGCTGTATACATAGAGAATGACGGTAAAGGCAAAGACGTAAGCCGGCAGTTTATACCCTTCTTTGGTGAAGGCCAGCGCCAGGCAGGCGGCCAGGATCCCGAAAAACAGGACCCATTCCGGCAGGATACGGGTAGAACTTTGAAATATTTCTTGTAAAACGCTCATTTCAGGATCTCTGTCAGGCCGGAATTAATGTAACGGAATATCAGGCTGGGCCACACCCCGGTTAAAATGGTCAGTACGGCCAGGGAGCCCAGCATGAAAATCTCGGTTTTAGAGAGGTCTTTCAGCAGCATCCGGTACTCGTCACGGGTGTGAAATTCCCCAAAAAACATGCGCTGGAAGGTGCGGAGGAAATAAATGGCTGACAGCACGATCCCCAGGATGCCCAGCACCGGGATAAGCTTAGGCAGGTGATCCGACTGGAAGGCACCGTGCAGGGTGAGAAACTCGCCAATGAAGCCTGAGAGCGAGGGTAGGCCCAGGGAACCGAAGAACGCCACCGCCACCAGGAGGGTATAAACGGGCATCTTTTTAGCCAGTCCCTGGAAGGCGTCTATATTCCGGTTATGGGTTCTTTCATAGATCACCCCGGCTACCAGGAAGAGCATGGACGACAGGATGCCGTGGCTGAACATCTGGAACATGGCGCCGTTAAAACCGATGCTGTTAAAGGCGGAGATGCCCAGGAACACAAACCCCATGTGGGAAACCGAAGAATAGGCGATCATCTTTTTGAGATCGGTCTGGTTCAGGGCATTCAGCGCCCCGTAAATAATGGACACCAGGCCCAGAGCACCTATCAGCACCGCGTATTTTACGGTAGCATCCGGGAGGATCTCGTAGGCCACCCGCAGGATACCGTAGCCCCCGATTTTCAGCAGGATCCCAGCCAGCACCACCGAAATGGGCGTAGGGGCTTCCACGTGGGCATCCGGCAGCCAGGTATGAAAGGGCACCACCGGCATTTTGATCCCGAAGCCCACCAGCAGCAGCAGGAACATCACATCCCGGGCCGGCAGCCCGAATATCGTCACCGGGTTTTTAATGCTCAGGATGGAGGAGTCGATCAGGTTAGTGCTGTCTTTCAGGGTTCTGAAATCAAAGCTGTAGACCAGGCGGGCGTACTCGCTGGTGAAAAACTCATCCTGGTTAGAAATGACCATACAGATCATGACCACCAGGATCAGCACAGACCCTGAAAAGGTATAGATAAAGAATTTCAGTGAGGCAAAAGCCCGGTTTTCCCCGCCCCATATCCCGATGAGGAAATACATGGGCAGCAGCATAAATTCAAAGAAAACAAAGAACAGGAAAAAGTCTACCGCCAGGAAACAGCCGAAAACCGAGGCCGTCAGCAGGAGGAAGAGGCTGAAATAGGTTTTTTCCCGGTAGGTGATCTTAAAAGAAGAGACCGCCGCCACCAGGAATACAATGCTGCTGAGCAGCACCAGGGAGATGGACAGCCCGTCTACCCCCAGGATATAATCAATGGATAAGATGGATTTGGAACCCAGTGACAGCCGGAACCATTCGGAATGTTCAATGAACTGGTATTCTGATTTGGTCCGGTCAAATAGCCCCAGGATGGTGGTGACATTAATCAGCAGCAGGATCTGCGTGATCAGGCATATCCATTTGTAAAAGACTTTATAGGCCTTTGGCAGGATAACGATCAGCAGAGACCCCAGCAGGGGCAACAGGATTAAAGAACTGAGTATTCCTGATTCCATATTCAAAGTATTATTAGAATGAATACCATGGCGGCGAGGGCGATGATCAGCCCGGTCAGGTAGAGCTGAATGTTACCGTTACCCCATTTTCTTATTTTGTTTCCAAGGGATTTAATGCCTGCAAAAAATCCCATCACGGAAGCGTCAACGACCTCTTTTTCCAGTGTACCGGCCATTTTAGCCAGGTACAGGGAGCTTTTACCTAACTTCACTACGGCGGCGTCTATCCAGGCGGTCTCGATATAACTAACCGGTTTCAGGATGCTCCACCGGCCGGTAAAGACCTTCCGGTACAGCCGTTCATACAGGTTATCCATGTAAAACTGGCGCAGGGCCAGGCGCGAGAACCACCGCTGCCACCGGCCTTCCGGCTGTTTGAAGTAGTAGCGCCGGATCTCCTCCAGCGTACTGTTATAGCTGATCAGCAGGGCAGAAAGGATGAGGAAACCCACCAGCCAGGGCAGCCAGTCGTACATTTCATGAATCCCGCCAAACTCCCTGAAAAACCAGGTATCCTCCGGGTGAAGCGGGTTAGAAGAGTAGAAAAACCACAGGGAGCAGAAGGCCAGCCCGAGGGTGACGGTATCGAATACGCCCAGGTTCCGGATAAACTGGATGATGCGGTCTTCGCCGGAGCCCTTGTTATCTGCGGTCAGCAGGCCTTTGATGGACTTCAGGGCGCCATCTACGGTTTTTTTAGTGGTATCCAGGATGATTTCCACGGGGCTGTCTTCCCGCTGAAAGAAGACCATCACCACCATCCGCACCACATAGCAGGTGGTCAGAAAGGAGGCCAGGGTGAGCAGCACGGGTACCACCAGCTTATAGTCGGCCGAGCGCAGCCCGTAAATCCAGGCCGCATTCAGGATAGATTCTTTAGAGAGGTAGCCGCCGGAGAGTGGCAGGCCGATGAGCGCGCCGGAGCAGATCAGAAAGGCCGCGAATACCGTGGGCATTTTCCGGATGAGATCGCCCATTTTACGCATGTCCTGCTCGTGATGCAGGTAGCTGATGATCGCCCCGGCACAGAGAAACAGCCCGGCCTTAAAGAAAGCGTGGGTGGTCAGGTGGAAGAGGGAAGAGGCCATTTCGCCCATACCCATGCCCGCCACCATAAACCCCAGCTGGGACACGGTGGAGAAGGCCAGTACTTTTTTGAGGTCGTATTGGTACAGGGCGGAAAACCCGGCAATCACACTGGTCAGGGCCCCGGTAATGCTGATGAAAAGCCCGGCATCGGCGGTGATGAGCGGCGAAATCCGGCCCAGCAGGAACACCCCGGCCACTACCATGGTGGCCGCGTGAATGAGGGCGGAAGCCGGTGTGGGGCCTTCCATGGCATCGGGCAGCCAGACCTGCAGGGGCAGCTGGGCCGACTTAGCCATCACCCCGCCGAAAAGCAGGCCTACGGCCAGGGTCTGAAGCTGGCCGGCATCCAGGTAAATGTAATTTCTTTCTATGACAGAGAGGTGGGCGTAGTCGTCAAAACGGAAGGTACCGTACAGGTAGTAGAGCAGGAAGATGCCCGCCAGGAAAAAGGCGTCACCGATCCGGTTCACTAGAAATGCCTTGATGGCGGCGGCATTAGCGGTTTTCTTGGCGTACCAGAAGCCGATCAGCAGGTAGGAGCAGAAGCCCACCAGCTCCCAGAAGAAGTACAGCTGCAGGAGGTTTCCCGCCAGCACCAGGCCCAGCATGGAGAACACAAACAGGTTCAGGTAAGCAAAGAAGCGGTTAACCCCGGGGTCATCGCTCATGTACTTCATGGAAAAGAGGTTCACAAAGCAGGCAATGACCTGCACCAGGAACAGCATGAAGCGGGTCTGGGCATTGATGAGCAGGATAAAATGAACCGGCTCGTCGCCTACAGGGAGCCAGTCGTAGGTAAGAATGACTGTGCCCGGGTTATTCACCAGCAGGCTGGACGTAACGATCACCCCCAGGGTACTGATCACCAGCGATATGGCCCCTGTGGTTTTGACAAACACCGTATTATTGAGACTTAAAAAAAATATAAATCCCAGCAGATAGATCTGTAAATTAAAAAATACGAGTGATTCCGGGTTCATCCCTGTGGTGTTCTAAAGGCAAATCTAGTTATATTCTACGGAAGTAGCACATCTCTGCCTCTTAAAACCTTTTCAGGGCCAGTTCAGAAACGGTCTGCCCGATGGCCAGCGAGGAGGTGGCTGCCGGCGAAGGGGCGTTACACACGTTAATGGCCTGCGGGTTTTCCAGGATGGCAAAATCATCCAGCAGCCCGCCGCTGTGGTCACAGGCCTGAGCGCGCACGCCGGAGCCGCCGGGAATGAGGTCTTCTTTCCGCAGCTCGGGGATCAGCGCCTGGAGGGCGGTGGTAAAGGCCGACTTGGAGAAAGACCGGTAGTATTCACCCAGGCCTGTTTTCCAGTACCGGGCCGCTACTTTCCGGAAGCCCGGCCACGCCAGGGTATCTCTGAGTTCACTGAAATTAAAATCCGTTTTTTTATAGCCCTCTCTTTTAAAGGCCAGAACGGCGTTTGGCCCGGCCTCAATGCCCCCGCCGATCATACGGGTGAAGTGTACGCCCAGGAAAGGGAAGTTAGGATCCGGCACCGGGTAGATGAGGTGTTTTACCAGGTATTGTTTTTCCGGTTTGATCTCGTAGTATTCGCCGCGGAACGGGATGATGCGCACTTTGATCTCTTCTTTTTCGGTGAGTTGGGCCACTTTATCGGAGTAAAGCCCGGCGCAGTTGATCACCAGGGTGGTATCATAGCTTCCCTTGTCGGTCACCACATTAGAAACGCCCTGCCGTTCGGAGACGGAAGAGACTTTTTCGCCCAGGCGGATCTCGCCGCCCTTTTCCCGGATCAGTTGAGCGTATTTTTCAGCCACCTGTTTGTAATTAATAATCCCGGTTTGGGGCACTTTAATGCCTTTTACCCCGGCTACGTGGGGTTCTATCTCGCTCAGCTGTTCTGGCGAGAGGATCTCCATGCCGGTCAGCCCGTTTTGCAGGCCGCGGTCGTATAGGTTTTGCATCAGCGGCACCTGCTCTTCCGTGGTGGCCACCACTATTTTCCCGCAGATCTCGTGCTGAATCTCGTATTTCTGACAGAAATCCAGCAGCTTATGGTAGCCGTCAATGCAGTTCCTGGCTTTGAGGCTTCCCGGTTTATAGTACAGCCCGGAGTGGATGACCCCGCTGTTATGCCCGGTCTGGTGGGCGGCCACCGAGTTTTCCTTTTCCAGGAGCAGCAGGCGGATGCCCGGCCTTTTTTCCAGGAGGTTCAGGGCCGTAGCCAGGCCCACTATTCCACCCCCGATAATAACGGTATCGTATCGCATTCAGAAAATAAAACCGTAAAGCTAAAGCCGGCGGCGCAGGATCGCAAATTTCAGGGGGGATTTCGTGCCTGCAGGCCCAAACCCTGAGAGAGGGAATGCCGGTGGGTATGATTTTTTAAGGAACCCCGTCTGAAATCAGGCGCGGTAACTGCCTCTCCTTTTTACGGATGCTCAATAATAACAGGCACAATATTCCAGTTGCCGTACCACGCCAGTACCTCCGGATCCCCCGGTATAAATGTGATCCGGGTACTGCCGGTGGCTTGCTTGGGCTGCATGCCGTATTGCGGTTTCAGGTTAATGTTTTCCCGCATCAGGATCGGAGCTCCGTTTTCCAGCTTCAGCTCTATTTTGTAGCGGCCCAAAGGGATGTTATTGATGTAGAGCTCGCTGCTTTCCACTACTTTTCGGATCGTAAAGCTGATTTTTTCATCGGCATCCACCAGGTGTAGCGGGGTCAGCTTGACCAGGATGACCGAACCTACGGGAAAGCTGCCCGGTAAAGGCAGCGACTGCGTGCGCAGCGTATAGGATAGATGGATGGAGCCGCCCATGTAGCTGCTGGGCCAGTAAGGGCCCTTGGCTACCGTTTCGGGGGCTGTCTGGCCATACGGAACCAGTACAAAGTTTTTTACCGCCCCCCGGGCAGAGGTAAAGCTGCTCAGGCTGCTGTCAGCCGGGAAGAGAGACACCGGCGCCCGGCCCGATTCGTAATCCTGGAAGTAGCGGGCTCCCCATATCTCCGTGGTGCCCACGGGCAGCAGGATTTCGTAATAGCCCTGCTCATCGGTATCCCCTGAGGCGGAGCTGTAGCTCCCGCCGATGAGGGAGGAGCGCACGCCGATACGCGCGCCCCGCAGCGGCCGGCCGTAGACGTCTTTGACATAGCCTCTTAACCGGTCAGGTTTGACCGGAAGCTTTTTAAAGGCAGGGAGGGGGCTGCGCTGATGGCCCATAACATTGACGTAAAACTGCGGGCCGGGTACGGACAGCTCCCTTGAAGAAGCGGGCAACTGGTCAAAAGGAACGGGCGTTCTTACCTCGCCGGGTTGCGGCTCACCGGGGGAGCCACTGCCCCCGGAGCAGCTCATTATCCCATAAGAAATAAGTAGTACTGCGGAAAGTTTGAATAGCTTTTTCATATTTTATTTTAGAAGGGAAAGCAGGTCTTGTTTATGCCCTGCCAGTGAAATTAAGTAAAGCACAAAAACACTTATTCCTATGGCCAGGCCACCCGTATCATCAAAGAGGTGATACAGCAGGATACAGATCACTACGGGAGTTAAAGCCAGCAGCGCTAACCGCCTCATTCTGCGCGCCAGCAGCAAAATGCCGGCACAGAGCTCCACTGTTTTCTGGAGGATAAAGATGTAGCCGGTTTGCGATAACGTGACGGCAAAGGCAGACTCCGGGTTCACCGGCATCACCGGGTCATAGCCTAAAGGGATCAACAGGCCGTTAATGCCACCGCACACAAAGATGAGCCCCAGGAGCAGCTCCGCTGTGAAATAAATCCTGCTCATTTTTTCCGGATGGCTTCCATTAGTTCTTCCAGGTCATCTTTATTCAGCCCGGGCCCGTCTGTTATCTTCCAGAACATATCCTGGATCACAAGGTAAGGTTCTAACCACTCGGGGTCCACCCAGCCTTCCTGTAAACGATCCCAGGGATTGTAGTGACGGGTGAGCTTGAGGTGTTCTTTGTCTTCGAGTAGGGATAAAAACTTAAGCACTTCTTCATTGGCAGTGACCACATAGGGTTTGTATAAGCCCTTGGCGACGGGATAATTGCGGTCATCTGCGCCAAAATTATCTTCCCATGGAAGGGCTTTATGTGCATTTATACAGGCTACCCCAAGATAATAGGTAGTGGTATCGTTTCCCCCGTTACGGCTATAGGGAGGTACATTGATCCTTACCCTCCCCATAAGCATTCCGTTTTGTACCCTACTGGGAGAAACCTGTAACATCACCAAGCCTTTTGGGAAAACTACCTCGCCCGATCCTTGCCAGTTGCTATCTGCCACAATATGAACATCCACATAAAAAGTATTCATGTCGCCTTTTAACTTACGAATATCCGGATCAAAGCGGTGATTCGGACGTTTTACCAGGTGCAGGCCTTTGGGCAGCTCGAAAGGGGTTCCTTCCGGCAGTTCATCGCTGTCACCGAAACCGGGAAGATGGCTGACACTCCCGATGCGCTCAAACTGCAGGGTGTCTGTGAGCGGGCCCGTCCCGTTATCTTTATTACAACTCATGGAAAAGGATGCGCTTATGCAGCATCCTATAAAAACGACCGGTAAAAATTGCTTTTTCATGCTACAAAGGTAGAGCAGGGCGGAATGTACCCTTCAATCATTCGGCGAACGACCACCATGCCCGCCTAACAACTTCACCGGGCGGTGAACGGCAAAACTCAGGAAGGGAGGCTGAAAGAAACCACCACCCCGCCATAGGGTTTTACCGTCACCTGCAGCTTTTCTTCGTACTGGCTTTGCAGGCGCCGGGCCGTATTGGAGAGGCCTACGCCTTCACCATGAAACATATCTTCTGCCGCACCCGTATAAGGATATCCCGTGTTTTCAATACGGATGTGGGTTTTTCCTTCCTGCTGTACACAGGTTACAGAAATTTTTCCGCCATCTACTGAAGGCTCTATGCCGTGCTTTATAGCGTTTTCCACCAGGGGCTGCAGCAGCATGGGCGGTATAAGGGCAGGGGCAGAGGGTGCGTCTATGCTAAAATCCAGTCTCTTCCCGAAGCGCTCCTGCTCCAGTAAAAGATAAGTACGGATAAAATCCAGCTCCTGCGATAAAAGCACCAGTTCCTGCCGGGTGGCCCCCAGCGCATAACGGAATGTGTCCGCCAGCCGGCCAATCAGCACGCGGGTGTATTCCTGCCCGGCCGGTACTGAGGCGCTGATGCTGTTCAGGGTATTAAAAAGAAAATGAGGCTGGATCTGGGCTTTCAGGGCATTGATCTCTGCCCGGTGTGCCAGTTCTTTTAATTCCTGCTCGCGCTGATGCTGTGCCTCTCTTTCCCGGAAGAAAAGGTCAATATGGAGCGAGCTGAACACCTGGATATAAAACAGCAGGTTAGGGCCGGTGTTCTGGAAAATCTGTACGGTGGTCATGGCCGGCAGTCCCGCCAGGCGATTGTATAAACTGTAAAGCGCCACCCAGAGGCCATAATAAAGTAAGGCGGTAACCAGGTGCAGGGTAAACCGCTGCTGCATGGGCCGGTACGCCCAAAGGCGGAACTGAAGCCACCATACCGGCAGCCCTGCCAGGGCCATAATGAGGCAGTCCACAGCCAGATCCCGTAGAAAGGCCGGTGAAAAACCTCGGGAGAACAGCCGGGGCGTACTGTACAGGATACTCATCACCACCAGACAAAATACAAAGAGGGTTATCTCCCTTTGGGTGGCTTTGTTTCCTTTAAAAACCTGCTGCATACGGAATGCCCTTTAAATTTTGGAATACAAACTTAGATATTAAAATGCGTTATTCCACAGCCCGGAAATCTGCGTATCTTGCGCAGGAATAAGAAATTACTTAAAAAGAAGACAGGCATGTCCAGGAAATCCGTATTGATCATTGACGATGAAGAGCACGGAAGAGTGCTGGTAAAGCAGTACCTTTCTGCTTACCCGGAGTTTTTTGTGGCCGGAGAATGTGCTAACGGCCTGGAGGCCATACAGCTGATTAACCGCTCAGAGCCTGACCTGGTTTTCCTGGACATCCGCATGCCGGGGGCCGACGGTTTTGAGGTGCTGCAGCAGGTAGAGCATGTTCCACAGGTGATCTTCACCACCGCCTATGACAGTTACGCCATCCGGGCTTTTGAAGCCAATGCCGTAGATTACCTTCTCAAACCCTATACCAAAGAGCGTTTTGATCGTACCATGGCGCGCCTTACGCCTCAAACCCTGCCCCAGGCGCTGGCTGTGGCTGCTACTTATCGGAACCCGGCGGGTTTTTCCGGGCGTGTGCTGGTAGAGCACAAAAAGCGTTTCAGGAATATCGCGGCAGATGACATTATTTTCCTGAAGGCAGACGGCGACTACACCGAAATTCACACCGCGGAGGCTTCTTACCTGAGCTCTACCGGCATCAGTACTTTAACGGCCCGGTTTGATCCTCAAAAGTTCGCCCGTATTCACCGGTCGGTGGTGGTGAATATGAATTATGTGCGGGAAATGTACCGCGACATCGGCAAGACCTTCCTGGTCATGGAAAACGGCATGGAATTTAATGTAGGCAGGAATTACCTGCCCGTCATTAAAAATCTGATGGCCTGAGAGCATAAACGGGCGTAGCCGGGAACGTGGTAATCTTTCCATAGCCGGTTTTTACCCGGTAAAAAATCATACTCCGTAAAAGGAGCCGGCTAAAACTCTCCCCGTTCCGTCAGCCGACGCAGCAGCTCTTCCCGGTAAGAGGCCGAAACCGGCAGTGTTTTCCCGCCAATAGTCACTTCCGCCCGCCCGATCTTGTCGATTTTTGACACCGCGGCCGCATACGACTTATGGATTCTTACAAAACGGGCCGCGGGTAGCTTCTCCAGCGCTTCCGTGAGGGTCATCCGGCAGAGTGTTTTCCGATC
This sequence comes from Leadbetterella sp., assembly GCA_019638185.1. Lineage (GTDB taxonomy): Bacteria > Bacteroidota > Bacteroidia > Cytophagales > Spirosomataceae > Leadbetterella. The sequence goes on from JAHBUH010000010.1 coordinate 57,487, forward strand.
CTTTTCATAGAAGGTGACATAATTGTCATCGGCTTCCAGGTACAGAAGGGCGTGAAGATCTACCCTGACCTGGTCATAACCGCTTTTTACAAAAATGAAGTGATCTTCCGGTGTCCGGGGTTTTATACGGGAACAGGCCAGCAGAAAACGCTCAAAGCTGACGGGTTTCAGGAGGTAGTCGGTCACGGCCAGCTCAAAACCCTCCAGGGCATACTGCGGGTAGGCGGTGGTAAAGATGATCCGGGTGTCATCTCCCACCAGCCGGGCCATTTCCAGGCCGCTCAGATCCGGCATCCGGATATCCAGGAATATCCCATCCACTTTCTCTTTCCTGAGAAAGGCCAGCGCCTCCGTGGCGCTGGAAAATGTCCCCGCTACTTCCAGGAAGGGTATTTTGGCTGCGTGCGACTGCAATACGCTCAGCCCCATGGGTTCATCGTCTACAAAAATACACCGGATGTTCAAAGCAGCTTCCTGATTTGTTCGTACAATTCTTCCTTATCGGACGGGCGTTTGGCATGCAGCGTGATGATGCTCCCCGATTTATCCACTAAAATATAGGAAGGAAATGAGATCATCCCGTCCTGGCCGTATCTTTTTCTGAGGTCTTCTTCCAAGGCCTTGCCGGCCAGGATATGCTGACCTGAAAGATTGAAAAAATTCACCGTCTCTTTCCATTTTTTAACGGGATCCGGAGAATGCTCTACCGCTACATAAAGAAAAGCCACTTCTCCGGAGCTGAAATTTTGTTTCAGCGCCTGGTTAAACGCAAATTCCTGCCGGCAAGGGCCGCACCAGGTTCCCCAGAGGTCAATATAGAGGACCTTTCCTTTGAATTGATTAATGATGGAACTGAGGTCCGGTAAGTTTTCCGTGACAAAGCGGGTCATGGAGTTTTCTGTGGATTCCAGGTAAGGTTTCATGACCTGTTTCACATGCGGCAGGTACCTGCTGTCGGGGAAACGCCCGGTGAAGTCACGGTAAGCTTCCGCCAGGTATTCCAGGTCTCCCTGCAGGATACCGTTAGTGATAAAGGAAGCCAGCGCATATTGGAGGGATAAGCCTTCAAAACTATAGGTGATGAGCTTGTAATCCCAGTAGCGTTTGCCTTTGTTCCGTACTTCTTTATTCACCTCTTCGAAAGGTTTTTGAAATATCTTTTCAGCCATCCTTTTGAACTCTTCCGCCGTCTCGTACTTTTCTTCCAGGTGATACTTATAGTTAGCCACCATGATCTGGTAATGGTAGCTGTTAACGGCGGAACTATCGGATAAGCTGACGGCTTCATGGGCCCGGTTACTGGTAGATTTCCATTGTTTTAAATCAAACCGGGATTTGTTTTCACCGGTCAGTTTCACTCCGGTACTCCACATCAGATCCCGGATTTTGCTGACGGTAAAATACCGGATATCTGCCCGCGTCATGGCGATAAATGCTTCCGATAAGCCGGGTGAGGCGGATTGGAGGTCAGAAAGTGCTTTGGCCTGGTGGCTGTCCAATATTTTCCGGATGTCTTCCGGGTTAGAAAGGGTATCGTTCCAGGTCTTTTCCCCGAGCAGGTAATCCATTAAGCCCGTTTTCCTCCGGAATTCATTTTCTTTGCCCAGTTGGCCTGAAAACCGGAGGGAGTCTGTTTGCATCAAATGCAGCGTACGGCCCGGTTCAGCGTACAGGTGCAGACGGGTATTCTGCCGGTCCAGGAAAATGGTCTGAGCCCGGGTTACCGGCAGTTCGATCCGGAAGTGGCCATCGGCATCAGCCGTTACGGCATGCGACAGCGCATCATAATACCAGCAGTCGAAGGGCACATTGAAAGTCAGGGTTTCACCGGGCGAAACCTGGCCGGAAACGGTCATCTGGCCATAGGAGCGGGCAGAAACCAGGAGTGAGATAAGAAGGATAAGATAGCGCATGATCAGGCAAGGTTAATGGTTAATACTACTTTAAAGTCGGGGCCTTCGGGCCCGTGAAACAACTGATGCCGGCCGGGATAAATCAGGTCCAGTCGCTGCCTGACATTTTCAATGCCGCTGCCCAGCCCTTCTGGCTTCTTTTTTTTCGGAACTAGGGTGTTCCGGGCCAGGAAATTCAGGACTTTGTCTTTTACGTTTAAGCGGATGATTATTTTACAGGGGTGCTCCGTGCTGATCCCGTACTTAAAGGCATTTTCTATAAACGGAAGCAGCAGCAGGGGCGCTATTTTAAGCGAGGGATCATCGATGGAAATGGCTGTTTCCACGGTTATATTTTCGCGGTGGGGTACGCGGAGCCTTTGCAACTGAAGATAGTCTTCTATAAAATTTATTTCATCCGAAAGAGAGGTGAGGTCACTACCGGCTCCGGTGAGGGTATAGCGCATGATGCCGGAGAGTTGCTCAATGCATTTCGCCGTACGGGGGGCATTTTCCTGGAGTGCCGTACCGTAAATGGTATTCAGGGTATTGAAAAAGAAGTGAGGATTTACCTGGGCTTTCAATACGTTGATCTCCGATTCTTTCTGCTGAATCTGCCGGTTTTTGGTTTCCCCCTCTTTTTGGAAATAATCTCTCAGGAAAGCATAAATCAGGCCGTAAGCCGATATCACCAGGAAGGGCACGGTAAAAGTAAACAGGTGCGAAGCTCCGTACTTATAGCTTGACCACCAGCCGTTCAGTAATACCAGCGCTGCTGCCCCGGAAAGCAGGATGATAAGGTATTCCGGGAAGGATTTTCTTTTGAAAACATAGTGGTAACTGAGTTCCACGAACATCGCTACCAGGAGACAGTGCAGCCAGATCACCTGGTAATAGTTATGGTTTAAGAACCTCTGCCACTGGGTGACCGCACTCCCGTCAGTATTAAACATGTAGGGGCCATTCCGGCTCACCTGGTACCCGTAACTGAGGGCATCATTCAGTTCCAAAACCGCCCACAAAAGAAAGCCCTGAAGCAGCCCCTGCTGCCCTGTTTTTAGTTTTTTCATATCTCCTTTGAAATGGATACATCAAAGGTATGGGGTGTGAAACGGCCCCGCAATTAAATGGGGTGTATGGGGGGAAGTATGGGGTGAAGCTGTGTGGACCAGAACTATTTTCGCAATCAAATTTTTTTATCCGGGAAATCCCCGGCCTGGGTCATGTGCCTTACGCTCCGTAAGGGGATAATTGTCCGCCTCTATTTATCATACTTCGGAAACGCCCTTAATATTGTCCCGGCTTAAATTAAATTTTAATTAATAAGAATTATATTTATTGCAAATTAGCTGCTTATCGGATGCGGGTTTTCTTTGCTATGACCTTTACCCTGTTATTTTCCCTGGGCGGATATGCGCAGCCTGCCGTGAGCGAGGTCCGGGTAAATAATAAAGTAGTCGATATCCGGAAGGCCGGGAAAGTGTATCTGAAATCTCCTGAACAGATGCTCATGATAGAGCTTAAACCTTCGGGAGAGCGATATGCCTATCGTATTTATACGCTGGATACCAGCTGGACCTTTAGCCGCTACCCGGTTTTTAACTTCCTGGGTTTAAGCGGCGGGAGCCACGTGATTGAATTCAAAAGCTGGTCGGGAGGTATGGCTTCACCGGTGCTGAAAGTAGGCCTGGAGGTTCAGCAGACCTTCTGGCAGGAGTGGTGGTTCTGGCCTGTTATTCTTCTCTATGCAGTGCTGGTAGTGGGAATAGCCGTGTATCTTTTCTTCCTCTATGACCTGCGTCAAAAGGTGAAAATGCAATATGTGCGAAACCGCATCGCCTCGGATCTGCACGATGAGGTGGGCTCTAACCTGACCTCCATAGCCATTTATACCGAACTGCTGAGGGATAAGGTGGCCGGAAAAAAGGAGCTGATGCCTATCCTGGACCGCATCACCAGTAATTCAGAAGAGACAGTGGGCCTCATGCGCGACACCATCTGGGCCATTAACCCGGAGAATGATTCTACCGGGCGGCTTACGGAAAAGATGCGGTCTTTCGGGGCGGAAATACTGGCTGCGCGAAAGATAAAGTTCCGGTTTGAGGTACCGGAATTCCATACCAGGGCAGAGCTGAGCATGGAGCAGCGGCGTAACCTCTACCTGGTGTATAAGGAGGCCATCAATAACATTGCGAAGCACTCCGGTGCAAAAAATGCGGAATGTGTGATGACCAAGGAGACAAACGGCCTGATGGTCAGGGTGACGGATGACGGACGGGGCTTTGACCCGGATGAAACCTTTGAGGGCAACGGACTAAAGAACTTTTCCTTAAGAAGCCGGGACAGCGGCCTGTATGTAAAAGTGGATTCGGCGCCGGGTAAAGGCACCACCGTGGAAGTGTGGGTGGAAGCCCCGGCCCTGTGATCTACCTAATATTAGGGATTGATGCCATGACGGCCCGCCGTGTAATTTTGTGCAATAACTCAAGACAAAGTGATGATATCGGTATTGCTGTTTGAAGATAATAAAAACCTGAGGGAAAGCCTGTCGCTTTACCTGGCAGGGAAAGACGGCCTCTGGCTGTCCGGCGCATTCCCGGACGCTACCGAAGCGGTGAAGCTGGTCAGGAAGTACAGGCCTGACGTGGTACTGATGGACATCCAGATGCCCCACGTTTCGGGGATAGATGCCATGCGTGACATCAAGAAGGCTTACCCCGAGGTAAAGGTACTGATCCAGACGATTTTTGAGGACGACGACAAGGTATTTGCCGCCATCTGTGCCGGCGCTAACGGATACATCATTAAAAACACGCGCCCGGAAACCTATATAAACGCCATAGACGACGTATTTAACGGCGGTTCCCACCTGAGCCCGGCCATTGCCTCCCGCGTGCTGTCTATGTTCCAAAGCCAGTTTGTGCAGAAAGAAGAGTCCTACATTTCACTAACGGCCCGGGAGAAGGAAGTGCTGCAATGCATGGTGGGAGGCATGAGCTACAAGATGATCGCTGACGCCTGTAACATCAGCTATAACACGGTAAACAGCCATGTAAAAAATATCTATGAGAAGCTGCATGTGAATTCAGCGCCGGAAGCGGTGGTTAAGGCGCTGGAGATGAGGCTGGTGTGAAGATCTGCGTAAGGTTATGTAGCAGACAATATAGAAGAATATGCCTAAAAATATTCTGAAGATTTCTATCTGGTTAGCCAGTATGCGTGAATAGTTCACAATCCCCGGCATAAAAATAAAGATGAGGATAATTAAAGTGTAGCTGAGTATCAGCAAAAGTACCACAGAGACTTCAGGCCGCCCGCTGAAGTTCAGGCCCGGTTTTTCCCGGGCAAGGCCGGAGAGTAAAATTAAGCAGATAAGCAGGTGCCCCGCGCTTAAAATTACAGAAAGATATTCGTCGTTTCCGCCGGGTGCTGTTATGAGTTTGAAGAGATAAAGAAGGAATAGCAGGGTAGATATAGATAAGCTTAATCTTTTCAGGGATGTTTTATGAATATGAATATAGAAGAAAAAGCCTAAAAAGATAATCTCGGCAATCCCGTAAAATTTGTTAACCAGGTAATATGTTTCTTCCGAAAAAGAATAGTAGTTGAATAAAATATAAACCAGTAATTCTGTGATAAAAGTAGCGAAAATGTAATAAACCAGGGGTTTTAGAGAAGAAGGTATCCGGCGGATCCTGAAAACAGAAAGCAAAGAAATAATAATAAGTGTTACTAGTGACACTTTTCCGCTCAGGTAAACAATCTCTCTCCAAAACTCCAGGTTCATGATCAATAGGCAGGAGTTCTGGGACTTTTCCCTCCCGGTCCGCCACCTGTATCTAACCAGCCTTTAATGATTTCATAACGAAGCTGATACGTGGGGTAATTTTCGAGGGCAAAAATAACATATTGAGAAGCTCCATCCGGCGGAACCATATTCGGAGTTCTGGCATTCTTACAGCCATCCTGCACCGGTGCCAGAAGTTTATCAAGGATGATTTCCAGCTCTTCTTTGTCTAGTAGAAAACTAGTGTTCTTAAAATCTGAACTAACGTTTAAACCTGATTTTTTCAGATACTCCGAATTGATTGTCCGAATGGGGCGTCCATCAAGGTTATAAGGTTTTTTGTCCCGGTCAAACAGGATGTACCTGAACGTAGTAAGTGGCTGGTTTACATTTCGGGTTTTCACAGACACAACATACAAACCCAAGCAATCAAATCGGGAGTCTCCCAAAAGCTCCTGGATATAGGGGGCATTAAACATTAAGGGTCTGAAACCAAGCGTGCTGGTTAGTGATTGAAATTCATCAATATAAAACATGGTTTTTCTTATAAAGTTACAAAAAAAAATTAATTTTAAAACAGAAAAAAAAATTTTATGAGCCCCTTTAATGAAAAAACAGAAGGCCTTACAGCTGTAAAGCTCGAACTTCAAGCACTAATATCCCCTAAAATAGTAGTTCTTGAAAGTGATCAGTTTGTTCCGCAGGAAAACACTAATACTTGCTGGGCGGCATGTCTTACCAGTATTTTAAAGCAATTTAAGTTTACGCATCAAGTAATTGCTCAGACTAATTCAGGGAATCAAATTCATAATCGTGCATATACGGAAAAGTTCTTTTATGGCTCTAATGCCAGGGCGATAAATAATACAACAGATTTTCAAAATCAGGCAAACAAAGTCGGAGGTCAGGTAAATGTTAAGTTAATATCATTTAATACAGACGAGTTGGGTAGAGACAAGTTAGTAAAATCGATTACAAAGTTTATAAGGTCTAGTAATTACTGCATCTGGTATTTCAAAATAAAAGATAGTACGGAGGGGCATTTTGTGATTATTTATGGTTACGAAACAAATTTAAAAGGCACTTGGCTTTATGTATTTGACCCCAAACCTGATAAGCTGGGACAACATTATGTGATTAATTCTAAATACTTTTGCGAGTCTCCTATTCAGGGGTTGTTTAGGATTTTAAATAAAGGTAAAATAGTGGATATTTCACCGGGTTCTAACGAAATCTCGATACCTAACATAGGTGAGAAAGTTAAATCTGAAAGGGTAAAATATATCAGGGAATTTGTTTCTGCTTCTTCGCTTTGCTTAAGAAGGTCCTTAAATCTGGACAAAGATATTATTGAAGAAGATACTATTTTTATTGGTTACAATGCACCTAAAGAGGCTATACTTTTAGACCTCATTCCCAATGAAGTGGGTCAAAGTACCGCTTTCAGACGTTTTACCCATCTTATCCCTATGGTTAAGAAGGTGAAGGATAAGAGAGGGAATGAGTCTCTTCAATTTCTTTGTGGCTTTTTCTTTAGAAAGGATGTGGATTACTTTGATAGGGTAAACGGGCTTGGTGAGTTTAATGATAACGTGCTGCTTAAAAGCTATATAGAACAGAATTATACTAAAGAGGGTTTTGGAATTAGTGTATTTATGGAGAATGAATGTTATTTGGCCGCAGTGGTCAGCACAAAAGACGTGCATCAAGCCTTCATATTGGGGAAAAACACTTCTTATTTTTCGAAGGTATTGGATCGGCTAAGATTATCTGGAACGCAAATCGAAGTTATGAATCCTAATCCTATATTAATAGATGTAGTAATAAGGGATAACAGGTGGTAATAGGTAATTACCCCGAAGAGAGGTGAAATATTGCTTTTAAGGCAGAGCCCCACAGAAGGCTCTGCCACCACTCCATAGGGCCTTGCCGGAGTTGGCGTCAAAACAAACAAAGGCGGAGTCCGGCTTGTTGGGTATGGCGCCCCCCAGGTACTCATTGGATGCATTTAATTGTCTCATGGCTACGCTTCCTGTGCCTTCCCATTTTAATTTACCGTTGGTTTTATCAAGCGCTATGATGTTCAGTTTATCCAGGTCTGTGGCATATACCATTTTATCATTTACAGCGGGTTCATTCTGGTAGCTTCCAGAGTTATAAATCCATTTTTGTTGCCCGGTGGTGGCATCCAGGGCAGTGACCCCGCCACTTTTATTGCTGTAAGTGCTGAGATACACTATTCCCTTTTCCATAGTGATGTATCCCCACATATTGAAGGTCTATTTTACCTTACCTGTTTTAGTATCCAGGCCATAAGTATTTCCTCCTGATGAGGTGATGAGGGTGTCTTCATGAATATATAGCGGGCCGCGCGTCCATTCAAAGGTCTTTTTTTGTCAGGCTATGTTACCGCATAGGACCTTACGTTACAGGTAGTAGCTTCTTTTACATTTTTAACAGTAGAGGTGAACATTAAGGAGAAGGGTCCTCATTAGGAAATGAGGCGCTTGTGTTGGGTAACAGGCTGGTGGGCACTAACCCCGGCCACTGTGCGGAAACGAATAAGGGCAAGCTGTTTAAGTATTCCGGTAGCTTACAGACGATTAAAAACCAACTTAAATTCTATAATAAGGAGAAAATGAAATATCCCCAAAATTGGGGATTTTCTCCTATACTTTTCTCTCCGAACTTTGTATTGAAGAAGCTGACCGAAAACTTTCCCGTTTTATAGCCATGGACAGCTGATAAAAGTACTGACCGACCTGAAATAAACCACAGGGTTAACTAGTTTGATTACCGCACAACTTTCCCTTTTTTATCCCTAGGATTAGGGATGTCCTGATCAAAAAAGAACCCCGAATTTTGTAAAAAAATAATAAACCGTATGAAAAAAATATTCTTCTGCCTTTTGGTGGTCTTCGGTAAGATGGTGGTTTATAGTCAGATATCCGGAGGAATGATGAATGTGCAAAACCAGCCTGTACTCCCCGGTTTCCAACCCGATATGGTGAATGTGGTCAGATGGATTTCCCCCGTCACCAGGGATTTTGAAACCCTTCGCGAAGACCTGCACCCGGACGATAAGCTTACCTCCTGGGGATATAAAACGAAGGTATTCCAGTTCAAAGCTTATGCTAACCGGCCTCCGGGAAGTAATGCTACTGCCGTGTACCGGTGGGTCATGCCTCATTGTGCGGCTTCCATCCTGATCGCCGAACATGAACATTCGGATGCCCAGATGCAGGCATGGGGCTATAAGGATAAACAATTTATGTTTTATGCGTATCGCACCCGCCCCACCCTGGGGAACTATCTGGAGGTAAACCGGTGGATTAACGCCAAACCGGCCGGAGACCCCTGCCGCGACTTTACTCTTACCGTTACTGAAAAGGAATATACCGACCAGCAGCTCATCAGCTACGGATATACCCAAAAAATCACCCAGTTTTATGTGCTGGATGTGGATGCAGGGAGCCCCGCTTCCGGCGACGGGCAGACCGTGACCCTGCAGGACATCGACGAATGGCTCTGTCCCAATAACCTTACCCGGGGCGACAGGGAATTTGATGGCCACGGCCCGCGCATTAAAACCGAAGTTCGCCTGCGGGTAGCCGGCGGAGGTACCGCCCTTTATGCCGACATCACCTTTTGGGCCCAGGAAACCCAGCACGACTGGTCTACGGCCGAAGGCCGCTGGACACGGAAGGTTTACGATGCTCCTTACGGGAAAAAGATCCGGCGCGTGGTGTCAGACCAGGCCTCCCGCACGCAGTTTATCAGCCCGCCGGGAGGGTGGCAGTTTGGCTTCCCGGGTCATGATGTGTCAGGAGCAGTAAATGCTTTCTTAGATGGCGTGGGTGGGGGTATTGCTAATGCCGTATTTGCCCTGCATGGCCTCCCGGCCGGTGATCTCACGGCTCTGGGCAGGCTGGTCAGCGCCTCGGTGAACAGTGGCAATACGGCCGTAAGGGTACCCGCTACAGAAGGTACCCTGGTGAAGTTCTTCACCATTGTGGGTGATACCGGCGGACCTGACATCAGCCACGATGATAACTGCAACGATGACACGCGGATCGTGAGAATAGAGTTTGCGCCGGTTCGGGTGGAGTGGGAGAATTAAGCGGAGTGTACTTACCTGGTTTTGTATAAATAACTATAAACAAAATAAACAATGAAAAAAGTATTAGTATTTCTGATGGCCGTGGTCATCACGGCAGGCATGGCCGCATGTAAGGGCGACAAAGGAGACCAGGGTCAGGCCGGTCCGGCGGGAACTGCAGGCGCAAACGGAGCCCCGGGCTCCACAGGTCCGAAAGGCGATAAAGGCGACCCGGGATCTACCGGTGCCCAAGGGCCACAAGGAACTCCCGGAGCTCAGGGGCCGCAAGGAGCCCAGGGCCCTGCCGGCACGGCCAATGTGATTTATAGTGCCTGGTTGAATTTCCCTGCCAGTTCGCCGGGGTATATGAGCTCCGGAGCTGAGAAAACGTGGACCTTTGGTGCTCCCCGGGTTACCCAGGAAGTGTTGAACAAAGGGACTGTACTGGCTTATGGAAAGGCTACCAATGATGTTTATAGCCTGCCTTTGACTGAGATTTTTGAGGGTCGTTTGGAATCTTATAGTATCGTTTGGACGCTTGGAGTAATTCGATTTTACAGGAAATACGCAGGCGCCGGAAGCGCACCTGCTTCGTTTACCTCTTCTCCCTATGCTGGATTTACTGCTTTCCGTTACGTTATCATTCCCGGAGGTATACCCGCTGGCCGCCAGGCGGCCATAGATTACAATGACTATGAAGCAGTGAAGAAATACTATAACCTGCCGGATTAAGTGTAAGAGAGTTTATTCATTGGAAAAGCTAAAATTATAGTTATCACCAAAATTGGGGATACCGCGGCATTCATCCCCGGGCGAACTTTGCATCGATAACCATAATTTAAAAAGCAATGAAACTACTATCTGTATTGATGATGGCCGTGTTATTTACGGTATTTATGACAGCCTGCGATGGCGATGGGGGTCCAGAGGGACCAGAAGGCCCTAAGGGCGACAAAGGAGAGCAGGGCCCCGCCGGCCCGGCAGGTGCCACCGGCCCGAAAGGAGATACGGGCGCTACCGGTGCACAGGGGCCGAAAGGAGACACCGGAAATGCCAATGTGATTCAGTTCAGCTTTGGGGCGAAAAGCTGGGGCAATACAATAGGCGCTCTTAACTCTTTCAGCCTGAGCGGTATTACGGCCAGTATTGCTGAAAAGAGCGCTTTTTTTACTTATATCAAAAACGGCAATCTTTGGTATCCCGTACCGGGTGAAATTAGTACCTACGGCGAATTCAGAACCTATATAACTCCGGGTTCTTCCTCTACCGTTACGGTCAGAAGGGTTAGTGTGGGAATTGTTTTAAATTCCGATGCCACCCGGATTATCCTCATGCCTGCCAATGACCTGAGAAACGGCCGCCAGGCGGCGGTGGATTTCAATGATTATGTAGCCGTGAAGAAGTTCTATGATCTACCGGACTAAACGGTAGTAAAATTTTAAAGAATCCGCCTGAAGAAATCCCCTGTTTTGGGGATTTCTTCGTTTTTAAAGCGGGGGTCCCCACCTTCAATATCCCTAATATTCGGGATACCGCAGTGCTTTTCCTTTACCGAGCTTTGTATCAGAAATGAAGCTGTCATGAATGCTACAGTTTCAAATTATGAACTACTAAAACAAAAAATCGTATGAAAAAGTATTTGTATTTCTGATGGCCGTGGTACTCACAGCAGGTATGGCCGCCTGCAAAGACGATGCAGGGAGGGGCCACAAGGCCCTAAGGGTGATAAAGGAGACCAGGGTCCGGCCGGTGTAAATGGTGCTGCCGGACCAAAAGGTGACAAAGGCGATCCAGGCGCAACGGGCTCACCGGGAGCCACCGGTTCTCAGGGCCCTAAGGGCGATACCGGTGCTACAGGAGCCTCTGGAGCTCAGGGACCCCAAGGGGAAACCGGCAATGCCAATGTGATCCAGTACAACTTTGGAACGAAAACCTGGCCGAATTTACTGTTTGCAGATAACGTCTTCTTTCTGGATGGTATGACGACAAGTGTTTTGGACAAGAGTGCCTATTTTACATATCTCAAGGTTGATAATATCTGGATGTCCGTACCGGGAGAAATTGGAGGTTTTGGTCAATTCAGGGTCTATATGCATTCAGGTAGCACTATAATTTGGCCCGAGGTAGTGATTCGGAGAGTCACTGCCGGAAGTGCTATGACTGCTCAAGCCACCCGGATTATCTTCATCCCGGCCAATGACATTCGAAACGACCGTCAGGCGGCAGTGAATTTCAATGATTATGAGGCAGTGAAGAAATACTATAACCTGCCGGACTGAGTGAAAACTGATTTTTAACTTAAACATATTTATGCAATGGCTAATGTAAGCAAAGCACCGGGTAATCTGGTGGTAAAGACCGGCAAAAAGGCCCTGACGACTAAGTCGGGTGAAATCGGGAATATTGTGCCCAAAATACGACCTCCATTTCCTCCGGGTGACTTAAGGCCCGGATGGACCACCTTCTCTACATCTTTTGATATAAATCGTCATGGATTCAGGTTTGTCAATGATTTTGCCGTACAGCCCTTAGACTTTCCCTTGAATAATCTGAGATTTCATGGCTTGTGCGGAGGGATGGTATATGCCGCACTGGATTATTTTAATACAGGAATGATAATTCCGAACCAGAATTATCGCCCGGCAACAGGTACTGTATTACAACGGTTCATTTCGCACAGGCAGGGAAATTCTATTTGGGATAATAAAGATAAGTGGTTGGAAGTCATATTTAATCCCGGAGGAATAAGAAATGATGAGTTTTTTAATTGGGGATTACAGCGTACAAATGGAGGGCGGGTTGACGAACTCCGGCAGACCTTAGGGAATGGAAAACCTACGCCTCTGGGACTGATTAATACCAGAACAGAAGCCTTTAATACTTCCCATCATCAGGTATTGGCTGTAGGTTATTCAATAGGCCCGAGGCCGGAAGATTTAGAAATCAGGGTTTATGATCCTAACATTCCGGGCCAGTTAAGAACATTAGTACCAGATCTGACCAATAGACGTTTCCATTATAAAGAATCACCCGATACCCGTTGGCAAACCTATTTTGTAGATAAAAATCACCATACCACCTCTCCGCCGGCTATTCCCCAGCAATCTACTCTATCTGATGGGTTTGTAAGAGAGTTAATGCTTGAAATAAGTACAGGAGGGGACGATCTCAGGGGTGGGAATGACAATGTTCACGCCACGGTGCTGTTTCGTTCCGGCGAACAGCAAGTATTCCATAATATAAACCTCCTACAGCGGTGGATAGACGATTATACAGAGACGGTTCCGCTTGTTTTAAACCGAGCTACAAAAAAAGAGGATATAGTGGGCGTCATTCTTTCTACTACGTTCACAGGGGGTATAGGAGGAGATAATTGGAATATTGATAAGTTCAAAGTCTGGTATTTGAATCAGGGAAATGTCATTTATTCGCGGGCAGGTACCCCTTTGGTAAGGCTTACGGGGGATAACAAAGTGTACTCTGCTAGGTTCTGGACTAATGAGTTATCAGTAATACTCAGAACCGGGGGCGACGATCTTAGAGGAGGCAATGATGCTTTTATTACTCTTCATTATGAGGATGAAAGTAATTCCAATGAATACAGGCTGAATCAAGGGAGATCACTGAATAATAACTCCACGCAGACCATCGCTATTGATGTTCCGTTGACGGTTACGGCTGACCGTATAAAAGGAGTAACGATCCGGCATGACGGACAAGGGCATAACCCTTTTCAAGGCTATGATAACTGGAATCTGGATGGTCTGCAAATTGCGGTTAACGGTATTCAGGTGCTACAGGTTAACGGTGCACCGCTTATTCGTTTTACAGGCGATAAAAGAAGTCATCGGTGGGACAGGTAGATTCCACAGTTTGAAAATTCTATCACCAATAAATAATTAAAACATGAAAACTCCTGAAAAATTCATTCCCCAACTGGCGGGGTGTTGCGGTGATCAGCCGGTATTGTATACGCATTCGAATATACAAAAAGCGATGGGTGACAAGGGCAAATCTCATCTCCTGATCCGGAATGCCACTGAAATCTATTCTGCGTTTAACTACGTTATGTTTGGTCCTTTTTCAAAAGAATGCTTTGAGAAAAAATGCGTTGGCGGTGGTTTGGTCTGCTTCCTTTTTGATCTTGTGGAAGCGGGCTGTTATCGTGCTGTTTTCAGAATCAGAAGGTATAAGGAAAAAAGTGGTAGCCCGGATAAGTTTTGGTTTCATATTCACGAGGCAGGAATCATAGACCATACCGAACAAACCGATGGAAATGATCTGCTGTTAACAGTAGATCTGGGCAGGCTTCCGCATGAAGGACATTACTGGCAACTCTGCTTAAACATAGTGTCTGGGCATCCTGAAAATATGCTGGCATTTTATGAAGCATCCCTTTTTAAGCTGACGTAATCAGCTCACTCTCATGGTTTATAGTCCCGGGTGGTGCGGAAAGCGGGCATGATAGGGCCATTCAGCCGGGAATCCTGAAAAAAGAGGCGGCCACCGGCCGCCTCTTCACATGATCAGTAATTCGGGTTTTGTGTCAATACCCCCTGGCTGCGGTCAATGACCGACTGCGGGATAGGCCACAGGTAGTTTTTGGCGGCGTTGAAGGTCCGGTCTTCGGGTTTTAAAGGCACGGCGTTGGCGGCAAAGGTCACGGCACCGGTGGCGGGGTCTACCGTTCCCGGGCTCAGCATGCCTAATACGGGCTGGTTCATCACCACTTCTGCTATTTTCCACCGTACGATGTCAAAGTGCCTGCGGCCCTCGCCGGCCAGTTCCACCCGGAACTCCCGGCGGATCAGCTCTCTTAGCTTGGCCTGGGTGTTGTATTTGGCCCGGTCTACTGCGGGCATACCGGCGCGGGTACGTACTTTGTCAACGGCGTCGTACACGCTGGCATCTATCTCGTTCAGCTCGGTTTTGGCTTCGGCAAACAGCAGTAAGATCTCGGCGTACCGCTGCACGATGATGTCCTGGCCGGCACTCCAGATATCGGAGAAGGCGGCCGGGTTTTGTACGTGCTTGCGGTAGCTATATCCTGTTTTGGAGGTGTTATTGGCGGAGGCGGGGTAGTCGGAGCTGGTAGGGCTCAGCGGATCATACACCCGGCCGTTATACGTGGTGCCCGGATACACGATGCTCAGGTAAAAGCGTGGATCCCGGTTTACGTAAGGTTTTTTGGGATCGTAGCCCGAGCCGGCTTCGGCGGTGGTCAGGCCGCTTTTGGTTTCGTAGGCGTCTACTAACGACTGCGTGGGAACGATGGAGCTCCAGCCGCCCATGCTGTTCGGAAGCATCTGGCCAAAGATACCCGTGGCTGCGGTCTTTTCAAGATAGCTGACCGCAGAGATCACCTCGGAATTCCACTCATTGGCCGTAGCAAAAACCCCGGAATAGTCCGGGAAAAGGGCATAGCCCAGTCCCATGATTTGAGAGGTGGTGGCTTTTACGGCAGCATGATTTCCGGTAAATGCCTCGGCCCGGGCGCGGATGCCTAAGGCGGCACCTTTGGTGGCTCTTCCCTGGTCTCCGCCGCTGAATTTGGCGGGCAGGTCAGCTGCAGCCGCTGTCAGCTCATCCATCACAAACTTCAGCACCTCTTCTTTGGTGTTACGGGGAATATTAGACTCCTCAATGGAAAGCGTACCGGTTAACAGGGGCACGCCTCCGAAAAGCGTAACCAGGTCCAGGTAGCGGTAGGCCCGCACGAAGCGCACTTCCGCCTTATACCTCTTGATCAGCTCAGGAGAGATTTTGGCGTTGTCCAGGTTTTGCAGCACCCAGTTTGCCCTCCGGATACTGGTGTAGGAAAACCGCGAGCTGGCCGCAGCGGCATCGGTAGGGGAAACCTGCCCGTTACCCAGCACGGTGTATCCTTCCCAGGGAAACTGGTTATAGGAATTATCAGTCACGCAATCCATGTATAAAATATGGTCACCGCTTTCCCAACCGTTATATACCCCGGTTACTGCCGCTTTTACTTCCGCCTCGGTATTCCAGAATACTTTATCGGAAAGTTCGTTTAACGGAACCTGGTCCAGGAAGTCTTTATCGCAGGAGCTCAGTAAGCCCGCACCTATTAAAAGTATGATGATATTCTTTTTCATTCTTTTAGAAATTAACATTTAGGCCAATGGTATTTGTTTTAACTTGGGGGTAGAAATTACCTCGGGAAGCGGCCGGGGCTTCGGGGTCAAATCCATCCCAGAACTTGGAGAATGTCAGCAGGTTCTGACCACTGTAATATACTTTTGCACCCTTTATTTTCAGGCGGTTCACCACTCCTGACGGCAGGTTATAACCCACGGTCAGGTTTTTCATTCTCAGGTAACTGCCGTCAATGGTCCAGAAAGATGACGGGTTAGTGCTGGGGCTGTTCTGGGTCCAGTTGGTCAGCGCCCGCGGCATGTTTCCGCCCGGGTTAAGAGTAGGATGGAAGCGGTCCAGGAAGGCTTCGGTAGGTTTTTCGGAGCCTGAAATGCCGCCTACGGCTTCTCCCCACAAGTAGCCTTTCACCCCGGCAGCGCTCTGCAGGAAGATCTGGATATCAAAGCCCTTGTACTCTCCGCCCAGGTTTACACCAAACGTATATTTGGGATCCGGGCTTCCCAGGTACACCCTGTCCTTCCCGTCAATCTTGCCGTCGTTATTCTGGTCCTTGTAGATCAGGTCACCCACGCCTACGTTACCGTTAACTTTAGCGGGGTTAGCCGCCAGGTCTGCTTCTGACCGGTAAATGCCTGTAGCCTCCAGGCCATAGAAGGCCCGCACGGGATAGCCGGTATTATAGAAGTAATAGCTGCTGTACGGCTGAGGGTCCAGCTCTTTCCAGTTCGTGATTTTGTTTACAATATAAGATCCTACCAGGCTGGCGGAATATTTGAATTTATTCACGATCCCCCGCTTGTGTACCTGCAGCTCGATACCGTTATTTTTAACATTTCCGGCATTCTGGAACGGTGCGGGTAAGCCGAAAGTAATAGGCACGGGCAGCTGAAGCAGGATGTCTGATGTATTTCTGACAAAGTAATCAAAGGAGATGTCCAGGCTGGTTTTGGCAAAACTCACGTCCGCCCCGATATTCCAGCTGGTGGTAGACTCCCACTTGATGTTCTCGTTAGCCGAGTTAGCCACGGTAACACCCGGGCTTAGGCTTCCGCCCAGCGGGTAGTTATATCCCGGGGAAATGGTATAGATGGCCGGGTAGTAATTACTGGTGGTATTCTGGTTACCCAGCATACCCCAGCCTCCTCTCAGCTTCAGCTCGCTGAAAGTGGAAGCCAGGCCTTTAAAGAACTCTTCTTCCGATATCCGCCATCCCAGGGAGAAGGAAGGGAAGGTACCCCAGCGGTTTTCGGGAGAAAAACGGGAGGAACCGTCGTACCGCATATTGGCCTCTACCAGGTATTTGCTGTCAAACACATAGTTAACCCGTCCGAAATAAGACCGCAGGTTCAGGGCGCTGGCGCCGCCGGTAGCGGCCTGCCCGTCAGGAGCACCCGCGTTGAGTACGTAGAGGTTATTATTCAGGAAACCGGTACGGTAGCCCTGCACATTGTTAAAGTTATAGGCTTCCTGCATGTACCCCAGCAGTACGGATAAATTATTTTTTCCCAGTTCCTTTTCGTAGGTCAGGAGCGACTGGTGGGTTACCCGGTTTTCATTGTACCGGTAGTCGGTGAGGTTACTGTTAGCTCCCTGCAGCAGGGCGTTGGTGCCGCTGGGGAAGTTCACAAACTGGATATTCTTGACAAACTTATTGGAGCTGTAATTCCGGGGCTGATAACCGAATATCTGTTTGAATTTAAGCCCTTTGGTGATCTGGTAGCTGCCGGTAAGGGTAAGGTAGAGCTGGTTATTGTCCTGGAGGTCCTTCGCTTTCAGATCCATCCAGGCCAGCGGGTTACCGTCGCCGTAAAACCCGTACATGCCGTTAGAATACTTGTGCTTGATAAACGAAGGGATCCGGTTGATCTGCCGGAAGATCTGGGCCATATCACCGGTGTAGGGATTAGTAGGCTCTACGGTATTGGTCACCACGTAACCCAGCCCGATGCCGAAATCCAGCTTATCGGTTACCGACGTGTTCACGTTAGCCCGGATGTTATACCGGTCAGATTTAGCCACTTCTATAACCCCCAGCTGATTCAGGTAGCCCAGGGAAACGAAATAACTGGTGTTAGCTGATCCGCCGCTTAACTGCACGTTATGCGACTGCTGAAGGCCGGAGCCGGTATAAAAACCTCCCAGCCAGTCGGTATCCGGGTGCGTATCCGTATCCAGGCCTTTTTTATATTCCGCCAGGTCGGCATCGGTAAAGCGGAGCGGCTTTTTCTCGTTTTGAAGTGCTTCATTCAGCAGGGTGGCATGGTCAAAAGACCGCAGGTAATTCGGCACGGCCGTAGGTTTCTGGGAACCGATATACCCGCTGTAGCTCAGTTGGGGTTTGCCCGGTTTTCCCAGCTTGGTGGTGATCAATATAACGCCGTTAGCCGCTTTTGATCCGTAAATGGCGGCGGAGGCTGCATCTTTCAGCACGGTCACCGACTCAATATCCAGCGGGTTTACGTTATTCATGGAACTTTCAATACCATCTACCAGTACCAGTGGATCGGACCCGTTAATGGTACCGATACCCCGGATCCGGATAGAGCCCTGGTCTTTTCCGGGCTGCCCGGAGTTCTGGATGACGGTCACGCCGGCAAGGCGTCCCTGGATGGCGCTGGATACATTGGTGACCGGCCGGTTCTCGAACTCATCCGCCCGGATGCTCTGAACAGCACCGGTCAGGTTAGCTTTCTTTTGGGTACCGAATCCCACTACCACCACCTCGTTCAGAAGCTTGGTGTCGGTTTTCAAGGTGATCGACATGGAATTGTTGTCGTTCGGTCTCACCGTGAAGCCGTTTTCTTCGTAATCGGTAAAGCTTACGGCCGTTACCACCAGGTCATACTTTTCATTGGCGGGAATATTCACCAGGTTGAAGCTTCCGGTTTCATTGGTAAACACAGCTGAAACCGGGTTATTGCGGGTGCCGCTTTTGTACAGTGTAACGGTAGCACCGGGAACGGCCTCGTTATTAGAGTCCACTACCAGTCCCCTGATCTGCCCTTGCGATCTGGCCGGTTGCTGGGCATAAAGCGGATTCAATGCCAGCCACAACCCAAACCACAGAAGGTTGAAGTAGTTTTTGATTTTCATAGTAAATTGGTTATTGTTTAAGTGAAATAGATACATCTCCATGAGCATCCCGGGTATACTCCAGGCTGTTCAGATCGCACACGATCTTCAGGATGGATTCCAGTGAGGCTTCCTTGTTAAATCTTCCTGAAAAAGTGAGGTTATGAATGTCTTCCTCCGCAAAATGGATCTTCACCCCGTAATGCTTGGCCAGATCTTCAAAGACCGTCTCCAGCGAGTTACTGTAGAAATAGAAGTAGTTCCGGGAATCGGTTTTCCGGGGCTGAGCCGCTTCTGCTACGCCGGGTTCAGCAGGGTTTCTTACATCCGGTGCCAGTTCAGCCAGGGTGCTTTCCAGTGAAAACGACTGGCCGGCGCTCAGGAAGACCGTCTGGAACCGGTTTTCACTGGACTCAATAGAGACCTTGCCTTCCAGGAGTTTCACCGATGACCGCTTATCGGCCCGCGCGTCCACCAGGAAGATCGTACCCAGTGCTGTAGTGACAAAATCAGCCGTCTTCACTTTAAAGGGCAGGGCAGGGTTTTTCTTTACTACAAATTTCGCTTTCCCGGTCAGTTGCAGGTCCCTGTTTTCCACCGCAAAAGAAGGTTCATAACTTAATGAGCTGTTCGGGTAAAGGGTGACCACGGAGCCGTCGGCCAGGCGGATTTTTTCAGGTGAATTTTCGAGATTGAAGTGGGATATTAATTCCGGGTGTGTGGGTACGGAGGCCATGGGAGAAAGTCGGGTGGAAGACAGAACGCCTGCTCTTCTGGACACTAAAATAAAAACAAGAAGAAGTGATGCGGCTATCCCCATAGGAATCAGTCTCCGGGAATAGGAGTGGCGGGAAGGCAGTTTTACCGGAACCTGCTCTGGCATTTCCGGGGAACCGGCTTTTACATTGGATTGGAATATTTTCCAGGCTTCAGCCCTGTTAACCGGGGTTTTGCTGTCCAGCATTTCCAGCAATTCTGCTTTTTCCGCCTCAGAACATTCCCCGTCCCAGAATTTTTTCAGTAAAATTTCCAGCCTTTCTTTCATCCTGTATAAGTGATTTCCGGAATAAATACCCGGAAGCCGCAAAAAGGGGATAAAATTTCCTGGATTTTTTTTACAGGCACGGATTATACCCTAATCCATGAAGAAGATGCTTTTGAAGACAGGCAGCGCCAGCAGGAACTCTTTTCCGTAAAGGGTTTCCACATGCTGGCGGATGGCGCGGGTAGCCTGCTTGAGATAATCTTTCAGGGACACCAGTGAAATACCCATGTTTTGCGAGACCGATTCCAGGGGCTCGCCCTCTATTTTACACCGGATAAAGGCCTCTTTTTTCTTATGGGACAAATGCCGGGTGGCACTCATGACCAGGGCCAGGCGCTTAATGTGTTCTGCTTCCTCATGGGCGGCGTCTGCAGGACTGTCTTCCTGCTGTATGAAGTTAGCGATACTGACGGACTCCCTGACCTTTTTCTTAACGTAATTCAAGGATTTATTGTGTGAGACCACAAAAAGCCATCCGGCAATATTTTTTTCCGAAGTCAGGTGAGACCTGTTTTCCCAAAAGGCCACAAATACGTCCTGCAGGATATCATTGGCAATAGCCTCGTCTTTCACAAAATACTTAATATTTGTGAAGACGGCATCTTTATACCGCAGATAGATATCCAGTAGGTCCGTACCTGGTTCCGGCGTCAAGGTTTAACCTGTTTTAGTAGACAAAAGTAGCCAATTTGACAGGGGCAACTGCGAAATGAGTAGAAAAAAGTACTATTTTTACCCCATATTCCAATACACGGGCGGATGACCTTAGAAAATAAAAATATCCTGATCGGAGTTACGGGCAGCATTGCAGCCTATAAAACGGCACACCTGGTTCGCCTTCTGGTTAAGGAAAAGGCTCACGTAAAGGTTATTATGACACCGGCAGCCACGGAGTTTATTACGCCACTCACGCTGGCTACCCTTTCTAAAAATCCCGTGTATACGGTCTTTTCGGAGAACGATCAGTGGGTAAACCACGTGGAGCTGGGTCTCTGGGCTGACCTGTTTCTCATAGCCCCGGCATCAGCCAATACCCTGGCCAAGTGCGTGACCGGGGTGTGTGATAATCTTTTGCAGGCGGTATACCTCTCCGCCCGCTGTCCGGTGGTGTTTGCACCCGCGATGGACCTGGACATGTACCGCCACCCGTCTACCCAGGCTAACCTGGCCATCCTGAAAAGCTACGATAACCGGGTTATTGAGCCTAATACCGGCGAACTGGCCTCCGGCCTGGAGGGGAAAGGCCGTATGGCCGAACCGGAAGAGCTGGTGGAGGCCCTGCGCCGCGAGTTTTCAGCAGAACCCCTGCTGAAAGGTAAAACCGTGGTGGTGACGGCTGGCCCTACCCAGGAAGACCTTGACCCTGTACGCTTTATCAGCAATCATTCATCCGGTAAAATGGGTTTTGAGATCGCCCGGGCCTTTGCCCTGGGCGGTGCTACCGTGCACCTGGTGGCCGGACCGGTAGCCCTGCCGAATATCCCCGGAGTGAACCGGATCAATGTACGCAGTGCCGCGGAGATGTTTGAAGCCGTAAGCCGGCTGCATGAACAGGCTGATTTTGTGATCTTTTCCGCTGCCGTAGCGGATTACCGGCCGGAAATCGTAGCCACGCAAAAAATCAAGAAGCAGGACGATGAAATGTTTATTGAGCTGGAAAAGACGGTGGACATTGCCGCCGAGCTGGGCCAGGTGAAACGCCCCGGCCAGGTCCATGTGGGTTTTGCCCTGGAAACCAATAACGAGTTTCAGAACGCCAGGGGAAAGCTGGAACGCAAGAATTTTGATCTCATTGTACTGAATTCCTTGCAAGATAAAGGGGCGGGTTTTCGTTATGATACCAATAAAATAACTATTTTTGATCAGAACGGCGGCGAAAAGGCCTTTGAATTAAAATCCAAAGAGGCTGTGGCAGAAGACATAAAAAATGCCGTCCTGGAATATTATCGAACCCAATGAGAATACTTTTAACCCTGCTGGCCCTGTCTTTCGGGCAGGTTTTTGGCCAGGAGCTCCAGTGCAAGGTGCGGCTCAACTACTCCCAGCTGAGCGTCAATACTTCCGGCGACCGCGAGGTCTTTGCCGAAATAGAGAACGCCATCAATGATTTCATGAATAACCAGAAATGGACCAACGACATTTACGGACAGGGAGAAAAAATCCGCTGTAGCCTGAATATTAACCTGATCCGGAGCCCGGCGCAGTACACCTATACCGGTACGGCGCAGTTCCAGGTGATCCGGCCTGTGTACGGTTCTACCTACGAGAGCATTATCTTTAACTTCCTGGACCGGAACTTCGAGTTCTCCTTCGCCCCGGAAAACCGGCAGATGTTGTTTAACGAGCAGGCCTTTACCAGTAACCTCACCAGCATGCTGGCCTTCTACTCGCTGACCGCGCTGGCCATTGACTACGACTCCTTCTCCCGCATGGGCGGAAACCCCTTCGTAGACCGCCTGTATAATATTGTCAGCCTGGCCGGAACGGCCGTAGGCGGCCCCTGGAAGAGTGAAGCGGATATCCGCGACCGCTACTGGGTGATGGAAAACCTCCGGAACCAGCAGTTCGTTTCCTTCCGCGAAGGGTTTTACAATTACCACCGCCTGGCACTGGATAACCTGACCACCGAGCCCGCAGAAAGCCGGAAGATCATCAGTGACTACCTGGAGGCTATCCGGAACCTTAACACCCTCCGCCCCGGCGCCACCCTTATCAATCTTTTCTTCGACGCCAAAAGTGAAGAGA
Source organism: Leadbetterella sp. (assembly GCA_019638185.1). Taxonomy (GTDB): domain Bacteria; phylum Bacteroidota; class Bacteroidia; order Cytophagales; family Spirosomataceae; genus Leadbetterella. Next base: position 80,244 of record JAHBUH010000010.1, read on the forward strand.
TCGTAAACGTATTCTCCGACGCCCCCAAAAAAGAAAAAGAAGCCGTCTACAAGATCTGCGCCGGAATGAGCCCGGATAAAACAGAGATCCTGAGGCGGCTCCTGCAGTAAAAGACACCCGGCAGACAAACCAGGATATTAAAACATAAATCTTTCAAAATGACACAACACACCGACCTGATCTTCTACAGTAGCCCGGACGGCCACGTGAAGATTGAAGTTATTTGTATTGAAGAATTATTGCGAAAAGCAAAGAGGTAAACCCCTGTATTTCCCTAAATTTGCTATTCCATTACCCCCCATTTTAAAATGAACAGAACGGCATTAATTACAGGAGCAAGCTCCGGGATAGGTGCGGCCACCGCCAGGGCGTTTGCGGCCTCCGGGATTCACCTCATCATTTGTGGCAGAAGAACGGAAAGACTGGAAGAACTCAAAAAAGAACTGGAACCGCGGGTAAAGGTGCATGTGCTGACCTTTGATGTGGCTGACTTTGAGAGCGTTAAAGGCGCCATAGATTCTTTGCCGGCGGAGTTTGCCCAGGTGGATATCCTGGTGAATAACGCCGGTAATGCCCACGGACTGGGATCTATCCAGGACGGTGACCTGGACGACTGGACCCAGATGATCAACAGTAATGTCATTGGCCTCTTAAATGTATCCAAATGCCTGATGAAGCCCATGACCGAACGGGGCAGCGGGCATATCATTAACATCAGCTCGGTGGCCGGAAAGCACGTGTATGAAAACGGGGGCGTGTACTGCGCCACCAAACACAGCGTGGAGGCCATCAGTGAAGCCATGCGGAAAGACCTGACCGCCTACGGCGTGAAAGTGACTAATATAGCCCCGGGAGCGGTAGAAACCGAGTTTTCGCTGGTCCGGTTCAAAGGCGATAAAGACCGTGCCGGCAAAGTATATGAGGGCTTTGAGCCCCTGCAGGCCCGGGATATTGCTGATGCCATCGCTTACTGTGTCAATGCACCGGATCACGTGACCATAGCTGATATGACCATCTACGCCAAAGCGCAGTCTTACCCTACCACCATCTACCGTACTCCGAAATGAGCCAGGCTTTACGGAAAATTATAGGCCCTGAACGGGTGAAAGATCAGTATATCGACCGAGTGTCTTACGCGTCCGATGCCGGGTTTTACTACCTGGTACCGGAGGCCGTGGTGCAGCCCGACTGCGAGGAAGAGATCATCCGGCTGTTTGAATACTCACGGGAGCGGAGTATCCCCTTGGTTTTCCGGGGGGGCGGAACCAGCCTTTCCGGCCAGTCCATCACTGACGGTATCCTGGTGGACCTCTCGCGCTTCTGGAAAAAAATAAATATAGAGCGGGAAGCGGCGCAGGTGCGGGTGCAGCCGGGCATTACAGGTGCCATGGTGAATGCACACCTGAAGAAATTCTCCCGGAAGATCGGGCCGGATCCCTCCAGCATAGGCGCGGCCATGATGGGTGGTATCCTGTCTAACAATGCCAGTGGTATGTGCTGCGGCGTAAGCCAGAATTCCTATCATACCATACGCTATATCCGGTTTATCCTGCCGGACGGCAAGGTGTTTTCTACCGAAACCGAAGCGGATTATTCGCGTTTTGAAACGGAATGCAGTATCCTGGCCGCCGAGCTGCTGGCGCTGAAGGCCCGGATAGAGTCTAGCCCGGCGCTGAAGGAAAGAATACGTGAAAAATACAGGACCAAGAATACCGTGGGGTATTCACTGAATGCCTTTGTGGACTACAGCCGGCCCCTGGATATCTTTGCCCACCTGTTGATAGGAGGGGAGGGTACCCTGGCGTTTATTGCGGAAGCGGTGCTGGATACGGTGCCCGACAAGCCGTTTAAATCTACCGGCCTACTCTATTTTACAGACATCTTTTCAGCCTGCCAGGCCATTCAGCCGTTAATAGAAACCGGCGCGGCCATGGTGGAGCTAATGGACCGGGCCTCGCTGCGTTCTGTGGAAGACCTGGAAGGCATGCCGGCGATCGTGAAGACTCTCCCGCCGGCGGCATCGGCCCTGCTGGTAGAATTCCAGGAAGATTCTTCGGAAGAGCTGGAAGCCACGGTGGCCCGTTTTGAGAGTTGCCTGAGTACGTTCAGCCTGGTGGAAATGCCCGAGTTTACCCGTAACCCCGCCATGCAGGCCTTTTACTGGAAAGTGAGGAAGGGGCTGTTTCCGGCCGTAGGAGCGGTCAGGTCCAGCGGCACCACCGTGATCCTGGAAGACGTGGCCTTTCCGCTCCATCACCTGGGGCACGCCATCATTGACATCCAGCAGCTGTTTGTGAAGCATGATTATACAAACGGCATCATCTTTGGCCATGCCAAAGACGGTAATATCCATTTTGTGGTTACCCAAACCTTCCGCACGGAAAGAGAGGTAGAGCGTTACGACGCCTTCATCCAGGACGTGGTGGAGCTGGTGGTGAAGAAATATGACGGGGCTCTGAAGGCCGAACACGGTACGGGCCGGAATATGTCGCCTTTTGTGGAAACCGAATGGGGCCCGGAGGCGTATAGTATCATGAAAAGGCTGAAGCAGGCCGTGGATCCGTTGAACCTGCTAAACCCCGGCGTCATCATTAATGAAGACCCGGAGGCCCACCTTCGTCACCTGAAGCAGATGCCTACCGTGGAAGAGGAGGTGGATAAGTGCATCGAATGCGGCTTTTGTGAGCCCAGTTGCCCTTCGCGCCAGTTGACGGCCTCACCCCGGCGGCGCATTGTTATACGCCGGGTGCTGGAAAACCTGAAAGAGGAAGGCCGGGCTGAAGAATACCGGCAGTTGAACCACCAGTTCCAGTTTGACGGTCTGGACACCTGTGCCGTAGACGGACTCTGTGCCGTGAACTGCCCCGTAAATATTAATACCGGCGACCTGGTGAAGCGCCTACGGGTGGATGAACACTCCGTGATGGAAAACCGGATAGCCCTGGCTACCGCCCGGAACTTCGGTTCCCTGGTCAGCCTGCTAAGATGGGGCCTGGGCACCGGCCATGCGCTGAACCGCTGGCTGGGAAAACACACCATGGAGCGTATCACCGCCACTGGCCATAAACTGAGCCCGGCTATGCCGCTGTGGACGGAGCAGATCCCGGCCTCACCGATGCTGAAATACCGGGATCGGGATGACCCTGACCCGGATATTATCTATTTCCCGGCCTGCATTACCCGTATGATGGGTACGTATGAAGGGAAAACGAAAAACCTGGTGGAGACCTTCTACAGCGTCTGTGATAAGGCGGGCGTAAAATCCAGGGTGATCCGGGAGGTCAACAGCAGCTGCTGCAGCCAGATTTATTCTTCCAAAGGCTTTAAAGACGCCTACACCTTTAAGGCCAATGAAACGGTAGAGCGCATGTGGCTTTCATCAGACGAGGGCCGCCTGCCGGTGGTGATCGATGTGAGCTCCTGTGACTATACGCTGAAACACATTTACCCGGTTCTAACCGCTGAAAACAAGACCCGTTACACCCGTCTCACCATCTGGGACAGCGTGGAATTTCTCTACAAAATGATCCTGCCGCGGGTAGAGGCCCGCACCCGGAAAGAGAAAGTGGTGCTGCACCCGGTGTGCTCACTGGAGAAGATGAAGACCACAGACCTCTTTGTGCAGATCGCGCAGAAATTTGCCCACGAAGTGGTGGTGCCTCTGAATACCGGCTGCTGCGGCATGGCCGGCGACCGCGGGTTCCTGGTGCCTGAACTGACGGCTTCCGCTACCCGCCTGGAAGCAGAAGAGGTATGCACCCATACCGGCGTGAACGGCTACTTTTCTTCCACCAAAACCTGTGAAATGGCCATGAGCCAGGCCACGGGGAAAGACTATGAATCTATCCTGTACCTGGTGGATGAGTGTGTGTGAGTAAAAGGAGGTATATTTCTTAATATCGGATAAATATTATATATTTGCTATCCGATATTAAAGAATAGATATGACCTGGAAAGAATTTCCCTACCGGTTTGAGGGCTTTGAGAAGTACCTGGAGAGAATACACGGTAAAAAAGCGAAACTTGACGGGCTCCGCCCTTTGCCTTACCTGGCGCTGAAAAGCATCAGGGAAAGCATGACTTTGGAGTGGACATATAATTCAAATAGTATTGAGGGCAATACGCTCACTCTCCAGGAAACCAAGATGGTAGTGGAGGAGGGTTTTACAATAAAAGGGAAATCACTGCGGGAGCATTTTGAAGCCGTGAATCACCAGGATGCTATTGATTTTGTAACCAGCCTGGTTTCCGATCACTATGTTCTCACGGATATGGATATTCTGACTGTTCATGGCCTTGTGCTCCAAAAAATAGAAAAGGATTTTGCCGGAAGATACAGAAATTCAGGAGTACGCATTTCAGGCGCTGATTTTGTGCCTCCAAACGCCCTGAAAATAGATGATTTTATGGCAGAGCTGGTAGAGTGGACCCATACATCTACCCTGGATGTGATCATAAAATCCTGTATTTTTCATCACCGTTTGGTATGGATTCACCCGTTTTTTGACGGAAACGGGCGTACCGTCCGGTTGGTTTTTAATCTCTTACTGATGAAAGAAGGGTATCCTCCAGCCATTATCCTTAAAAATGACCGAAAAAAATACTATGATGCTCTGAACACGGCTAATAACGGTGATTATGGAAAGCTCATGTTGCTCATTATGCAGGCCTTAGAGAGGAGCCTGGATATTTACTTGAGCTCCCTGAACAATACCTATGAAGATTACCGGCCTATTTCAAATATTGTCAGTGAGCCTGAGGTACCATACGGGCAGGAATATGTAAGCCTTTTGGCCAGGAAAGGCAAGATAGATGCATTTAAAGAAGGCCGGGACTGGTTAACCACCAAGGCCGCCGTATTGGATTACATCAGTAAGCGGGAGAGAAACAGGAAGTTTTGAGTGCGTTTTGCTCGCCGTAAATACTTTTTTTATACCTATTTCTTCGAGGTTCGCATGGCTTTTAACTTTTTTATGAAAGGATCCGCCATAAACCGCTTATACGCTTCCGTCTCGGCACCGTACAGCGCCATTCTGCCTTCTGGGTTATAATGAATACCGAATCCGTATCTTTTTCCCAGCGGGGAAGCGCGGAGACAGGGCTGGCCTTTTGAAAAGAAATTAATCCGGGCCTCTTCGTATTCAGCGGGTAGCAGCTCATTCTTTTCCGCAAAAATACGGAACACCACCTCGTCAGAAGTGAGCCGGTACGGATGTGCGGCGATCAGCTCATACTGCATTTCCGCTACCGTTTTTTTGTCTTTTTTAGGCACGGGCACTTCGCCGAAATCCAGGGGGCAGTCTTCGGCCACTTCGATGAAGGTGTTGTAATAATTGGTGGTATGTGTTTTCATAATCTTTTATTCTCCTAACTTATCTGCCGCTTCTCAATCACCTCCCTCAGCCCTTTCTTATAACTATCGCTTACGGGAAGAAAAATATTGCCGATCTGCACCTTTTCTTTATCCAGCGCGTCTATGGCCGGAAGCGCCACAATATACGAATTGTGGATCCGGATGAAACGGTTACGGGGCAGTACCGACTCTAATGACTTCATGGTTTGCAGGCTCACCACTTTCTTTCCGGGAATGTGAATGGCTACATAATCTTTGAGGCCTTCGATGTACAGGATATCCGAGAGATCGATCCGCACATAACGGGTGCCGTCTTTTACAAAAATGAAATCTTCTTCCTGGCTCCCGGCCGGGGGTGCCGGCACAGTATTACTTCCGGAGAGCCGCAGCGCTACTTTTTCCACAGCTTTCAGGAAGCGCTCAAAGCTAATAGGCTTAATCAGGTAATCCACCACATTCAGCTCGTAGCCTTCCAGAGCATATTCTGAATAAGCGGTGGTGAAAATCACGAGGGGCGGGTGCTGTAATATCTTCAGGAGTGAAATGCCTGTGATACCCGGCATCTGGATATCCGAAAACATCAGGTCTACGGAGGTCTCCCGCAGGAACTCCACCGCTTCCACGGGGTCGCCAAAACTGCCTGCCAGCTCCAGGTAAGGTACCTTCTCCACATGCCGCTGCATCAGGCTTCGCGCCAGAGGCTCATCTTCTACAATAATACATCTGATTTTCATGCCAGATCCAGGGTTAAAATTATTTTATAATGGTTCTCATCCTCCGTAATTTCCAGGTTGTGCTTTTCAGGATAGCTTAATTCCAGCCTCCTTTTCACATTCTGAAGCCCGATGCCCGACTTCTCTTTGGAATCAGGATGCTCAGGCTTACTGTTTTCTACCATAAAAATAAGCAGATTCGGGTCAGCATGGATCATTATCCGGATAAAACCGTTGGTACTGTGGTTATTCAGGCCGTGTTTAAACGCATTCTCCAGGAAAGTATTCAGGATCAGGGGCACGATCCGGATGGAAGAAACGTCTCCGCTGATCTCAAAAGTGATGGGGATGGGCTTTTCGATCCGCATTTTTTCCAGCTCTATGAAATTCTGCATGTATTCTATCTCCTGGGGCAGCTGTACTTTAGGCCGGTTAGAATCATAGAGCATATACCGCATCATTTGGGATAGCTTCTCAATCACCTCCGGGGTGCGGGCCGACTGGATGATGGCCAGGTAGTACAGGCTGTTCAGGGTGTTAAAGAGAAAATGGGGGTTAATCTGCTCTTTCAGGAAGCGCAGCTCCGTATTCAGCTTCTCGTTCTCTATTTCCTGCTTTCGGGCTTCAATGCCGAACCACTCTTCCACAAACCGGAGCATGCTGATAAAGATCACAATAAACAGCACGGTCAGCGAGTAGTGCACCAGGAAACGGGTAGAAGAAAACATATCATGGATCCGGGTGCCCTGGGTCTCCATACGTTTAATAAATATATAGGTCCCTACGCACAGGCAGAAGAAAAAGGCAAAAGATAGGATATATTTCAGGAAATTACGATCCTTCAGGAAACGGGGCAGGAGAAAGCTGTAGTTAATGTATACAATGATCACCACAAACAGCACATGCAGGAATGCCTCCTGCAGTGATTCGGAAACCGGCCGCTCATTACCGCTGACAAAGCTGATCTGGTAAAAGAAAAATGAAAAATATACGGCCCAGAAAGCCAGGTGCATGAGGGTGATCTTGTGCTTTTTAAATAGGTTCTGCATTGCTGTTCTTTGTACAAAGTGATATCGAAAGTAACACTTTTCTGTTGAAAATATTTCTGATAATCAAGGTATTATTTACCTCTCCCCCGAAATTCCCGACAGATCCGCCATTTTGATCTACCGATGCCCCAAACCGCTGAAAAACGGAACGGTAGAGAATTTCTGCCGGGCCGTCTAAAAGAAAAAAATAAGTGGTTTTTCGCTATTTGTTTTGTGCTGTAATTTAAAAACAGCTCCCGGCTAAAATTTTTATACCAATGAAGAAACTACTGATCTTATTACTGACTATCGCCTCCCTGCCTGCATTCCCGCAGGGATTTCCCGGTGGAACAGGAGCCCCCGGAAACCGCGAGAGTGCTTTGACCACTTTGCAGAATGCCCAGCCCAAAGGAACCTCTAAAATTACGGGAACCATCACCGACAGCCTGAGTGCTGAGCCGGTGTCTTATTCCACCGTGTCACTGGTCAACAGCGAAACGGGAAAAACCATAGACGGCACCATGGCGAATGATAAAGGGGAATTTGCCCTGACCCAGATAGCCGCCGGAGAATACACGGTGGTGATCTCGTTTGTAGGATACCAGGATAAGCGCATCACGGGCATCCGGGTACAGAAAGGGAAAGACGTGGAGTTAGGTACCGTACAGGTATCCGTCAATGCCCACACACTGGAAGAAGTGAAGGTCACCGGGGTGAAGGCGCTGATCGAAGAGAAGGTAGACCGGCTGGTTTACAATGCCGAGGGCGATATAGCCGCCAAAGGCGGTGATGCCTCTGACATCCTGAAAAAAGTGCCCATGCTCACCGTGGACCTCGACGGGAACGTTTCCCTGCGGGGCTCTTCGAACATCCGAGTGCTGATTAATAACAAACCATCTACCATAGTGGCCAGCAGCGTGGCCGATGCCCTGAAGATGATCCCCGCTGACCTCATTAAAACCGTGGAGGTGATCACCTCCCCATCGGCTAAATACGATGCGGAAGGCACCGGCGGGATCATTAACATCATTACCAAAAAATCAGATGTGCAGGGACTTACCCTGAACGTGGACTCCGGTGCGGGTCTCCGGGCCTCTAACCTCGGCCTGAACGGAAACTACCGGAACGGCAAGTTCGGTATGACGCTGGGCGGCTTTGGCCGGGTATTTTACAATAAATCAGGCGGTACCCTGGATCAGACCACTTTCGGAACTACCCAGACCCGCACCCAGCAAACCAGCAGTGGTAACGATAACGGCCTGTTCGGAAGGTATAACCTGGGCTTTGATTATGACATCAGCCAGAACCAGTCGCTGTCTGCCGGGATAGCCTTCGGTACCCGTAACCTTCGCCGGGACCTGGACTACACCACTAAACTCTTTACTAATAATGCCCTCACTTCCACCTCCCTGCGGGAAGTAGACGGAAAGGATAACTCCAATAACGTGGATGTAAACCTGGACTACATCCGGATCTTCAAACCCCGGCAGGAACTTTATGTTTCTACCTACTACAGCCAGAATAACCTGGTGAATAATTTTGATGCAGATATCCTGACCACGGCCGGGGAGATCCTCAGCCGCATGCAGAACCGGAATGATAATACCAATAAAGAATTTACGGTTCAGGCCGACTTCGTGAGCCCCATAAGCAGTAACCAGTCGTTTGAAGCCGGACTCAAAGGGATTTTCAGGAATGTGAACAGCGACTATAAGTACCTTTCGGCCACGGGTTCGGGCAGCTTTGCCCTGGATCCGGCTAACCCGTCGGGTTTCCTGGATTATTCACAAAACATTGCCTCCGGGTACCTGTCGTATACCTATACCACCGCAAACAAGCTGACCTTTAAGCTGGGTACCCGGTACGAGTACACCACCATTGATGCCCAGGATCAGATTAAACCCATCACCATCCCGTCTTACGGAAACCTGGTGCCCAGTGTGAACATCTCCAAGAGTTTTGCCGATAACTCCACCCTGAAGCTGGCTTACAATAAACGGATCCAGCGCCCGGGCCTGCAGCAACTGAACCCGAACTACAATGCCGCTAACCCCCAGAATATCAGTATCGGTAACCCCAGCCTTAAGCCGGAGGTAACGGATAACGTGGAGCTGTCTCTAAGCACCTATGCCGGAAAAAATTATTTTAACTTCTCGGTGTTCGGCCGCCAGACCCATAACGCCGTTACCCGGATCACCACCCCTTCTGACACCCTGGCCGGGGCCATGATCACCACTTTCGAGAACATCGGAACGCAGAAAGCCGCCGGTGGAAATATCTTTGGCAACCTCTACCTCACCCCGAAATGGACCCTTAACGGCGGCGTGGACCTGTACTATACCTACATGGAAGGACAGATCCTGGATGCCACCGGAACCGCCCGCATGGCCGATAACTCCGGTTTTGTGATAGGCGGAAGGCTGCAATCCCAGCTGCTGCTGCCGGATAACTGGGCCGTACAGGCTTTCGGAGGCTTCCGTGGCAAGCAGGTGCAGCTGCAGGGTAGCATGGGAAGTTTTTACATGTACTCGCTGGGTATCCGTAAAGAGTTTAATAACAAGAAGGGAAGCATAGGCCTGGCTGCGGAAAACTTCCTGGGAGGTATGAAAATGAACAGCACGGTCATCTCGCCCCTGTATGAGCAGTATAACCGGAATAATATCTATAACCAGAACATTAAGCTTACGTTCTCCTACAAAATAGGCAAGATGGCTTTTGTTCAGAAGAAAACCCGTTCAGTGAAAAATGATGATGTGATAGGAGGAAGCGCGGAACAATAAGCAATTAGTAATGGTAAATTAGTAATGGTTAATTGTTAATGAGGGGTGGTTTCATCCATTAATCATTAACAATTAACCATTTATCATTAAAAAAAGCTTCTACCGGTTCATCGTAGACAGGAACTCCAGGTTATTCCTTGTTCCTTTCATCTTGGAAAGCAGGAACTCCATGGTTTCCATTGGGTTCATGTCGGCCATATACTTTCTAAGCAGCCATACCCGCTGAAGCTCGTCTTTTTCCATGAGCAGGTCTTCTTTCCGGGTTCCCGAAGTGAGGATATCGATAGAAGGGAAAACGCGCTTATTAGCCAGGCGGCGATCCAGCTGCAGTTCCATGTTACCGGTACCTTTAAATTCTTCGAAGATCACCTCATCCATTTTAGAGCCGGTGTCTATCAGGGCCGTAGCCACAATGGTCAGCGAGCCGCCGTTTTCAATCTTCCGGGCTGCCCCGAAGAAACGTTTGGGCTTGTGAAGCGCATTGGCATCCACACCCCCGGAGAGGATCTTACCTGAAGAAGGCTGGGTGGTGTTATACGCCCGCGCCAGACGGGTGATGGAATCCAGCAGGATCACCACGTCATGGCCGGATTCTACCAGCCTTTTAGCTTTCTCCAGCACCATGCCGGAAACCTTCACATGCCTGTCGGCGGTTTCATCGAAGGTAGATGAGATCACTTCCGCTTTTACGCTCCGCTGCATATCGGTTACCTCTTCCGGCCTTTCGTCAATCAGCAGGATGATCAGGTAGATCTCCGGGTGATTAACGGTGATGGCGTTAGCGATCTCCTTCAGCAGCACCGTCTTACCGGTTTTAGGCTGCGCCACAATCATCCCCCTCTGGCCTTTCCCGATAGGCGAGAAGAGGTCCAGCACCCGGGTAGACATGATCTCCGGACGCGTGCTGAGCCTGATTTTTTCCTGAGGGAAGAGTGGGGTGAGGTATTCAAACGGGATCCGGTCACGGATCTCCTCGGTGGTTTTACCGTTTACAGTGATCACCTTCAGCAGGGCAAAATACTTTTCCCCGTCTTTAGGCGGGCGGATAGTGCCGTGAATGGTATCACCGGTTTTAAGGCCGAAAAGCTTGATCTGGGAAGGGGAGACGTAGATGTCATCCGGGCTGGCCAGGTAATTATAATCGGCTGAACGCAGGAAACCGTAGCTTCCTTCACTCATGATCTCCAATACCCCGGTGTTATCGATGAGTCCGTCAAACTCCTTCACCAGGTTATTGAATTGTTTCTTTATATTTTTGCTGTAATCGTCTTTGCGTTTGGCTTCGAGGGCCTGTTCTTTGGTCACCTCATCTACTATTCCCAGGTCTTCATCCGTGATGTCCGGTACCTCTTCCAGAAGGTCAGACATATCGAGCTCTTCATCAGAAACAGTGGGGATAACTACCTCATCAGCGGGAGGTTCCGGTGCCAGGATCTCCGGCTCGGGGAAAGATTCCGTAAAGGCAGGAACCGGGTTAAGATTAGGAGATTGAGTGGTGTCATCAGAAACTATTCTTGTGATTCTTTTCCTGACTCTGGGAGTTTTAGGTGCTTCTGCCGGCTCTTCAGCAGAGGCCTTGGCTTTACTCTTGGTGGCTCTGGCCGGTTTTTTTTCTTCTTCCACTTAATTGAAATTAAAATTAGGTATTAATCTGAACCTTACAGGTTAGGTACTATGTAATATGGGTAAAGATTTTTATATAAGATGTTTAGGATATACTCACCATCCACGGATATCACACTACTATTAAAAGGTATATCTAAATTCGAAAAAATAATTGATTTGATGGATCGGGCGATTTTGGTTTTACCGTCCCGGATTTCCAGAAGTGATTTTGAAATCGTGTGCAAGATACGATACAAATCTTATTCCTTCCAAAAAAATAGAAATTTATTCTATAATTCGCCCCTGAAAACCCGTTTTGCGGGGCCGGAAAGGATGATTCCGGAGATTTTATCACCCGGGTTCAGGGATACTTTCAGCTCACCGCCCAGGGTCTGTATGTGCACTTCGGTGGCCGTAGATTTCCGGAGGTGGCTCACTACGGCGGCGGCGGTTACGCCGGTTCCGCACGAGTAGGTCTCGTCTTCCACACCCCGTTCATAGGTGCGCACTTTCAGGGCGGAGGAGCCCAGGACCTGCACAAAATTAACGTTCACCCCGCCGCGGTTTTTCCAGTAGTCGCTGTAGCGGATAGCCGAACCCACCCCTTTTACGTCCAGCGCATCTACATCCGGGTGAAAGATCACCAGGTGCGGAGAACCTGTATTGACAAAGAAGCCGTCGGCCTCTTCCGTGATCCCGTCTACATCTATCATGTGCAGGAATACGTTTCCGTGCCCTGTTTTTGAGCTGTGCTCCCCGTCTACGGCCAGGAAACGGGTATGGTCTTTAAAAATACCCAGGTCAGCGGCAAACTGCACCGCGCAGCGGCCCCCGTTACCACACATGCTGCCTTCACCGCCATCGGCATTAAAATACCGCATCCGGAAGTCGTAGCCTTCCGCGTTTTCAATGAGGATGAGCCCGTCAGCACCCACGCCGAAGCGCCGGTGGCAGAGGCGGGCTATATTGGCCTGCGTGTCATCAAACTGCATTTCGCGGTTATCGATCATCACGAAATCGTTTCCTGTACCCTGGTATTTGAAAAATTCCATAGCCGTTAATTTATTTGTCCGTAAAAAAAAAGTCACCTCAAAGAGATGACGTTTTTCTACAAATTATGAAAAAGCTATTACTTAAAATCTTTAAAGCAATTCGCTGCTTATTTTTTCAATTCTTTGATTCTGGCCGCTTTACCGTGCTTACCTCTCAGGTAATACAGTTTGGCCCGGCGAACTTTACCTCTTCTGATCACTTCAATTTTGTCAATTGAAGGTGACAGAACCGGGAAAATTCTTTCTACACCTACTCCGTTGGAGATTTTACGTACGGTAAAAGACTCACCGGGAGTTCCGTAGTTTTTCCTTTGGATCACTACTCCCTGGTATAGCTGAATACGCTCTTTGTTACCTTCTACAATCTTAACGTACACATTTACAGTGTCTCCAGCCTTAAAGTCAGGAACGTTCGCGTTAGTTCCGTTTACCTCTGACTCTACAAATTTAATTAAGTCCATTTAATAAAAAAAATTAAAGATAAATTTTATGTTTCAAAGCGGCTTCCTTTAGGCGAAAAGGAGGCATTTGATAAAAAGTGTCGCAAAGATAAAGTTTTTTTGTTACTCCGCAAATACCCTTTTTGAAAAAAGTACTTAATCCTCAAAAACTTACCCGGCCGGAGGCCTATTTCGGTTTCACTTTTCCCATGCCCAGCGCGCTGATCATCCAGTTCGGGAGCCGCTTATGCGTACCCCTTTCTTTCAGGTTAATGAACCAGCCCAGTTTTTTCAGCACGGGAACTTTATGGGTTTCCACAAATTCCAGCAGGGTGCCGTCAGGGTCTTCAAGGTAGGTAAAACGGCCGGCGGCCTCGCCCATATCAAAGGAATTGGCACTATCTACCGTAAACGGGTAGCCGAAAGTGCTTAAACGGGCGGCCAGGATGTCCATATTAATGGTGTCAAAACAGAGGTGGATGTAGCCCAGGTCGCCCCAGGTTCTACCCTCCATGATCTTCCGGGGCACGGTATCCAGGGCCTGTACCAGCTCTATCTCCACATTGCCGATCAACCGCGTAAAAGCGCCCGCGTCATTTTCTTTTTTCCGTAGCAGTACCCGCCGGAAAGTGCTGCGGTTCTGGCCCAGTTCAGCCAGGTCTTCAAAAAAGCCGGTTTTGTCGTAAATGACCTCGTGCAGGCCCAGGGCTTCTTTATACAGTGGGAGCGCCTTTTCCACATCACTTACGCCGATCACCGCCCCCAGCACACCGCCGGTATTGGAGGCCTTGGGTTTGAACCAGGAGTCATCTTCCACCACCTGGATCACGTTCCGGTAGGGGTCTTTCAGCCATACCACCGGCTTGCCGTCGGGCCGCGAAACCGCCTTCAGGCCGTTAGCGTAGGCAAAATCCCCCAGGTTCTGGCACTTGATCCGGGCCGCAAAAATGCCCAGGTCGCCAAAAACCGGCTCAAACGAAGCGGCCAGGGGGAGCGGCCGCTTAGATTCCCAGATCTCCGCCCCGCCGCCACCGGCTATATTCAGGGCCATGATGGCCCGCCGCCGCCGGATGTTGCCGTCCGTATACTTCACCATCAGCTTGGCATCGGCCACGTCGTCAAAAAGCGGGATATTCAGGTTAAAGGTCTTATTGTACCAGTTAAAGGCTTCACCGGCATTTACCACGCCTATGCCTATCTGCTGGATGCCTGTAATAAGATTTTCCATTTCATTTTAGTTTTCGCAGATTCAAAGGTAAGGAGAGTTTTTAAGCGGGACAAAAATTAATATGGGATGCAGTTATTTTGCACTTATACAGTGCATAATTTATAAGAAAATGCACTATAAGAGTGCAAAATATTTTAATAAATGCACTATCGTAGTGCAGTTTATTCTATACCTTTGTGTAAAGTTTTAAAAATGAAGACCTTATTTGAATATTCGGCCCAGCTGATCAGCGAAGTCAAAACGGACTTTGTCCGGTATATGTATCCGCGGATCCACTGGCAAAACCGGCTTATCGGCATAACCGGCCCCCGGGGTGTGGGTAAAACCACCCTGGTGATGCAGTATATCAAAAAAAATCTTCCTTTGAACCAAACCCTGTATGTGACTGCCGAAGATTTTTATTTTGCCCGGAACCGCTTATTGGACCTGGCCGGTGATTTTGTTAAAATGGGCGGTAAATACCTGTTTATAGATGAGATCCATAAATACCCGGACTGGTCTAAGGAACTGAAGCTGATGTACGATTACCACCCGGAGATGAACGTGGTTTTTACCGGATCTTCCGTCCTGGACATCAAAAAAGGCAGCTCGGATCTGAGCCGGAGAGCGGTCATGTACTCCATGCAGGGACTGTCTTTCCGGGAATACCTGGCGCTATTTCACCGTATAGAAGTTCCGGAATTTACGTTACGGGACATTCTGGATCACCGGGTAGATGTGCCGCACATACCCCATCCGCTGCCTTTGTTTGCGGATTACCTGGAAAAGGGTTACTATCCTTTTGCGGCAGAAGATGATTTTACCCGGAAGCTGCAGCAGGTGATTAACCAGACCCTGGAAACGGATATCCCCACCTACGCCGGTATGAACGTGGCCACCGGCCGGAAACTCAGGCAGCTGATGGCCATTGTGGTAGCCAGCGTACCTTTTAAACCGAATATGAAAAAGATAGCCGAAATGCTGAATGTCAGCCGGAATAATATAGCCGATTACCTTTTATATATGGAAGAGGCCGGGATGGTGGCCCAGCTCAGAAGCAACACCGGGGGAGTCCGGGGCCTGGGAAAAATAGATAAGGTGTATTTAGACAATACGAATTTAGCCTATAACCTGGCGGAGGAAAAGCCGGATAAAGGGAATATACGGGAAACTTTTTTTCTTAATCAGGTTAGTGTAAAGTACGAGGTGTTCTCTTCTGCGCCCGCTGATTTCCAGGTGGATCACAGGGATTTTGAGATAGGAGGAAAAAATAAAAATTCAAAACAAATTTTAAACGCCGGAAACGGGTTTATAGTTAAAGACGATATCGAAAAAGGTTTTCTGAATGTCATTCCCTTATGGCATTTCGGATTAATGTATTGAAATGCTGAAATCAGTTCACCATCTGGCCATCATCTGCTCGGACTACCGGCAGTCAAAAGATTTTTACACCCGGGTGCTCGGCCTGGAAGTGCTGCAGGAGATTTACCGGGCAGAGCGCCGCTCCTGGAAATTAGATCTGGCCCTGAACGGCCTTTACGTAATAGAACTGTTTTCTTTCCCCGACCCGCCGGCGCGGGTTAGCCGGCCGGAAGCAGCCGGTTTACGCCACCTGGCCTTTGCCGTGGAAAACCTGGATGCCAGTATCGCAGAATTAAAACAAAAAGGCGTCATTTGTGAACCCGTACGTACCGATGAACATACTGGTAAACGTTTTACATTTTTTGAAGATCCGGATAAATTACCGCTGGAACTATATGAAATATAAAGACATAGACTCCCCCTCCCTTCTTATTTTTAAAGACCGCGTAGTGCAGAATATCCGGGAGATGATCCGGGTGGCCGGCGGTACGGCCCGCCTTATGCCCCACGTGAAAACCAATAAAATGGAGGCGGTGATCCGCCTGATGATGGCGGAAGGCATCACCCGTTTTAAGGCCGCCACCATTGCTGAAGCCGAACTGGCCGCTATGGCGGGTGCAGAGAGCGTGCTGATCTCGCACCAGTTGGTAGGCCCCAAGATCCACCGCCTGAAAAACCTGGTGGAAAAATACCCAGCTACCGCCTTTTCCACCCTGGCCGACTGCCGGGAAGTGGCTGATGAGCTGAGCCGGGTGATGGAGCAGGTTTCCGTATACCTGGATATCAATAACGGCATGAACCGCACGGGCCACGAGGTGAATGAAGACCTGGGGCCTTTCCTGGACCACGTGCTTTCCAAAGGCAATATCCTGGTCAGGGGGCTGCACATCTATGACGGGCATATCACCGATGCCGATTTCTCCGAGCGCGAAAAGCGGGTGGACCAGGGCATGCACCTGCTGGATCAGTTCATCCGGGCCGCTACGGAAAAAACAGGAAGCCTGGAACTGGTATGTGGGGGCTCCCCGGCATTTACCGCCCACGTAAAGGCGGAAAACCGCATCCTGTCGCCCGGCACCAGTGTGTTCTGGGACTGGGGCTACGGCGATAAATTCACGGAGCAGCATTTCAGCCCGGCGGCCTGGGTGCTGACCCGGGTGATCTCCAAACCCGCTGCCGGCATCATTACCGTAGACATGGGCCATAAGGCGGTTTCCGCCGAAAACCCGGTCAATCTCCGCATCCGTTTTCCTGAAAACCCCGACCTCCGCCTCATTAGTCAGAGCGAGGAGCACGGCGTGCTGGAAACCGACCGCTGGGAGAATTACCGGGTGGGCGATGTGCTGCTGGGCATTCCCTATCACGTATGCCCTACGGTGAATTTATATGACCAGGCCAGCGTTTTTGACCAGGGCAAATACGCCGGCACCTGGGAGATCGCCGCCCGGAAAAGAAAAATCACGGTATGAACCGGTGTTCTATTTTGAAAGAATCTAAACAGTGGATTAGCCCATTAATTTTGTACAGAATAGAACTGTTCGTGCCTTTTTAAGGGTATTTTTGTAGTTTAAATCAACTTAAGCGGTAATGCTTCGTTCATATCTCGGGCAAATAGGCCATGCTTCGGTCATTCTGGCGTTTCTTTCCTCTGTAATTTCGACGTATGTGTATGTGCTGGCGTCCCGGCAGGAAAGTGCAGACTATTGGAAAAAGCTGGCTCCAAAACTTTTTATTGTACACGGTGTTTTCGTTTTGGGGGTAGTGGCTACCCTGTTTTCCATTGTTCTCAATAAATATTTTGAATATCACTACGCCTGGGATAACACCTCCCTGAGCCTCCCCATAGGTTACGCCATTTCCACTTTCTGGCAGGACCAGGAGGGAAGCTTCCTGCTGTGGATGTTCTGGAACGTGTGGGTGGGCTACGCCCTGATCTTCTGGTTCCGGACCAAAGGCAGCCAATACCGGGAATACGAAAACCCCATGATGGCGGTTTTTGCGGCGGTGCAGGCCTTCCTGACCAGCATGATCATCGGCGCTGTGCTTTTCGGCGATTTCAAGCTGGGCAGCACGCCGTTTCTCCTGCTCAAAGAATCCATGCCCCACCTGCCGATATGGGCCACTAATCCTGATTTTATACCCAAAGACGGCAACGGGCTGAACCCCCTGCTCCAGAATTACTGGATGGTGATCCACCCGCCTACCACTTTTTTAGGGTTCTCCATGACCACCGTGCCGTTTGCCTTTGCGGTGGCGGCCCTCTGGAAGCGAGACTATAAAGGCTGGGTCAAAGTAGCCCAGCCCTGGACACTGGCCGCCGCCGTGCTGCTGGGCGTGGGCATCATGATGGGGGCCGTATGGGCGTACGAGACCATGAACTTTGAAAGCTACTGGAACTGGGATCCCGTAGAAAACGGGGTGTATATTGCCTGGCTGGTGATGGTGGGTGCGCTACACACCATGATGATCTCGAACAAAAGCTCCTCGGCCCTGAAAACTACGTTTATCCTGGCCATTGCCCAGTTTATTATGGTGCTGTACAGTACCTTTTTAACCCGTAGCGGGGTGCTGGGCTCGGCTTCGGTACACTCGTTCACCGACCTGGGCCTTTCCGGTCAGCTGCTGGTGTACCTATTTTTCTTTATCCTGGTTTCCGTGGTATTACTGGCGGTGCGGTGGAAAGACCTGCCCCGGGATGAAAAAGAAGTTTCCACCTATTCTTCTGATTTCTGGATATTTATAGGGGTGACCGTGCTGATCCTGGCGGCTTTCCAGCTGACCGTGACCACGTCTATCCCGGTTTATAATAAAATAGGGGAGCTGTTTGGGGTAAAACTGAATATGGCCATGCCTACAGATCCCGTGGCGCACTTTACGGTGTTCCAGATGTGGCTCTTCATTGGGGTGGTGATCCTTACGGGCATTGCCCAGTATTTTTTCTGGAAAAACCAGGGTAAACTCACCTTTAATAAACTGGTGAATCCGCTGGTGATCAGCCTTCTGCTGACCGCCGTGGTCATTTCGCTGACCGGTGTGAATAAGTGGCAGTACATCCTGCTGCTGGCAGCGGGTATGTTCAGTATAGCGGCTAACCTGAGTATCCTTCTCCGCCTACGAAAGGGGAAGATAGCCGGTGGGGCGGTATCGCACATCGGGGTGGCCATGATGCTGATCGGGGCCATGTATTCTTCCGCCTATGAAAGGGTGATCTCGCTTAATTTTGACGGGAATCAGCTTTTCCGCGATCAGAAAGACAATGCTGAAAGTACCCAGCTCTATATCCGGCGCCCTACCCGTATCCAGGACTTTAACCTGACCTACGGCGGTGAATTCCTGAAGATCCGGAACATCCCCGGTTACGTGGAGCGGCGTTTTGTGCAGCAGGTGCTAAACAGCGACTATAAGGGCATACTGCGTGCCGACCTCATGGACGGTGATAAAATCCTGGCTAAGAAAGGCGATACCGTCAAATATAACAGCGAGAATACTTATTACCAGGTGAACTTTAAGCGGGGTGATAAGGAAGATTTTAACCTCTATCCCCGCTACCAGATTAACCAGCAGATGGGGAATGTGGTTTCACCGGATATCAAGCATTACTGGAATAAAGATATCTATACCCACGTGAATTACGTGACCACCGGCGATGAAAAGCAGTGGACCCCCACCGAAGAATACGCCGTGGCCCTGAAAGATACCTTCTTCCTGAATGACCATATCGCCATACTGGATGAAGTGAACCAGTTGAGCGAGCTGGACGGCATGCCGCTGAATGAAGGCGATGTGGCCGCAGAAGCCACCCTCCGTATCCTGGAGCGCGATGGCGAGCGGGTCCTGAAGCCGGTATTTGCCATTAAAGACCGGGAAATCTGGAGTATTCCCGTGGTCAGCAATGAACTGGGCATCCGGGCGCAGCTGCTGCGCATTGACCCGGCCACCGGCCTGTTTACCTTTGGGATTAACCGGGGCGAGAAAGAATACATCATCCTGAAGGCCATTGAAAAACCTTACATGAATGTGCTTTGGATAGGTACGGTGCTGGTATTTATAGGTCTGGGCCTCAGCTCCTTCCGGCGGTTCCGGATAATTACCCAATGAGAAAATGGATCTCCATAGCCTTTTATGCGCTTATCGCCGCGCTTCTCATCCTGATCTGGGAGAGCGTAAAATCCTTTAAGCTCTTCAAAGGCGGAGAGGCTGTTACCACCCATAATATCGTGCTGAAAGAGATTTCGGAGCTGGGTAAGCTGGAGCTGGTGAAATACGCTTACCGCGATGTGGTGGAGCAGAGCATTACCCGTGACTTCCTGCCGGACCCCAAGGCCATCCTGATTATACAGGGGGAAGCCGTGGGCTGTATAGACCTTCGTAAAGTAAAGGCGGAAGATATTACCAGTGTGGGCGATACCCTGGTGGTGAACCTGCCCAAACCGGAGATCTGCTACCATAAAATAGACCACAGCCGCTCTAAAGTATACCACACCGAATACGCCTTTATGAATGAAGGCCTGCTGCTGGAAGAAGCCTACAAAAGGGCAGAACAGCAAATCCTCCAGTCTGCCCTGGATTCCGATATCCTGGAGCAAACCCGCCAGAACGCCGGCCTGGTATTGAAGCCCCTCCTGGAGAACGCAACCGGCCGGAAAGTGGTGCTCCGTTACCCCCTGGAAGGCGAGCTGAAACGCCTGAAATAAACGGAATTATTCTAAATTTTGTGGTTCAAGTTCTCTTTTCGGTATTATCCGGAAAGATACATTCGGATATATCCAAATAGCCGGTATATTTGTGGAATCTCGAATAGTCCATTTTTTTTCAATCTAAAACAAAAAAACTATCTCATGAGAAAAATTCTATATTTGTTTATGACGCTCGGGCTGGTGGCTCCTATGTACGGAGCTCCTGTACCGGACAAAACCGCCCTCATTTCCGGTACGGGCGCCCTGGATGTCATCAGGGGTAAAGTAACCGGTGCTGACGGTCCCATTCCGGGAGCCACCGTCACTGTAGTAGGAACCAATACGGCTACCGTCACGGACGCCGAAGGGAACTACTCCATCGATGCCGCCCGCGGGGCAGTGCTGCGGTTTTCCTCTGTAGGCTATACCTCCAAAGAGGTTACGGTCAGTTCTAACACCCTGAATGTGATCCTGGAAGATGATCAGAACACCCTGAATGAAGTGGTGGTGGTAGGGTATGGTACCCAGAAGAAAGGGAACCTGACCGGTGCCGTGTCTTCCATTAATGTGAGAGAAAACCTGGAATCCCGGCCTATCGCCGATGTGGGCCGTGCCATCCAGGGATCTACGCCGGGTTTAACCATTACCATCCCCAGCGGTGAAGTAGGCTCTGATCCGACCATCCGGATCCGCGGTGCGCTCTCGTCTGTTCAGGGAAACAGCACGCCGCTTATCCTGCTGGATAACGTGGAAATCCCCAGCATCCAGTACGTGAACCCGGATGATGTGGAGTCCATCACCGTGCTGAAAGATGCGGCTTCTTCTTCCATTTACGGCGCAAAAGCCGCCTTCGGGGTGATCCTGATCACTACTAAAACGGGTGGTTCCAAAGACAAGATCACCGTGAACTACTCCAATAACTTCTCTTTCCAGAATCCTTTCAAAGATTATGAGATGGGGCGGGTGAATGCCCTTAAATACTCCATTGATGCCCTGGACAGGGTAGGCGGGGCTGCTTACGGCGCCTTTTACCGGGTAGACCGTCAGAGCTATCAAAGATCCGTGGAATGGGATAAAAAGTACGGCTCTACCATCGGGGCCAATGACCCTACGGTGTACGGCCGTGACTGGTATGTGGATCCGGGTTCGCCCACGGTTAAATACGGTGTTCGTACCTATGACCCGTATGATTACATGATCCGGGAATGGGCGCCTTCCCAAACCCACAATATGTCGCTGAACGGATCGGTGGGCAAAACCCGGTATACCGCCACCTTCGGCCTGCTGAACCAGAGCGGGATGCTGAAACCCGGTGATTCTGACCGTTTTAAAAGGTATAACGGTGCCCTGCGCTTATCCAACGATATCAATAAATACCTGACCATCCGGGGTGGTGCCATGTTTACCCAGAGAAACAAGACCATGCCGTATGCCACTAACTCCACCACCGCTGACCCCTGGCTGTACATGTACCGCTGGAGCTCGCTCTACCCTATGGGATACGACGAGCTGGGTAATGCTATCCGGAGCCCGTGGAGTGAAAACCTGGCCGCCAATCAGGCGTCCATGCGTCATAATTATATTAACCTGAATGCCGGAACTACCATTAACCTTACCAAAAACTGGAAGGTGGATGTAGACTATACCTTTACCAATGAAGACTACAGCATCAGCCGGAACGGTACCCGGTTTACCGCTGCTAACTCGTGGGTGGCCGGCAAGCCGCGGAACGATGCTAACGGTAAGCCCGTGTATGTGAACACAGACGGCCAGGTGGTAGACGCCGGAACGGCAGGGGCCATCCGTGCCTATGACCTTTCTTACGACGCTTATACCGCTAACGGTACTAACCCGGATCATATTTATCTCCGGGCGGAAAACAGCTACCGGAATACGGTGAACGCCCTGACCACCTACGACCTGCGCATCAACCCGGCTAACGAATTCAAGTTTATAGCAGGACTTAACCGGGTAACCACGGACGGAAAGTATAACTGGACCCAGCGTACTAACCTGCTGGACATCACGAACCCGCAGTTTGACCTGGCTGTAGGCGATATCACCGGTAGCGGTGGCGTTTACTGGGATGCGCAGCTGGGGTATTTCGGCCGGATAAACTATGTGCATAAAGACCGATACCTGCTGGAAGGTAACCTCCGGTACGACGGCTCTTCCAAGTTCCCTACGGATCTGCGGTGGCGCTGGTTCAAGTCTTTCTCTGCGGGCTGGATAGCTTCGGAGGAATCGTTTATGGAGTGGACCAAGCCCGTGCTGAGCCATTTGAAATTGAGAGGCTCCTGGGGTGTGATCGGAAACCAGACCGTGCCGTCTGACCTCTACATTTCCAATATGACCGCCGGCCAGATCCTTTGGTTTGTGAATAATAACCCGGTGAATGCGGTGGGTTCTCCTTCGCTGAATGTACCTAATGTTACCTGGGAAGACCTGGAAACCCTGGACTTCGGGGTGGATGCCCGTTTCCTGCATAATAAGCTGGGCGTGACTTTTGACTGGTTCAGAAAAACCACGAAAAACATGTTTTCGCCGCTGGAAGGTACCACCTGGACCATCGGTGCCGGTGCTCCTCTCGGAAACTACGGTACCCTTACCACCACCGGTTTTGAAGTGGCGGTAGATTTTAATCACCGTTTTGCGAACGGCCTGGGCATTAACCTGCGTGCTAACCTGGATGACGCCAAATCCGTGTTCAATGACTATACCTCTTCCCGGCTGATGGGTTCTAACTATGACGGAAAAGTGTACGGTGAGATCTGGGGTTACGAGACAGACCGCCTCTATGGTTACGATGACTTCGTGCTGGGACCTGACGGCAAGCCCGTACTGGTGACCCTCACCCAGGATATGACCAAATACAACACCAGCGGCGGCGGAAAGGCCTACCAGCTGAAAGACCCGAACGGCGTTTATCAGCCCCGCTTCCAGAACTCGTCTAACTTCTTCTTCGGCCCCGGCGATGTGAAATTCGTGGACCGGAACGGTGACGGCGAGATCGATAACGGTGACGGTACCATAGATAATCCCGGTGACATGAAGGTGATCGGTAACTTTACCCCGCGGTATAACTATGGCTTCCGGATCGGGGCAGATTACAAGGGCTTCGACTTCTCTGCCTTCTTCCAGGGGGTAGGCCAGCGCAGTGTATGGGGCGAGGGCTTCCTGGCCATTCCGGGCTTCAACGTTTCAGACGGTGCCATGCCGGCGGCCATTGTAAACGACTACTGGACACCGGATAACCAGGGCGCATTTTATCCTGCGGCCTTCAATAACGGCGGTACGGCTAACGTGAATAACATGCAGGTGCAGAGCCGCTACCTGCTGGATATGTCATACCTGAGGGCTAAAAACATTACCCTGGGCTATAGCGTCCCGAAAGAGGTGCTGCAGCGCATATCGGTGAACAGCCTCCGGCTCTACGTGTCCCTGGAAAACTTCTTTACCTGGGATAAGCTGAACGGCCTGCCCATAGATCCGGAAGAAGTAGCGGGTTATTCCATGTTTAACACCACCAACTACAACAGCGGACGGACAGGTGTGGGTACTCCTACCTTTAAAAGTGCTTCACTTGGACTTCAGTTAAACTTCTAATTATTGTAAAGACATGAGTATCAAGAAAAATATAACTTACATGTTACTGGCTGCCACCTCTTTTATGGCAGCGTGTAACCCAGACGTGCTGGACAGGCCGGAGCTGACCAAGGTAAACGACAATACCTTCTGGAAGAACGAGACTGACCTGAGACTGTATGCCAACAGTTTCTACGAAAACTATTTCGTAGGCTATAACTCCAGTTTTGGTACGGCGTATACACCTTTAAGGGGCTATATCTTTGCCGATGACTTCACCTCTACCGGTACCCAGGGCGGGTTTGAGACCACCGTGCCTAACAGCCGGGGCTCCAGTACGGCCACACCTACCATGCAGGACCGCTACTCCGGACCTTCCTGGAACTTCTACTGGGTGCGTAAGTCGAACGTAATGCTGGACCGGATGAGCAAAAAAATGAAGGGCGTCATCACCCCTGACCAGTATAATCACTGGGAAGGCATAGGCCGCCTGTTCAGAGGCTACGAATACTCCCGCCTGGTAGGGGTTTTCGGCGATGTACCTTACTTTGATACCGAAGTAGACCCCAGCAATCAGGAAGCCATGTATAAAGAGCGCACTCCGCGGGGAGAAGTCATGGACAAAGTGTATGACGACTTCAAGTTTGCCCTGGCCAATATCCGTACAGACGATGGCCTGGGGTACGTGAACCGCTACATTGCGGCCGCCGTGATCTCTAACTGCATGCTCTTTGAAGGATCGTGGCAGCGCTACCACGGGCTGGATGCCGCCCGTTCCAAAAAATACCTGGAACTGGCCGTGGAAGCATCGCAGCTGGTGATGAACAGTGGCAAGTGGACTTTCGGAAGCGACTTTAAAAGCCTGTTTGCTTCAGAAAACCTGGCCGGTAACCCCGAAGTACTGCTTTTCAGAAGCTACGTTTCGCCCCGCCTGACCCATTCTATCGGATCGTACAGTAACGGTACCGAAGGGCAGGCCGCTGCGGCTAACCTGAACCTGCTGAAGTCTTTTATCTGTAGTGACGGTGAAGTATGGCAGAACTCCAAGTTAGCTAATGCCAAAAGCTTTGGCATCCGTAACCTGACCCTGACCCGTGACCCGCGTTTTGAGGCCACTTTCCTGGATACCGTAAATGTGCCGGCGGCTACCTTAGCGTATG
Source organism: Leadbetterella sp. (assembly GCA_019638185.1). Taxonomy (GTDB): domain Bacteria; phylum Bacteroidota; class Bacteroidia; order Cytophagales; family Spirosomataceae; genus Leadbetterella. The sequence goes on from JAHBUH010000010.1 coordinate 105,205, forward strand.
CGCATAAGTTTGCCAGCCGAGCAGCCCTGGGCTTCATGTACGGGGGAACGTATCCGCCGGAGTGGGGTAGCAATACCAACACCAGCGATGCACCCATCTACCGCCTGGCGGAAGTGGTGCTGAACTGGATAGAGGCTAAGCAGATCCTGGCGGAATTCCACGGCGGTGCTGCCGTTACCCAGGCAGACATAGACCGCTCTATTAACGCCATCCGGAACCGGCCGCTGGATGCCGTGGCTACAGCCAAAGGCATCAAAAAGACCGCTCCGCTGCAGTTGACCAGCCTTCCCAATGACCCCGCCCGCGATGCCGACGTGAGCCCGCTCATGTGGGAGATCCGCCGGGAAAGACGGATGGAGTTTGTATTTGAGCATACCCGCCTGAACGACATCCGCCGGTGGAAGAAGTTGCAATACATGAACTTCCAGAACCCGGATTACTCCCTGGGTCCGTGGATAGATGCCCGCAGGGAGCTGGCCACCCAGCTGACCACCGCGTATGTTAACCGCCTGAAAGTAATGAAAGAAGACGGCACCATAGTGACCTATAACGGCAGTAACCGTGACCAGATGGTGGGTTACTACGTGGTACTGAACTATGCTAACCGGGTAGCTTTCACTGACCGGGTTTACCTGTCGCCTATAGGCCGGAACGAGATCCAGGCCTACAAGGAGCGCGGCTATACCCTGACCCAAAACCCCGGCTGGGGCGAATAAGATCAGGCTGTTTTGAAGATGTCTCCTGCGTTTGAATAAGTAAACACAGGGGACATCTTTTTTAAAGAATGAGCTGTGAGCCATACGGCAGATGCCGGGTAGCGCCTCACTTTATCCATCTACAGCACATGGGTGGCCCCATGTATCCGCCCCGCGGATGGCGGTGAGTATTCAGTCCGTAGCTCGTAGCTTAAAATTTTATACACATGAGAAAAATCTTCTTTATCGCCCTCTTCTTCGCCTGCCTGGCGGCCTGCGGGCAGACCCCGTTTACCTTTGCCCAGGTGTCTGATACCCACGTGGGCAGTGCCACCGGGGCAGATGACCTGAGGGCCACGGTAAAAGACCTGAACGGTCAGAAGGGCATTGATTTTGTGCTCTTCACCGGTGATATCACCGAGTTCGGGTCTGACGAGGAGCTGGCCCTGGCTAAACGCATCCTCGACAGCCTGACGCTGCCCTGGCATGTGATTCCGGGGAATCACGACAGTAACTGGTCAGAAAGCGGGGCCAATTCTTTCCGCAGGGTGTTCGGCGGCGAAACCTTCTTCTTCCGCCACAAAGGCTTTATGTTCATGGGTACCGTTTCCGGGCCGAATATGCGCATGAGCCCGGGGCAGATCCCGCGCGAGAACCTGGTCTGGATGGACTCCGTCTTTGCGGCCAATCCTGACACCAAGACCCCGCTGATCTTTATTAACCATTACCCCCTGGATAATTCGCTGAACAACTGGTACGAGGCCCTGGACCGGATCAAAACCCGGAATATCCAGTTTGCCATGTGCGGCCACGGCCATCAGAATAAGCTGTACGACTGGGAAGGCATCACCGGCGTGATGGGGCGCTCTAATCTCCGGGCCAAAGACCCGGTGGGCGGCTATAACCTCATTACCCTCACTGCCACACAGGCGGTTTACCGCGTACGTAAACCCGGTGTAAGCACCGAAGACCCCTGGCTGGAAGTGCCTTTGAAATCGTATACGGCAGCCGCCGGAAACTACCCCCGGCCGGATTTTTCCGTTAACGCTGAAAACGGCAAAAAGCGGAAAGTGGTCTGGGAATTTGAGGATGACAGTGACCTCGGCGCGGGTTTTGCCCGGCACAAAAAAACGGTGATCACGGCCAATACCCAGGGCCGGATCTATGCCCTGAACTACCGTACCGGCAAAAAGCGCTGGGAGGCCCGCACCGGTGGAAAGATCTACTCCACCCCTGCCGTATGGAAAAATACCGTAGTAGTGGGCTCCTCTGATCATTTTATCTACGGATTCTCTGCCCGAAACGGCGCGTTAAAATGGAAAACAGGAACCGGTAAAGCCGTACTGGGCTCCCCTGTGGTAGCTGACGGAGTGGCCTTTATAGGCGGGTCTGACGGTATTTTCAGGGCCATAGAAGTGGAAACCGGGGCTGTGAAATGGACCTTTGACCGGGTGCAGGGCTACGTATCCTCCCGGCCCCTGCTCTATAAAAACCAGGTGATTTTTGGTTTCTGGAATAACGGGTTCTACGCGCTGGATCAGTCTACCGGAGGCCTGATCTGGGAGTGGAAGAACGGTTATACTAACCGCATGTTTTCTGCCGGAGCCTGCTACCCCGTAGCCGTAAATGACCGGGTTTTTGTGGTGGCTCCTGACCGTTTCATGACGGCCCTGGATGCCCGTACCGGCCAGGTGATCTGGCGGGAAAAGCGGGACTCCATACGGGTGCGCGAATCCATGGGGCTGTCAGCAGACGGCCGCTATGTCTATGTTAAGACCATGGATGGTAACCTGTACGGGATTTCCACCTCCTCCGCCGCCATGGATCCCGCCTGGAAGTCCGCCTTGCAGCTGCCCTATGAACTGACCCCCTCGGCCATAGAATCCCGGGGCCAGCTGGTCTTTGTGCCCAGTCATTCGGGCTTAATCTCCGCCGTAGATGCCCGGAGCGGGCAGGTGGCCTGGCAGTACAAGCTCTCTAACGGCATGGTAAACCCCATCCTGCTCACAAAGAAAGGGCTGGTGGCTTCAGCCATGGACGGGAAGGTGGTCCGGATTAAGTATAAATAGCTCACAGCTAAAATGGTATCCAAATGAAAAAAATTACTCTCTTACTACTCCTCCTTTCTGCCGGCCTCGGGGTAAACGGGCAGTCGCTGCGCATAGGGCTGATCGCTGATATCCAGTATGCCGATAAACCGGATAAAGGCACCCGCTTTTACCGGACCTCCCTTCAGAAACTGGATGAAAGCGTCAGCGCCCTGAATGAAGCGCAGGTGGATTTTACCGTAGTACTCGGCGATCTTGTAGATGAAGGCCCCAAAGACCTGCCACCGGTAATGCAGCGGCTGAAGCAAAGCCGGGCCCCCGTATATAATTTACTGGGAAATCATGACTATGTTTCCGTAAAAGATCCCGGCTCGCTGTACCGGGCCCTGGAGATGCCCGCGCCGTACTATACGGTAGACAGGGCCGGCTGGCGGTTTATCTTTTTGAACACCAATGAGCTCTCGTCCTATGCCACCGTTCCGGGAAGCCGGCCGGCCGCTGAATTTAAGCTCATGGAAGAGCAACTGACCAAAGAGGGAAGACCCAAAGTGCTGCCCTGGAACGGGGGCATCGGGAAAGCACAGATGAAATGGCTGGAAAGGCAGTTACGCACCGCCGCGAAAAAAGACCTGAAAGTGCTGGTATTTATGCACCACCCGCTCTTACCGGACAATAACGCACACGAAGCACTGAATAACCTGGATATCCTGAATCTCCTGCTGAAATACAAACAGGTAAAAGCGGCTATCTCCGGCCATAATCATGCCGGTGCGTTTGTTATGCATCAGGGGTTGCCCTGCATCACCCTGGAGGGGATGGTGGAAACCGCCGACAGGAATGCTTACGGCACGCTCACCATCGAAGATAATAAACTCACCATTTCCGGAAACGGCCGGCTATCTTCCAGGGTAATTACTTTTTAAAAGCTAGGGATAGATAACCCGGACCGCAAAACTATCCAAATGGAGTATTGTATCCGCGGGGGTAGAGTAGCAACTTTGTTTTGCAAAACAAGGATGCTATGGCTGCTAAAACTGAGAAATACCTCATCAAATTTAAAGGGGGAGTAAAGGCCCCCTCCACCGAGTCATTTGACTTCTCCAAAGAAGAATTGACCATTGGCCGGGAAGACAATTGCGATATCCGGTTTGACCCCGAACAAGACCTGATGGTAAGCCGTAACCACGGTAAAATTATCCGGAAACCGGATGATTCTATCGTGATCACGGACAATAACTCCCGAAACGGGATCTTTGTCAATAACCGGCGTATAGAGGGCAGCGCCTACCTGAAACCCGGCGATACGGTCAAGCTGGGCAATAACGGCCCCTCCTTTGAATTTGACCTGGATCCCAGGCCACCGGGCGCGCTGCTGCCCACCCAGGTCATATCCGTACCGCCCGCCACCCGCGTAGTGGAAACCGGGCGCACCAGCCCGGTCAGCCCCCTTCCGGCCTCCGGCTTTAAAAAATGGCTGGCCATTCCCCTGCTGCTCTTACTGGGCGGCGGATACACCCTCTGGCAGGGCTTTACCCAGAAAAATACAGTGGCCGGCATGACCGGTGACGGCGACCTGGGCGTTCAGATCTTTCCCCTCCACGCCATGATGCCGGCGGCTTATAAGGTATACGCTAACCCCGGAGCCCTGGACGGACGCTACTATTTCAGCAAGATCGTGTTGGATAACAAAGGCGCCGGGCAGCTGCAAAACGTAAAAGTGGAATACGCGGTGCCGGGCTACATTAACTGGGTACAGGCGGCGGAGATCCGGCATATCCTGCCCAAAGGCTCTTCCGTGGTGACTATCTACCCCCAGTTTCCGCAGAAAGTGACTGAAAAAACCACCGAATCTACCGAGAGGATGCAGATCCGGATCACCTACCAGACCGGGGGGAAGTCCGAAAAATATGAGAAAACCTATCCGTTTCAGATGCTGAGCCGGAATGATTTCCTGTACACCAATATAGCCCTGAATGAAATACGGGGCATGCAGGACATGGAAGATAACAATGACCTGGCCCCCGTATTTATCACCCCCCAGGACCCCATCGTGAAATACTACACTCAGCAGGTGCAGGAAAAAGTGCTGGGCGGGGAAACGGCATCGGTAGGGCGCGATATCAATGAGGCCGTACGCTTCATCAAAGGTGTATACGAGGCTGCCCGGCGCAGCGGAATGGTGTATAGCGGCACCAGCGGTGTGCAGGCTGACCTGGGAGATATTCACAGTACCCAGCAGCGGGTAAGGCTGCCCCGCGAGGTGATCACCGGCAATACCGGCCTCTGCATTGAAATGGCTTTCCTCTACGCCAGTGTATTTGCTGCTGAGGGCCTGGAGCCCTTCGTATTCTTTGTACCGGGGCATGCTTATCCCGGCGTGCGGTTTAACGGGCAGTTCCTGGCCATTGAAAGTACGGCCGTAAACGGGGCGGGCATTGGCGGGGTCTCTTCTGCAGAGGAGGCATTTGAAAAAGGGATGAAAAACCTGGAGAAGTTTTTTGAAAACTACCAGCAGGGAACGCCCGGCTATTCCATCATTGATATAAATGCCCTGGTGAAAAGCGGGGTCCAACAAATGGAGCTGACGGATGATGCCTTCCTGAGGGTGAAAGTAGACGAGATTGCCCGGCGGATGGCCGTGGGCGGCCCCATGATACCCCAGCAGAAGCCTACCGTAAAGGATGGCCAGGCCCTATGAGCCGATGAGTATTCAAAACTAATTCAATAAGTATGAAAAATATTTTAACCTTCATCCTACTCCTGGCCGGTACGTACACCGTAAGCGCCCAGACCCGTGAGCCCATGCTCATTAACAGCGAGGTGACCATTGACAGCGCCGGTAACGGTATTTTCGAGATGTCGGGTAAACTGAATGCCCACCAGTGGCAGTCGTGGAATTATATGTATGGCGCCGGAAATGCCTCTAACCTGAAAAGAAACATTGAACGTACCCTGAGTGCCTTCTATGTGTATGATTTTGAATATAAACCTAACGAAATGGACCGGAGTTTTGTGGTACGCTATAAAGCAAAAGGCGTGGTGCAATACCTGGGAAAAGATAACTGGACGGTCATGCTGGGGCTGAAAGAAACCCAGCCGGTAAAGCTGAGCTCCAATACCTTTACCGCCACCATGTCGCAGTCCATGGGTTCCGGGGTCATGCAGACTAACATGAAGGTGACCCTGCCCGCCGATGTGACCGGTATGGAATTTGACAAAGACGAGTTCGGGTATGTGGTGGTCAAATACAAGCGGCCCACCGAAACGGTCACCACCGTGGGGAATCCCAAAATGAAAACGGCCGGCTACGCCCTGCTGGGCGCCTCACTGGTCTCCTTTCTCGGGATCTTCTATTTCCGTAAATCCTTGTAAAAGACGCCCTATGTTTTCCTTTTTCCGCTCCAGATCCCGGCTGCTCCTGCTTAACAGCGTAAAGGAGGAAGGGACGCTGCACGGGCTCCTGAACGTGGCCATCCGGACAGATACGGGTAACGTACGCACCCATAACGAAGACGCAGCTGTTTTTGTGTACCCGGATGCGGCGGATGTACTGAAAACCCGGGGCGTGCTGCTGCTGCTGGCCGATGGCATGGGCGGTCATAACAGCGGGGAGGTGGCCAGTCGTATGGCCACAGAACGCATAGCAGAGGGATATTATAAGGGCAGCAAAGAGGTACTGAACTCCATAAGCCGGGCCTTTGAAAGCGCTAACCGGGCCATCCTGGCTGAAAGCCGGGCGCATGAGCAGCATTCGGGCATGGGCACCACCTGCACGGCGCTGGTCATACAAGACGGCCGGATCTATGCCGGGCATATCGGCGACAGCCGCGCTTATATCCTGAAAAACGGGGTGCTTCAGCAGTTGACCACCGATCATACCCTGGTCAACAGCCTGGTGGCAGAAGGAAAAATCGAAGCCGGGGAAGCGGCCACTCATCCACAGCGGAACGTATTGCTGAAGGCTCTCGGGATTGAAAAAAAAGTCGAACCGGAAATAAAAGATACGGGTTTTCAACTGGCCGGGGGCGATAAGCTCCTGCTGTGTTCTGACGGCCTGTACGAGTATTTTGATCACGAAGAGCTCCGGGAATATTGTTCGGTGAAAATTCCGCCCGCTGTACTGGCCGGGCAGCTGGTAGAAACCGCAAAGCAGCGGGGCGGGCATGACAACATCACCGTACTGGTGGCCGGGGCGGTTACGGGTGTACCGGAAACAAAAGAAAACGATTATGATCGGTAGCACTTTGGAAAATTACCGGGTGGAGTCCCTGCTGGGCGAGGGCGGGATGGGCAGTGTGTACCTGGCCACCGATGACCTGCTGGGTCGGAAAGTAGCCATCAAAAACCTGAAAGGGCACCTTACCGCAGACAGCACCTTCCGGGAAAGGTTCATCAATGAGGCCAAGATCCTGGCCCGGCTTTCGCACCCGAACATCGCCATGCTTTATAATTACCTCCAGAAAGGGGAAGATAGCTACATGGTCATGGAATACGTGCAGGGCCACAGCATTGATGCGCTGATCCGGGACCACGGGGCTTTGCCTTATACGCTGGTGGTGCCGGTGATCTACCAGGCGCTGGAGGGCCTGCAGCATGCGCACCGGCGTCATGTGCTGCACCGCGACCTGAAGCCGGCTAACCTCATGATCACAGAAGATGCCCACGTGAAAATTATGGATTTCGGGATTGCCCGCATGGCAGGTGACGTCCGGAAGCTGACCCGGGTGAAGTCGGTGATAGGCACCCTGGAGTATATAGCCCCGGAGCTCATTGACGGTAAAGATCCCTCCGAGGCCTCGGATATCTATGCCATGGGGGTCGTTTTGTATGAGATGCTGACGGGTGCCCTGCCGTTTTCCGGCTCCGGCGAATACGAGCTCATGAAAAATATTATGGGGGGCGTCACTAAAGACATTGGCCGGAGAATTCCTGCCCGCCTGGCCGCCATCCTCTTTAAAGCCATGAATAAAAATCCGGCTGCCCGGTATACCGATGCCCGGAGTTTTCAGAAAGCCCTGCAGGAATTTTACCCGGAGGTATACGATTTGAACCCGGACATCCTCCACCGGAAAGAACCGCTTGCCCCTCTGACCACAGCGGCTAAGGCTACGGTAGTGGTGGCAGCTCCTGCTAAAACTACCGTGCTCAGAAAGCCGCAGATACCGGCTTTTTTGCAGAACAGGCAAAACATTCAGTACGGGGTAATGGCGCTGGTACTGGGGCTGATCCTGTTTGCCGCCGTGCTCCTGCTGAGGCGTTCCCCGGAACCGGCCGCGGCGATAACAGAGCCGGTAACGGAAAATCTGAGTGCTGACTCCGTGACCGTTGAAAGTACCCCCTCTGCCGGTTTTAGTCCTTCAGCCGGCCCGGTTAATGAGGAGCCAAAGGTGTACACCCCGGTTCCTGAGCCGGACCGGCCTGTTACCCCGGCCAACACCGGCATCGCCGGCAAAAAGCCCGCCCCGGTAACGGTCAAACCCCAGGAAGAAAAGGTAGTGGAAACCGAAGTGCCCCGCCCGGAAGAGAAAACTCCGCCACCTGCAGTGGTCACGCCTGAAAACAGGACACCCGATGTTTCCAGCGTGAGGCTGGAAAAAAATGTGCCCGTCAGCCTCTACCTTGAGGATCACCTGACACCGGATAACCTCCGCGAAGGGCAGCAGATCCGTTTTCACGTTACCGCACCGGTCATTTACCAGGGTGAAACCCTCATTTCCAAAGGCGCAGGTGCCTCAGCGGTGATCCGGTCTGTTTCCTCCAAAAAAATAAGCATCCGTTTTCAGCAGGTAACCGGGGTGAAAGGACAGTCCCTGAAATTCAGAGACAGTGAACTCAGCGGGAAGATCAGTGAAATGCTTTCTTCCCGCAGCTTCTCCGTACAGCTCGAAAAAGGGCAGTTGGTCAGGCTTTAGCACCGTATTTACTCACATCTAAAAAGACAGAAACTATGCGTATCATCATCACTTTCTTTCTGCTATGCCTCGGAGGGGCCTCCCACGCGCAGATCAGCCAGAAGTCCCGGATCAAAGGCCTCAATGTATCGGCTTCGGCACACATGATAGGCTGGACCTCAGCCTACTTCAACTACCTCGATGAAAACGCGCCAAACGGTGGTGGAGGTGGCCTTGCTGTGGGCTACGGCATTACCGAGCTGGTGGAGCCATATGCCGCTATCCATTTCAGCAGCATAGGGGTGGAAAACGTAGATGTCACCCGCTTCAGCTTTACACATGCCGACCTGGGCCTGAAGCTGAACTTCCTGGGCACCATCCATGCCTGGCGACCGTTTGTCATGGCCGGTTATACCCTTCGTACCGGGAATCTCACCGAAGTCAACCTTGATAACCAGTACCCCGATGCCAAAGTATACGGCGGTACACCCCATTTTGGAGGCGGACTCAGCTATTTTTTCACGGAGTCACTCAGCATTTTCGCCAACGCCCTCTTTACCACCGGTAAAAAAAGTAACCTGAAAGTAGACGGCATAGAATACACGGATAAACCGGACCTGACCACTTTCCGCCTGGGATTGGGCCTGCAGTACCATATCCGCTAAGCGACCAAAGCCCTTACCCGGAATTTCAGCCGAAACTTATGGCCGGCAGGCTAAGCGTAGTATATTTGTATTTAGAATGAATGGCTGCGGCTTAAACTATGTCAGAAAACAATCTCCGGAAAAAGGTAAATCTGTATACCACTGCTAAAGAGGCTCGTCAAAAGAATATTTACCCTTATTTCCGGCCTATTGCTTCTGCACAGGACACGGAAGTGATCATTGGCGGGAAAAAAGTCATGATGTTCGGCTCTAATTCTTACCTGGGCCTGACGAATCATCCCCGGGTGATCAACGCCGCCCGGGAAGCTGTGGAAAAGTATGGTACCGGCTGTGCCGGTTCCCGGTTTCTGAACGGTACACTGGATATCCACCAGGAGCTGGAACAGCGGCTGGCCGGGTTTCTCCATAAAGAAAGTGCCCTGGTACTCAGTACCGGCTTCCAGGCTAACCTGGGCATCCTGCCTGTACTGGCGGGGAGAAATGACTACATTTTCCTGGATGAGTTTTCGCATGCTTCCCTCATAGACGCCGCCCGCCTTTCGTTTGCCCGGGTGCTTAAATTCAGGCATAATAATACCGCTGACCTGGATAAAAAGCTCGCTGCCGCGCCGGATTCGGCCGTAAAGCTCGTGGTTACTGAAGGCATTTTCAGTATGGAGGGTGATATTCCGCCTCTTCCGGATATTGTAAAGGTGGCTGAAAAATACGGTGCCTCCATCTTGTTGGATGATGCTCACGGACTGGGCGTGCTGGGGGAAAACGGGCGTGGTGCCGCCGACTACTTCGGCCTGACAGATAAGATAGATATCATTATGGGTACCTTCAGTAAGTCGCTGGCGTCGCTGGGGGGCTTTATTGCGGCATCAGAAAACATCATTGACTTCCTGAAACATCATTCACGGTCACTGATTTTCAGCGCCAGTATGACGCCTGCTTCTGCGGCCAGTGTATTGGCAGCGCTGGATATTATGGAAAAGGAACCGGAGCACCAGGAAAGGCTCTGGCGCAATGTGCACTACGCCCGGAAGCTTCTCCGTGAGACCGCGCTTGAGGTAGGGGAATCGGGCAGTCCTATTATACCGGTCTATATCCGGGATAATTATAAGACCTTTGTGATCACCTGCCGCCTGCAGGAAGAGGGGGTTTTTGTAAACCCCGTGGTATCACCGGCGGTCCGTCCTGAAGACACGCTCATCCGCTTCTCCCTGATGGCTACGCATACCTTTGAGCAGATCGAAACGGCGATCGGTAAGCTGGCATGGGTGATTGAGGAGGTTATGGCCCAAAGTTGATTTTGCTTATGAAAAAAATAATCACCGTTACCTCCCCGGCAGAGCTCCGGAGCTTCATTGATTTTCCGCATGCCCTGTATGAGTCGGATCCCAGCTACGTACCTGCCCTGTACATTGCTGAAAAGCAGCTGCTCACTAAGCACCCCTTTTATTTACATTCTGAAACCCGGTTATTCCTGGTGAGTGAGGAGGGGCGGGTGACCGGCCGGATAGCCGCTATTCATAATAAAAACTATGTAGCCTTTAGTGGTAAAATGGAAGGCTTTTTCGGTTTTTTTGACTGTGAAAATGATACGGAAACCGCGTCTCTTCTTTTTAAAGCGGTGGAAGAGTGGCTGGCTGAACGTAAGATTTACGTCCTGAATGGTCCGGTAAACCCCAGCACTAACGAGACCTGCGGCATGCTTATCCGGGGCTTTGACAGTCCGCCCATGATCATGATGCCCTATAATGCCCCTTACTACGAGGCACTGGCAGAGCGCTGCGGGTTTCATAAGCTGGTGGATCTTGTGGCCTACGAAGTCCGGAAAGACAGCCTGTTTGATAAGACGCAGCGGGTGTTAGAGGCCTTTTCCGAGCGCCTAAAGCAGAAAAATGTGATCATCCGACCCATAGATCTCCGGAAGTTTGACCGCGAGGTAGACGGGCTCATGAAGGTTTATAACAAAGCCTGGGACAAAAACCTGGGGTTTGTTCCCATGACTGAAAAAGAATTCAGGCACCTGGCCGCTGATCTTCGCCTGGTGCTGGACAAAGACTTTTGCCTGGTGGCTGAAATGAACGGCGAGATCATCGGCTTTGCCCTGGGCGTTCCGGACATTAACCAGGCCCAGATCAGGGTGAAAAGGGGGCGTTTACTGCCTTTCGGGCTGCTGAAACTTCTTTGGCATAAACGCAGGATAGACGGACTGCGGGTACTGGCCCTGGGGGTGCTGGAACCCTACCGTAAAATGGGCATAGAGGCTGTGATGTACGGGAGAATCATCCAAAGCGGCCTGGTGAAAGGTTACACTCACGCGGAGGCTTCCTGGATACTGGAAGACAATGACCTGATGAATCGTGCCGTTCTCAAGATTAACGGTAAGCCTTATAAGACCTACCGGATTTTTCAGAAGCAAACCAGGGTATGAAGAAAAAGGTGCTCATAACCGGCTCTAACGGCTTCATAGGCTACCACCTGATCCTGAAATGCCTGGAAAAAGGCCTGGTAGTGGTGGCTGCCGTTAGAAGTGGAAGCCGCTATGAACACCTGAAAGACTTGCCGGTGCATATTCTGACCCTGCGCTATGAGGATGTCCATGATCTGCGGCAGCGGCTGGAAGAAGTGTCCCCGGATTACATTATTCATGCAGCCGGGAGTACCAAAGCTCCTGACTACGAAACTTATTATGAAACCAATGTTACGTATACATCTCATCTTTTGGCTGCTGCACAGGAGCTGGGGGTGAAAAAACTGGTCTTTATCAGCAGCCTGGCTGCGCTGGGCTCTTTGCCCTACGATTCTACGCAGCGGATTCATGAAACTACACCGCCGGCACCGCTGACTTCCTACGGCCGCAGTAAGCTGGCTGCAGAGCATTGCATAACCACCGAAAAAAATATTCCCTGGGTGATCATCCGGCCTACGGCCGTTTACGGCCCGAGGGAAAAAGATCTTTTGGTCATGATTAAAGGCATCCGCCGGGGTTGGGAGGCTTATATCGGCACCCGGCCCCAAAAGCTCAGTTTTATCTATGTCAAAGACCTGGCTGCAGCGGTGGTGGAAAGTTGCCTTCGTGAAAATGCCATAAATCGCTCCTATAATATCTCCGATAACCGGTGCTATGACCGGTATGCCTTTGGGAATGCAGTTAAAAGAGCGCTGAACAGGAAAACCTTCCGGCTTCATGTACCGCTGCCGCTGGTAAGAGGAATAGCATGGCTCCTGGAGAAGCTTAGCCCGAAAGTGCCGGTGCTGAACCGGGAGAAAGTCAGGGAACTGGTGGCAGAAAACTGGGATTGCGACAGCTCGCTTGCGGCCCGGGAGTTGGGTTTTCAGCCGGAGTATGACCTGGAGGCGGGTCTGGAAGAGACTATTAAATGGTACAAAGAGCACGGCTGGATTTGAGGTGTTATGGAATAGCTGAAAGCTGAAAATTTATACATAATGAAAGTACGGGTAGCCTTTTTTGCTGATATCCTGATCCGTGATTTTGACGGAGCCGCCCGTACTATGTTTCAGCTCATTGACCGGATCCCGGCAGCGGAGTTTGAATTTCTGTTTATCTGCGGTACCGGGCCGGAAAAGATCGGGGAGTTTCGGTGTATTCAGTGTCCCGCACTGCAGATCCCGGGCAATAAGAGTTACCGTATGGCCTTCCCCCGGGTAAAAAAGCGGAAGATCACAGCAGCAGTACGGGTGTTTGACCCGCATGTGGTCCACATTGCCACGCCTTCCTTTTTAGGGCATTTTGCACTGGACCTGGCCATCCGGCTGAACCGCCCCGTGCTCTCCATTTATCATACTCATTTTAAGAGTTACCTGCCGTATTACCTGAAGTCTTTTGCGGTGCCGCCGGTCAGAAAGCTGTTGGTGCGGCTTCAGAACCGCTTTTATAACCGCTGTACCCGGGTATATGTACCTTCAGAAAGCCTGGCAGCAGAGCTCCGGGCAGATGGCCTCTCCCCTGACCACCTGCAGCTGTGGAGGCGGGGAATAGATAAAACGTTATTCACCCCTGAAAAGCGGGATCGTGCCTTCATGAACACCCTTACGGGGAATGACCGGCCTGTGATTTTGTTTGCCAGCCGCCTGGTCTGGGAGAAAAATCTGCAGGTGCTGATAGCGCTGTATGACCTTATCCGGGAAAGAAACCTGCCCTATAACCTGCTGATCACGGGAGATGGCGTAGCCGCCGGAAAATGCCGTTCAGAAATGCCTCATGCCGCTTTCACCGGGCAGGCTGATCACCAGACTCTGGCCCGGATTTATGCTTCGGCTGATGTATTCTTTTTCCCGTCGGTGACGGAAACCTTCGGGAATGTGGTGCTGGAAGCTATGGCTTCGGGCCTGCCCTGTGTTATAGCGGATAAGGGTGGAAGTAAAGACCTGATCGTGCCGGGCCGGAACGGCTACCTCTGTGCAGCCGGCGATGCGGCCGCCTACCTGGAGAAGATAGAACAGATCCTGCGTAATCCGGAGCTGAAAAAAAAGTTGTCGGAAAATGCGGTGGCAGATACTGCTTTATTGGATTGGGACTATCTTGCAGGTATATATTTTAATGATTTAAAGCAGATGGCCTTTGAAAATATTTAGGATTATCATCACGGTTTCGGTCATTCTCAGCTTCGGTTTTTTTATTTATACCACGGATCTGAATGAGACCTTCCGCCTGCTGCGGTCGCTGGGGTGGGGGCTGCTCTGGATCCCGCTGTGCACCTTTGTGGCCTATGTACTGGGCACGGCGGGCTGGTATTTCTGCCTGGAGGACCGCTCCGTTTCCCTCGCCCGGCTTTTTGTGTACCGCCTGGCCGGCGAAACGGTAGGCCTGTTTAACCCGGCCAGCATTGTGGGGGGTGATATCATTAAAAGCGGTTACCTGGAGCAGCACGGTATTCCCCGCGATGACGCCGCCCGTTCAGTGGTGCTGTCGCGTATTATGGCGGTGATCAGCCAGATCCTCCTGATGATCGTTTCGGCTACCTGGCTGCTGTGGCGGCTGCCGGTGCAGGTATCGCTCTGGCCGGTCCTCCTTGTGCCCGGGATTATCCTTTTACTGATCAAACCCCTGAAAAACTATCTCACTTCCCGTAAGCCGCAGTGGATGAAGAAAGTGCGGGAGTTTATGAGGGGACTGAAGCGTTTCATGAAGGCTAATCCCCGGGCGGCCGTGGCTTCCTTCGTTTTCTTCCTGCTGCACTGGGTGGCCGGATCGCTGGAGTTGTATATCATCCTGAAGCTCCTGGGGCATACCATTCCCGTGTTTTATGGTGTATTTATGGACATGGGTGTTATCCTTGTTAAATCAGTAGGTGCGTTTATTCCGGGCCAGCTGGGCATTGAAGAGTTAGGCAATAAACTGGTGCTGGAGATCGTGGGCATCGCCTCGCACCAGGTATGGCTTTCAGTGACCATTCTGCGGCGGTCGCGCCAGCTTTTCTGGGCCATACCGGGCTTCCTGATCTACTTTAAATTGCTGCGTCATGGAGATCCTCTTCGTAAGTCATAAGTATCCGCCGGCCATCGGAGGCATGGAAAAGCACAGCTTTGAGCTGATCTGCGGTATGGAGAAGCTAACGGCTGTACATAAGATCGTGTATGACGGTCGGGGCAGCCGGCTGCGTTTCTTCCTGACCCTGGAGAAACAGATCCTTCGCCTGCTGAAGGCGCATCCCGGCATCCGCATCATCCATTTTAATGACGGACTGATGGCTGCTTTCTGCTCTTTTCACACCCTGTATACGCATATAGCCCGGACCGCTACCCTGCACGGCCTGGATGTGGTTTTCCCGCTGAGGGTATATCGTAAGTTTATTCTGAAAAGATTCAATGCATACCGGGTGCTGATTGCCGTAAGTGAAGAGACCCGTCGCCAGGCCATAGCGCGGGGCATTCTCCCGGAAAAGATCGTAGTGATTCCTAACGGAGCAGATACGGCGGAAGATGCTGCTGTTCCCGTCTTTAAAGCCCGGTTTCCGGGTAAAAAACTATTGGTTTTATTAGGCCGGCCGGTAAAAAGAAAAGGGTTCTCCTGGTTTATTGAGCGTGTTTTGCCCCTGCTGAGGCCTGAATTTCACCTGCTCATCGCCGGCCCTTTTCATCCTTTGCCTACCTTTACTGAGCGTCTTCTTTACGGCCTCCCCGGCTTTATCCGTAAGCCGGTCATGCTGTTTAGCGGTTACCCCTCTGACGAGGCCCGCCTGCGGAAGTTGCTGCATCATCACCCCCGTGCCACCCACCTGGGTAAGCTGCCGCAGGGGGAGATCCGCCAGCTGCTGAAAAGTGCAGATGTGTTTTTAATGCCTAATATCCGGGAGGAAGGAGATATGGAGGGTTTCGGCCTGGTGTGCCTGGAAGCCTCCGGTGCCGGAGCGCTGGTGATGGCAGCAGATACAGATGGTATCCCTTCAGCCATTCAGCAGGATAAAAATGGTATCCTGCTGCCCTCCGGGCAGGCGGAAATATGGGCCGGAGCGCTGAACCGCCTGATCCCTGATGCTGAAAGCTACCGACGCTTAGCCTCAGATTTCAGTGCTTACACCCGTAAAAATTACAACTGGGAGATCATGGTAAAGGCGTATTATGACCTATTCCGGGCAATTTAAAACTCCCTATAGGTTTTTGTAAGTTAAAACCGATATATTTGCAGGTCTTGTTTTATAAAAATGTTCAATTTCTTCTTCAGGAGCGCTGTAAATGAAACACCGGTAGGCGAGATTCTCAAAGCGGATATGCACTCTCACCTTCTGCCGGGCATAGATGATGGTGCCCCGGATCTGGAAACCAGCATCCAGCTGATCAAAAGCCTGAAGGAAATGGGTTATACCAAGCTCATCACCACGCCCCACACCATGGAGGGTCTTTATGATAATACCCGTGAGATCATCCTGGCGGGCCTGAAAGAAGTAAAAGAAGAACTGGAAAGACAGGAGATAGACATTCAGCTGGAGGCTGCCTCTGAATATTTTATGGACCCCCACCTGGCTAAGCTGATCGCTGACGATGAAATCCTGAGCTTCGGAACCGGGAAATACGTGTTGATCGAAATGTCATTTGCGGCCCCCTCACGTAATTATGAGAGTATCATCTTTGACCTCATTACCCGGGGGTATAAACCGGTGCTGGCCCATCCGGAGCGCTATACCTATTGGCACAGGAAACCGGAATTGTATGAGCAGGTGGTTCAGGCCGGCTGCCTGCTGCAGGTAAACCTCCTGTCACTCACAGGATATTACGGCAGGGAGATCAAAAAATCAGGGATCGGGTTCCTGGAAAAAGGAATGGTGTCTTTCCTGGGTACTGACCTTCACCATCAGAAGCATCACCACAGCCTCACCGCCCACCAGAGAGATTACCTTAGCCTGATCAGGGATTACCCGTTCAAGAACGCAGGGTTATAAAATCAATAGGCGTTTTTATCTCCTTTGACCATGTTATAGGCGGTCATCAGCACAATCCGCACATCCAGCCAGAAATTCCAGTTCTCCACGTACCAGATATCCAGCTCTACCCGTTTTTCCATCAGGAAGTCATTCGTGGTTTCCCCGCGGTAGCCGTTAGCCTGGGCCCATCCCGTAATGCCGGGTTTAACCAGATGACGCAGCAGGTAATTAGGTATCTTCTCGCGGGTTTCAATGCTGTGCCTTACGGCGTGGGGCCTCGGACCCACCAGTGACATCTCGCCCAGGATCACGTTAATGATCTGCGGGAGCTCATCCAGGTTACTTTTGCGCAGGAAGCGCCCCACGCGGGTGATCCGCGGATCGTCTTTTACCGTCTGGTAAAACGTGCCGCCTTTTACGGTAGAGCTCTTATGCCGCATGGTACGGAACTTATAGCACCTGAAAACTTTGCCGCCTTTGCCCCATCTTTCCTGCAGGAAAAATACCGGCCCCCGTGAATCCAGCCGGATAGCCAGCGCTATCAGTGGAAATAACCAGCTGAAAATGAACACAAAAAGCAGGAAGGAGAATGAAAGGTCAAAACCCCGTTTGATCAGGCTGGAGGCATACTGCTCCAGTGGCACCTCTCTGACGGTAACCATTGGTAAGGTACCGAACATATCCATCTTAAATCTTGACGAATTGAACTTAAAATACTCGGGTATGATCCTGACCTTAACGGCGTATTTATCTGAAACGTCCAGGAGATTAGTCAGGGTAGCCTGGTTCGCATCTGAACTGCAGATGATCATTTCATCCACTTCATTCTCCACGATCACCTCTTCTGTTTTATGCAGGCCGCCCAGGTAGCCCTCATGAACGTATTTAGGGGGAGTTTCATTAATAATACCCACCAGCTTATAGCCAAACTGTTTACCTCCAGAGATCAGTCCGTGCAGCTCGCGCGCATACTCACCATTTCCCACAATCAGGATATTACGGGTATCCTTGCCTTTAGACCATTTTGCCAGTTTATACTGCTTAAAGAGGTATTTCCCAATGATCATCAGCATGCTCAGCAGAGCTATGTAAATGACAGACTCCCTCCGGGTCAGGAGTTCGTTTTTCGTGATATACTGTAAGCAGATCAGGGTAAGAATCTGGAACAGCAGATTAGGTATCAGCGTGATGAACTCACTGATATACCGGTTAGTCCGGAAATCATCGTAGAGCTCGGTGTTACGGGAGGATATGTACCACGCAGAGCACAAAATCAGAAAATACAGCAGTACATTACTGCTTTCCGGTGTGCCGGTAATTTCAAGCGTACCTGCAAACGCCACCGCCATCAGAACAAAATCCAAAACCTGCCGTCCGAAGCGGTCATTTGAATTGATAGTTTTCATATTTTTTAAGGGGGCTACTCCCGTTGATACAGAAGCAGCACGTGGTTTATAAAGTGATATTCGTTTTCCTATCTTCTACTTCCCTTTTCTACCTCTGTATCAAGGGCTAAGTTAACACTTAAACTTGGATGACCCTAGGAAAAAAATGAAAATAATGCGAAGTCAACCAAAAAATACAAAAGTATGTTTAAATATCTAAATTTCAGGTCTGCATTTTTTTCCTTACTTTTGTATAAATCCTGATCGCATGAATGCTCCCGGAAAGTTTTCCAAATCCATGATCACTGCCGAGCCGGCAGACCTGAACAGTCCTGCTGCCGAGGCTGTCCGGAACTCCCTCAGACGTTTCCCGGAGGAAGCCATCTATGTTTATTCTTTTAAAGAAAGCCGGATGATCTATGCCGACGGCTGGGAGGAGGTATTGGGCTACAGGGATGATGAGATCAGCATGCTGGAGATCGTGAGCATTACGGTGCCCGAGTACGCCCCTTTTTCAAATGAACTGAATGATAAAGCCCTGCTCTTCATCCTGAATAGAACCGAGCAGCTGGAAGAATACAGCTTTACCATTGAACTGAAGAAATTCCATAAAAACGGGCGGGCTGTACCGCTGATCGTGCGGGTAGGGGTGTTCCGGTCTGAAAACGGGCAGGTCACGGAGATCATTGGCAGAAACCAGGTAAATCACAGCATTTCACTGGGCAAAGTGATGCGCTATGCGGCCTTTGGTCCTGAGAAGTCGGAGTTTGAAGAACAGCTGAATAAAGAGCTCTTTCGCCATTTTGCCATTTCCGATAAAGAGAGAGAGGCGCTGCGGCTGGTGGCCCAGGGTTATTCTTTCAAGGAGATCGCCACGGAGTTTAACGTTTCCGTATCGGCCATTGAAAAGCGGATCCTTCCGTTATATAAGCGCTTCAAAGTGAGAAACCTGTCTCACCTGGTGACGTTTGCTTATGAAAACCATATCCTGCCTTAAGAGAATCCCAGGGTAACGGGACTGATCTTTTTCGGATCCACGCCGGCTTTGCGAAGCATATCTGTCCATTTCATCCCGCTGTCAGCCGAGTTAATACTCACTACCCAGATCACATTCTTGTTTCTGAGCGTTTCGGTATTGGGTATTCCGTTCACCTGGCTTTCCAGGAGCAGCAGTATATTTTCAGGTGAAAGGTAAGCTTCCGTGGATAGCGGCTCACCGGAATTAATATCATCAATGAAGAGGAGGGAGGCCGAACGCCAGGTCCAGACCTCATTCCCTTCCGTTTTCCGGATCGCGTCTTCATCCAGGTCCAGCAGGTCAAAGAGCTTAATGGCCGTATAATTACTGCAGGAGGCGTGCCGGATAGCCATTTCCGTGGCAATCCCCATGGCCAGGAGGGTCTTCCCGGTTCTTCTTCCTCCCAGGATCAGCAGGTGGTTTCCCGCAGACTTCCTGGATTGGTTAATGTAATCAGAGACGCGCTTAATCCCGCCTTTATCCAGGTCACCATACCACTGGCTTAAACGGAACTGCACCGGCAGCCGGGCATATTGCAGAAACATTTTAGTGAGGTACCAGCGGTACGCCGGGTAAATGGTGAGTAGGACCAATACCAGCACCAATAGCAGTACAGGGCCCGAATAGTGCAGAAACAGGCTGGCAGAAAACGCCCCGATCCAGAAAAACAGGAGGTCAGTAAAGGTGTCAAACGCAATATTGCTCCACTGCGGCGGAAAAACATACTTCTTCCCGGAGGGCAGATAGAGCCTGTCGGAGTCCGATACCTTATTGAAAAGCAGGGGGCCTAAAAAATTATACAGCTCAAACAGCAGCCATATCCCGGACACGATCAGCGCCGCTTTCCGCTCCGGGCAGCTCCAGTGGGGAGCAAACCGCGTCATCAGGGCGTTAATCATCAGCACCGGGATATAACCCAGTGAAAAGTGCCCGAACTGGTTGGCCAGCCACGAGTAGGTGAGGGTTACTCCCCGGTAAGAGTCTTTCCCGATAAGATCAGCTTTCAGCTGCCTGAGGATCTGTTTATAGGTTATGGCTGCCATATCAGGCCCATTTATTACCCAGCGTGGCCACCATGTCCTGGGCTTCCTGTTTAATAGCCTGCTCTTCTCCTTTGGGATAGATGAGCAGGACGTGGCCATCGTCTACTACTATATACTCGTTCAGTCCGCGGATCACCGCTGCTTTGCCTTTCGGAAGGCTTACCATATTGCCGCTGGCCTCCCGGAGCTGCACTTCAGGTGCAGAAACATTGCCGGCTTCGTCCTTGTCCAGCACCTCATAAAGCGAAGCCCAGGTGCCCAGGTCTGACCAGCCGATATCGGCCGGGAGGGTGTATACGTTATCTGCCTTTTCCAATACCGCATAATCAATGGATATGTTCGGGCTATTAGGGTAGTGTTCGGCTATAAAAGTGGCTTCTGCTTCCGTATTATAACTACTGTTTCCCTGCTCAAACAGCGCGTGGATATCTCCGGCATGCCGGGCCAGCGCATTTTTCAGGGTTTCAGCCTTCCAGATAAACATACCCGCATTCCAGAGGTAATCACCCGCCTGAAGATAGGCTTCGGCTACGGGTTTCTGAGGCTTTTCCTTAAAGGCTTTTACCTTATGAATCCCGTTTTCTGCCTCTTCCGAAAAATGGATATAACCATAGCCGGTGTCGGGCCGGGTAGGCGTGATGCCCAGCGTAATAATGGCTTCGTTTTCTTTTGCAAAAGCCACTCCCCTGGCTATTTTCTGAAGGAATTCTGCTTCCTTAAGGATGATATGGTCAGAAGGCACCACCACCATTACGGCCTCCGGATCTTTCTGACGGATCTTATAGCCCGCGTAAGCTATGCAGGGGGCGGTATTGTTCCGGCTGGGCTCCAGTAGAATATTAGCTTCCGGGATATCCGGCAGCTGCTCCTTTACCAGGGGAGCGTAGGTTTCATTCGTCAGGATATAGATGTTTTCCAGGGGGTAGGCGCCGGCAAAGCGATCTACGGTCAACTGCAGGAGCGACCGCCCCACACCCATAATATCAATGAATTGTTTGGGAAAAGAAGTCCTGCTTTTGGGCCAGAAACGGCTTCCCACTCCACCGGCCATGATCAGGATATACGTGTTACTCTTCACTATTCAGTAAGGGGTTTATTATGAACAAAAATACAAAATCTTTTAACTATTTACACTTACCGCCAAATGTCTTTACGTCAATCAGCCAGCGGGTTTTATTAATGAGCTGGTCTTTTTGCTGATAAGGCCAGGTTACTCCACCGTCTGAGCTGGCGCGGATATCGTATCTTGCTCCGAACTTCAGCCGGTAGGTGCCGG
The DNA here is from genome assembly GCA_019638185.1 of Leadbetterella sp. Lineage (GTDB taxonomy): Bacteria > Bacteroidota > Bacteroidia > Cytophagales > Spirosomataceae > Leadbetterella. The sequence continues at coordinate 126,599 of JAHBUH010000010.1, forward strand.
CTATGTGCTGCTCCCTTCTTACTATGCCGGCATCGCGCCATGCGCCTTTGCCCACCTCGCTGTATTGTATACGCATCTGGGCGGGCAGGGTGGCTTTATCCAGGGTTTGCCCGGCAGGACAATTGGTGTACATTTCTATCTCCACCAGGCGTGGAAGCGTCACTTTAAATGCCGGAAGATTAACGGTAGAAGTACCACATAGGGAAACTGCCTGTGAAACGGCTACCGGTGCCGTCCGGTTCCCGCCGTGGTAATTACTGTAATCATAGAGTACCAGTTTCACCTTTTCACTTTCAGCGGGGATATTGCTTATGGTCAGTTGTGAGCCGTTATTTACCGCCATGTAATATTCCCGGATGACCTTGCCGGAGGCGGCGTCTGTCAGCTGGGCCAGGAAGCTGATATCCACACCACTATAGGTAGAATTTACTATAAAAGACGGCCCGTTTTTACACAGGGTTCTCCGCCAGCCGGCCATCCAGAAGGACAGATGCGGTACCGGAAAGCTTACCTGCAGTTTTCCGCCGGTACCGCTTACTACCCGGGTTTCGCCCTCATCTTTCCATACACCGGTGTCGGTATCGTAACTGGTAATGGTCAGCATATCGCCTGTTTTCACCCGCGCACCGGTCAGCGGATTGATCATTTCAGGATTAAGCTCCATAGTCAGCTGCAGGGGCGTATCCAGGGTTTTTACTACCCGGCTGTCTTCCCGTGAGCTGATCTGTACAAAGGCCAGTGAGGCCACCTGCAGAAAATCAAAGGCATTTTCCAGGGGCTTGCCGTCCTGCCCCACCGGGTTAGCTGCCACTCCACCGGCCGGCAGGTTATTTTTGGCTGTTTTGTGATCATAACGCATCATCACCAGCTCTTTGGCGCCCGGTATTTCTGCCCCTGCCCGGTCTCTGAATATCGTATTCCCCTGCACGGTCAGCAGCAGCTTCTGCGTGGGATCAGGGGTTTGGTATGTGGTATTTTTAATCTCCGCCTGAAAGGTAGTTAACGAGCCGCTCAGGTCTTCTTTGACCAGTTGTGCCTGAAAGCTCTGGTTCGCTTTGCCCGTAAACCGGAAGGTCTTAATGATCTTCAGGTAACCTTCCGCCCGGGCCACTACCGTAAATTCCACAGGCGCCGCGGGAGTGGGTGTAAATTCAGGCGATACCGCCAGGATGATCACCCCCTCCCGGCTGATCTTAAAATTCCGGGAGTTCAGATTGGTTACCACCTTCCCGGCGTCGGGACCTTCCACTGAAAATTCCAGGTTCTGCGGGAGTTTCCCGTTTTCCGGTAAATTAAACTGGATCCGCACCGTAGCCTCTTCAATGGGTTCTTTAAGTCCCAATACAAAATCTTCAAACGGATTCCCGCAGGAAACCAATACTACGCACAAACCCCATAGTAACTTTTTCATAATGTAGTTTTAGTTTAATGAATAACGCAGCTGTAACGCCAGGTACGGGTAAAAAGCATAGCTGCGCATGTTAACTTCCACCTGCTTCACCTGTTCATCTATGGTAGTGGTTTCCAGGAAACCTTCGTACCGGAGATCCAGCCGGGGGCTGCCCATGTACCAGGTACCCACATCCAGCCCTACCGCCATCTGCCGCTTCATGATGTCTCTTTTCAGGCCTACGCCCAGGTAGGGCTTCAGCCGGTTCCAGCGGATACCCAGCACGGCATTCCCGAAATCTTCCGCCTCCATTTCCACCCCACCCAGCTTTACGGCTTCATGGGCATAAAATGTACCGGTATAGCGCTGTATCCAGGCATACTCCAGTCCGGCGGTCAGGTGAAACAGCCGGCTCCGGAACGGGTAATGATCCAGCAGAAGATGCGTGGATACCGAGGCCACATCCGGATCGGTCTGTATGAATGTACCGTCTTCGGCCTTGATGGCGAAACCCCGCTGAAACGTGATAAAATTTACACCTGCCCTTAAAACCAGGGGCTGTTTAAAGCCACCGGCCACTTCCAGGCCTGCACCCCGGGTACTGAGGTTCAGCTGCACGGCCCTCAGGGTCAGACCTGTACTGTCAGTGAGGGCAAAAGCCTTACTGCCAATGAGTAATATAAATAACAAATAGAATCTTTTCACTGTTTTTATTCCTGCTTTTTCAAGGCAGAGAGAAGGTATAGTTTTCATGTAATAAAGCTAAGATAGGCCATAAAGTCCTTTACTCCAAGCAGAGGATACAAAAAACACCGAAAAATAAAAGAAAAAGGCAGGAAAATTATACCTCTGCCGGCATAGGTTCAGAGCCGGCTATAGAGCCTGAACCGGTGTAACAGGTTAGCCGGTGACCATTTTTCCAGCATGGCCGTTTTGAGGCCCATACCCAGCATACAGGCATTTACTTTCCCCTTCATATGCTGCATCCATCTGGCCTGCTCGGACTCTGGCAGGCATACCACTATCAACCCGGCGCCGGTGTCATTAAGAACGGCCGCAACCGAATTCTGATCGGATACAGGTTTGATAAAAGTGGCTTTGGGATAGAGTGATTTCCATTCGGTGGAGCCGTAAAAGCATACTTCCTCTTCACTCACCAGTTCCATCACTTTGCGCAGCAGGTCTTCGCGTTTGATAGAAACGGCATTCACCCGGTGCTTCCGGCGGAGGTTTTTCACTATGGGGCCTCCTTCCGGTACCAGGATGTCAGCCTGATGAACGGCAGAGGCCGTAGCTTCATCTTTTATAGCCAGACCCATCAGGGTAGAGCTGGCAAAATACACGCAGGAAGAGTATCGGTTGGTTACGTAGACCTGTATGCTTTTGGCAAACTCCTGTATGGAACCGCTGTGAACATAAAAGTCCCCTACTTTCTTCTTTAGGAGGAAAAACACAATCTTCATAATAATCAGGTTTTACAAGGCTCTCACCTCTCAGTTATCAAAATGGCTATGCTATAGAGCAGGGGCAAAATTAGAGAGACGAAGCTGTTTCAGGGCATTTCAGGCGGGTAGTTAGCGGGTAGTCTTGTAAATTTTCAGTTACTTTTTTAAAAATCTCCGTAGACGTTTTCGATCCTAGAGCCCAGCGTTTATTTTTGCGCTATGTACTCTATGAAAACTAAACTTCTTATAATCCTGTTTCTTCTACTGGGCGGGGGCAGCCTGTATTCCCAGTCTTTTTCCATTGATACGCTGGACCGCGTCATTTATAAATACAATAACGCCCTGGAATATGAGGAGTCTATCCGGCTTCTATCCGACCTCATTGCTGATCCGAAATATTCCGCCTATGACCGCTATGTATTTTATCTCCTGAAGTCATACACCTACAAGAGGCTCTTCAGCTATCCCCGGGCCCTGTATAACCTGGATGAAGCTTTGAAAGAGGGGTTGAAGAGTGATAAGAAAGACCTGGTGAGGCAGTCGGTCAAAGCCGAGAAATCATTGGTTTACTTTGATATGCAGGAATTTGACAAGGCTGAAAAGCTCATGAACGAGCTCTCGCTTACCGGATACCGTCACCTGGAGCCCAATATCAAGTCTTTTATCCTTTTACAGGAAGCCCTGCTCCTGATTAAAAAACAGCAGTATGAATCTGCAGAAAAGAAGCTGGATTATGCCATTACCGTGGCCGAAGAGCAGGATCTTCCCCTGTTTTACGGTAAGAAAATAGAGCTGTATAATGCCATGAAGCGGCCTGACCTGCGTGACCGGGCCCTGGAAGAGGGCTACGCCATAGCCCAAAAGTACGGTATCATTAAATACCAGATGCACCTTTATGAGATTGCTAAAAGCGAGTTTCAGAAAACCGATGAATACGCCAAAGCTTTTGAGGCTCAGAAGAAGTTTGATTCCCTGGCGGCCATTTATAATTCCACCGATAAGGTAGGTAAGCTGGAAGTGCTGGATAACGCGCTGGAAACTAAAAGAAAAGAAGAGGAACTCAAACGCTATAAACGCCTTCAGTATTTATTCCTGTGTATCAGCGTGCTATTACTTGCCTTTTTTGTGAAGGTCTGGTTCACTAAAAAGTATAAACGTAAGCCGCCTGAAGAGACGCCGGTACCTGACATCAGCCGACATAACCTGACCCCCCGCCAGCTGGAGATCATTGCCCTGGTCAGGCAGGGGAAAAGTAATAAAGAGATCTCCGCAGAGCTCTTTATTTCGGAAAATACCGTGAAATACCATTTAAAAGTGATCTTTGAGATCCTGGGTATAGACAACCGGAACCAGTTGATCTGATTTTTTTGCCTAACCTGCGGATTCCCGCAGTTGACTTGTGTTTTGATTCGCTTTACCTTTGCTTTTGTATTCGCGTAGCACTAAACTACGTTTTGGTTTTTGTCTGAAGCCATGAAAACTAACTATATCTCCCGCCCCTAAAATTAACCAGCTTCTTGTGGAGTATTCCGGAATAAGGGCCAGCCTGAGTTCCGGGGTACTCATTTTTTATGTTTTCCAAAAAATATTTTGCCATTCCCTCGTATAAGGTATGAAATAAATTATATAACTTTGTCAATATAAAATATTACTAATTCATGATACTGTTTGCTGTTTTGCTGGTGTGGACGTGGTTATGGTACGAAATAGCTGTAGCTAAGGAGATTCCACGGGAAGAAATGTGACCTCCCACAAGAAAAGCATTAATTAGCCCCTATTTAACCTCTATTTTTTAATTACGCAAACAGTTTCTGTCCCAATACTCTGAGCCGGAATGATACATTCTCCTGACATCTTTGCAGGAAAGGCGGTCGGAAATAGCCGTCGCCCAGGCTGAGTACGCACCCTTTGAAGTTTTGTTCTGACAAGTAGTGCCCCCATTCGTCCGGAGGCAGGCAGAGCAGTATCAGGTCGTTCCGGTCCTCTCCAGGTTCCCTAAGGGTCAGTTGGGGGAATCGCGCTTGGAGCTCCTTCCGGAAGGTGGCATCACCGTGATAAGCACAGGAAGTCATTTCCTGTTCCCGGCAAAGTGTTTCCAGCAGTTTCCATACGGTAATTTGTTCGGCCCGTACCCCATACAGAATGCGTATGCCTTTAAGCAGGGTAGCCCCCTTGGGAATCACGATATCGGCCTTTTGAAGGGCAGAGGCCAGTTCCGGATCACTACCGGCAGCGGTTAATGTGTAGCTGCTAACCAGCAGTGCCGAGGAGGGGCTAGCACTATCTTTCAATACCCAAAGGCTTTTGGCAAAATCTCTTACAGAGCCCAGGTGTACTTCCTGGCCGAGTACCTGGCGTTTGATTAAAAAGAAAACAGTTTTCATAAATTATAGGGTCTGAGGCAGTTAGTCATTCGTCTGCTAACAGTCTTCATGGTTAATGGGTTATTTAATTCTGCTTAAAGATAGTGCAGGAAACTGAGTATCAGTAGGGATTATAGCGGGAATTTTGCGTAAACCTGAAATAGTTACATGTTCATCAGGGAATTGTTCAAGTGGTAATGTTGTGTTTGTAAGCTCCCCCGAAAAACTAGATATCTTT
>JAHBUH010000011.1 GCA_019638185.1 Leadbetterella sp.
GAAAGGAACTCCGCTTTATTCTGCAGGAGGAACCTGGCATATCGATAAGGAAGCGTTTTTTGATAAGAACATACTTAATTACCTGCGTTTTAAGCTTACTTACGGGGTAAGTGGTAATATTGACAAAAGCCTTTCCGCCTATACTACAGCGGTGCATGCCGGACAATATTCAGTTACAGGTCTGCCTTATGCGGTTATTGTAAACCCGCCTAACCCTGATCTGCGCTGGGAGCGGGTTAAAATGATCAACACGGCTATAGAGCTGCAGAGCCGTAACCGGCGTATTACGGCCCGCCTCGAATACTTTATGAAGAGAGGCACTGACCTGATCGGCTCTTCGCCGCTGCCTGCTTACAGCGGTGTGACCACATTCAGGGGCAATACGGCCAATACAGCCGGGAGTGGGGTGGAAATAACGCTTCAAACCCGGCAGATGAACGGCCCGTTCAAGTGGTATAGTGACTGGCTGTTTTCCCGGATTACCGATAAAGTAACCCGTTACCTTGTATCCTTTACCTCCTTGAATTCTTACCTGAGATTTTCTGCGCAGGTGCCTACCGAAGGGAAACCGCTTTATGCACTGTATAGTTTTCAGTGGGCAGGCCTGGATCCTCAGACCGGAGACCCGAGGGGATATCTTAATGGCGAACCAAGTAATGATTATACGGCCATCATCAATAGCACGTCTCCGGAGAGACTGGTGTATAATGGTCCTGCCAGGCCCACTGTTTTTGGCTCGTTTCGGAACACCTTCATGTGGAAAGATTTTTCCCTGTCAGCCAATATAAGCTATCGCCTGGGTTATTTTTTCCGGATGCCGTCAGTACAGTATGGAAATAATCAGGGCTTGACGGCCCGGCATGGAGACTATGCAAAAAGGTGGCAGGCACCGGGAGATGAAAACCATACGTATGTACCGTCTATACCCTCTGCGGTTAATTCTAACCGTGATTTTTTCTATGCTTACTCCGGGGTTTTAGTGGAAAAAGGAGATCATATCCGCCTTCAGGATGTGCGCCTTTCTTATTCTCCTTCAGCGGGTAAATCTAAAGTCTTTCAGGATTACAGTATTTTTTTATATGCCAATCACCTGGGAATTCTCTGGAAGGCCACTTCTTCAGACTGGGATCCTGATTATGTGACTTCCTTTTCAAATATGACCCGGCTTACCCCGCCTTCACGCAGTATTAGTATTGGGTTTAATATCAACTTAAAATGAGTATCATGAAAAATAGTATTCTGATAGCGATGCTTTGGAGTGGACTAACTTCCTGTTTTAATGAGTATTTAGATAAGAAGCCTGATCAGAAGCTGGTGGTGCCCGCCTCATTAACCGACTTCCAGGCGCTGCTGGATAATGTAAACAGCAGTGAAATGAACGCAGACCCGGCTCTGGGGTTTATAGCGGCAGATGATTTTTATATTACTGACGCCGGGTTCAGTTCCCTCATTGATATTGAAAAGAATGCCTATATATGGGCAGATGAAGTTTATGGAGCAAACGGATATGTGGATGATTGGATCAGGCCTTACCGGCAAATTTTCTGCACCAATGTGGTTTTAGAAGGTGTAGAAAAGATTAAGCCGGAGGAAAGTGAAGCAGAGATGCGGAATGCGGTCAAAGGAAGTGCACTTTTTTTCAGGGCTACGGCGTATTATAACCTGGCGCAGCTGTTCAGGCCCGCATATTCAGTGGAGAATGCTGCTGAAACACCGGGCCTGCCTCTGAAGCTGGAGAGCAACGTAAACCTGGCTCCTGTGATTTCTGAACTGCAGATGACCTATAATCAGATTCTTAAAGATCTGACAGAAGCTGCAGGTATTTTACCGGAGAGTAGCCATATTAAAAGCAGGCCGGACCGCAAAGCCGTAAATGCCATGCTGGCACGTGTATATCTAACCATGGGTATGTATGAACTGGCAGAACAATACGCTGATAAGGTTCTTCAGCAGTATAGAGTATTAATAGATTACAATACCCTGCAAACTTCCTCTACCAGGCCCTTCCCGCCTTCACTCCCGGGTGGAAATCCGGAAGTGCTCTTTCATTCTGTTATAGTCGGCGGATATCCTTACCTGAGAAGCACCCTGGTTTCTGTTGACCCTTCGCTCTATAATGCATATGCAGATAATGACCTCAGGAAGTTACTTTTTTTCAGATCCAGAGCAAACGGTATTTATACGTTTAAAGGCTCTTACGGCCCCGCTCTTCCCGGTAATACTACTTCCCTGTTCAGTGGGTTATCTACGGATGAGGTGTTTCTGATCAGGGCAGAGTGCCGGGCCAGAAGAGGTGATGTGCCTGCGGCACTGGAAGATTTGAATACGCTGCTGGTGACCAGGTGGGTAACGGGAACCTACAGCCCGTATGAAGCGGGTACTGCAAAAGAAGCTTTAGATATCATACTCCTTGAAAGAAGGAAGCAGCTGGTAGGCAGAGGTCTCCGATGGACTGACCTGAGACGGCTGAACCAGTCGGAAGAGTATGCGAAGGAAATTTCCAGGACGGTAAACGGGCAAAAGATCATATTAGCGCCGGGAGATAAAAAATATACGTTTCCTGTTCCGGTCAGTGAACTCACTAACGGAGTAGAACAAAACCCCCGTTAACAGGAGAGAGGCTGCCTCACCTGAAGCAGCCTCTCTTAATTTTTTAATCCTCATCAGGGATTAAAACAAATGTGCCTTTATCTGTACTCGGGTCATTTTCGTTCTGCGAATTGTAAAGGCAGGTTTCTTCCGAGGGAGTACAGTAATAGCCACTGTAGCCGGAAGGTAAGCTATGAATATTCACCCAGCCGGAAGGGTCAACACTGGTGGGAACCCGGCCCCATGAACCCGCTACATGCTTATGGGTAGTAGCCAGCGCAAGGCCACTTCCGAGAATAATTGCCATTGCAGGCAAAAATTTAATTACCTTTTTCATTGTTTTACTAAATTTGAATTGAATTGTTAGTTTCCCTTACTCTGTTTTCAGGTTTTCAGGGGAACCCTGGTCCCGGGAGGTAGTTTCTGAAACTGCATTCCGGGATCTTTCTGTTTACGTTTTCTGTGTCACGGCAGGCCTTTTTTAGAGTGAAACATATAAATCCCTAAAATTGAAAGGGTCAGAAAGAAAAGGTTAAAGACAAGATGCGTCTTAAAGCCCATGGAACGCAACACCCCTCCGCAGCTGCACGGGGTACGATCAAAATACCCGACTACCACCAGGCCTATATAACCCGTGAAAAGAGCCATAAGCAGTGCCGAGCCGTAAAAGCCGGGCAGACGGGTAGCCGGAATGATCAACAAAACGCAAAGGAGAAGTTCAGCAGCCGGAATCAGCCAAACCAGCGGTGCTTTTGACCAGGACGGTAATTCCTGTTTAGTCAGCTGTCTCTCAAACTCGCCCATATCTATGAGCTTGGCAAAAGCCGTATAGCTGAAGAGAATAATCAATGCCACAGCTATTAAAGATACTATTTCGTTTCGTTTCATCGCTATGATAATTTTATGTTTAGTGTCTCTTAAAAATTTGTGCAATTTGTCTCTGCAGAAATAATCTGTTTATGCTCATTTCATTAACTCATTTTTAATACAAAGTTCCGGCAGCCTTTTGATCAAAAAAAGAGAATTATGACAGGTTTTTGGCCTTTTTGTGTTCAAATCTTGCCATTTTTTCCGGTTTTGTACTTTCGGTCATGAAAAAGTAAAAGGGTAGCTAAACCATTATACAACCCGGTTAAAAACTCAATCGCATCGTTTCAGCAATCGGCCAGATGAACGATTGTAATACAATCGCTGCTGGGGGCCGCCCTGGCCCGCTCTAACCCGGAACTCGTGGGCAGGGGAGTTTTGATGAGTTATATATTACCAAAACTATTCTTTACCTTTGCCTGAAATATCTTTATTTCATCCAAAGAGAAAATTTATCCGGTAGTATGCACAAGCTGAAAACAAATAAGGGCAAAATGAGTAAAGTCAGTTACAAAACTTACTTTAATGACCGGCTGAAGCAGGTGCCCCTGCACGGTCAACCAACCTATCCCTTATATATTCAGGTGACTTTTGAGCGCAGGACCATCTTTTTTAAAAGCTACTATTTTGAGCTTTTTTCAAAGGCCAGGTATTACCAGTCGGCCGCAGGGGCCGGCCGCGGATCCTCTATTGAAGAAATAACGGATAAAGAAAACGAGGTGATTGACTTTATCATCCGTAAGCATAGGGATACTTTTTCACTACACCTCTTCAAACAGGAGTATTCCTTTTATAGCAGGGATCTGTGCTACAGTATGGAAGAAAGTTTTATCCATTATATGTACCATTTCTTCCAGGATAAAGGCATGCCGGATTTTGCCATAACCGTCAGGGAGGGTAGCAGGTATCGGATTGCTTACCATGTGGTACGGGATATGAAACAGGCACTTACAAAACCACTTTATGAAGAGCTGGTAGAAAATTCACTCTACTATGCTCCCCCCTATTTACCGTTATATGGTTTTATGCAGCAAACAAAAAAATGGCCCATGCTTTGCCTGACAGTCATGGAATGGGAAACCGGGAATACAAAAACCGAATTTACAGCGTATCTCCACCAATACTATCCCAAAGATAATGCAGATGAAATAATGAAACAGGTGGAGAAATGGCTGCAGGCTGTTAAGGCTCAATAAACATACATTGGTTTTTTATGCTTCCTGTGCTTATTCTTATCCGTTGATATGTATTTCTTTTTCTGAATTTATTACATATTGTTACCAATCGAAGTACAATAAGACCCAAAAATTGGGTCTTATTGTACCGCAAAAGGTAAAATGGCAGACAGCGTTTACATATCAGAACATCTTACTACTCTATTCGCGATTACTTCTCAATTTCTTATTCGTCTGGTTTGGCCTAGAAAGTGGACGATAGTAAAACAACCGAAAGCACACGTTATCTAACCGCCAGGCTTGTCTAACTGCTTACTTGGTCATAATTTCATCTTCTTTAACTGCCTTTGTACTTCTCTCTCCACTTTATCGAATTCAGGCAAATCCTTTATCTGCTCGCTCATAGAGCTTTTCCAACGACCTTTGTATTGGGGTAGGCGTTCTGTTAGCTTCTTATGAAAATCTTTCGGGTTTAATCCCTTTCTTGCGCATTTTTTCCTGAACTCATCTAAGTAAAAATCAGCTTCCATCCCATGCTCTACCAATAAATACCAGATATCGTAAAAATCCCTTGCTGCCATACGCTGCATTACAGAACGTAGCTTTTCAATCAGTACCTCTTCCAGTGGGTAACATTGCAGATTATATTCTTCCAAATCCGTATAATCAATAAAAGCGGGGTTTAAAACAGGTTCAAACTCCAGCTTTTCACTTCTGGAAATATCTACCTTTACCCGCTTATTGTTTCCTTGTCCACCCAATGGCCCTACATAACTGATATAGAAGTTTATCCCACCATCTTCATGCTCATTATTGTCGATTATGTCAAGGGGAATATTTGCTTCGTCCCGGATATATTCAAAGGCTTCTTTAAACCATGCAAATATCTGCTCATTAGTAATCTCGCCGGTCAACAATGTAAAATCAAGGTCTTCAGAAAACCTGTAGTCCGGAAAATAGATTTTCTTTAATACAGTGCCGCCTTTGAATACAATGATTTTTGACAGCTGGTCGTGTTGAGACATACCTTTTAATATCCAGGAGAGAATATAGTCTTTCTCTATCTGCTGGTCACGAACCCCACTTCTCTTGCCTTTTGCTGTATTTCTCCGGGTTTAATCATGTGTAAATAGCTGATTTAATTGTTTCTGTTTCCAAATTTTGCTGGATACCCCATCTGCTTATCATTTTTCCTGACTTGGGTAGTTCAGTATCCAATACAACATAAGAGGCCGTCTTTTCCTTTAATAATTTTTCTATAATCGGGTTATCAATTTCTAACAGTTCCAGGAGAAAGCCAAGCCGCTTAATAACTGCCTGAGATTTAAATCTTTTTGCGTATTCCAGCAGCTTATCAAATTTAATTTGGTTTGCAGAAATGCCGATTGCTCTTGCAATCTCAACGATGCCTCCCGCATAATCAGGCTTAAAAAGACAGTCAATAATCGTTTTTTCAAGATCTGAGCATTGCACTTTATGGAAGCTGTCAATCCAGATTTTTTTCATCCCGAAGAAGTGATCCGGGTTATGGTATATAAACTGGAAAGGAACGTTTTTGATCTTAATTACTGAAGGTCTGAGTTGCCTGGAAACTACAATTTGCTCTTTTAGTGACGGCTGTGTAATCAAATTATGAATTTGCAACGCAGAATAGTAGCCAATATAGTATTGGGCATCTTTTACAATAAATTCAGGTATCAGGTGCCAGTCAGGCATAAATGTATCCGCATCTTGTTCATAGGGAATGATATAATAGACCCCCTCTTTTAAGCGCATTAAAAGACCTCTTTTGGTCATATCGCTTAATAATTCCTTTACTGCGCTTTCGCCTGATTCGGGTAAAGCCTTAAAAGCCTCTGCATAACTAAAGCAAAATCTGTCTTGTTCATGAAAATAGGACAAGAGTTCATTTGACTGTGTAGAGATGTACTTATTTCTCATAACATCATAGTCAGGTTAAACCTGACTACAATGATATGAAAAACAATCTATTTTGATATACAAATAGAGTGGTTTTTTCAATTATAGTTAAATGGTCAGGATAAACCTGACTGCATAACTACGAAAAATAAATTTTATAATGCCTCAATAATTGCGAACGCACTGTATTTGCAATGTTCCGCAATCATTCATATTCCCAATTTTAACAAAAGATAAAAATGGAAATTCTAAGTTTTTAGCTACTGGATTTCCCATCAGCAACAGTGGAAATTTTGTAACAGCAAAGCATGTTGTATGATCTTAGGTGAATTGCATCATAATAGCATCACGATTGCATCATTTAAACCGCCAGGCTTGCCAACTGCTTTAAATCCGATAAGAAAAGATTCGAAATCTGTACAGGCAGGGCGACATCACAGGACAAATGAGATTCCGCAGTTTGCGTCATTTGAGAAGATAGTTTATCTTCCTGGTGCTGAATTTCCGATAATATTTCGTTCAACACGATTTCCATAGCTTTGACGTTTAGATATTGGGACTATTTGTTTCGGAACTACATCTTCGTTGATTTGCCAAAATTTGGAAATAATATCGAACCTATTATCACATAGTGTCCCCATATTGGGAAAGATTTACTCTAAATCGCTCATTCTATGATATATTAGATACGAAAAAAGGGCTAAGTGTCTTCCGACTTAACCCTTTTTTATTAAATTTGCAGTAATGATTTACAAGGTAATCAGATGAAAGCGAGTGCAGTAAGCACCATTACTAAATCGTTACTGATAACACTCCCGGTTCTTGTAAACACTACTCTTTATTAACCTGTTTAATCTGTATTAATCTTTTCATAAAACTCCGGCGTTGGGTTTAACGATTTATTTTGCCATTGGTGCCAGTAAGGATAAATAGGTACCTCGTTACTCGCTTCATCCAGTTTTTTAATTTGATCCGTTGTCAGGTTCCAGCCTATAGCACCAAGATTTTGCTTCAATTGCGCTTCATTTCTCGCACCGATAATAATACTTGAAACAGTGGGCCGTTGCAGTAACCAGTTCAGAGCTACCTGCGATACGGATTTGCCTGTTTCCGCGGCTATATCTTCCAAAGCGTCTGTAATCTTAAACAAATGTTCCTTTTCGGCAACTTCCATAGGAACAGGGCTACCGCCTGCTGCTACACGACCGGATGTTGGCCATTCTTTTTTCCTGCTGAACTTTCCACCCAATCTTCCGCCTGCCAATGGCGACCATATCAAAGATCCTACTTTTTGATCCAGTCCCAAAGGCATCAGTTCCCATTCATATTCCCGGTTCAGCAACGAGTAATACACCTGGTGAGCAACATACCGGTTCCAGCCGTACTTTTCTGAAATTCCTAATGATTTCATCAAATGCCAGCCGGAAAAATTGGATACCGCGATGTAGCGCACTTTACCACTTTCAACCAAATCGTCCAGCGTTCGCAACGTTTCTTCTACCGGCGTATTGCCATCAAAACCGTGCATATGGTAAATATCGATATAGTCTGTTCCAAGACGTTTCAGGCTGCCTTCAATCTGGTTTAAAATATGGTAGCGTGAAGATCCCTGGTTGTTCGGTCCGTCACCAAAAGTAAATGTCGTTTTAGTCGAAATAAGCAGTTCGCTGCGTTGCTTTCCGGCTATGGCTTTTCCCAACACTTCTTCGGCAAGCCCATCTGAATAAATATCAGCTGTATCAAAGAGATTGACACCTGCTTCAAGGCAAATATCAATTAGCTTTTTGGCTTCATCAACCTGGGTAGATCCCCAGGCTTTAAAAAAATCGTTCCCTCCGCCAAAAGTGGCCGTTCCAAAACTCAGCACGGGCACTTTCAATCCCGATGCTCCTAAAAATCTGTATTCCATTATCTTAAATTTTAATTATTTGAATTAGGGTTAAAACTAAAAATATAATATGGCGGCTTTCTCAAATCTTTTCCTTTGCGCATAAAAGGCATATTGGAGATCTGGGCTACCACCAGGTGAAAAGTACCGTCGAATCAATTTCAGCCAATTTGGGTGCGCCGGGCACTCTGTCCTTCCCAAATGCTTCGCCTGCGTCAGTTACCCAGAGATGGTTGTCGTCACGGTTGATGTAAAGCGAATTAAGAGAAACAAAAGCTTTTTTGGGGTCTTTACCCGGCTGCCAATTGTTCCATTCATTACCGGGAAAGGCAACTTCCTTTCCGTCTTTTAATTCAACAAGTGACGGATTGTTACCTTTTTCCCAACGCGAGAAGTCGGCAAAAATCCGCTTATCATTGGAAACGGCTATACCGTTCCAGTTGCGTTCTGTGGTGATGGCAACTACATTTAGTTGAGGAGCCCGCTGTTGAGCAACTGCTATTGCTGAGGTACCTAAAGACATCAACATTCCAATTATTGGCTTCATCATTTTTTTGCATTTTCTGTTAATTACTCACTCACTTTTATCCGTACCACCAGATAAGGCGGTTTCCGTAAATCTTTTCCATTGTTAAATCCCGGCAAACGGTTCCATTGCCCCAATGTCACATAGACATAGCCGTTCCGGTAAGCCAGTCCGTCGGGCCATACAAAATTTTCTCTATCATGAGCAAGCAACTTATAAGTTCCGTTGGCCGAACGCTGGATAATAGACTGTTGCTCAAACGCGCCAAAATAAATATTGCCCTTCTCATCTTCGGCAAGTCCGTCGCAAGCAGGATGCTGACCTTCATTTTTTACCGCTTCGGCGATTTGTTGGCTGGAGGTCTTAAAATCGCTCAATAAATCCGTGGAAATGCTATAGAGATTTCTGCCGGTAATGGTCGTCCAATACAATGTCTTACTGTCGGGGCTCAATGCGATGCCATCTGCTCCGCCATTGGGAAATGACTGATTTTTGAAGTCGTAAACGTGTGGCTTACCTTCCAGGAAGCCCATAAATTGAAGCTCCGGCGAAGTTGAATAATGATTAAGCAACACTTCCCGGCAGTTACCCGAAGCTATATCTATAACCACCAGGGAATAATGCTCTCCGAAACCTGAATTCGCAATATAAATCCTTCCTTTTTCGCCGTGTGTCAGGTCCACACGCAGGTCATTGTAATGCGCAGCATCTGAAAGCACCGGTTTTGGAATGACCAGCGTTCGTAGTATTTTTTTTGAACGGATGTCAATGGCCACTACTTTGGCGGCTCCTTCCGGGATTTCCTTTTGCCCGGAGCATTTGCCATCGTCCAATACCCAAAGCACATCGTTCTTGTCCATATAAATTCCGTGCGGTGACACCAGCCATTCTTTATAGGGTTTTGTTGATGGATACACATAATCCTTATTTGGAAAAGGAACAGGCTTGCCATCGATCAACTCAGCAAGTGCAAATTCCTTGTGATTATCTGCGTGGCGGGGGAAACCAAGAAACACCCGGTTATCCGAACTTACCGCAATGCCCGACATATCGGGGTTTGGCGGTGATATCCTCGCTATAGTTTCATAATTTTCCTGTGCCATTGCTAATGTAGTTTTTATGAGCAGCATAATGATGCCTGCCGCCTTTATCAATTGTTTCATAATCTTTATTTTCTATATTCTATCAACTCAAACCTATTGCCGAACGGATCACGGAAAAAACACCGTTCCCTTCCTTCAATCTTTGATGAATAGCTGATAGTGATGTCTTCTTTTTCCAGAAACTTTTTGGCTGCCGTTAAATCGTTCACCACAAAAGCGGGATGACGGTCAGAATTAGTCTGGTGGCCGTCTTCTTCCCGAAGGTGCAATTGTATATTGCCTATTTCATACCAAATGGCACCGTTGGGATGATTGCCCTCTATTTCCTTTAGCTGCAATACTTGTCCATAAAATGCTCGGGCAGCTTCTTTCGCTCCTGGCGGAATAGTTATCAAAATATGGTCTACGTGTTTAAAATCAATCATACCAGGTTATTTAAAACAATTTTACTCTTTTTCGAAATCATAAAAATTCAATCCTACCGCTTCATTTTTGACTTTTATGACTTTGCTGCTGATAGGATAAATAAAAAATTCTCCCGCACCTCGAATTTTTGCATCAAGTAAGTGTCCGGCCAATGCCGTGTAATCCTTTCTGCCCAATGTAACGTGAAGATGCAGCATTGGTTTTCCCTGTACTTCCGAGATATTCCCGGAAAGGTTACTGATTTCCATCTGTTCATTAAAAGTCTTATCCATATATTTTTTGGTAACAGGATCAAAAAAACGCAGCGTGGCCTCGTTGGTTGCACCGATACCTGTAATCTGACCGGCCGGAATTTTTTGCGCTATCACAAAGTCAGTTAATGCATCCAAAACACTGCTTTTATCCGCAACACTTACAATATAAGTGCTGTCCACTTTACGGGCGATCCAGTTATTCCCTTTTAAATTCTGTGCATTCATATTGGCTGTTATTAACAGGATGATGGTTATTAATACTACTATTCTTTTCATAACAGATACTTTTTTATTCCCAGTCTTTTCCCGGCTGCGGTTTCCAACGGCGTAAAGTCAAAACTTTGCGGCTTCAATATCCGGAACCGTAATGCCAATGTGATCTATGGCACGGACTTCTGTTTTTGGGTAATTCATCATTATTTCATTTTGTTAACGGGAATTTTCAGCACCTGATAAGGACCGTGGCGGAGATCTTTGCCTCCGTTTAATCCGGGCGCTCTGTGCCATTGCCCGATTGTTACATAAATAAATCCGTTACTGAATGCCATTCCATCCGGCCAGATCAGACGGGGATCATACGCAGTAAGAGCAACATTTCCTTGAATATCTTTTTGAATGATACTGTAGCGTGATGCATCACCGAAATATAAAGTACCGTCCGCATCCACGGTAATACCTCCGTTAGAAACCGTTTGCCCTTCCCAGTGGATAGCCTTTTTAATTTCCTCTTCCGGCATTGCAAAGTTGCTGATCACATCCGTCGGAATACTGTAATAATCGGGTTTTGTGGGTATTGTCCAATACAAGGTTTTAAAGTCCGGACTGAGCTCTATGCCATTTACACCACCCTGGGGCATTGTGGGTTTTTCGTAGTTCAATACGTGAGGTTTCCCTTCTACAAAAGTCATAAATCCTTTTTGAGGCGACACTTCGGGTGCATCCCGGAACAATTCCCGCAATTTTCCGGTGGCAACGTCTGCTACGATAATAGATTGGTCGGGCCTGGCAAATCCATTGTTGGAAATATACACCGTACCTTCCTTACCGTGGGTTGGATCAAAACGAAGATCATTGAGCTGTATGGTTTCCCTGAAAAATGGTTTAGGAATGGGAATGTTTCTGACGATCTTTTTTGTATTGATATCTACTGCCACGATTTTGGTGCTGCCATCAGGAATTCCATCTATACCGGCTCTTTTGCCCTGATCTAATATCCAAAGGGTATTTTTATAGAGCGTAATGCCTAAAACAGAAACCAGATGGTTGGGCAGATCTATGTTTACATTTTCATTTATTTTTTCGTTGGGAAATGCCTTGGGCTTACCATCCACCACCTCTACTACAGAGGGGTAAGAATGGTTCATACCGCCACGTGGCAAGGCAAGAAAAATTCTGCCTGTTTCGCTCACGGCAATACCTGCCGGCTCTACGTCTGCTAAGCTCACTGCAACGCTGATGCCTTTGGGATATATTGCGGGCATCTGTGCCTTTGTATCAAGAATTCCTGTTGCCATAATGATGAATATTAATAATTTCTTTTTCATTTTTTCCAGATTTTGGTAAGCCCTGACATCGTACCGGTCAAAGGATCGGTATCGGGTAGCTTAAGTTTTGCTATGCGATTGTCAGCAGCGGGAATTGGCTATTGGGAATATTGCCATCATCCTTAAAATAATAAGTTTGAGGTTCTGCTGCTGTCATAGCGGATAATTGTCGGGTTAAAAAAACTCCTGCAATGGCCAACGTACTATTTTTTATGAATATTCTTCTTAGCATAACCGTTCATTTTAGCAAGTTCAGAGCTTGTGCATCAGAAAGACTTCCATCGGTTTTTCCAAAAGCGATTGGGCTTTTTCTTTAAACTCTACCAGGTGATCATTGGCGAGATGCTTTTCCAGCGCTTCCCGGCTTTCCCAGTTTTCGTAGAAAAAGAAAACCTGTTCTTCCGTTTTCCCCTGGTGCAAATCATACTGGATGCAGCCGTCTTCTTTTAAGGTGGGCGCCACCAGCGATTGCAGCAAAGCCTTGGTTTCTTCAATCTTCGATTGCTTAGCGGTCATTTTTGCGATTACGGTCAACATTATTTAATATATTTAAATGGTGGATATTTATTTCAACGGGCCTTTGCTCACTTCTTTTCCGGCTTTATACACCGCATAGACAGACCGGGTCTGTTTAATATCGGATGCAGGATTGCCCTTCAGGATAAGCAGGTCGGCCGTTTTCCCTTTTTCAATGGTACCGAATTTCTTATCTATCCGTAATACTTGGGCAGCGTTCTTTGTAGCGACGGCTATTGCCTGAAGAGGTGTCAGGCCTGCCTGCACCATCAGTTCCAATTCCAGGTGCTCGCTGAAGCCTTGTGCACGAAGCGGCATTGCTCCGCTATCAGTTCCCATAGCGATTAAGACACCGGCATCGAACAGTTTTTTAAGATTTTTTAAACCCGTTTCAAATGCTTTTGTATTTTTTGCGTAAGCCGGTGAGTTTTTCAGATCATTTTGATACTTCTCAGAGGTAATCATTTCATATACACCTGGTTCCAAAGAAGCTTTGAAAAACGGATCGTTAATCCATTCGGGTTTTCTGGCATAAATATACGCAA
This sequence comes from Leadbetterella sp., assembly GCA_019638185.1. Taxonomy (GTDB): domain Bacteria; phylum Bacteroidota; class Bacteroidia; order Cytophagales; family Spirosomataceae; genus Leadbetterella. The sequence continues at coordinate 13,354 of JAHBUH010000011.1, forward strand.
ACTCATCCAAAGAAAGTGTCGGGATATAGGTGATACCTTTTGCCTTTATCTGCTGTGCCAATGCATCATCTATTATACTGTCAAGAACACTGTGCCCGATTACATCCACACCATCGGTAACCAGTTGCCGTGCGTCGGAAAGGTAGTACACGTGTGCTGCTACGCGTAGATTTCGCTGATGTGCCTGACGAATGATTTCCTTGTATATTGCAGGATCTATTTTTTTGTATTTACCGCCGAAGTCATCCACCCAAATTTTCACAAAATCCGGTTTAAGCTTTGCAAGACTGTCCATTTGTGCTGCAACCTGTTCAGGTTTTTCAGGACGATACACATAATCCATTGCAAATTCTATCGGAGGGGCACCCTTGGGAACACCAAAACCATCAGCTGATTTTTGCTTTTGACCCTTATTACACGATATTACCGCCAATGCAATACCGGTAAAGAATGTGGTCTGTATCAATTTTTTTAAATCCATAATATACTGTTTTTTTAGTGTAAAAAATTTATTTCTCCCCCTTTAAAGACAAGGAGACCGGAGTTTTGTTTAGCAGCAGTATAAAACCCATAACTGAAAAGATTAATAACTGCAAACAAACCGCGTTCCGTTGCCCCCATTGCCAAAAGAACAGTCCGCTGTACGTTCCCAAGGCGCCACCCAGAAAATAGGAAGTCATATAGATGGTATTGATGCGGCTGTGCGCCGTTTCATCAAGGGTATAAATGACGGCCACATTGGTTACCTGTATTGCCTGCACTCCCAAATCGAGCAACAGCACGGCAACAACCACCGCCCATAACTGTCCGCGATAGAAATACGAAATAACGATTGTGCCGATAACCAGCATCACCGCCAAGAGACGGAAACGGTTAGCACCTTCCGGATCCGCCAGTTTTCCAAACATCGGCGCCAGTAAAGCTGAAAATATCGCGAGAACACCGAGCGGAGCAAATCAGGATAGCTACCTTTGAATACCGCTGTGATATCCGGCAAAGACCTGTACAGCACAAGGGAAGTTGCCAGTACCATAGCGGCACCAATACCGTAAACATAACGCCAGCTGAGCCATTCCGCAATAAACCCACTGAAGACCCTTGCCGCAAGTATGCCCGTTAATATACCCATAAAAATAATGCCTACAATTTTCCCTTTATTGTGTGGCGACATATGGGCGGCCATCTCTTTCAGCAAAGGCTGGTTATAATAGATATTGGCTACGCAAACCCCTGCTGTAACGGACATCAGTAAGGTTTGCCAGGCAGATGTTTCATTTTTTTCTCTTTCCATCATACAAATTTCCTTATTGTTTTGATGATGGACTTGGTATATATCACGGCTATTTTTGTACTTTTATCCTAAATAAAAGGTTTATGAAGAAATTACAGTTTGAACCTCTTGTTATCCACGATTTTGAAGAGAATGCGTTTCATCTGCCTGTACACAGCCATACGTATTATGAATTGGTTTATATCCATAAAGGGAAGGGCATTCATTTGTTAAATAACGGCCGGCTGCCTTATAAAAGCGGTGATCTGTTCATCATTAGTCCGGGAGATGAGCATTATTTCGAAATCGCCAAAAGCACCCGTTTTACGTTTATAAAATTTACGGATGATTATTTCTCGGGACATAAGATGTATTATGAGGCCGACGCGTTCATTTCCCTTGCGCCGGAAAATATTATGCGAAATAAATTGCTGAAAGAGGTAAAGCTAAAAATGGATGAGCCCTGTATTTCCATTCTAAAAAATACTGTAGAGAACATTGTAGCTTATAATTGTAAAAAAGAAATTGCCCGTTCGCCGCTGATGTTTTACCAGATACTTTCTATTTTAGGATTAATCAAAGAAGCAGCGGCTAAACTCAATATCAGGATTGATAATGGCCAGCCCGAAAAGGAAGAACTGATTTCGTATATACATCAGCATATTTATGAACCTCCTTTGATACAGATTAAAAATATCGCTGCTCATTTTGCGATTTCTGCCACTTATTTCAGTGATTATTTCAAGAAGAAATTCGGGGTAAGTTACCGCAATTATACCAACGATTACCGGCTACAAATCATTGAAAAACGTCTGGCTATACCAACGATTACCTTAGGTCAGATTGCCGATGAATTCGGATTTACAGACGAAAGTCACCTGAATAAATTTTTCAAGACACATAAAGGAATTGGTCCTAAAGATTATCGTTCAAAGGTACAACAAACGTGCTTGTAGTTACCAGGCAACACCTCTAAAATATAAGTTTAGATGAACTTCGGTCATTAAAGCGAAATGTATCATAGAAAAATCCCGAAAAGTTCACCATTGCAGGTCTTTCAAAAAATCGCATCTTTGTTTTATTTTTATTCAACCAAATGAGGGACGCAAACAAAGAGATTTTGAACAGAAGCAAAGAAATTACCGAAAAGTATTTTCAGTTTTTGGATCAACATATTGCGGATGTGGTTTCGGGGACTGTTGACGAATTTATGGAAATAAACCAGATTGCAAGCGAGTTGTTTCTGTCGCACCAGCATTTGACCTATACTGTACAAAAAGAAACCGGAAATCATCCCTGCCATTTCTATGATCTGAAAATTATTGATGAAGCCAAAAGAATGCTGACAGAAACAGACAAACCCATTTCCGAAATCGCTGGGATATTGACGTATGACCCGTCCAATTTTTCAAAATTCTTCCGGAAATTTGTAGGGCAGACACCCGGGCAATTCAGAAAAGAAAACAAAAAATAAAAGTTCCGAAAAGTTCACCATAAAATAAATGCAAGGTCTTGCCACCTTTGTCCTATCAATTTTTAAAACATTTAAAATCCAATAAAATGGCGAGAAACGATGATACTAAAAATAACCAACACCGTTCTTATTCTTTTTGCCGTATTTATGGGCATCAAACAAGGTTGGGCTATGCTTACGGCAAAACCCGAAATGCTGGAAATGTTCGGCAAATGGAATTTCAGTAAAAATGCCGTTATTATTAATGGAGCAGTAACCCTATTGGCTTCTGTTCTGATTCTGTTTCCCAAAACATTTTTATGGGGAAATTTTTTGATGGCGGCAGGCATACTGATGATTATCTGCCTCCAATTAGTAAGTAAAGATTTAAAGGGTGCTGCGATAGAAATTCCCTTCTTATTGCTGAACCTGATTATCATTTATCTGCAGCACCCGCTCAGGAATTGACAAATGGACTTAAAAGCAATAACCAACGAAAATGTAAGAAAAGCAATCGAAGCTTTGCAGGCAAATGATAAAAGAAACTGGTACTCCTACTTTACAGACGATGCCGTTTTTAGCGATGACGGACGGGTTTTAGGTTTCAAATCGTTTTTTGACAATGCCTTCAACCACAAAGAGAAATTTCTTGATATTGACAAAGTGGAAAACGGAGGAAAAGATATTTATGGGAATTTCGAAGCAGGACAATGGGGCACTTTTCGAGTTTTTTTCAAGTTCCACGAAGGTGCTGATGGAAAATTTAACCGCTTGGATATCGGACAGGCAAATTGACAATTGCGGATCGACGATTATTTGTTGAAATTCGCAGTCCATAACTCGTAATTCGTAAATTGTAATTCGAAATTCAAAAAAGCATGCACCATACACTACTCTTGGTTCTGGGTTTGTTATTAGCCGTGATGTTGCTGGTAATGCTCGCGCAACGAATAAAAATTGCTTATCCCATTTTTTTGGTCATAGCCGGATTGGGTATCAGTTTTATTCCGGGCATACCGCAATTGCATCTCAATCCCGAATTGATATTCCTGATTTTCTTGCCGCCGCTTTTGTACGAAGCAGCCTGGTACACTTCGTGGAACGATTTCTGGAAATGGAAACATTCTATTGCCTCATTGGCTTTTGGGTTGGTATTTCTCACTTCACTGGCTGTAGCTTATGCTTCTTCCGCTTTCATTCCAGGTTTTACTTTGGCATTGGGATTTCTGTTAGGCGGTATTGTATCGCCACCTGATGCCGTTGCGGCCGCAACGGTTCTGAAGGGAATGAACGTTCCCAAAAGATTGATGACAATATTGGAGGGCGAAAGTTTGGTAAATGATGCCTCTTCTTTAATTGTTTTCAAGTTTGCTTTGGCAGCCGTTTTGACCGGAACTTTTTCAATGCAGGAAGCTACAGGACAGTTTTTTCTCGTGGCAGGAATGGGTATCGTAGTGGGATTGATTGTAGCGCATATTATGTATGTCATCCATCGTTTTTTACCAACTACCCCGGCTATTGACAGCGCATTAACCGTCATCACACCGTATCTTATGTTTTTGGCGGCAGAGCAGTTTCACTATTCAGGAGTAATGGCAGTGGTTAGCGGTGGTTTATTTATGTCGTACCGTTCGCACGAAGTATTTAAGACAGGTAGCACTCGCCTGAATATGCTGGGCGTATGGAATACGATGATTTTTGTGATGAACGCACTCGTATTTATATTGATAGGTTTGGAATTACCAGAGATAATAGACGGATTGGGCGATTATTCCATTGCCGATGGTATCAAATACGGTTTAATCATCAGTGCTATTACCATTGCTTTGCGGTTTTTATGGGTGTATCCTGCGGCATATATTCCGCGTTGGATAAGTGCTAAAGCAAGACAAGACCCTTCACCCGGCTGGAAAGGTCCATTAGTTGTAAGTTGGGCAGGAATGCGTGGTGTAGTTTCTTTGGCAACAGCACTATCCATTCCAATGTTAATGACAGACGGCACTGCTTTTCCGCAGCGAAACCTGATTATATTCATCGCTTTTGTGGTCATATTCATTACACTTGTTTTTCAGGGATTGACATTACCTTTTGTTATCAAGCTCATTAAGCTGGAAGAGATTGATGATATTCTTCCCGAAAAAGAACAACAGGCAGGTATACAATTGCGGTTGAACAAAACAGCATTAAAACTGCTGAACGAAAAATATACTGCTGATATCAAAGAAAATGAGTTAGTAGGATTATATAAATCCAATCTTGAAAGCGATATGCAGAATATAGAACAATCATTGGAAGACAATGATACCGAAGAATATCAGGAAATAGAACGTTATCACGAAATATTAGCACATGTTTATGCACAACAACGTAAAGAACTGTTTCAGCTTCGTAAAGAAAAATTTTTCAGCGATGAGGAAATAAGAAAAGCTGAGTTGCAATTGGATTTAATCGATTTGAAAATTACAGGTGCAGGACATTAGATTTTGGTTTGCAGATTGATGATTTGAAAAAAGGGAAAAAGGCAATATATTCTTTCCACCAAAAATAGAGCAACACAAATTTTGGCACAACAATCAGGGCAATTAAAAGAGTTAAACAAATTCATCGGCGAATTGTCCAAACATACGGAAAAGACGGGCGATTGGTTTGTCTGGCTTAATGTGCATATACGTCAATGTCTTTATTGAAATAATTGGCGTATGACTCCATCAGGTAAACGATGTCTGCACCGGAAAAAGTTTCCACCAGAAAATCAACATCTTCTAACGAGCCAATAGCGGAAACGGCACCAATGGCTTCAATCTCATTTTGTCTGTCAGTCTTGCTGCTGATAACCGTTACGGAATGGCCTTTTGCTACCAGCTTTTCTGCAAGTGGTTTTCCGATATGTCCTAAAGAACCTGTCAATACAATTTTCATTTTTTTCAAATTCAGTTACATACAAAGTTCTTAAATGCTACAAATGGACTTGTAACCAAATCTATTTTTGTTGTAACCGAAAAATGGAAATACCCAACATACAAAGGTTAAGTTATTTACAACCGTTTTCAGTCGTTAGTTTTCGTTTGTCGGAATGTTGCGAAGTATTTTATAGTCAATGTAGAATGTGCCAAACGGAATAAAGCAAGCAATTATCACTTTCCAAGTCGTTTCTTTAAATTTCCATTGTTGTTCTACTCCGACACGCAAAGCGTTGAAAAGGAATAACAGAAATAAAGAACCGTGAATTGGACCAAGTGCTTTTGACATTGCAGGATGGTCAAAGTAGTATTTGAGCGGAACGGCTACAAAAACCAAAACAAGTAATGAAAAGCCTTCTAAAAAAGCTAAAAGTCGTAAACGTCCGATTGTTGTTGCAAAAAACTGTTTCATAATTAAAATGTTCTGAAATTAGGTCTGCTTGACAATGGCGAAAATGTCCAAGGAATAGCAATGGAAATGATGAATAGTGCAATAGAAAACCAAATTAACATTGTCTTAAATTTTTCCTTATCTGTTAGTTTTCGTTTTGCTTTGGCAGAGCCTATTGTCAAAACAGTAATGGCGGTCAGCATTAAGATAATATGTATTAAGCCCCAAAATGTTAAGTCCAAATTTTGTAAACCAACTTTGGTTTCGTTCCAAAAGTATTTTACAATTGGGCTTTGTGTGTAAAGTATCATTCCTATCATCAGTTGAATATGGGCAACTGTCGCTGTCCAATGTCGGAAAGCGTTATCGGTTTTTGTAAAAGCTTTATTGCCGAAATAACCTACAAATGCCCTACAAATGGAATACACTAAAAAAATTAAAACAAGCCAACGTGTTAATGAGTGTAGGACTAATAATGTTGAATACATATTATGTTGTAATTGAGTTTCGTTTTTTAAATACGTCCCAGATTGTTGGTGCACCGAAGAAAAACCAAATTGCAAGAATGGGGTCGCAGACGGCACAACCTGCTGAAGACAAAGGGTCAAAAGGTATTATTGGGCTTGCGTATAAATGATGAAGAATATCCCAGCCTGTGTGAAGCAACCAGCCAATACCAATGAAATAGTAATGTTTCAGACCTTTGTATGCCACAAATAACATAAGCGAACCGAATAAAAATTCCCAGACGCCCAAACCACCATTCCAATAAACGCCTCCTGCACCTGCAATAATTATAGCATTTAATTTTTGTCGGTTGGGCTCTTTTACAAACGACATTATTGTGATGAATGCAATAGCAATAAGCACCGCAACAAACATAGCTGTCAAGGTAAATTCGGGAACAATGTGAGTATGTATATCCATATTTTTGATATCTGAGACAAAGATAAATTAAAAACATACTAATTAGTATGTTTTTGAGTAAAAAATTATTTAAGTGTGTTTAAGTACGATTTAAGCTCCTTTAAATAAGTTAGATAAACCTTTTTGCTGTTCTCTAATTTTCCAAAATTACGTATGCCCCAATAGCCCGACATTACAAATAATGTTACTCGTTTTGCGTTAACGTCTTTACGGACAAATCCATTTTCCTTCCCCTTTTCAATGGCTGTTGTCATCACTTTTGTCCATTGTTCGGTCAGCTCATTTAATACTTTATTGAAATCTGCATTCCAAGGTGTCATTTCTTGCGTAAAGTTTGAAGCAGGACAACCATATTCAACTTTCAAAAACTCGTTTTTCATTAAAAGGTTGTCCATTAAGGTGTATATAGCGTCTAATGGGTTTTGTTCGCTTTGCAATGGCTGAATGAAACTATTTTTAAGTGTTGGTTTCAGAATTTCGTTGATAATGGCAATGCCCATTTCGTCTTTGGTTTTGAAATGGTAGTAAAACGCACCTTTTGTTACTTGTGTCGTGGCAATAATGTCGTCAATGCTTGTGGTCTGATAACCCTTAATATAAATCAATTCAAATGCTTTTTGTAAGATTGTCAGCCGTGTTGCCTCTGCCTTTTTCATAAAGATACCGCTTAGTATTTTTGCAAAGGAACGAAAAATGTCGGAATGCTGGAAAGTAATCTTGTGAAATGGCGTTCTGTTTTCACAGGGTCGTTTATAATGGTTCGGGGCATGCCGTAGTGGGACATTTGAAAACAGCCTGCACATTCGTCTGTTATCTAAACGAAACTCCTTTAACTAATGGCTTGAACCTAAAAATGAAAAACGGTGCTTTAGCTAGATTTTTGCCATTATTGAAAACTGCCCCCAAATGAACCTGTGCAGCCGAAACATACATATAGCCGTCCACCTGGTTGTAACTTACTCCGTCTGCCCAAAGCATTTTTTCATCGGTAACGATATTATGAATGCTTTTGTCTTTGGCAAGAATTACTGCTACACTGTTGCTTTCCATTGCGGTCAGATACAAATTGCCGTCAACGTCAATGCTTAAACCTCCGTTGTTCGGTTTTTCGGAATAAGTTTCTATCCGTGTGTCCAATTCGGTTTCGGTCAGATTTTTGTTTAGCAAATCGTCCAATTTCACACGATACATTTTACTGCCGTTCAATGGTGCATAATATAACCAATCAAAGTTTTTATCCGCAGTAATTCCGTCACAACCTACCAAAAGATTTTTGCCGTTTACGGCTAACGGTTTTCCGTTGATAATGGTCGGTAGGTTTTCGGGTAAAGTCGTTCTATGACCTTGTAATAACCGTCTTGTTTCTCCTGTTTTCATATCCACCACAATCAAAGCTGCGGTATTGCCATTGCCGCCGTTTCCAATGCCTTCGTCTGCGATAATGAAAACACCGTGCTTGGTGTCCACAACCATATCGTTTGGTTGTGAAGTTGGAGCAACCGAAGTTTCGGGCAGGTAATAAATCCTCTCTAACTGCTCTGTAATGGTATTCCAACCTACAATTTTTGGTGTTATAGGATTTCGTTGTCCCATATCTAACATCCACACAATTCCGTTTTCATCGTTTCTAATTCCCAAAACATTGCTCAAATAATGGTCGTCTGTTTCTCGTGGTGTATTCCATTCTTCATTTGGAAATGGCGTACTTGTTTTGGTTTGGGCATTGTATTTTACCACCCGAAATTTCGGATTGAAAAACGGGTGATGGCTGTACACCAAATCGCCTTGATGTGTAAAAGCAATGTTTCCTACAGATTGCTCAACCGTTGCAAAAACTTCATAATCTGCTTTTTGAGCATAAGCGGAAATGCCTATCATCATACTGAAAGCTAAAATGTACTTCTTCATATTTCCATTTTTTTTAGTTCTGTTATCAATCTTTCTGCGTGTTGTTTTGCTCTGTTTCTCACATCTTCTTCTTTATATCCGACATTCAAAGACGTTCCGTGAAAGTACATCGGGTCTATGTAATTCATTTGAGCGTAATATGCAGTTTGTTCTATACTTTTAAAAAATTCATAAATTCTGAAATGATGTTTTCCCAATGCTCTATAGGCTTCTTCGGGCGAGCCTACCGTGAAACTTGGCACAAAGTTTTTGCCTTTCAACTTGTGGCCTTTGAACCATAGGCAAACTGATATTCAAACACAATGTCAAATCATTCTTTTAGTACCGCAGGAATGTTAAGTCAATAAAAAGGATATTGGAAAACGATGGTTTGATGCCTCAATAATGCTTCCTGTTCGGCTTTTACATCAATTTTATAATCCGGATAGAGGTCGTGAATAGTACGGATTTCCAATTCCAAATCACTTTTTTGTAATTCTTCGATAATCGTTTTGTTGGCAAAAGATTTATCAGAATTCGGGTGTGCTAAAATAACTAACGCCAATTTTTATATTGATTTAATGATTTGTTCTAATGGTAAACGTGATTTTGGTTTTACAGACGGCTGATTGCTGTCTTCAGGATTTCTGTAACCGATAGCTACGGCAAACAGGGTTTTGTAACCGTCTAATTGTAAGATTGTATCGTATTTTTCGTTTTCAATGCCTTCCATTGGCGTACTGTCAATACCCATATTTGCACAAGCCGAAAGGAAAAATCCGAGCGAAAGATAAACCTGATGTTGTATCCAAAATTTTATTTCTGTTTCGGGTAGTGGTTTCAAAAAGTTGTTGTAATAATTGATCGAGCCTTCAGGCAAATTTTGGTGGATTTGTTCTTCAAATTTTTCTACACTATCAATCACATTAAATACCACCAAATGACTTGCTTCGTTGATTTTATGTGCGTTCCAATAAGAAGCAGCGGCTAATTTGCTTTTCACTTTTTCATCGTAAACAAATAAGAACTTCCAGGGCTGACTGTTAATTGATGACGGACTTAACCGAATAATTTCTTTTAACTGTTCAATTTTTTCGTCCGAAATTTTTTCGTTTGGATTATACTGTTTGGCTGTATATCTCCATTTTGCAAGGTCTAAAAAACTCATAATTATAAATTTTATTTATACTATACTTTTTAATGTTACAAAATTAAGTATAGTCAATTATCTTTGCAATAACGGCTAAATATGATAGTAACAGATGTATAGTATAGACAATAAGCAATATCCTTGTAGCACAAGCCTGACAATGAAATATATAGGCGGAAAATGGAAAGCGGTAATTCTTATTCATTTAATCGAAAAAAAACGATATAGTGAATTGAGAAAAGCCTGTAAAGTGATTACAGAGCGGACATTGAGCCTGCAATTGAAAGAAATGGAAGAAGACGGTTTAATCAGGCGTACCGTCCATACGAGCAAGCCGCCATTAAAAGTGGATTATGAATTAACCGATTTTGGCAAAACCTTAATTCCTTTGCTCACATCAATAGCACAATGGGGTAAGGAAACGGCGAAAAGGAATAAACGTATTAAAGTGTCAGACTTATCTGTTTCAACTTTTGACACAACACTAATTCACTCTAAAGCTGCGATAGAATTTTCATTAAATTCATTGGATACAAATGACAAACGATAATGATGAACGATATAGAAAAACCAACCAAGGCATCTGTTTCAAACGGGCTAATGCTTAAACGTGAAAGTTTTGTTTTTTATCTGGTGTCCCGGTGTTACTTCATTGCATAAATAAACCATGCAGGAAATTATCAAAAATGGCTTTTTAGTCTGAAATTGTGTTAAAGAACCGGTAAATCATTGCCCTGTAGGATTATTTATGTTTTCACTTGGTCTTTTTACCATATTTCTGCTCCACAATCTTGAATGATGAGCAATAATATTTCGAACATAACTAATTGCCTCTATCCGGCTGGATAATTCACTGTGTAAATTCAATCCCATTTCTTTGGCAATCATTGCTTTTTCGGGAAGTTGGTGCTTCAGGTTCTACTATAACTTGGAAAGTGTTCCCATTGATGCAACTTCCAAAATTTTCCAGGCATCTGCATCGTCATTAGGATATCTTCTTCTTTGGTCTTGGATGAATATTTCCTGACTTCGGAAAAATTCCTTCTTGAGTTCAAGAACAGTATTCTGGTATATTGTAATGTTGGAGTCGGAAGGCAGGGATGTTGTTTCAAACAAATCGTCATCTAAATACCACAAACCACCATAAGTCATTGATAAATCATTTTTGTCCGCAACGCAATTTCAATACGCTCAGTGGCGTCAAACAAAATCAATCTCAAATGTCGGTCCAAATTGTAGCGATCTATGATGTCCTCAAAATAAGTGTTAGTTCGAAATGTATGATTTGTAAAATCATTTTGTGTATCCCACCAATAACCTTTTAGGCGATACTAACTAATATTTTTTAAAAGATTGAATGCATTGCCTACATCTCTGAACAACATTCTGCGTTTTTTCAAAAGTGCGATTTGGCCGGCTATGCTGTATGCTGGTTTATTGGACATAGCATAAAAATGACCCATTTGCAGTTCTTAGGGTATGCAAAATGGATACTGTTATTGAAAATATACTACGTAAAATTTATAATCGTAAGAGAACAGCCGTTTTTTACTGATTTAGAGCATAAAATCACTTGGATAGAGCCGGTAAATCTGATTATGAATACACTCTATTCGCGATTACTTCTCAATTTCTTATTCGTCTGGTTTGCCCTAGAAAGCGGACGATAGTAAAACGACCGAAAGTACACGTTATCCAACCGCCAGGCTTGCCCATGGCTCTAAATCCGATAAGAAAAGGTTCGAAATCTGTACAGGCAGGACCACAAAGAAGACAAGTCAGATTCATTTCAGGCTTGCTTTTTTTTATTTTCTTCTAAAGCGCTGTTTATCCTATATATAAACCGGACAAAACCAAAACAGAGGTTTCGGGATATTGAAATTCAAAAACGGTACTCATCAACCGGGAGTTTGCGGCCCGGCTCCCCCTGGTTTGGGATGCATTTACCAAACCGGAATTACTGGATCAATGGTGGGCGCCAAAACCTTTTGTGGCAAAAACAAAAGCAATAGACTTTAAAGTGGGGGGAGAAGATTTTATGCCATGGTCAGCCCTGACGGACAGGAAAATTAGGCACTTCAGAAATATACTTCCATCAGCCCGAAAACCCATTTCAAAATGTTCAATACGTTTGCAGATAAAGATGAAAACCCTCAAAGGATTTACGGCCACATTGAATGACCTGGAAGAATTATTAAATCAAATAAAAAACGGTGCCATTTGAAGACAAGTGGTATCGTTTTTCATACGAATATACCTCTTAAGCACCGATTTCAAGCTTATATCCTTTTCCGCGTATCACCACGATCCTGATGTCCGGATCAGGTTCCAGTTTCTTCCGGAGCTTTGATATGAACATATCCAGGCTACGCCCCACTATAACCCCCTCATCTTCCCATATCTCTTTTTTCAGCCGGCTTCGGGCTATAACCTGGTTAGGAGACATCGCGAAAATGCGCAGTACACGGGTTTCCGTTCGGGTCAGGTCTATGCTCCCTCCGTTTATCATGAGCTTGCGGGCCTCCACATCGAATAACATTGACCCCAAAGTGAACATACCATCGTGCCGAATGTCCGGTAAATCAGTAGCCTGGCCGTCGGTCAGAGCCTTCTGCGGCTTACCAGACTTTAAAAAAATAAATCCGACTAATCCTAAAAATACCAGTGCGCCCAGGAAAAGCTCATGCTTTGCTGTAATTAAAGGTAGGGGTTTAAATTTAATGTTAATCCTGTAACATGCCAAGGGCTGCTCTCTTCCCATGCAGGCTACGATATCATCTTTCTTATTTTTGGATATCGCATATCCGTAAGCTACACTGGCATTGGTACAGTTCAGTACATTAACCACATAATCACGCGCCAGCGGGTCTTGCGTTAACAAGCGCTGGGTAGTACTCACCAGGGAGTCAGGCTGAAAAGTGAAAGCATTCTCAAAACTGATCTGGTATTCATTTTCGGCGATCTTTTTTACCGGAAGTACCCTTGATGTGCTGTCGCCCGACTGCAGGAGTACTTCATGCCCGATCCGGCGGAGCAGGATTTCTCTTCGCGCCAGGTCAAAATCATCCTTGCCGGTCATGCTGAAAGCCACGCAGATCACAGAGATAAACAGGAGCAGCAATAATCCGCCCAGGTGCTTTCGGCTGACTTCCAGGAGCTTTCTTCTAACAGGCATAATGTCAATATATTATTTACAAAGTTTACACTATTTATTTACAATCCGGATTTCTCAGGCCAAAATAGACCCAAGTATTTTTGTTGCATCAATTTGATCTATGTTAATTAAACCTGCAAAAAACATGAAAAAAGTTATTTATACGCTGATCTCACTGCTGGTGGTGGTAAGCGGACTGGTATTTGCTAATTGCGAAAACAAAAATGAAACTTCAACTCCAAAGCCACTCCCGACTGCTGAACTGACAGCCGGATTGAAACGATGGGAGGCTACCCTGGATGGTATAAAGTTCAAAGCATGGGAAGCGTCTCCTGAAGGTAAAAAGGTGCTGGACGGTGCGGCTAAAATAAAGACGCATATCAATGCTTTTACCCATATGGAGGCTGTGGTAACCTCTCTTTCTCTTCCACCAGGTTCACGGCTGGGTTTCGGAGTGATGGTCAGGATTAAGGATGACGATTATATTCTCAGTTTCGGACTGGGAAAGCCTGATGAATTTCAGCAATTGCGCAGCCTGAAAGTTAACAACAAAATAATTATAAAAAGCCGTAGTGTATCGTACGCACCCAAATATTCATATCCGATAGTATCGGGCGATTATGTAGAACGTGATCACAAAATAATTTATAAACGTGCCCCTCGCAAAGGCGGCTGCTAAATAACCGAATTATGAACAACAAGCTATTTTTCAATTACTTAATTATTATTCCTTTGCTCTTTGGTTGTGGTAAACCTGCAAAGGAGGCAAGTCAGGATCATGCACCGGTAAGCTCCGTATCCACGGGGCAAAAATACAGGGTAGATACGAAGGAAAGTGTAGTGACCTGGAAAGGCTCCATGCTGATGGGTTCAAACGGCCATACCGGGTACGTCTACCTCTCCAAAGGAGAATTGACGGTAGAAAACGGCCAGGTTACGGGAGGTACGGTGGAAGTAGACATGAATACCATTGAAGAAGAAACCCACGGCAGTGATAATGACCTGGTCAGGCATTTAAAAGATTCCGATTTTTTTGATGTGAAAAAATTCCCCACCTCTGCCATCACCATTACCCGGGTTTCATCCACCCCAGGGGAAGTTACGGGGAACCTGACCATTAAAGGCATCACCCACTCCGTTACTTTTCCGGCCGAAATAGAAGTCAGCGACAGCCTGATCAAAGCGAGTGGCCGGCTGGTCATAGATCGGACAAAATGGGGTGTTCTTTATAAATCAGGAAAATTCTACGGATTTTTAGCGGATGAGACTATATCGGATTCCATTGAATTCCAGATTGATATCGTGGCAAAAAAATAACCCTAACCCGGAAACTAAAAAAGCGGCTTCTTATGGTTTATGAATATCTTCCGCCTGGTCAAAAGTTTCGAGGCAGTAGCCGGTTAAAAACAAGGCGTCAAAATAATGGCCTAAGGGGGTATTGGACGGCAGCCCTTCCGCAAAATCCTCCCCCATGATCTTGACGATACCCGTGGGGAGAAAGCTTGCCGCCAGTGCAATACGACAAAAAGAGCGAAGCCCCGGACCCACGCATCCGACTTTGCTTCATCATAGATTTCCCGAAAACTCATGCTTTTTACGAGGAAATATCCGACTGAGCAGGAAATGAAGGACCAAAGCGATGCCTGTCCAGTACAAAGTAAAAGCCACAAGCATTACCGGCGGCACGGGATCCGGGTCTGTCCCTAAAAATGATAACGGCTCTATCAATACATACCTGACCGGGTAGATGATAGTAGTTAAGATGTTTTTCCAGGCAATGGGCGACCCCATTCCCGCATACCAATCACCGTGTTTGGGAAAAAGCCCGATTTCAGGACTTAAAACCGAATTAGAGATAAATTGAAAAACAAACGCCGAAATGAGGAAGGTAATGACAAATTTTTTCCTGGAGATCTTCATATCGCTTAAGATTTGGAGTTAATAAAAGTACTTTGAAATACAAAGTAAAACTATTTGCTTTTTAAATCAAAGTGTTTAGAGGAGAAAAATGGTTGGTATTAGCGGAATGTATTTTAGGCTGTATTAAATATTTTTTAATTCGTTATTTATAAACGCTTCTAATTTTGCTTTATCGGGTAACTGTAGCTGGTATTTACTCACAAAAATATCCAAATCACTATCGGCAATAGCGTATTCCACCAATGCTTTGTTTTGATGGGTTACGAGTAAAATCCCGACAGGTGGGTTATCAGTACTTTCCCGGATATTTTTCTTGTAATAGTTGAGATACGATTTTAGTTGCCCTATGTGTTCATGTTTGGCTGTTTCAGTTTTTAAATCTATCAAAACGTGACACTTTAAAATGCGATGATAGAATACCAAATCAATGAAGTAATATTCATCGCCAATTAATATGCGTTTTTGCCGGGCTTCAAAGCAAAAACCGTTGCCTAATTCCGTAATAAACTGTTGTAAATGACTGATAAGTGCTTGTTCCAACTCACTCTCTTCTACTAAATGCGGATGTCCTATATTCAGAAATTCAAAAAAATAGTGAGACTTAATCAAATCCGTTGTCTCCTGTGGCTTTATCTTTTTCATCACTTCGTCAAACGAGCCTTTGTGATTCTCAGACAGTCCGACTCTTTCGTAAGTAAGTGTATCAATCTGTCGTTTGAGTTCTCTCACACTTGGTTGTGTTTTTAATATCAACAACTCATAAAAACGTCTTTTGTTGCTTTCATCAAGTTTGATAAGCTCAATAAGATGTGAATATGATATGGAGGACAAGAGTTGATACAAATGGTCGTTTTGAGAGGAGTCAGTAGTCGGCTGACTAATTTCATTAATGCTCAATTCTTGGGACGGTGTCCCAAGAAT
Source organism: Leadbetterella sp. (assembly GCA_019638185.1). Taxonomy (GTDB): domain Bacteria; phylum Bacteroidota; class Bacteroidia; order Cytophagales; family Spirosomataceae; genus Leadbetterella. Next base: position 29,387 of record JAHBUH010000011.1, read on the forward strand.
TGGATTATATGAGAAATCTTCAATAAAATAGGAAGGAAGCAAGGCCCTGAATTTTTGGGTCACCGTCCCAAGAATTTGTGGATAAGTATGATAAAACTGTCGGCAACGAGAAAGCTCGGGTGCAGAAAGGCCTTTAATACTGATGCTTCTGGCCACATTTTAGAGCAACTTAGACCCGTATTGTGCTCTGTCACTTCCGTTCTGTTCAAACTCTACAATATAAAACCCTACTAGTCAATTTCTAAGTGTAAGATGTATGTTTACAGCTTTTACTGCATTTTGCTGCATTTTGCTGCAAAAATTCATTAGTCTGTTGAATGCGGAAAGCTAATTTTTCAAAATTCATCTGCTTGGATATTAATTGTGTTACAAACTTATAAAAAACTGTCATGCAGGCAATTGAGGACAAGTCGGATTTTTTCCGGCTTGTCCTTTTTTATTCTGGTCTTACCTCCTCCCCGCCGGCCGCTTATTAATCCTGCCCTTAAACCTACTTACCCCGTCCATAAAAGCTTCCAGCACGATCCTCCCGGTGGGGAGATGGGTAAGGTCATAGTTGAATACCGCATTCCTGATCCCTTTGTATTCGTGCTTTTGCCACACTACGCCGTCTACTGTGATCTGTACGGTCATATTACTCAGGCGGTTAGAGACCACGCTCAGCTGGGTATGGTCTACCACTGACCGGGGGTAGAGTGAAAATGCATGCCGGGCCACGGTGGTATCCCGTTCGAAACCCGGAATGGCCTTGAAGCTGAACATTTCGCCGTCGCCGCAGTCGCTCTCAAAAGCATGGATAAGAGTTCCTTTCAGATCGAACAGGCGCAGGTAACCGTCGCCGTTAGCCGGCTGGGCCCAAAACTGCAGCCCATTACCTGATGTATCTATGAGGTTCAGGGAATACTTGCCCTCAGTCAGCTGGAGCGTGTCGGTGTAGAGCGTTAAGGGCTCCAGTTGGGCCGGGGTTTTCCGGAAAACGGTATCCTGCCGGGCGTTGACCAGGAAGATGCTGTTGTCTTTGGGTTTGTTATTGGTAAGGAGTTGTACTACAAATTCAGAAGGAAACTTTTCCGGGGCCGTAAAAGTAGAGGTCATTTCATTATCGCCCGGCCAGGCGTCATTTTTCCCGTTGGGCCGGGTGAGCGTCACACGAAAGGTATTCTCACCGTCTTTCTCCCGGATCTCTCCCGGCAGGATCACTTCGGCCACCTGGTTAAACGCAAGGTTTCCTTTCCATTCCAGTGTTTGCGCGGGGAAGCCCTCGGTACCGTACATAATGGTCAGCGAACGCACGGGATCGGCCCCCAGGTTCCGGAAGGCTATGCGGGGAGTGGAGCTGGCCGGGTTCAGCCGGAAAAAGCGCTGTTCATCGCTGGGCACCAGGATGGCCTCCATGGCCACGTCGGTCTTCTGGCGGGGCGCTGAATAATGAAACAGGTAAGACGATATGTTTTCAACCGCCTGGATGTTAGCCGTAGCGGTGTAGGGCTCCATCTGTAGCGCTACCTCATGCCGGCCGGCTTTGGTGAATACATCCATGATGTCCGGCTGCTGCAGATCACCCGGGCACCAGTAGGCGCGGTTATATATCCAGGTGCCTCCCTGCGGATACAGGGGATTATTCCCGCAGCTTTTCCACATATCTCTGCGATCTACCGTTTTTCCATCCAGTTTTATTTCCCGCCAGCGGCTGCAGAATTCGCTGCATCCCCGCGGTCTGTCCATCCCATGCCCGGTATGCTGGATGCGAATACGGCTCAGGGCAGCGCCCCGTGCCGCCTCATAGCTTACGGGCAGCAGGTGCTCTTCGATCTTCTCATCAGGGTCTCCGTACTTATATCCTTTATTCCACAGGGGAGTAATGCCCAGCGGCGTCACCACCGGCGGGCCGGACAGGATCTCAAAATCAATGGTCAGCGCCCAGCCTACCGTACTATCCTCATAACCGGAATGAACGTACACCACCTCCACGCTATCGCGCAGGTACGGTGCAAAATCGGTCACATCCACCTGCCATTTCCAGCTCCAGCCTTTGTTATAAATACTGCCATAGGGCGTCAGCATCCGGCCCAGCTCGTAATTCAGCGCCGGGCCGTTCACCCCACCCTTCCGGCGCAGTACGATATGATCCAGGTAATCCCAATGCGCGGTGTTCCGGTCATCCGGGCTTCCCAGCGTCACGTGCATGGTCACTTTCCGCACCGGGTAGGTGGCCGCCGGGAATACTCCCCAGGCCGGGTAAGGATTTTCCCCTTTGGACACATCACAGATGATGGTGGCACGGTCATGCGTCACCACATGGCTTACCACGGGCTTTTGGGCAGTAGCCGTAAAACAGGCCACCAGGCACGTTAACGATAGTATAAACTTCAGATTCATTGACTTGTAAAATGATGTAAGAAACCGGATAAAGTTAGGGATTTTTTGCCGGAATACGGGAGGACATAATACCCATCTCAACGATTTTTTACCAATAAAAGTTAAATCCCCGCCTTCATCTTTGTACAGGTATTATTTTCTAACCAAATAAACTGTCTGAAATGAAAAATTTACTCTTTGTCCTCCTCCTGGCCTCCGGAAGCCTCTACGCCCAAACTATAGAAGAAGCTATTAAGGCCACCCTGCTGGCCGAGGCTACTGCCCTGAAAGCCCACCGCCCTGACGATGTACGGAAACATTGGTCATTTGACCCCAAAGATACCCGGTATACCCTGGTGAGCGTCAATCTGCCGGATGGTACGTATACCTCCAGAAACGGGGCCGATTTCGCCAATGACAACACCTTCCCGCCGGCCATGCCCGTCACCATCAGCAACTCCGATTTCCGTATTACCGCCGGAGGAAATTTTGCAAGCGCCAACTACCAGACCCGTTACACCGGTCCCGATGGAAAATCAATAAACGCTCACCGGGTGGTGCTGCTGGAGAAAACAGGAAAGAACTGGAAAATCACCAGCATTTCCGAGCATTATTATCTACCAAAATAAGTTGATAATCAATTTTTTAACTATATTTGGTTGTGGTTTAAGCTATGAGTTATGATTTGCCAGCGCTGTCATCCTGCCCCTATCCTCAGGCCGTACGTAAAAGAATACCTGGTGCTGCACATGAAATTCGGCAAAGAAATCCCTGATCCGGTAAAGGCATACCCCGTCAATCCCGAAGAGGGAATGACCTTTGTGATCAGGGGCACCAAAACCGCCGAGACCGTGGAGACGGGTATGTTTAAGGTACGTCCTAAAACCTATGTTTTCGGACTACCCAATGCCCGGCAAAACTTTCATTTGCCTCCTGAATACATGATGGTGCATGTGCGGTTTCAGCCCGGGGCCATTTATAAACTGCTGCGTATACCCATGTATGAACTCCTCCATCAATACATAGAGGCGCAGGCCATCCTGGGAAAAGAAATAAACGAGGTAGAAGATCAGCTGGCCCACGCCACCACCTACGATGAGCTGCCGCTGATCCTGGACCGCTATTTTACCAAAAGAATCAGCCGCGTCAAATTCGGGTTTGAGCCCATTGAGAAAATCGGGAGCATTATTCTGAGTAATCCCCAGGCGTTTAAGCTCTCCCAAACGGCCAGTGACGCCTGCCTGAGCTTCCGGCAGTTTGAAAAGCGCTTTGAACGGCAGATCGGCGTGACCCCCAAGTACTTTGCCCGCATCTGCCGCTTTTACCAGGCCTATGAGCTAAAAGATATCTGCCAGGACATGGACTGGCTCAGCATTGCGGTAAACACCGGCTACACCGACTACCAGCACCTGGTCAAAGACTTCAAGCGCTTTGCCGGCGTAACCCCCAATATCCTCATCCGGGAAAGTAACCTGAATCCGGAACGACAGCTCCGGTTGAATGCCGGATTTGCGGGTTTGTGAGGACTTCCCTTGGATGCCAAAGAAAAGATTAATTACTTTACTAAAAGTCAATGCGTGGTCTTGATGCCCAATATATTGCCCCAGCCCGCTTTACGTCCGTATGTCCGACATTTCCTGGTGCTGCACCTCCATAAATATGAAAGAGGGGCCGAGCCCTGCCATGATCAAAACACTCCGGTTTTTATTATTGCCCATTGCTAAAATCAGTGACTACCGTTATTCAAACCCTGACTATTGGCCTAAAAAATGACTATTATTTACCACTAAAACAGGGAGTTATGGGCTCAATTTTGCCTAAAAACTCCCTGATGATGAAAGCAATATTAACCGGCAGGGGCATCGGTTTCCTGTTTATCGTTTTTTTCGGATTAGCGCTTTACGGCTTTTTCAAAAGCTACTTTGGCTTATTCCCTGACTTCCATGAGCGCATCACCCTCATCACCCACCTGCACAGCATTTCCATCACCCTCTGGATGCTGATCCTGATTATCCAGCCCTTCCTGATCCACTTTAAACAGCACCGGCTGCACCGGCAGATCGGAACACTCTCCTACTATTTTGTGTCCTTTCTGGGGATAATTATCATCCTGCAGATCCGGCAGGCCTACCTGAGAGGGCTGGCAAACGGAGTGCCGCAAACTAACCTGCTGGCCTTTCAGTTTGTACCGCTTAGCGCTTTTACCTGTTCTTTCTGGGCGTACATTATGGCCATGCTTAACCGCAAAAAGCGCACTGCCCACAGAAGCTACATGGTGGTCCATACCCTGGCCATGCTTTGGGCGGCCTTCGGCCGCATGGATTACAGCTGGCTTGGCCTGCAAACCTTTCAGCAGGCCATCGCCGTTTCTTATCTGCCCTCGGCCTGTATACTGGCCGCGATCCTCGTCTTTGAATGGGTGAAAGAGAAGAAAATAAACCGGGTATACATGGCGGCTCTGGGGGTTTTCCTCGCCACACCCCTCTTCTGGTATTACTGCACGGAAGGTCCACTGTGGCAGGGGGTGGCAAGGCTGATTTTTGAATAAACTTAAAACGGCCGATTTTTACCACCGCCGGTAATTCTATCCTTCTAAACTTTGCATAAGAAAACCGTTAAATTTTTAGCATTATGCAACGTAGAAAATTCATTGCTTCGGCAGCGGCTCTCGCTTCCGTGGCCGCTGCTCCCGAGGTATTCGCCGGGAACAATCCAAAACCTTTTGTAGTGAAAGCGGGAGAGGCCCGTTTTGGCGTACACACCCCCTTCAAAGGCGTCAACCCGAACGACCTCAAAATTTCAGGGAAGGACACGAATGGCCAATTGGCTGTTTTCGAGTATACCGGCCACGTCAAAGAGGGGCCCGTACTGCATGTGCACTACGATCAGGACGAAATTTTTATAGTGGTAGAGGGGAGGTATCGCTTCCGGGTAGGCGAAAAAGAAGAAGTGCTGGAGGCAGGTGATACCCTGTTTCTGCCACGGAAGATCCCCCATACCTGGATTCAGCTTACCGACTATGGAAAACTCATTTTTATGGTGCAGCCGGCCGGTCGGATGGAAGAGTTTTTCCTGAGAATGAATGAATTAAAAGGCCCGCCTTCCGAAGAAGAATTTCAGAAGATTACCATGGCCCACGGCATGAAAAATGTAGGGCCGGCACTATCTTTGGAATAGGATTTCTAATGAACCGGTCGCTATGGATGGAATATACGACTACCGTCTTCCGCATCCGGCCTTGCGTGAATATGTGAGGCTGTTCCAGATTGTGGGCTGTAAATTCCCGGCCTGGATGACCTCCCTGCCCGTCAAAGCTTACTGGCCACGGGCCGAAAACTGCATCGCCTTTTCGCCTAAAGATCTTGAGTCGGTGGAGTACGGCTTTGATGGGAAAAAAGTAGCAAGTCATTCTTCCCGTATTTACGGCCAGCATTCTATAGCTTCTTTACGACACGTGGGGCGTGATTTTATGGTGTTCCAGGTACAGATGCAGCCGGGCGCACTGGCCCGGCTGACCGGGATGCCAATAACAGAATTTACCAATAAGTTCATAGATGCCGAGGCCGTATTGAGCCAGGAGATCCGGCAGGTAAACCAGCGGCTGAGCTACACCCGGCACTATACCGAGATGATCCCTATAGTAGAGAATTTCTTCTTCCGGCTGATCCGGCAGCAGTCGGGAAAGAGGTATAAAAGCGGGTTACTTCCCGTTGATAAAATTAACCACTTTATTCTTCACCATAACGGGAACGTTTCCCTCGACTGGCTGGCGGATCAGGCCTGCTTAAGCCAGCGGCAATTCTACAGGCAGTTTGTGGAGCGCCACGGTATCAGCCCCAAGATGTTTGCCCGGGTGGCCCGTTTTGAACAGGCCATGAAATTCAAAAACAGCTACCCGGGCAAAGACTGGCTGAGCATTGCCCTGGAACTGGGCTATCACGACTACCAGCACCTGGTACGGGATTTTAAGGAATTTACCACCCTCACTCCTAACGGCTTCCTGGTAGCCGACGGGAAATCCCCGGAAAGGGTGTTTGGCGTGGTAGAGAAATAAATTTTATTCCTAAATTTGGACAGGTATAAATTTCCCGGAAGCTCATGATCTGTAAACGATTTACGCCTTCCCCCGATGTAAGTAACTACATCCGGGAGACTGACGCACCACTGTCCTGACGCGGAGTACGTGCTGGGAGGCATGGGCCCGATTGACCTTAAAGTCTCTGCTTGTGACACTAACGGGGCTTTGAGCACCTCGGAATACACCGGCTATACCAAAGGGGGCTCACCCTTACACATTCATCCTTTCCAGGACGAAGTGTTCTACACCCTGGAAGGGGAACACCTCTTCCGGGTAGGCGACGAACGTTATCATTTAACAGCGGGAGATACCATCTTCCTGCCCCGGAACGTACCGCATGCTCCCTGTCAGCTGTCGGATAAAGGAAGATACCTCTATTGTTTCACCCCTTCCGGAAAAATGGAAGACTTCTGCGGAATACCTCACTTCCGCATCAGCCGCGTCAGCAGCACCTCCGTCAGCAGGAAAAACAGCGCGGCTATCACAAAATACTTCCAGTAGACCTTGTCAATGGAAGACTCCCGGAAGGCCTCAATAAACTGGCCGTCCTGTACGTCCTCATAAACCTTCACATTCTTCTGCCCGGCAAAGACCTCCTCCAGCTCCGCGGGTGACCAGGTGTCCATATAAGACTCCGTGCGACTGTGGTTCAATGCCAGTGACTTCACCTCTTTGCCGTTGATCTCCAGTTCGTAAATCCCGGAGCCCAGCAGCTGGTTATTCTGCAGTTCTGACGACTTCGGCAGGGTCAGGATCAGCGTCTTGCCCCGCAGGCTTTGCACGGGGATCAGCTCCAGGTTCTTGTTTTTCAACTTGTACACGGCATTCTTAGGCGCTTCGGGCATATAAAGCCGTACGTGCCCTTCGCTGAAATTATACGCCAGGCGGTCAGCTTTGCCGCTCAGGTAAGCCATACGGAACAGAACGGGTACATACAGGGCGTGCTCCGCAAAATTCCCGTACTCGCGGTTCAGCGGCGAAGCAAAAAGGTAAAGATTGCCCTCTCCTGCCCGGGTGCGCGTCAGGAAGGGTCGGCCGTTTTTCAGGCTCAGCACACGCTCCGCTACACCCTCCCAGCGCAGCTTGGGGTAGGCTTTCGGCAGGCTCATCAGGCGGTTATGACTGCCTTTTTCAAACACATCTTCAAAAAAGGGCGACTGCCCCTCGGGCTGGGCCACCTCCTGCATGCCTTCCGGCTGGGGCACGTGGTTATCCACCTGCAGGTTCCGGATCCCGAAAGGCGCCAGGAAGCCCTGCAGGCTTACCTGGGACACCTGGGCAGAAGGGATCAGCGCCACATTTCCGCCCTGGTTCAGGAAAGTCTCCATCACTGTCCGCCGCTCGCCGTCCAGGGTGGAGATCCCCTCCAGCACCACCAGGTCAGCGTTCTGCACCTCACCGGGGTTAAAATTATCAATGGAATACGCCTTGTAGGCAAACAGGCTGTCGTTAGCAAAAATCTTCCCCACATAATTCTGCCCGCTCCGCTGGCCATACAGGTGCAGGATGCGGATGGCCGGCGAGGCATCCAGCGTAAAATAATAATCGTTATCAAACGTCACCGGCTGGTCATCAAAACTCACGCGGCCCTTGTGCAGACCACGGGTATTCACCGTAAAATTAAACCGGGCCGTACCGTAGGCATTGGGCGGCAGGTCTACGGAAGACGTGGAGATCTGTACATCATCCACATACAGCTTCAGCGGCAGCTTCTCTACCGCCCGGTTACCCGAATTAAACACCTTTACGCTGAGCACGTTATTTTGCATTTCCCGCACAAAAGGCACATTCAGCCAGAGGGAATCCACAAAAACATTCTGGGTGGCCTTACCCGTTACGGGGATCAGGTGCACCACATCATTTGTATCCACCTTCAGATCCGCCAGGTTCCCGGCCGTGCTCTTCTGGAAATCGGAGAACCAGAAAAAATGGTTCTGCCCGGAGGGGTTATGCTTGTACGCCACCGAGCGCTGGCGTTTATACACCTGGGGCAGGTCGCGGCCCGTTTCCGAAAAGGCCACCGTGGTAAGGCGGTCACGCACCTTGGCGGCCGAGCTCACAAACTGGTCCTGCCCGTCAAAATCATTCGTAGAAAGCTGGATATTGGAAGTACGGTCCAGCAGGGAAAGCAGCTCATCGATCTTGATCACCGCCAGGTCCAGCAGGCGCCGGTTCTCCCGGGTGTTCTGCATGCTCTGGGAATTATCCAGGTAAATGCCGTTAATGCCCGGCGGCAGGCCGCGGTTCTCCCCGGCTTTTTTCACAGGCTGGGCAAAAGCCAGCACCAGGCAGGCGATAAACAGCATGCGGGCCAGCATCACCAGCAGGTGCTTCAGCCTCCGGAAGGCAGAAATGCGGGTATCCACACTCCGCAGCAGGGCCACATTAGAGAAATACACCCTGCGGGTCCGCCTGAAATTAAACAGGTGCACCAGCAGCGGTATCGCTAACGCAAAAAGTCCCCACAATACATTCGGATATAGAAATTGCATAGTCAGCTATGAGCTTTGAGCTATGAGCAGTGAGTTCTTCAGCACCGGCTACCAGCCCCTGGCTGACATTCATGGCTCATAGCTGATACATGAAAAAGTGACCTCACAATCTACAGAACGCCCTAAGGCCGCGGATTATGAAATCACTTCAATATTATTTTCAAAAGAAATTCTTACAGGGCAGCCACGCTGTCTGCTTCATTAGCCGTGGCACCGTACAGAATTTCCTGGATTTCCATAGCTCTTACTTCGTTCTCGGAATTAGGCGTATACTGAACCTTCCGCTGACGTGCCATGGAATCAGGATTACCGTAAACATAATCGTTTCCTGCGTTTACGTCTTTCTGATCTATCCGGTTATTCTTCTGGTAAGTGCAGGCTGTCATCAGCACAGTAGCTGCTATAGCTAGAAGTCCTACATTTTTCTTCATTTCCATCATTTTATAAATTCACACAAATTTACTCGGGGGAAATGAGAATGCCAAAAAAAAGTGAATAGTGAACAGTGAACAATGGGTCTAATTTGCTACTTTCCCCTCAAAAACCTGCCTGCGGCACAAAACTGTTCACTGTTAGTTATTATTTGTTCACTTCCTCGTCTTCGCCGGCCTCACCTCCACCTTACTCGGCAGTGTCCGCGGATTCATCTTCAGCAGGTCCGCCACCATCTGCCCGATATCCTCCGGCTGGATCTTCCAGGCATCCGCCTCCGAGGGCACATGATTATTAAAATACGTGGCCACAGAGCCCGGCATGATGGTAGTGACCTTCACATCCTTATCCCGTACATCCAGCATCAGCGCCTGGCTAAAGCCCACCAGGCCGAACTTACTGGCATTATAGGCCGTACCCTTTTCAAAGAAATTGGCCCCGGCCAGGCTGGCTATCGTGATCACATAGCCTTTCCGGCGGATCACCTCATCCAGCGTGGCCTTCACCGTATAAAACACCCCGGTGAGGTTAGTTTCTATAGTCTCATTCCAGTCTTCGGCCGTCAGTTCCGAAATATCCTTTAATATCCCTATGCCCGCATTAGCAACCACCACATCCACACCCCCGAACTTCTCCACGGTGGCTGCCACCGCCTTTTCCATAGACGCCAGGTCCCGCACATCGGCCGTCAGCCCCAATACCCGGCCTGCAAACGCCCGGCTCAGGGCCGCTTCCGCCTCCTGCACCCCCTGTGCCGTTCTTCCTGTAAATGCCACGGCATACCCCTCGCTGAGCAGGCTCTCCGCCACCCCGTAGCCTATCCCCTTGGTTCCCCCGGTAATAAATGCTGTTTTCATCTCTATATTTGTATAAAATTAAACATTATGGACATATCTGTACTGGTAGCCGTAGCTGAAAACGGGGTCATCGGAAAAGACAACCAGCTGCTCTGGAAACTGAGTGACGACCTGAAGCTGTTTAAAAAACGCACCCTGGGCCACGCGGTCATCATGGGCCGCAAAACCTATGACTCCATCGGCCGGCCCCTGCCGGGCAGAACAAACATCATCATTTCCCGGAACCCGGAGCTGCATATCGAAGGGGCCACCGTAGCCTCCTCCCTGGAAGAAGCCCTCCGCCAGGCCGAAACCGCCACACCACAAGACGAGATCTTCATCATCGGCGGGCAAAAAATCTACGAACTGGCCGCCCCCTACGCCACCCGGCTTTACCTGACCCGGGTACACGCCGCCCCCCAAGGCGACGCCTTCTTTGACCTCACCCCTTATAACAACTGGGAAACCGGGGATTCCGTTCACTTCGGACGGTCCGCTAAAAACGAATACGATTTTGAAATCGTTACGCTGAACCGGCCGCATAATATGCCGGCCACTTGTATATAAAACGGCTCATAAGATTACCCCCACCCCGTTGAATTATTTTAAATTACAGAAAATTATATTGAAAAAAGGCCAATACTGATCATTTTTTGATACTTTTAGGTCTATTTTGTAAAATAGTCTTCTACATAATCACCAAAGTACAGGTAATTGGAAAACTATTTGACTTAACCATATCAATAACCCAAACATCTATTTGTATGATGAAACATCTATTTGTCATTTTATTTACCCTTACCGGCTTAACGGCAATGGCCCAGACCATTACCGGAAAAGTCACCTCCGGAACGGACGGCTCCCTTTTACCCGGAGTTACCGTGCAGGTAAAAGGAGCTGCTTCAGGCATTGCCACGGATGCTAACGGGAACTACTCCATTAAAGCCGGACAGAATGCCGTTCTGGTATTCTCCTCCCTGGGCTACAGAACAGTGGAAATTGCTGTAGGAAACCGCTCCACGGTTAACGCGGTTCTGGAAGAAGATAACACGCAGCTAAGCGAGGTAACCGTTACGGCTTTCGGCATGCAGCGGGCTGCCCGCTCTTTGGGATATACGGCCCAGACATTAAATGCTGAAAAACTGACCGTAAATAAACAAAATAACCTCGTAAATGCCTTACAGGGTAAAATGGCCGGCGTGCAGATTGTAAATACAGGCGGGGCGCCCGGAGCAGGGGCAAGAATCCAGATCAGGGGCATTAACTCCATTGATCCTAACAGGGATAACTCTCCGCTGTTTGTCATAGACGGGGTGATCATGGATAACAGCACCTCTACACAGGGTTCGGATTTCCGGGCCCAAAGTAACCGTGCCATAGACATTAACCCGGATGACATTGAAAACATTAATATCCTGAGAGGAGGAGCAGCTACTGCCCTCTATGGCCTCCGGGGTTCAAACGGAGTGGTAGTACTCACTACCAAATCCGGAAAGTCCGGAAAAATGCAGGTGAATTACTCGGGTTCGTATGGGATAGACGAAGTTAACCGGCTCCCTAAAGTACAGAATACCTATACTCAGGGCTGGGCAGGGGTATATGACACCGGATCTTTCTGGCCTTCTACCGGGCCTACCGTAGAAGAAGCCCGGAAAATAGACCCTACGCACCCTGAGAAACTGTATGATACCTTTAGAGATGCATGGGACACCGGGCATCAGATGAAAAATAACCTGTCTTTTAGCGGTGGCACAGACAAAATCACCTACATGTCTTCCATCTCCCATTTCACCCAAAAAGGGCTTATGCCATTTACAAACTTTGCAAACCTGCAGGCCAGGCTGAATACCACTATTCGCCCGAGCTCTAAGTTTTCAGTAAATACGAACATGAGCGTGAACAATAGCGGAGGTAACAGAGGAAACGTGTACAGGTACAATGAGCAGGTAGCTTACTGGGCTCCGCGTTATGACATCCGAAAATACGAAAAACCAGACGGGACAATGCTAATGGAATACCCTGGCCTATCCCAGAACCCCATTTATATCGCTAAGACCAATAAGTTTGAGGATGATGTACTGAGGTTCATAGGAAACGTGAAATTCAATTACAATCCTCTGGAATGGCTTGGATTATCTTACACGTTTGGAGTGGATACCTACCGGGATACCCGACTGGCCACCGCACCCGGCTTCCAGGGCCTGGCGGGAGAGGTATTGGTAGATGATAACGGCGGCACCGGAGCTTCAGGACGTGGATTTATCTCTGTTTACGAAAACAAACAGAAATCGTTCAACAGTACGTTTCTGATAAACCTCTCGCATAAAATCAATGATAATTTCAGCGGTACCCTTACCCTCGGAAACGAGCTATTCAGCCGGAGCATATATCGTTCGGCCATGGAAGGCTGGGACCTGGCGATCTGGAACTGGTTTAGCCTTTCAAACGCCAACAAGCTGGCGGCCGGTACTTTTCAGCAGGATTACAGGCTGATGGGTAATTTCGCGGATCTGACATTCAATTTCAAAGATTATTTATTCCTGAACCTTACGGGCAGAAACGACGTAACGTCTTCGCTGCTGTCGCCGTATAACTCATTCTTTTACCCTTCCGTGAACCTGAGTTATATCCTGTCAGACCACCTGAAGCTGCCGGCGGCCATAGATTACGCCAAACTGAGGTTATCCTATGCCAAAGTAGGTAAAGATGCTAATCCGTATGCCACCAGCCAGGGTTTTGCCTCTTACACCGGGCTCCCCACCGGATTTACCGGCTTTACAAGGGCGGCTCTCTTAGGAAACCCGCTGCTCCGTCCTGAATTTACCGATACCTATGAGATAGGAACAGAACTAAATTTCTTCAAGAGAAGACTGCGGGTGGATGCGAACTTCTATAACTCTGTTTCAAGTGACCAGATCCTGGCAGTTCCTGTTTCTACTACCACCGGATACGGTACGGCATCTACTAACGTGGGAAGCATCAGAAACCGGGGTATTGAACTTACTTTAGGGGCAACACCAATTAAAACCGGTAACTTTAGCTGGGAAACTGACTTTAACATCTCGGCTAACCGGAACAAGGTTCTTTCCATTAACAGTGGGGCCAATGAAATCGTGGTATATGAAGAAAGCGGATACCTGAGCTCTACCGTAACCATGCGCCTGATTCCAGGTGAATCATACGGTGTACTCTATGGCCGTGGCTATAAGCGGTATTACTCCCCGGAAGAAATAGCACAAGGCCTGGACAAAAGCCTGAAATTAGACAAAGACCGCCCCATCGTTATCGGAGCTAACGGCTTCCCTGTCCTGGATGCTACATCTAACAGGAAACAATTGGGCAACGTACTTCCTAAGTTTATCGCAGGATGGAACAATACATTCAGATACAAAAACGTAAGCCTTTCTATGCTATGGGACGGACAGTTCGGACACCAGGCCTACAATAAACTGGATAACCATATTGCCTCTTTCCTGAAACCTGAATATACACTAAACAGAAATGACCATGTGGTATTTGACGGGGTATTGGCTGATGGCACAAAAAATACCCAGGAAGTATGGCTGGGACAGGGAGTAGATTCTAAAACCGGGCGTAACTACGGAAATGGCTTTTATCGGGATGTTTACAGAGGAAACTCGGAGTTCTTTATTCAGGATATATCGTGGCTGAAACTGAGAACCATGGCTTTAAACTATAGCCTGCCTAAAAAATGGCTTCCGAATAATTTCCTGAAAGATGTAAGCGTAGGTTTTACCGGAAATAACCTATTGATATTTTCGAAATTTAACGGGTATGACCCGGAAAGTATCTCTGTCAGCAGTGGTTCTAATATATCCGGATTTGCAGGATTTACATATCCCGGCCTCAGAAGCTACATATTTAATTTGAATGTTACGTTTTAAATGATTACAAGAATGAAGAAATATATAAAATATGGTTTGTCATTATTCCTTATAATGACCCTGGCAGGATGTAAGGACTACTTTGATGTGGGCAATAACCCTAACCTGGTTACTACTCCGAACATCAACAGCCTCCTGACTACTGCCACCTCCAAGTCAGGCATTAACTCAAGAACGTTTGCGAGTACCACTACTTACTATTCTCAGCATCTCGCAAGCCCGAGCCTGGGGTCTGATACCGATACATACAGGATCACTGACCTTTCAGGCACATGGGGAGCGGCCTACTACGCCATGGCCGACATCTATGATATGCTGGTAATGGCAGAGGCTTCCAAAGCCTACCTGCATGCCGGTATAGCCAAAATACTCATGGCCTATAACCTGAGCTTAGTGGCTGACACCTGGGATAGTGCCCCGTATTCTGAAGCTTTTTCAAGGGTGCCTACCCTTACCCCGGTATGGGATTCAGGAGAGTCACTGTATCAGAGCATCGGCACACTCTTGCAGGAGGGGATTGCATTATTGGGAAGAACAGATGCCGCTGTAACGCTGACTCCCGCAGCTGATCTCATTCATAACGGGAATATCAGTGCATGGGTAAAAACCGGTAATGGTCTCCTGGCCAGGCATCTGAATAAGATTACCAAGAAAAGCAGCTATAACCCCGCGGCCGTGCTGTCTGCTATTGACAAATCCTACAAGTCAGGTGCAGATGACATGAAAATGGGTACTTTCAACGGAAATAACCCCTGGGCTGCCGTAGCCATCAGCAATGCAGGCGCTTTATTAGGCGGATGGTTATCCTCTCAGTTAATTGATCACATGAATGGAGTGTATTACGGCGTATTTGACCCCCGTTTGCCGAAGTTAACCGATATCACAGTAAATAAAAACTGGGTAGGAACAAGAAACGGTGCAGGAAACAAGGGGCCCGTAGCGAATACGATATGGGACGAATGCTATATTTCTATCAATAGTCCGGTAACAAAAACCAGCGCCCCTATCTATATCATGACCTATGAAGAACTGAAGTTTGTGGAGGCGGAAGCAGCCTTAAGGGCTAATCTGCGGCCCAGAGCCTACGCAGCTTACTTAGAGGGGATCCGGGCTTCCATGAAGAAGTTTGAAGTGGCAGATGCGGCTATGAACGCTTACCTGGGTGAGGCGTCTGTAAGTGTGGGAGAGGCGGCATTAACACTTAATGAGATTTTCAAAGAAAAATATGTAGCTACCTACCTCAGCAATGAGACATGGACAGACGCCCGCCGATACGATTATAAATACAAGGGCTTCCAGTTACCTTATGATTCGGCTCTGCCTGCGTTTATCCGCCAGGTGGCCGTACCTACCAGGGAGTTTACCACTAATCCGGATCATGCTCCGAAACAGCAGCCAACGCTCAGTAACCCGTTATGGTGGGATAGGCCCTGAAGTAAACAGGGTTAAACTACACGTAACCGCGGGTAACAAAAAAACACAGATTCCCCCTCACATGGAAAGGGAATCTGTGTTTTTTTTGAAGAAATGGGGCTCTTTTCGCCTAAAAGACTGATTTTATGCCGAATTCCGGCTGGCATTAATATTCCCGAACAGCGAGCGCGTCACCATCTTCTGGTAGATCAGTTTCAGCTCCTCGTCATCCGTTTCCTCGATCTTCTGAAGGGCATACTGCTGGATGGCCAGCAGGGGCAGCACGATCTGCTCCCGGTAGTTGACAGACAGTGAACCTACCACCTCCGTCTCCATCAGGGTCTTCTGGTTAGAGATCTCCAGCATATACTTCACGCTCTTCTGATACTCTTCGTGCATGATATTCCACAGCCCGCCGTACTCCGGGTCATCTTTCATATACGAGGTCAGCGGGAAGTACGTTTTGGAGAGCGCCATCATGCTGTTCTGGATCAGCGTTTTAAAATACAGCGACTCATTGTACAGGTGCTTCAGGTCCTCCTCACGCCCTTCATTCACCACGGCCTCCAGGGCTGTACCCAAGCCGTAAAACCCGGGAATATTCTGCTTCAGCTGGCTCCAGGCACCCACAAACGGGATGGCCCGCAGGTCCGTAAGCTTCAGTTTGCCGCCAGAGCTCCGCTTGCTGGGACGGCTTCCGATCTTCGTTTGCCCGTAATACTTCAGCGGGCTCTTATTCTCCAGGTAAGGTACAAACAGCGGATGGTTTTTCAGCTCCAGGTACTTCTCCCCTCCTATCTCTGCCAGCTCCTCGATCAGCGTGCGCTCCTCGGGCGTGATAATGGCCTTCTGGTCACCGAACACGTCATTCAGTACACCGGCAGAAAGCAGCTGCTCAAAATTAAACCGGGCCTGGGGCCGCGATCCGTACATGGAAGTGATGGTCTGCCCCTGGATGGTCACCTGGATCTGGTTATTGGCAATGGTAGGCCCCTGGGAAGCGTAAAACTGGTGGGTCTTGCCGCCGCCCCGTGCCGGCGGGCCGCCCCGGCCGTCAAAAAAGATCACACTCACCTCGTTCTCCTCGGATACCGTGGTCAGGCGCTCTTTGGCCTGGAAGATCTCCCAGTTGGCCTTGATATAGCCCCCGTCCTTTGTACCGTCAGAAAAGCCCAGCATGATGGTCTGGGTATTCCGCCGGATGTTCAGATGCCGGCGGTAGGCCAGGTTATTATACAGCTCCTCCATGGAGTTTTTAGCTGTATCCAGTCCTTCTATCGTCTCAAAAAGCGGGATGATATCCACCGATATGTCGCTGTCACGATAGCCGCAGAACTTGAACATGGCCAGCACTTCCAGCACCGAGCAGGCCGAGGTGGAATTGGAAATAATATAGCGGTTACAGGCCTTTTCGCCGTTATGCGATTGGATCTCCTTCATCACCCGGATGGTCTTGAACGTGTCTTTCACCAGCGGATCCGTGAAATCATCCTCCCATACCTCAATGGTACTGGATGTCAGGAACTCTACTTTCTCCTCGTGGGTCCATTCCGAATAAGGAGTATCCGAAACCTTGAATTTCTCATTCACAGCCTGCATTACTTTCTCATGAATGCTGCTGTCCTGGCGGATATCCAGGGTGGCAAAATGCAGCCCGAACAGCTTCACCCGCAGGATAAACCGGTCCAGTTCCTCAATAAACGCACCGCCGTGCCGGGTCATCATCACCTCGCGCACTTCCTCCAGCCGGCTCAGCAGGGCATTGTACGACAGGTCATTGTTCAGCCCGAACATATTGGTATACAGCTTGTTATTGATCTTATCCAGCAGGGGGATCACACCTTTGAACGTAAACCGGCGCCGGATGCTCTTGAAATGGTTATAATAACACTTCAGGATGTTAGACCGCAGCTCCTGGGCCACCTTCCGCGTGATCTCAGCGGTCACAAAAGGGTTACCGTCGCGGTCACCGCCCGGCCAGAAGCCCAGCTCAATCACCGGCGAAATGTCTTCCCCGTCAAAAATCTCCCGCGTCACCGTCTCCTGGATCTGGCTCAGCACCTCGTAATACACATGCCGCAGGTAAAAGATAATACTCTGCGCTTCCTGCACCGGGGTAGGCTGCTCGTCATTAAAGAAAGGAGTCTTGCCCAGCTGCTGCAGTAGCTGGTCTATGGTATTGATATCGTTTATCTGGATATACTGTTCCAGATCCTGGATGATCCGCAGCACGGAATTAGGGTAAAACTGGGTAGGGTGCGCCGTAAACACCACCCGCACCTTGAAATTTCTCAGCTTCTCCCGTACCTCCTCCAGCTTGTCGTACTGCCGGGCCAGGGTCAGGATAGCCTTCATGGTACCCGGTGAATCTGCCGGTGTAAGCTTCTCAAAAGCCGCATCTTCCACGCTGTCAAAAAGCACCACCTGCCGCTCCACGTACGTGATCAGGCGGAAAAGCAGGTCTATCTTCTCCTTCTCCGTGGTGAAAACCGTAAACTTCTCAAAGAATTCATCAATGATCTCTTTCGGGTATTTTCCCTCCTCAAAACCCTGCCGGGCGTTATCGTAAAGAAAGGGCATCAATGAGCCTATCTTGGCCATTTTATCATACGGAAGCCTCGAAAATAAAGTATTAAAAACCAAATACTTATTATGCACCTCCTGGGTAAAAACCGTCTCCAGATTTTGGTTAGGCATGATTTATTCAGATTAGAGTGAGGGGCAAATATATAAAAACCCCATAGCAAGTATGAGATTTTGAATAAAAAAAGCCTTTTTGCTTAAAAAAATGATATTTTATACAAGAAATTTTGTATATTCTAAATATTCTTTACCCGTAATGGCATTTAGATATAGCCTCTACCAAACTCCTCCGCCCGGGCCACAAACTCCCGCACCAGCTGCTCGTCCTCTTTGGGGCAGATCATCAGCACATTGTCATGCTCGGCAATGATATAGCCCTTCAGATCCTTCACCACCACCAGCTTATCTTTCGGCATTTTCAGGATACTTTCTTCCACATTATACAGCATGCTCCGGCAGTTCACCACGTTCTTCACCTCATCCTTTTCCGAATTTTCATACAGTGATTTCCACGTGCCCAGGTCTGACCAGCCTATATCGCACAGCACCACATACACATTCTCCGCCTTCTCCATCACCGCATGGTCAATGGATATGGCCCGGCACCGGGGATAAGCCATATCCAGGGCCTCTTTCTCGCCTTTCGTAAAGAAAAAAGGCTGGGCCTCGCGGAAAGCGTCAGCCATTTCCGGCACATAGGTATCCATGGCTTTCAGGATAGAGGGCAGGCTCCAGATGAATATCCCGCCGTTCCACACATAATCACCGCTGGAAATAAACATCTTTGCGATCTCCAGGTCAGGCTTCTCCGTAAATGTCTTCACCTTTTTTACCTCCCGCGGATCCGTATCATCAAACTGGATATACCCATAGCCCGTATCCGGCCGCGTGGGCGTGATGCCCAGGGTCACCAGCACATCCGCCTCCCGGGCGTGATCCAGGGCCAGGGTCAGCCGGCTCCGGAACTCCTCCGTCTTAAGAATGATATGATCTGCCGGTGCCACCACCACATTAGCCAGGGGATTCTTCCGGGCTATCTTGTAACAGGCATACGCTATACAGGGGGCGGTGTTCCGCCGGCTGGGCTCCAGCAGGATCTGGTCATCTGACAGGAAAGGCAGCTGCTCCCGGGTGATCCCGTAATACTCCTGTGACGTCACCACGTAAATATTCTCCCGGGGGCAGATCCCCTCAAAACGCTCCGCTGTCTGCTGGATCAGCGTACTGCCCGTACCCAGGATATCATGGAACTGCTTAGGGTAGCTCTGCCGGCTGAAAGGCCAGAAACGCGTACCCGTCCCGCCTGCCATGATGATGAGATAATTCGATGAACTCATAGACGGTTAAATTACCTATTCCTGGCGTTATGCTTCGGATTACTCCGCGCATGCTGCTTGGAACCGGCCTTAGGGCTATTATTCCGTGCACCGGGTTTGGAGCCTGGCTTCTTGTTATTACCTCCTCCCTTGGAAGACCGAAACTCCGGTGTGGCACCCAGGCCCAGCTCGGCCGTGATCTTCCTCACCTCCACCTCTTTTTCCAGCAGGGCCTCAATGGCCTTCACTGACCGGCGGTCGCGGTCAGACACAAACGTGATCGACACGCCTTCCGTATCCGCCCGGGCCGTACGCCCGATCCGGTGAATATAATCTTCCGCATCCCGGGGGATATCGTAATTCACCACCAGGTTCAGGTTAGAAATGTCAATACCCCGCGAGAGCACGTCGGTAGCCACCAGGATATTGTACTTGCCGGCCTTGAAATCGCGCAGCGCAAGCTCCCGGTCTTCCTGCTCAATATCCGAAGAAATACCCTTGGCCTTCAGCTTGTGCCGGGCCAAATCCCTCAGGATTTTCTGGATCATCACCCGCTGAGACGTAAAAATAATGATCTTCTGCCCCGCAAACGGCTGCAGCAGGTGCAGCAGCAGCGGCAGCTTCTGCTCATCCGAGGCCATATAAAACTGCTGGTCTATCTTCTCGGCAGGTTTGGATACCGCCAGGCTGATCTCGGTGGGATCTTTCAGGATCTTCCGGGCAAAAGACCGGATCTTGGGCGGCATGGTGGCCGAAAACATCAGGTTCTGGCGCTCGGCCGGAAGGTGCTGGATCACATACATGATGTCATCCGAGAAGCCCATGTCCAGCATCTTGTCTGCCTCATCCAGGATCAGTCGCCGGATGGTGTTAAACTTGATCTTGCCTGATTTCATGTGGGCCAGGAGCCGGCCGGGGGTGGCTATGATGATGTCCGCCCCTTCCGTCAGCGCGGTGCGCTGCTGGTCCCAGTTCTCGCCTTTCCCGCCTCCGTAAATGGCCAGGCTGGTGACCCCCACAAAATACCCCAGGCCTTCGATCTGCTCGTCAATCTGCTTGGCCAGCTCCCGTGTAGGCACCACAATCAGCGTGGAAAGGGTGTCACTGCCTTCTTCCCGGATCTTGCTCAGCACCGGGATCAGGAAGGCCGCGGTCTTCCCCGTACCCGTCTGCGCACAGGCCAGCAGGTCTTTGCCTTCCAGAACCAGCGGGATCGCCATTTCCTGGATGGGGGTGGTGTTATCATAATTCATGGCGTCTATGCCATGCATGATGTCCGGATGTAAATTAAGTTCGTGAAATTTCAAATTCTTCTTAAAGTTTTATGCAAATACTCACCGGGTCCGGTAATATTTGCGCGTCAAATATTGTTATACCTCTAATCGGCACCTCAAAAGTAAATAATTCGTTTGTAAAAATTTAATTTGTTACAGGAAACAATAATTCGGAACTTTGTCATCAATAACAAGCAACAATGAGTGATTCTATCAAGCACGAGTGCGGAATAGCTATGATTCGCCTCCGCAAGCCTCTTGAATACTATATTGAGAAATACGGCACACCGTTATACGCTGTTAACCGGCTGTATGTTCTCATGGAGAAGCAGTCGAACCGCGGGCAGGACGGCGCAGGGGTGGCCAACGTGAAGGTAGAAGTTCCGCCCGGAAGCCGCTACATCAGCCGCTACCGCTCCGTGGAAAACCGCCCGGTGGTAGACATCTTCAAAAAAATAAACGATAAATTCATTGACGTTCAGAAGCAGGATCCCGCCCTCCTGAAAGATGCCAAATGGCTCCAGCAGAACGTGGCCTTCACCGGCGAAGTATGGCTGGGACACCTGCGCTACGGCACCCACGGCCGGAACGAGATCGAAAACTGCCACCCTATGCTGCGCCAGAGCAACTGGCGGAGCCGTAACCTGGTGGTGGCCGGTAATTTTAACATGACCAATGCCGATGAACTCTTCCAGAAACTGGTAGACCTGGGTCAGCACCCCAAAGACAAGGGGGACACCATCACCGTGCTGGAGAAGATCGGGCACTTCCTGGACGAAGAAAACCAAAGGATATTTGACCGCTTCAAGGGCAGCTACGAAAACCCCGAACTCAGCGATATCATTGAAGATAATATGGACATGCAGCGGGTGCTGCACCGTGCCTGCCGAGACCTGGACGGCGGCTATGCCATGGCCGGCATCACCGGTTTCGGGTCGGCTTTTGTGGTCAGAGACCCTGCCGGTATCCGCCCCGCCTACTACTGGTATGACGACGAAGTAGTGGTGGTAGCGTCTGAACGCGTGGCCATTAAAGCGGCTTTCGGTGCCCGGTATAATGACATCCTGGAAATTACGCCCGGTAATGCCCTAATCATTAATAAGAACGGCGACTTCTCCGAGCATAACATCCTGCCCCGCCTCGAAAAGAAATCGTGTAGTTTTGAAAGGATCTACTTTTCACGCGGATCGGATCCGAACATCTATAACGAACGGAAAGAACTGGGCCGCCGCCTCATCCCCCAGATCCTGAAAGAGATCAATTACGACCTGGAAAATACCGTTTTCTCCTACATTCCCAACACCGCTGAACCCGCCTTCTACGGCATGGTGGAAGGAATAGAACAATACCTCTCCACCTGGCGGAAAGACCGGATCCTCTCCGGCCACCTTAACGAGGAAGAACTGGAAAAAGTACTGGAATTTAAGCCGCGTTTTGAAAAGCTGGTATCCAAAGACGTCAAGCTGCGGACCTTCATCACGAACGACGACGACCGCTCCGAGATGGTGTCACACGTCTACGAAATGACCCATGGCGTGATCCGTAAAAAACTGGACACCCTGGTGATCATTGACGACTCCATCGTACGCGGCACCACCCTGGAAAAGAGCATTCTTAAGCTGCTGGATAAGCTGGGACCCAAGAAGATCGTTATCGTCTCTTCCGCACCGCAGATCCGCTACCCCGACTGCTACGGGATCGATATGTCAAAGGTAAAGGAATTTGTGGCCTTCCGGGCCATGCTGGCGCTGCTGGAAGAACACGGGCTGGAAGATAAAAAAGAGGAAGTTTACAATAAAATCCTCCTGCTCCAGGAAAAAGGAGACCTGCGCAAAGCCAATCTCGTGAAAGAGCTTTTTGACCTGTTCACTGATGAGGAGATCTCCGTGAAAATCGCTGAGATTATTGCACCGGCCGGTATTGAAGCCGAAGTATCCGTGGTATTCCAGACCGTGGAAAACCTCAATGCGGCTTGTCCGCAGCACCTGGGCGACTGGTACTTCACAGGGAACTACCCTACTCCCGGTGGAAATAAGGTAGTGAATAAGGCCTTCCTGAACTTCATGGAAGGAAAATACATCAGGGCTTATTGACCGGTTTTTTGAGTATTTTCGGAAGTATAAACACGTTAGCCGTAGCTTCTGTTATACCCAGGTTCCGAAGACAATCCCTGATGCTGATGGAATCTATTTTAAGTGCCGTTTTCATGATGTGTCTGATTGATTTGGACATCAAATATATGATTAATTATATTCAGTAGTATCAATAATACAATTTTTTTTATCCAATGCCTAAAACAGGAGTCCTGCTGGTTAACCTGGGCACGCCCGATTCCCCCTCCGTTCCTGATGTACGAAAGTATCTCCGCGAATTCCTGATGGACGAGCGGGTCATAGACATCCCTTACCTGAATCGCTGGCTGCTGGTAAACCTCATCATAGCGCAGTTCCGTGCCCCGAAATCAGCCGCCATTTACCGGCAGGTGTGGCTGCCGGAAGGCTCCCCCCTGAAAATATACGGGCTCAGTAATGAGGCCGAACTGCAGAAAGCCCTGGGAGACGCCTACGTGGTTCGACTCGCCATGCGCTACCAGAACCCGTCTATCCCTGCCGTGCTGAAAGAAATGGAACGCCTGAACCTGGAAAAAATCCATGTCATTCCCTTCTTCCCGCAATACGCCTCGGCCACTACGGGCTCCGTACACCAGAAAGTTTTTGAAACCGTCAGCTCCTGGTTGACCATCCCGGAGATCCGTTTTGCGGGGCCCTTCTATGACCACCCCCTGCTACTGGAGGGCTTTGTAAACAATGCCCGGAAATACCTCGCTGAAACCCGGTATGACCACTTTGTCTTCAGCTACCACGGGCTCCCCGAACGCCAGGTCATCAAAGCCCACTTCGGCAAAACCTGTGAAGAAGAAGGCTGCACTCACGGGCTCACCGAAACTAACTACCTCTGCTATAAAGCCCAATGCTACCAGACCAGCCGGCTGCTGGCCGCCCGCCTGGAACTGGCTGAAGGCTCTTATACCACCTGTTTCCAGTCGCGGCTGGGGAAATCGGAATGGATCAAACCCTACACCGAAGACACCATCAAAACCCTGCGGGAAAAAGGCGTTCAGAAAGTACTGGCCTTCAGCCCGGCTTTTGTGGCCGACTGCCTGGAAACCACCATTGAAGTAGGCGAAGAATACCGCCACCTCTTCCTGGAGCTCGGCGGAACGCAGTGGGACCTCGTGGAATCCCTGAATGACTCCCCCCTGTGGATTGACCTCCTCAAAGACCTGGTGCTGGAAGACCATTCAATATCCGCACCGCATTTTCGTTAACCTTACATACCCGGATGCCTTTGAGATACCTGACCATCATACTCTTTTCCCTCTGCCTGCAATCGTGCTGCTGGTTCGGACAATGCCCTGACCCCACCCCGAGTGAAACCCTGCCTACATTTGAACGCACCCCGCAAGTGAGCCAACTGAACATAAACTACCTGCAGGAAATATCCGGAATGGTCTCTTCTTTCCGTTTCCCGGGCCATCTCTGGGTGCAGGAAGACAGTGGAAATGAGCCCCGGATAGACCTGATCAGGAATGACGGCACCCATATCCGGAAAGTAAGCTTCTCCGGAGCTAACCGCGACTGGGAAGACATATCCATAGGCCCCGGCCCGGAAAACGGGAAAAATTACATTTACCTGGGGGAGACTGGCGATAATAACGCGGTTTACGGCGACTACTACATCTACCGTTTTGAAGAGCCCACCGAAGGCCAGAACAGCATAGATAACTATGACACCATCCACTTCCGCTACCCGGACAATGCATCTTACGATGCCGAAACCGTAATGGTTGACCCTCTCACCCGTGACCTTTACGTGGTAACGAAAGCCCAGTTGAATGTACGGGTATACCGCCTGCCTTACCCCCAGAATACCACCGGTCTGACTGTGGCGGAATACATGGGAGCCATAAAATACTTCCTGATTGTGGCCGGTGATGTATCCCCGGACGGCAGTGAGGTCCTGCTCAAGTCTTATAATGCCATCTACTACTGGAAGAGAAAACCGGGCGAGAGCCTTTACCAGGTGCTGAGCCGCGCTCATGACCTCAGCGCACCGTATACCGTGGAACCCCAGGGAGAATCCGTCTGCTGGTCCACTGACGCCCGCGGCTACTATACCATCAGTGAGCAGGGTAACAGTTCACAGACACCGCCGTTATATTACTACAGTAAGAAATAAATAAGGGAACTTCAAAAGGAAGGGCGAATACGCCGTGCCCGGGCTGCCCCGGACACGGTTAAAATAGGCTATCGCATCATCCGGGCACGATTACCCGGTGTCATGTTATTAAATTTCTTCATCATCTTCTTCATCTGCTCAAACTGCTTCAGAAGATTATTGACTTCCTGGATGGTCCGGCCTGACCCACCCGCTATGCGGCGGCGGCGGTTACCGTCTATAATATCCGGCTGGCTCCGCTCTTTCGGGGTCATACTCCGGATAATCGACTCAATCGGCTTAAAAGAATCATTACTGATATCGGCGTCTTTGATGGCAGCGCCCATGCCGGGGATCATCCCCATCACGTCTTTCAGGTTACCCATCTTTTTAATCTGCTCCAGCTGACCCAGGAAGTCGTTCAGGTCAAAACTGTTCTCCCGCATCTTCTTATTCAGCTTACGGGCTTCTTCTTCATCAAAAGCCTGCTGGGCCCTTTCCACCAGCGAGATCACGTCACCCATGCCCAGGATCCGCGACGCCATCCGGTCAGGGTGGAAGATATCCAGGTCTTCCATCTTCTCCCCCGTGCTCATAAACTTCACGGGCTTATCTACTACCGCGCGGATAGACAGGGCTGCCCCCCCGCGCGAGTCACCGTCCAGCTTGGTCAGCACCACGCCGTCAAAATCCAGGCGGTCATTAAACGCCTTAGCCGTATTCACGGCATCCTGACCCGTCATGGAGTCTACCACAAACAGGATTTCTGACGGGTTAATGGCCTTCTTGATGTTTTCCACCTCGGTCATCATCACCTCATCTACGGCCAGGCGCCCGGCCGTATCCACGATCACGATGCTCTTGCCCTTCGCCTTGGCTTCAGCCAGGGCATTGCGGGCTATGCTCACGGCATCTTTATTTTCAGGCTCGGCAAACACCTCCACACCCGTCTGTTCACCCAGCACCTGCAGCTGGGTAATGGCCGCCGGGCGGTACACGTCGGCCGCCACCAGCATCACCTGCTTCCCCTGTTTCTTCAGGTAAGACGCAAACTTCCCGGAAAAAGTGGTTTTACCGGAACCCTGCAGACCGGCTATCAGCACCACGGCCGGCGAGCCCTTCAGGTTCACCGTTTCCGCCTTACCGCCCATCAGGTTAGTAAGCTCCTCCTGCACGATCTTCACAAAAAGCTGCCCGGGCTCCACCGCGATCATCACCTTACGGTCTATCGCCTCCTGCTTCACACGGTCAGTCACCTCCTTAGCCACCTTATAGTTCACATCGGCGTCCATCAGGGCCCGCCTGATCTCCTTCACCGTACTGGCTATATTGATATCGGTGATCTTACCTTTCCCTTTCAGCGTCTTAAACGCCCCGTTTAGCTTATCCTGAAGACTTTGAAACATATCTTATCTGAAAAAAATAGAGTGCAAATTTACAGAAAATATCCGGATTCTTCCTACTGTACCCTGCTTCTGAGAGAAAACCACCTTAGCAGGTACGCCAGGCCGCCCGCTACAGGAAAAGCCAATACCATCATCCCCCAAACCACCAAAGACCACTTCCGCTCATGACTGATCACCAGGTACAGGCAAAAAACGATAAACAAAACATAAAAAATACTAAGCACCAATAGCTGCGTACCGCTGACGGAGCCCAGGAAAAGAAGTTTATATATTCCCATATTTTAAATACTCCCGCGTATGAATCAAAGGAATCTTCATGCCGTAATGCCTGTTCAGTACCTTAATAAACTCATTGGCTATCACCGCCTGTCCGAAAGCGGTAGGATAAAACCCATCATGCGAGTAAAAGTTTCCATTAGGATACCTGAATTCTACCAAAACACCGTCATCCGTAATAAACCTTCCTTCGCGAATGGCCTTAAACATGGAATGTAAGTCCACCACAGGGAAATTGTACGTTTTACTATAGAGATCCAGACTGCTGTTATATCGCCTTAAGTGGTCATAAACTCCGCCTCCCATCTCCCTGTAGTATTCCTTTAAATTCACAGGCCCGCCTAATTTCATTCTGTTACCTGAATACTGCCGGATGATCTCTTCCTTAAACACGAAATGAACATCAGCGCTCAATAATGAATCTAAGGCCGAATTCATCAGAAAAACACAGTCTTTCGGGTCAGTACCCCGACGAAAAACAATATCCCTACCCGTCACCATGTTTTTATATACTTCCTCTCCGGTAACCCGATGGAACAAAGGTGTATCCAGGGGATCCGGTAAATTAGCTATACACAATAAATAATTTCGCTCCCTGGTTTTGCTATTTATACTCCCAAAACCCAATGCAGACTCCTTATTTCCTACATCCGGCCCACCCATGATTACAGCCTCAAAAGAGCCTCTCAATGTTTCACCACTGATCATTTTTATGAGATCCGTATACCCTGATTCCAGCGTAATTAAATCCGGGCGGGAGTCCGGATTGTATTTATCAGCGTAGCTTTGACTCCATCCTTTCTGACCAAACCGGTCAGAGAAAGCCCTTTCATTCTCAAAAGCATGAAGAAATTCCCATCGTTCAGAATTAGTCACCGCCCAGTTACTGATTTTCGATGCATTTTTGTGTTTTTCCAGCACCAGGTCCTTTCCAGAGACACCCGTTATCCCCAGGTTATTATTAACCATCTTAAACTTGGGAGCAGGGCCACCTGTAGGGTTAAAAGTAGTGGGAACCACCCTTCCTACTCCATTTGCACTTTCACTAGAAAATGTAGGTGCTCCAAAATCCTTCAGCCCCATCTGGCGGGCTATAAGCATAGGATAGCTGGTAGCCATACCATCATTAAAATACCCTCCGTCACGAAAACCAGCGGTTAGACTACTTCCATACGCCACATACTGAAAAGGCAGATTCTTATTCTCCTGTCTTTGGAAAGGTCTAAGATCAGGAAAAGTGGGAGGCAGAGCAGCCAGCCCGGTGTTTGAAAAAACAGCCGTCGTATCACCCACTACCACCAATGACTTAATAAACCGGGTCTGCGTTCTGATACCGGAAATATCCTTCGCCACCCGTATCTTCACCGTATCCCTATCCACTAAGAAATACCCCGGTACCTCCGGTTCCAAAAGCCCATCCCTGTGGCAGCTCATCAAACCGCCTGCGGCAAATAATAAACTAAATAGTATTGTGTTTTTCATTGTATTTTAAACTATTGCAAGGCATGTAGAATCCTCCGAAGAGCCTAATTGCATATAAAGCTATAATAGTATTTTTGCAAAAAAAAATTTTGCGACAAATAGTGTATTTTGTGCGATGAATGATAAATTCTCAAAAAAAACGGGGTCGATGCATTATGCTCCGACCCCGTCTCCCGTCTTGCGGCTTTTCTTAGTTTACTGATGCTACTCTGTTGACAGTTGTATTGATCTTAACTTCTTTAGAGACTACATTTTTGTCCATTTTAACTTCAAATGTGTAATCTCCGTCAGGGAAACCGGCCAGGCTGTACACCTTCACAAAAGCCGGGGCCTCATTAATATACTCCCGGTAGATCACTTCTCCGTTAGCATTCTTGATGGATACGCTTGCTTTTTCAGCCAGCTCGGGAATGGTCAGCTTAAATTTCAGACCCTCTAACGCTTTTACCTCTACTTTTTTAGGAGTGGCAGGTAAGGTTCCGTTAGCAAATGAAGTACTTACTCCTGCGAATAACGCCAATGCGATTACAAGCTTTTTCATAATTTTTTCTGGTTTTCTGATTATGTAATATGTGTCTTTTAACATCACAAAGGTATATAACCTTCTTAATACGTGTCAATTACCTTTGAAAAGTTCCTTCCAGGATGCTACGGAAATATTGGAATAATACCATAGTTCACGGAAAAGTACAAGCATTCGTTCAAAATTTTATAGGAATACCCTTTCCCTCTGATTCTCAGCACATTGCATTTAAACGTGAAAACCGTAGGACTCCCGGAAAAAGAGTGAAATTTTTTCCGGGGATTCTTAAATTCCAGAAAATCGCTTGTATTTGATCATTTCTAAAGTAACTTTCACTTTTTAGACACCCTTAGCCGGAGCCAAGTACCCGGAACCTGTTTATATACATGAAAAAACCTGACCTCTCTTTCTGGCAGATCTGGAACATGAGCTTCGGCTTCCTGGGAATCCAGTTTGGATTTGCCCTTCAGAACGCCAATACCTCCCGGATTTTCGAAACCCTGGGTGCCGATGTGGACAAGATCGGCCTGTACTGGCTGGCAGCACCCGTGACCGGCCTGCTGGTTCAGCCCGTGGTAGGCTACTTTTCAGACAAAACCTGGACCCGCTTCGGCCGGCGGAAGCCCTACTTCATGATAGGAGCCCTGCTGGCCTCCCTGGCCTTATTTGTTATGCCTAACTCCCCGGCACTCTGGGTGGCCATCGGCACCCTCTGGATCATGGACAGCTCCATTAACATCAGCATGGAGCCTTTCCGGGCGTTTGTGGGCGATAACCTGAATGAAAACCAGCGCCCCCTGGGCTTTTTTACCCAAAGCTTCTTTATAGGCCTGGGCGCCGTGGTGGGCTCTGCGCTGCCTTATATCTTTACCAACTGGATCGGCCTCTCTAACGTGGCTGAAGCCGGCGTTATCCCGGAATCAGTGAAATGGTCTTTCTACTGCGGCGGCATCGTGTTCTTCCTGGCTGTGCTCTGGACTGTGCTCCGCTCCACGGAATACTCGCCGGAACAGCTGGAGGAATTTGAAGGAAGCGTACAGGCCGAAGTCACCACCACCCACGTTCCCGTGCAGAAACAGATCACCTACGGGCTGGCGTTTATCACCCTCGGGCTGCTCTCCTGGCAGCTCATCCGGGCTTACGGCCTGGATAAGGAGCTGCTCATTCTCTGCGGCGGACTGGCCCTCACCGGGCTGCTGTTCCTGCTGGCAGGCCTGCTGCGCCAAAACCACGTGTCTAACGGCTTCACCGAGATCATCACCGGCCTGCTGGACATGCCCGCTACCATGAAGCAACTGGCCCTGGTGCAGTTTTTCACCTGGTTTGCCCTTTTTGCCATGTGGATTTACACCACCCAGGCCGTTACCGGACATGTGTTTGGATCGCATGACCCTACTTCTAAAGTGTATAACGATGCCGCCGACTGGGTATCCATCATGTTTGCTTTCTACAGCCTGGTATGCGCCCTGGCGGCTTTCGGGCTGCCTAAACTGGCAGCAGCTATGGGTAACCGCCAGGCCCACCTCCTGGCACTCACCCTGGGCGGAATAGGCCTTATTTCCGTTTATTTCGCCAAAAACCAGACCCATCTTATCCTGGCCATGGTGGGTGTAGGTATAGCCTGGGCCAGCATACTTTCCGTACCCTACACACTGCTGTCAAACTCCCTGCCAGCTGCCAAAATGGGGTATTACATGGGTGTATTCAATTTCTTTATCGTTATCCCCCAGATCGTGGCAGGCACCATCCTGGGCTTCATCGTCAAAACTTTCTTTAACAGCGAGCCCATTTACGCGCTGATTATCGGCGGGGTCTCCATGATCCTGGCGGGGATACTGACGTTATTGGTGAAGGAGTGAAAAACAAGCGCCCCGCTCCTGCCCTCCCACTCCCTGAACGCAGAACGCCGGTCGGTATAGCCGGCTATGAAATGGATAAAGTCGGAGATAGCAAATGTAGGGTGGTATAAGCCGGCTCCTGAGCGCTCGCCGTCCAGGGCATTGCAGGTTTGTTCGTAATGATTTTTCAGGGGTACCATCAGTACGGGTTTTCCCAGCCACATGGCTTCACATACGGATTCAAAGCCGGCGGTGGAAATCACCCCTCTGCATTTTTGCATCATTTCCAGGAAACGGGGGCCGTTTATTTTATGGAAAAACAGGTTCGGGGATACTTCCCTTACCTCCTCTTCCTGGGGCCAGTCTGAAAAACAATGAACCCTGTTTTCAGGAAACTGCCTTTGCCAGACGGCTATTTCTTCCGCCATAGCCTGCTGGGTCACATAGGCCAGGAAATAATCTCCCGGCTCGGGATCCAGGTTTCTTACCTCATTTCTTAAAAGCGGGGGCACCAGATGAATGTTTTTATCCGGCCGGCCCGCATAAAACGACAAAGCCAGTTTCTTCTCAGCCCCCCAGGCGGTAATACGCGTATTCAGGTTGACCAGGAAACCGTTCAGCCGCTTCCCTGCAGGAGGCACAAAATCTTTATGTAGCATTAAATACTGATGCGCTATGCACACCATAGGCGCCCTCCGGGGAAAAAGCGCCTGATGCACCCCTCCCAAAACATCGTAAAAATTAATGATCACGTCCGGTTGAAGCTCCCGGATGCACTTATCTATCCGGAAAAGGCTCTTACCATACCGGGGGAAATTCCGGAAAAGCGCCTGAAGAGTCAGCGGCAGGGAAAGCGCCCGGGTCTTCCGGCTGTAAACCAGCGCGGGGCTGGCAAAGGGGATGATCTCTGCGGGAAACGAGCTTCTGAAAAACTCCTGGACCCGCAGCCCGCAGCCGGAGCCCACCAGGGCGCCGATAACCTCATGACCCCTTTTCCCGGCCATCTCCGCCAGCGCTATGGCCTGGGTCAGGTGGCCGCGGCCTTCGCCCTGGATAATAAACAGGAGTTTCATCCCGTGATGGCCAGTGAAAGGGTCACAGGCACGGCCGGTTCCGCCTCTCTTTCTGAAAAATAGATCAGCTCCCAGTTGCCCTCATGGTCTTCTACCAGCGCGGAAAGCGACTCCACCCAGTCGCCGGAATTCAGGTACAGCACCCCGTTAATATCGCGGATGGCCGGCTGGTGGATATGGCCACAAATGATGCCGTCACAGCCCTTGGCTTTGGCCATTTCGGCCAGTTTGTCTTCAAAATCCGTAATATAGCTGACCGCCTGCTTGACGGAGCTTTTGATCTTTTGCGACAGGGAGTAATACGGCAGCCCGCGCCGCGTACGATAACGGTTATACTGCTTATTCAGCCAGAGCAGGAAAGTGTAGCCTATATCACCCAGGTAGGCCAGCCACTTCATGTGCGAAGTGACGCTGTCAAAGACATCGCCGTGGGTGACATAAAAATTTCTTTCCCCGGATTTAAGGATATAATCGCGCCGGATCTGGAAATTCCTGCCCACCACCAGTGGAAGAACATTATCCAGGAAATCATCGTGGTTACCCCGGATATAGATCACTTTGGTATCGTGGCGGTCCATCATCTTCAGCACCGCCCGGAAAAACCCGGTGTGCTTCTTCTTCCAGGAGCCGTACTTCTTCAGCTGCCAGCCGTCAATGATGTCACCGTTAAGAATGAGCCTGTCGCAGCGGCAGGCTTTAAGAAACTCGGTTACCTCCCGGGCCTTTGAGCCACTGGTGCCCAAATGCAGATCGGAGATAACTACGGTACGATATCGGTTTTTCATACCGGCAAATATCCCCAAAGGAAATTACCTGGTAGTTAAGCCATTGTTATGGAAACATTAACAATTACCCATTATTTACACCGTCATCAGCGTCAGGTTATTCGTCCGGTGCTGCTTACCCAGCGGGTAGCTGGACATATTGATAAACTTATCGCCCTTAGCCAGCAGCCCTTTCTTCTCAATATATTTATTGGCTTCGTCAATCAGGATCAGCTCGTCACTGCTGTTTTCCAGCTCTTTCAGGGAGAATGCATTCACTCCCCAGTACAGGCTGAGCTGGTTCAGGAGCTTCTCGTTCCCGGTGACGATATAAATGGCGGATTTGGGCCGGTGGTGCGACAGCCGGAACGCCGTATAGCCGGAGCTCGTAATGCCCACTATGGCTTTTACCCTCAGGTCACGGGCCAGGCGGCAGCCCATCATGATCACATTATCGTTATCTTTTTCTTTGGACACATAATCTGGGGCCGTCACGCGCGTATGGTGACGGAAATACAGCACGCCGGGATCAGCGAACTCCTCAATATGCTGAATGGTGCGGGTCATGGTCTGCACAGCCAGTAAAGGGTACTTGCCGGACGCACTCTCGGCGCTCAGCATCACGGCATCGGCACCGTCCAGAACGGCATTGGCCACGTCACCCACTTCCGCCCGGGTAGGCGTAGGGCTGTCTATCATGCTCTCCAGCATCTGGGTGGCCACTATCACCGGTTTCACGGCCAGGTGGCATTTCCGCACCAGCTCTTTCTGGATAATCGGCACTTCCTCGGAAGGCATCTCCACACCCAGGTCGCCGCGGGCCACCATCACGGCATCCGTAGCTTCTATGATCTCATCCATGTTCTGAATGGCCTCCGGCTTCTCCATTTTGGCAATCACCTTGGCGCCGGAGCCTTTTGACCGGATATATTCTTTAATGGCATAAATCTCTTTGGCGGAGCGCACAAAAGACAGCGCTATCCAGTCCACGTCATTCGCCAGCCCGAAATCCAGGTCTTCGTAATCTTTTTTCGTCACGGAAGGCTGGGAGATATTCGTATTGGGCAGGTTTACCCCTTTCTTTTGCTTCAGAAGACCACCGTAGACCACTTCGGTGATCACCTCGTGGGCTTCGCTGTCTATGTCTATCACCTTTACTTCCAGCTTACCATCGTCCATCAGGATACGGTCACCGATCTTTACGTCAAGGTACATACCGTCATACGGGGTGCTGGCCCGCTCCGAATTACCCACTATATCTTCATTAGTAAACACAAAACGGCTGCCCGATTCCAGCGGTACACCGGCGTTACCGCCCTCCATCAGACCCACCCGGATCTTCGGTCCCTGGAGATCCTGAAGAATGGCACAGTTAAAGCCATGTTCACGGTTGATCTTCTTGATGCGGTCAATCCTCATCTTGTGGTCTTCATGCGTACCGTGCGAAAAATTCAGCCGGAATACATTTACTCCTGCCCGCGCTAACGCAATCAGCATTTCTTCACTTTCTGAGGCCGGACCCACAGTGGCAACTATCTTGGTCTTCTTTGTCATTACTAAATATACGGTTTTATACCTTCAAACAGGCCTTTTCGTGCTCTAGAGAGACTTTTGTTCCTGCAAAATAAAAAATACGGCTGTAAAATTAGACATATTCATTCATAGTAACAGAATAAAATATCAGATACTTTCTAAATGATTGGCATATTATTCTTAATTCGGCCACTTCGGTACCGTTTCCTTTCCATCCCGTCCGGAATTTCCTATTTTTGTACATCATTTAAGAATAATATGAGCGACAAAATTTATGTTTTTGACACCACGCTGCGCGATGGTGAGCAGGTGCCGGGATGCCAGTTGAATATCAACGAAAAGATCATGATAGCCCAGCAGCTCGATAAGCTGGGTGTAGACATAATAGAAGCCGGTTTTCCGGTGTCCAGTCCGGGCGACTTCAAAGCCGTGGAGGCCATCTCCCGGGCGGTGGAAAACGCTACGGTTTGCGGACTTACCCGCGCCGTTAAAAATGATATACAGGTGGCAGCTGATGCACTGAAGCATGCCCGCAGACCCCGTATTCATACAGGCATCGGGGCATCAGACACCCATATAAAATATAAATTTAACAGCACCCGTGAAGACATCCTCCAGCGGGCTGTAGACGCTGTAAAATATGCGCGCACTTTTGTGGAAGACGTAGAATTCTACGCAGAAGACGCCGGCCGGGCCGACATCGAATTCCTGGCCCGCCTCACCGAGGCCGTCATCAGCGCCGGTGCCACCGTGGTAAACCTGCCGGATACCACCGGCTACCTGCTGCCTAACCAGACTTTTGACCGCATCTCCTACCTGATGAATAACGTGCCCAATGTAGACAAGGCCGTCCTCTCCATGCATAACCATAATGACCTGGGACTGGCCACCGCCAATACCATCGCCGGGGTTACTGCCGGGGCACGGCAGGTGGAGGTTACCATTAACGGCATCGGTGAAAGGGCCGGAAATACCTCCCTGGAAGAAGTGGCCATGATCCTGAAGATCCATAAGCACCTGGGCCTCCATACTGACATCCGCTCGGAAATGCTAGCCCCGCTGAGCCAGCTGGTTTCCAAAACCATGCGCATGCCCGTGCAGGCCAATAAGGCCATTGTGGGCCGCAATGCGTTTGCGCACTCCTCCGGTATCCACCAGGACGGCTTCCTGAAGCACGCCGAAACCTATGAGATCATGACCCCGCAGGAAGTGGGTGTGGATAAATCAGACATCATCCTCACCGCCCGGAGCGGCCGCCATGCCCTGAAGCACCGGCTTGAGCTTTTAGGCTATGAAATTGAAAAAGAGGATCTTAATGACATTTACGACCGGTTCCTGGAGCTGGCGGATGAGATCAAAGAAGTAAATGACGGTAACCTGGTGAAGCTCATGAAGGAGCTGCAAAACATTTAGGATTTCTTTTTGTAGCTTTGCCGAAACTTCAGATCAGCTATGGTATATTTAGAATATGCACTCGCATTTCTAATCGGTTCGGTTCCCACCGCCTATTGGTACGCTAAATACGTTCATCACCTCGATATCCGGCAGCACGGCAGCGGGAATATCGGGGCTACCAATTCCCTGCGGGTGCTGGGGAAAAAGGCCGGTATAATTGTACTCTTCATTGATATGCTGAAAGGGCTTATCCCGGTGCTGGTGGCCCGGGAACTGGGCTTCACGCCTGAAGGTACCCTCCTGGCCGGCATCATGGCCGTGCTGGGCCACCTGTTCTCCCCCTTTGTGGGCTTTAAAGGCGGCAAGGGCATCGCCACGGGTTTCGGGGTGATCCTGGCCTTTTCCCCCCTGGCGGCCTTAGCCAGTATACTGGTTTTCGGTATTGTGCTGTACTTCTCCCGCTATGTGTCGCTGGGTTCGGTCTGTGGCGTGCTGGCCTTCTGGGTCTATACCTTCTTCCAGCCGGACAGCTCGCCGGAGATCCTCTTCCTGGCTTCCGTACTGGCCGCCCTGCTGATCATTTCCCACCGGAAAAACCTGGGCCGCCTGTGGAACGGCACCGAAAGCCGGATAGGGAGTTCCGGGAAAACCAGCTAACTCTTCCCGAAACGGTTTACTCAGCCGACCCTCCGGGGTCAGCAGCACCTTTGGGAGCCCGCCGGTGAATGCCGGGTCAAAGAACTCTCTGCTTCCCCCGGACAGCACATCTCCGCGATAGCAAACTCCTCTACTCCAGCACCTCCTTCAGCACCTGAACGGACCGCGCGCCTGTAAAACTGTCGAGGTTCACCCGGTAAAAATCAATCAGGAGATCCAGAGCCCGCATACGTTCGGCCTTGCCTATGTTCAGTGGCCCCCCAAAAGGCGCGGTAAGTATTTTCTGCAATACCTTCTCCTCTGCCGCATTCACTGCCAGGCTGTGTTCCTGCAGCTGCATGCGGATATCACGGGCCGTTTCCGGGCCGAAGCCCAGGTACGCACTCAGGCTCATCAGGAAAAACAGGTGAAAATTTTCTACCTGCTCTTCCTGCTCCTCCAGGAACACCAGGGCGCCCTGAAGGAAATCAAAAAGCAGGGAGTTTCCTGTATGTTCACGCAGGGTCAGCACCAGGATCTCCGTAACGAAGATCCCCAGCGTCATCTTCTTAATATCAGTGGGAATGCGGTAAAACGGGTGCCCGCAGCGGATCTCCGAGATCCGCTGGATGTCTGCACCGGGCTTAAAATACACCACCAGGTCTACCAGGGTAAGGGGTTGAAAAAGGGCGATCTTCCCCTTGCTGCGCGCACTTCGCACCCCGTTTTCCACATAGGTCTGCAGCCCGAACTCCTCCGTATAAATCTTGACGATAATAGACGTTTCGCGGTAACGGATATAATTTAAGACGATCCCCCTGGTTTTATGCAGCATAGCCCCCGATAAAAAAAATGACCGCTGCCCACAGTACCGTCACAAAACCCATGTACCGCAGCAGCAGCTTCATGTTCAGGATATTAGGCGGATTCATACTAAAAATAAACGACTCCACATATTCCTGCCGCCGGTAAACCTGGGCCACCCACACCCCCGTAGCCACCACCCCGGCCAGTGCAAACAGCAAGTGCACCGCACTGAGAAAAGCCAGGAAATAATAGCCCTGCTGCACAGGGTCAGCCGCCGCCCGCTGCACCGGCAGGCTCATCACCTGCAATACCACAAAAAGCACCCCGCCGCCAAATGAAGCCGCCAGGCACGCCCGGAAGGCCGGAAACTGCTGATGCCGGAAAAACCGCGAAGCCAGGGCCAGGGAAATAAAAGTCAGCACCAGAACGGCCAGCCCGGTGTAAACCAGCGGCCCCGGCGCCGGGGCTGAAATCACCCCTGCCCGTAGATTCTGCCTGAACTTAAACAGGGCATACAGCATCACACCCAGCAGGGCTAACAGGCCCGTTACCAGGAGAAAACCGTACGGTTCGTATCTTTTTATCCCCTTTTCATCGCTCATTCCTAAAGAATCTGCTATATTTAGCTCAAAAATAGTGGCAAAACCAATACCAACTTTAAAAAACAAAAAATACGTGAAAGCCTGTTACCGGATTGTTTTTCTGTTCTTGCACTTATGCCCCCTCTTCACGCTGTCGGCCCAAAGCATCTGTGCCCCCGGCGGACCTTACCGGGAGGGCGGGTTCTCCCTGAGCAGCACCGATATCTGCCATGACGAAACCGTGACCATCACGAACACCGCCGCAGTGGAAAACCCCGTGTACTACTATAACTACCGCGGGGAATCGTATGAGGAAGTGCTGGCCCTGGGCGGTGCCACGCTCGACTTCAGCAAAGTCACCAAACCCGGCATTTACCAGGTGATCCAGGTAGGAAAAAAAGACGGGAAAGAAACCGTTAAATGCCAGGAAGTAAAAGTGCGGAACTCCACCACCGCCGTATTCAGCTATAACTTCTGTACCGGCCCAAACCGCATAGAGGTCATCATTCCCACCCATCCATTAAATGACTATACCGGCTACCAGATAGACCTGAACGGAACCGTTTACCTGGATCGGGTTAAAGACTTTGTCTACTCTTTTCCCGTTCAGAATGTGCAGAATACGCTGAAAGTAACCGGCACCGGCGGAAGCAAAACCTGCACTTCAGCGCCTTCAGCCACGATCATTCCGCCCTTTAATAATAACGGCCGGGATTACGAATACTACCCGGAGATCAAAGAACTGAAGATGCTGGAAAACAAGAGCATCCGTATAGACTTCCAGGGTCAGTACGAACAAACCTATAATTTTTACCGGTATCCGAACCTCGGGATCCCTTCGCCTCCCCCCGGGCTAACCCCCATTCGGTCGGCAAAACCCGGTACGCTGGTGATTGATACCCCACCGGATACCACCCAGGTGTACTGCTATTATATTCAGCCCAATACCCCCGCTAACTGCGGTGCCTTCAGTAACCTGCGCTCTGCTTACATCTGCTCCGTACCGCTGAAGTCGCCCCTTCCGTCCACTTCCCGGACAAACTACCTGGAGTGGAAGGCCTATACCGCCTCTGCTACCGATCCCATCCGTTTCAAAAGCATGGAAGTGATCCGGGTCAGTGAGGGCGGGTCGGAAATCCTGGCCTCTGTAGATAAAGACAAAAGAACCTACCAGGATGACCACAAGGACTGCTCCAAAAAATACTGTTACCGGATCCGGGTTAACTATGCCGGTGTGAATAACGGGGCTAATTACTCCGGTACCAGTCTTTCCAACCAACTTTGTTTTGATCACCGTTTAGAACTGACGGACTACCCTCTGAACGCTTTTGTCACTACAAAAGAGCAGAAAAACCTGGTCAGCTTTGAAGGGAGCAAAGACAGCCCTTTCCCCCTGGACCGCTGGGAGCTTCACAAATGGAGCGGATCTGAATATACCCTTCTGAAAACCCTGAACGCAGGTGCTTCCCCCCTGGTCATGGAAGATGAAAAACCCGCCCCCCAAAGCGAAAAATACAAGGTACGCTACGCAGATGAATGCGAAAACCTCTCTGCTTTCTCACCCGAGATCAGCTCGGTTTTCCTGGATGAGGACGGTGATAATATCCTGGACTGGACCGGTGGAAACCCCTTTGCCGGGGGAAATATAGCGAAATACGAGGTGATCTACTATGAAGGCGACAACACCACTAACCCGCTGACCACCCGCCCGGAAAGCGCCACCACCTACTCACATACCATCAGTTCCTCCTCCTTTACAAACATGGGGACATTTGTGGTAAAAGCCGTCAGCACCGATGGCCGGGAATCTTTTTCCAATCCCCTCACCTTTGCCATCAAGGGATCCCTCTACCTGCCTACGGCCTTCACTCCTAACGGTGATCCGTTTAATGATACCTTTGCGGTGAAAGGCAGCCTGGGAAGCATAAAAACCTTCCACATGGAGATCTACAGCCCCTCCGGCCAGAAGATAGCAGACATCACAGACCCCGTGAAAGGCTGGGATGGTAAGCTGCCTAACGGAGATCGCGCCATCTTCGGCAGCTACCTGTATATCCTCAAAGCGGAAATGGCAAACGGCCAGATGCTGAATAAAAACGGTAGCTTTGTGCTCTTATACTAATTATACCAGCGCCTTATCTTTTCCCTTTTCACTTTTATCTTTTCACTTTTTCCCCGACCTTTGCACCCCAAAACGGGCAGTAGATGAAAACAAAAGGGAATAAAAAGGCAAAAATCAATATCGTAACCCTGGGATGCTCCAAAAACCTGGTGGATTCTGAGCTGCTGTACACCCAACTGCGCGGAAACGGTATGAACGTCAGCCACGAATCCGCTAAAGATGACTCGCAGATTGTGGTTATCAACACCTGCG
Organism: Leadbetterella sp.; assembly: GCA_019638185.1. GTDB lineage: Bacteria > Bacteroidota > Bacteroidia > Cytophagales > Spirosomataceae > Leadbetterella. The sequence goes on from JAHBUH010000011.1 coordinate 68,980, forward strand.
GCTTTATTGATAACGCCAAACAGGAGAGCATTGACACCATCCTGCGCTACGTAGACGCCAAAGAAGCCGGGCAGGTGGAAAAGGTATTTGTTACAGGCTGCCTGTCGCACCGCTACCGCCACGAGCTGGAAACGGAGATTCCCCAGGTAGACTCCTGGTTTGGGACAAACGAGCTGCCCCGCCTACTGAAAACACTGAAAGCCGACTACAAGCACGAGCTCATCGGTGAGCGCCTCCTAACTACTCCCGCCCACTACGCCTACATGAAGATCGCAGAAGGCTGTGACCGGCCCTGCAGTTTCTGTGCCATCCCGCTGATGAGGGGAAAGCACGAGTCGCGCCCCATGGAAGAGCTGCTCCTTTCAGCCAGGAATATGGTGGCCAAAGGCACCAAAGAAATCATCCTCATTGCCCAGGACCTCACCTACTACGGCCTGGACATCTATAAAAAAAGAAACCTGTCGGAACTGCTGGCCCGGCTGTCGGACATCGACGGCCTGGAGTGGATACGGCTCCAATACGCCTACCCTGCCGGCTTCCCCATGGACATACTGGACATAATGGCTGAACGCCCTAACATCTGTAATTACCTGGACATGCCCCTGCAGCACGGCTCCAGTGAAATGCTGAAAAAAATGCGGCGGGGAATAGACCGGCCTAAAACCGAGCGACTCCTGGACAGCATCCGCGAGAAAATCCCGGATATCCACCTGCGCACCACGCTGATTGTGGGGCACCCCGGTGAAACCGATGAAATGTTTGAGGAAATGTACCGTTTCGTGGAATCCCAGCGCTTTGAGCGCCTGGGCGTCTTCCAGTACTCCCACGAAGAGCAGACCCACTCCTACTCCTTTGAAGATGATGTTACGCCTGAAATTAAGCAGGAACGTACAGACCTTATCATGGAGCTCCAGCAGGGCATCTCCGAAGAAAAAAACAAAGCCAAAATAGGGCAGGAATTTAAGGTGCTGATCGACAAGAAGGAAAGCGGGCACTTTGTGGGCAGAACGGAATTTGACTCGCCCGAAGTAGATAATGAAGTACTCATCCCGGCGGAACACTACGTGCGTACCGGCGACTTCACCCGGGTAAAAATTACCTCCGCTACGGAATTTGACCTCTACGGCGTACCGGTTAGCTGAAGCGCCTGACCATGCCCGGCATTAAAATACCGGCCGGTTATCTGAAGTAGTGTGAAAATCGCGTAAACCGGGCTACTGCCTTAAACCGGAATCGCGGGCCGGAACAATGTTACCGGAGATACCTCGGGAATCGCGTAAACCGGAGCCCTACCGCAAAATCCAGTCGGTTCAGCAGGATAGGCAGCTTATGCCAGCCGTTTGTCTCCGGGCTGAGGCTTTTCAGTTGCCCGTAATTATAGCCGCACTCAAAACTCACGATCACATCGCGGCCCGTTTCATTGTTCCCGATCAGGAAATCGATGCCCAGTGTGGCTGCTCCGCCCCAGGCACCGCCCTTATACTCATAATTCATCTGGTTAACAATGCCCTTATCGCTGTAGAAATAATATCCCGGGCTCACCGTGGCCACTATAAACGTTTTATAATCCATGCCGATCCGGCCCAGCAGGGTGGGGCCCACAAACTTATGGTTCACCTTACTTTCCAGTGACCGGATCATAAACTCCTCTCCGGAGCCCATAACGATGGCAGAGTTCAGGTTCGCGTTTTTATTCTGCGACTGGAAGCTCTGGTACGTTATCCCTATCCCGAAATGGTCATTCAGGAAAACCGCGGCGTCTACGCCATACACCCAGCCTCTTCTCAGTTTCTCGTTATACAGGCCAAACGGAGATTTATCGGTGTTATCGTCAATAATATTTCCCAGGCCTCCTTTGAAACCGATGCGGTATTTGAGGTAATTGGTAAATTCAGTTTTGCCTTTCAGCGGCGATACGTACTCGCTGCCCTCCTCACCGGCCAGGCGGGTGCTGTCACCCGTGCCCGCCACCACTTCAGCGCCGGAAGGTTTTTTAGCAGTATTCCCGGCCCCCGTTTTGCTGTCCGCCACTTTATCCGGAGCCGGTCCTTCCGGTTTTAAAGTCACCGGCAGGTGCGCCTCGCCCGAAGAATTCTTTGCTACCTTTCCCGGGTTACCTGCCTCTTGCGCCGGTTTATCTTTCTTTTCATTACCCGGAGTACTGTTAACTGCTTTCTCCGCGGTAGCAGCCCCTTGTACAGGTTTGTCTTTCTTTTCACTGCCCGTAGAATTGCTAACCACCTTCTCCACAGTAGCCGTCCCCTGTACCCGTTTATCTTTCTTTTCATTACCCGCAGAACCGCTAACCACCTTTTCCCGGTCACCGGTCATCGCAGCTTCCTTATCTCCCGGATTCTTACTCGCCCCCACTGCCTCTTTCTTACCCTCGGGCGGAGAATTTTTCACCACACTCGCATTGACGGGCGGCATCTTTTTAGCCGCAGGGAGATCCCCCGGGAAATAATTATACTTAAAAGAAGAAATAAGCGTCTTGAAGATCTCGGTTTTCACCGGCTTCCCTTTCTCATTAACATACACGTAGCTGAAGCGCATAGACGATTCATCCACGATACGGCAACGGATCTGCTCCCCCGCCTGTGTGATGATCAGGTCCCTCTGGGCGGTGGCTTTAAAAGCAATAAGTAGTAATAATATGGTAAATATCCTTGAAAACATATACACTTTCTCACATTTAGCGCACCATTGTAAACTAAAACGCAGAACCGGTTGATTTCAGTGCTCAGAAGTAAACGCCAAAAATCATACCAGTTCTCTTATTTTGAAAAAAAGTGATTTTACGGCATAAAATTTGTGCTAAAATTTGCAAAAGTCTTAAATAGTTTAGATTTTTGAAGCAAAACTGCGGCAGCACCTGCTTTCCTTATAGAAAAACCACGTTCTGCCCTGTAAACAATTATTTATCACCTTAACACTTATCGGTACAATATGGTATAAAACTCTACGTTAACTAATGTGAAAATATAATGGACAAAAACAAAGTTAACGAAAGTGAGCTTATATCAGCTTATATCAGAGGTGATGAGAATGCTTTCACAATCCTTGTTAATCGTTACAAGTCTAAGGTTTATACTACCATCTATCTTGTGGTAAAAGACAGCTATGTAGCTGAAGATCTTACCCAGGACACCTTCATAAAGGCCATTAAAACCCTGAAAGAAGGACGGTACAATGAAGAAGGTAAGTTTTTACCGTGGATCCTTAGGATAGCTCATAACCTTGCCATTGACTATTTTCGAAGAGCAAAGCGTTATCCGAACGTAGTGTTTGAGGATGGGAGTAGTGTATTTAACTCTCTGAATTTTGCCGAAGATTCCATTGAGTCTGCTCAGATCAAAAAGGAATCTCACGAGCATCTGAGGAGCCTCATCAAGAAGCTTCCGCAGCAGCAAAGAGAGGTATTGGTCATGAGGCATTATGAAGACCTGAGTTTCCAGGAAATTGCCGAGGCCACCGGGGTGAGTATCAATACTGCATTAGGACGTATGCGTTATGCTCTTATCAATCTGCGAAAATTGATGAGTAAAACAAAATATGCCTATGACACAAACCTTTACATCGACTCAGAATGAGATAATACGTTATGTTTACAACGAGACCTCACCTTCTGAAAACCGTCTGATCGAAGAATGGATAACCGGTGACACCGAGAATCTTGACTTTTACCTGGACTGCCTCCAGCTGAAAGAAGAAATGGATCAGATCGTGCTTGTCCCGAAAGACATCACATTAGAGCGAATATTTGATTATTCGAAAAATTACAAGCCTGCTTACTGAGCAGGCTTGTTTTTTACATTAAGCCCAGGATCTTCGCATACTTCATCATCGCGCCGGGATTGGAAATCTTCAGCTTGCCCATCATCATGGCCATCATGGGATTCGTCTTGCCCTGTATGATAGACAGCAGGTCATCCTCCTTCACCGTAATGTTCACCTCCGCGTCATCGGCCGTTCCCTCAGCCGCCTCTATCTTCTGATCCTTTACGGTAACATACATATTCCTCCCTTTCAGGTCAAAATTAATGCGGGTATCAATCCCCTCCAGGTCTTCCGGCTTTACTTTCCGGGTAAGTGAATCAAAATAGTCCTCCAGTGTCATCTGTCCTGTTTTTTTAAAATATTATGCAAGCATACCGTTTTTTCTTTATTTCCGCAAATAATCTTTTCCGCATACCCTTCTAAATAGGAGCAGAAATGCGTAAAAATAGCCCGTTATTTGTCCTGAATAATAAAAAATAACCTACTTTTGCAGCAAACTTAAACCGTTTTTAAAGAAAAAATTACCCTGTTTTGTTACTTTTTCCCTAAACGTCGTCAAAATTGAAATTCTCAAAATATAGTACCCATAAAGATGAGGAGCTGGTGGCTCTTTATATCACCAGCCAGAGAAATGAGTATTTTGAAGAAATTTACGAAAGATACGTCAATAAAGTTTACCGTAAATGTTACTCCTTTGTTTACAACCAGGAAAAAGCGGAAGATCTCACCCATGACATTTTCCTGAAGCTTATCGTAAAAATCGGTAGCTTTAAGGAAACGTCAAAATTTTCCACCTGGCTGTACTCCATTACCTATAATTACTGCATGGATCAGATAAGGACAGGTAAAAAGCGAACTGAAGTGGCATTGCATGACGATGTGGAGGTCAGCGACGAGGATGATCGCGGGGTTCTTGATTTTCAGAGCAATGAGTTATCGAAAAGCATGAGGCAGATGGCCGCAGATGAAAGGGCCATCCTGCAAATGAAATACCAGGAAGACTTCAGCATAAAAGAAATTGCAGATACGCTGAACATCACCGAAAGCGCCGTTAAAATGCGGCTCATGCGGAGCAAAGAAAAACTGAAGAAGATTTACCTGGAAAATATAGCGGTCTTTGTACTGATCATAATGAAGATACTAAGTCTCTTTGAAAAATGATAGATGATGAAGAGGAATTAGAAGTTTCGCCCAATCTTAAAAACCTGCTACTGTCGGAAGTAGACCTCATCCGCGATGCCCTCTCTATCCTGGGGGTATTCACCGAAGGAAGTGTTCAAACCGGCCTGAAGTTCCTGGAAGACCTTAACAACAACAACAATACCCCCTCTGAAAAAGATGAATGAGTTCCCAGACATTAAACAGATCCTGATCAATACCTTCTCCAAACTGATTGAGCAGTCCAGCACCTTCATCTCTAACCTGATCAGTGCCGTCCTTATCCTGGGCATTGGCTGGGGAGTGGCCCGGATCGCCGCTTTTCTCTTCCGGTCTTTCTTCTCCAAAGTAGGCGTGGATAAGCTGGGAGAAAAAATCCAGAACATGGAGATGCTCAAAAAATACGAACTGGATTTCAGCCTCAGCCGGGTTCTTTCCCAGATCGTATTTATCCTCATCATGCTCTTCCTGTCCGTTTCCGCCGCAGATACCCTGGGCGTACCGGCCATTTCCAATATGTTCATGATGCTGGTAGACTTCATCCCTAAGCTGGGAGTGGCCATTATGATGACCCTGCTGGGGCTTTTCGTATCAGACCTGGCCCGGAAATTTGTGGAAACCCTCTGCAAATCCTTCCATATTGCTTCCGGGAAGCTCATCAGCATGGGCGTTTTCTTCTTCCTGAGCTTTATTTCCGTGATCCTGGCCCTGGGTCAGGCCGGTATTAATACCAAGCTGCTCGAAAGCAGCTTCAATATCCTGGTAGCGGGCCTGGTACTGGCTTTTTCCATTGGCTACGGTATTGCTTCCAAAGAAATCATGCTCAATATCCTCAGCTCCATCTACTCCCGGAAAAAATTCAGGGAGGGAGACCTGGTAGAGATTCTCGGCGTGAAAGGCACCATCATCCGGATGGATAATACCACCCTGGTGCTGAGTGCCGATGGCAAAGAAATATCCTTCCCCCTGCGGGTTTTACAAACTGAAAAAATTACGCTGTTTCACCAAAACCAATAGATTCATGAAAAAAATAACATGTATTGCACTCCTTTCCGCCCTTTCGCTGACCGGTGCATTCGCACAAAGCGCCGGCGATGCGCAAAAAAAGGTGGGTGACGCCATGTCTACCAAAGACCTGAAAGGTGAATTTAAAGAAGGATGGAATAAAGCATCCAGCTTTGGTGCCACGCTGAACGTAACCGGTTTCAGCGACAGCTGGAAACAGGTCAATACCGGTGTGGTGGGAAATACAAACCTCCACTTCATCCTTAAGCACCAGAATGCCCTGGTAAAAGGTAAAAACATCTGGATCAATGATTTTGAAGGACAGCTGGGTTTCCAGAGCTCCGGTAAAAACGCTACCACAAACAAGCGGGAATTTAACCGGAACATCGATAAGCTATTCCTGAACTCCCAATACGGCCGAAAAGTATCGGATAAGCTCTCCGTCTTTGCCGAAGGTAACTTCATCTCCCAGTTCCTGGCCGTGAAAGACAGCGAAAGTGACACCAAACGGAACATCGCCTCCGCTTTCATGACCCCCGGCTACCTGACCGTCTCTACGGGTATTGAGTACCGTCCGGTAGATTACTTCACCGTAAAACTGGCGCCCCTGGCTAATAAATGGACTTTTGTGAGTCACAAAAACGTGGTCTACGATACCGAAACCGGCTATGCCTACGGGGTAAACGTGGGTGAAGGGAAGAAATCACTCTCGGAATTCGGTTCCCAGCTGACCCTGGGCTTTAACAAAGAAGTGATGAAAAACGTGAACCTGGGCTTCCGGTATAACTTCTTCAAAGCGTGGAAAGATACCGAAGGAAATAAAAACAAGCCCCTGGATCACCGCTTAGACCTCCTGGCCACGGCTAAGATAAACAAATACCTGAATGTAAACTTCACCTACATCGGTATCCTGGACAAAGACGTATTTGATCATAAAGCTTTTAATAACTCTACTCCGAAGCCTATTGACCCTGTGCGGTCCAGCTGGCAAAGCGCCAGTGGTTTCGGAATAGGCTTCCTGGCTTCTTTTTAACCTTAATTTTTGAAAACTATGTTAAAGGAATTTAAAGCATTTATTATGACCGGCAACGTCATCGACCTTGCCATTGCTGTGATCCTGGGTGCCGCCACCGGCGGAGTAGTGAACGGTTTTGTGGAAGACATCGCCATGCCCATCGTGGGCTATTTTTCGGGGGGTGCCGACTTCTCTAATTTTAAGTATGTACTGACTCCGGCTTCGGTAGGCGCTGATGGCGTGGCCATTCCGGAAAATGCCATCCGTTACGGTGCATGGATAAACACCATCATTAACCTGCTGGTGGTGGGCTTCGTGCTCTTCCTCATTGTAAGAGCTTATAACCGCGTGAGAAAACCTGCCGCTCCGGAAGCTCCTGCCGGCCCTACGGAAGTAGAGCTGCTGACCGAGATCCGGGATGCACTGAAAAAGTAGGTATTGGCGAACAGCTGACAGCTAAAAACGGGGAAAGTCGGACGATTTTCCCCTTTTCTTATTTTGGAAGCAAATATTAATTCCCGGTTTGTTTTTTATCTGCCTCCAAAAATTATAAATTTGTTCAGCAATCATACGGGCTGATTGCAGCTTTCCTAAACGATCCGTATCTATGACTGAAAAACTAAAAAACCATCTGCAGGGTGACAAGCAGATCTGGTGGATTTTAGGCCTGCTCTCGCTGATCAGCGTGGTCACGGTCTACAGTAGCATCAGCAGCCTTGCTTACCGTCAGGCCGGCGGCAATACGGAAGCCGTCATCCTGAGACACGTACTCTTCCTGGTGATCGGCATAGTGGTCACTTACTTCGTGCATAAAATAGATATTTCGCGTTATGCGCACATCGCCAAGATACTGCTCTACGTTTCCCCGTTTCTCCTGCTCTACACCCTCATGTTCGGGGTGAGCATCGGTCATGCGCGGCGGTGGATCACCGTCATGGGGCTTTCGTTCCAGACCGCTGACTTTGTAAAGCTGGTACTGATCGTGAACCTGGCCGCCATGCTGGCCAGTAAGATCCATATTGAATACAAACGCAAAGACCTGCTGGAGATCATTGCCTGGTGCGGGCTCATTGTTTTCCTCATCTCGCTTTCCAGCTTCTCCTCCGCCATCATCCTGGGCTTTACCTGCTTTACCATCATGTGGATAGGCAAGGTACCCCGGCGCTACCTGCGCGCGCTCACCTTCGTTATTTTAGGGGTGGTTTCCTTTGCCCTGCTCACCGGCTACCTGATCAAGGTCACCACCGGTAAAGAAATAGGCCGGGTCTCTACCGTGATAGACCGGACCGAAGCCTTTATTAACCGGGACCTGGACCGGGACGGCTACGTAGGGGGCTACCTGGGCGGAAAAAGCAGCCAGAAAAACTTTGCCCACGTGGCCATCGCCAAAGGCGGCCTGGTGGGCGTGGGCCCCGGAAACAGCAGCCAGAAAAATGTGCTGCCCGAAGCCTATTCCGACTACATCTATTCCATCGTCATTGAAGAATACGGCCTTATAGGCGGTATGGTGGTGCTGGCGCTGTACCTGTGGCTACTGGCGCGCGGCATCTCGAACATCGACTACACCGAGCGGGCGTTCGGCGGCCTCCTCTGCGTGGGCCTGACCCTGCTCCTGGTTTTCCAGGCATTTGCGCACATGGCCATTAACGTAGGCCTGGGCCCCGTGACCGGGCAGACCCTCCCGCTGATCAGCCGGGGCGGTACTTCCGCCCTGTTCTCCTTCATTGCCATCGGTATCGTATTAAGTGTCAGTAAATATTCCAAACCCCAGAGCGCATGAAAGTCATCATATCCGGAGGCGGAACCGGCGGACACATCTACCCGGCAGTGGCCATTGCCAATGAGCTGAAACGGCAGCGCCCGGACGCCGGTATCCTCTTTGTAGGGGCGCTCGGGAAAATGGAAATGGAAAAAGTGCCCCGCGAAGGCTACACCATTGTGGGGCTGCCCGTGGCCGGCTTTAACCGCTCTAACCTCCTGGCTAACCTCACTTTCCCCTTTAAGCTCATCGGCAGTATGCTGAAAGGCTACCGGGTGGTGAAATCCTTTCAGCCGGATATCGCCGTGGGTGTGGGGGGCTTTGCCAGCGGCCCTACCCTGCGCATCGCCAGCTTCCTGGGCGTGAAAACGCTCATCCAGGAGCAGAACTCCTACGCCGGCGTGACAAACAAGATCCTGGCCCGCAAGGCCTCCAAAGTCTGCGTGGCCTACCCGGATATGGACCAGTTCTTTGACCGGGACAAGATCGTGTTTACCGGTAACCCGGTGCGGAATGACATGCTGCTTTCCGGGGTCAGCCGCGAAGACGCCAAAGCCCACTTCGGGCTGGACGCCACCCGGCCCGCCCTGCTGATCATTGGCGGCAGCCTGGGCGCACTCAGCATTAACCGGGCCATAGCCACGGGTTTAGACACCCTTCTTTCCTCCGGCCTCCAGCTCATCTGGCAAACCGGCAAAAGCTTCATCGGGGAAGCCCGAGAGCTTGTCAAAGACAAAAAAGGGGTATTTGTATCTGATTTTATCTATGAGATGGACAAAGCCTACGCCGCCGCTGACCTCGTGGTCTCCCGCGCGGGCGCCCTGGCCGTGTCTGAGCTTTCGCTGGTAGGAAAAGCGGCCATCCTGGTTCCTTTTCCCTATGCCGCGGAAGATCACCAAACCAAAAACGCCGAAAGCCTCAGCCGGCAGGAAGCCGCCATCCTTATTCCTGACGTTCAGGTGAATGAAGCGCTCATCCCGGCGGTGACCGCCCTGGCCGCAGATCCGGGCCGGATCGCAGCCATGGAAAACGCCATACGGGCCTTTGCCCGGCCTAAAGCGGCAGAAGACATTGTCAAAGAAATCCTTAAACTGACGGAGAAATGAAAATATTTTTATCGGAAAACACGGTAGACTATACCACTTATACCTTTAACTACGCCCTCTACGCCCTGAAAGAGTCACAGGATGAGCTGAGCGAGCTGTATAACCGGGGCTTCCTGCCCTACACCGGGCACCTGGGCCTGAACCGGGAAGTCTACTATTTCGGGCGGAGCCTGAGGGTAAACCTGGAGAAATTTGACGATACCTCCGAAAACCGCCGCGTAAACCGCCTGGTGGAGCCGCTGGAGATCACCATGAACCTGATCCCCAAGCAGGAGTTTGACACCCGTAACCCCGAGTTTATGGCCTTCTGTGAAGGGTACATAAACGAGCGGATCGGTGAAGATAACATGAGCATGGAGCGCTGGAACTACATCCTGGCCCAGGAAACCGGCACTCACCTGTTCGAGTTCCGCAAGGCCGACAGGGTCATGGGTTACGTGCTGGCCGCGGTCAATGAAGACATGGTACACTACTGGTTTGCGTTCTTTGATACCGAATACATGCGGACCCACTCGCTCGGGAAATGGATGATGTGGAAAGTGATCCGCTGGGCCAAAGAAAACGGCCGCCGCCATGCCTACCTGGGTACTGCCTACAAGCCGGCCGCCCTCTACAAGATCCGGGACCACAAAGGCCTGGAATTCTGGGACGGAACCGGCTGGAATGAGGACGTGAAGATTCTGAAAGAATGGTGCCAGACCGACCTGGAGCCGAAAACGGCCGACCGGTTCAAAACCATGGATAAACCAAACGAATACCTGGATGCGTTATGAAAAAGCTGAACGTCAAAACGGTGTTTAATACCGTGGGAGGTTTGGGACTGGCCGCGCTGGCCCTTTTCCTGATCTTCTCCTCGGCGAAAAGCGATGCGGTGCGGCGCTGCGAAAAGGTGATTGTCCGGATAGAAGACGATGACCGCCAGCTGCTGGTGAAAAAAGACGACGTGGAGAAATGGGTCACCCGGCAGGGGAGCGATCCGCTGGTAGGCAAGACCCTAGAGTCTATAGACCTCAAAAAACTGGAAAAACGGGTGGAAAACAGCGGGATCATCCGGGATTGCCAGGCATACCTGGACCTGAAAGGGAACCTGATTCTGGATGTGGAAGTCTATAAGCCGGTAGCGCGTATCCTGGCTAACAGCCGTTTCCCGGACCGCTACATGGATGAAAAGGGACACTTTTTCCCGGTTTCCAAAAACTTCACCCCCACAGTGCTGCTTCTGAGCGGCGAGTTCTTCCGGGATAAGAAGGGACTGGAATCCCCGAAAAACAAGGACCTCCTAGATATGATCAATACCATCACCGCCGATGAATTCTGGAAAGCCCAGATCACACGGATGGACATAGACCGCCACAAAGAGATCCTGATGGAGCCTCTGCTGGGCGAAAATATCATTGAATTCGGCAAGCCGGAGAAGGTTCAGGCCCGCCTGGAAAAGCTCATGGTCTTCTATAAAAAGATACTTCCACAGGACCCATGGAGCAACTTTAAATACGTCAGCGTAAAATATGACGGGCAGATTGTGTGTAAGTAATTAATTTTAAGTAAGTTTACAATAAATATTCCATCTAAACAACATCACTATGGAGGAAGGCAAGGGTTTCATAGGGCTTGAAATAGGAAGTTCGAAAATTGCGGCTGTGGTGGGGCTCCAGCAGCAAAGGAAGATCAAAGTAATCGGCTTCAGTGAGCGTCAGATCTCACCCACTGACGAGGTACTGAGATTCGGAAATGTGGAGAATGCCCAGATCACCAGCGAGTTCATCGGCGAAGTGCTGGATGAGCTGGCCGGAGAATTTGAAAGATCGGACTATGAATTTCAGCTGAATACGGTGAACATAAACATCGCTAACCTGTCTGTGAGCAGCCACTCCAAAAGCACAAAAGTGGTCACTTCCGGCAGCATGAACCGGATCCAGCAGGAAGACGTGAACCGGCTTACCGATGACGCTAACCGCTCCTTCCGGGTGCCGGCAGGTCATACGGTCATTCACAGCCTGCCCAAAGACTTCTACGTGGGCGATGAAAAAGCGTCCGGTCCGGTGGTAGGAAAAATCGGAAACATGCTGAGCGGTGATTTTAACTTCATCACTACGAAATCCGACAGCCTCCATTACCTCCTGGAATGCGTAAACCAGGTTCCGGCTAAAGGAACCACCTCCGGCTTCCTCAATGTGGAAAATGTGATCCTGAATGTCATAGCCGACAGCTGTGCCCTGCTGAACAATTCTTCGGAAGAGCCGGAAACCAAGCGCGAAGGCGTGGCTATTGTCAATATCGGCGCCGAAATGACCCAGGTGTGCGTATACCACGGAAACAGCCTGCGCTACCAGGCCGTGATCCCCATTGCCGGAAACAGCATTAACTCTGACCTGGAAAAGGCCTTCGGCATTACCTTCCAGGAAGCGGAGCTCCTGAAGAAAGTGTGCGGCAGCATAGCCCTTACCGAAGAATCGCCCGTCATCGTGATCGAGCGCAAATTCGGGATGCCGGCAAAAGAAGTTTACCTCAAAAACGCCATGATCGTGGCTGAAATGAGACTGCGGGAGATCGCCGCGCTGGTCAGCGCCGAGCTCACCCGCTCAGGTTACAAAGCCCACCTCAGGAACGGTATCATCCTGACCGGCGGCACGGCACTCTACGGAAACATTTCCGGCATCTTCTCGGAAGTCTGTAAAGGCGTGATCTTACGCCCTACCCTCTTCAATTCCGCCATTGATTTCACCGGTTTTGAACACTTACGGAGCCCCCGGTACTCTACCCTGCTGGGCCTGGTCACGGCACCGGCGTTTCCCTTTGACCGGCGGGTAGATAATAACCGCATCCTTACGCCGCGGCCTATTGAGAACATGTATCCCCAACCCGAAAAAGACACCCCAGCTCCCGAAAAAGAAAAGAAAGGGGGCTGGCTGGGCGGCCTGGGAAGCATATTCGGGAAACCTACCAATGATCTGAATGATGTATATAACGTGCAAAATGTAAAATGATATTCGAACCTAACTACGAGATAGAGCTGAAGTCAGGCCTGGATAAAATTATCAAGGTCATCGGCGTGGGCGGTGCGGGAGGCAACGCCATGCTAACCATGTATAACCAGGGCATGCGCGATGTGGACTTCGTGGCCTGCAATACCGATTTGCAGGTACTGAACCAGTTCCCGGAGGATATAGTGAAAATCCAGCTAGGGCCGAAGATTTCGGGAGGTCTGGGCGCAGGAACCGACCCGGAAGTGGGCCGTTTAGCTGCCCTGGAAAGTGAAGAAGCCATCCGGGAGATCATGAAAGGCTCCACTAAAATGGTTTTTATTACCGCAGGGATGGGTGGAGGTACCGGTACGGGTGCAGCCCCCGAAATAGCCCGTATAGCTCGTGAGTTAGAGCTTCTGACCATCGGTGTGGTCACTGACCCCTTCCGGCACGAAGGCACGGATAAACTGACACAAGCCCAGATAGGCATTGAAAAGCTGAAACAATTCTGTGATACGGTACTGGTCATCAAAAATGACCGGCTGGCCAGTATGTATGCCGACATGAAAATAGGATCGGCCTACAAGAAGGCCGATGACGTGCTGGCGGGCGGGGTAAGGAGCATTGCCGAACTGATCACCCTGCCGGGCATTATTAACCTGGACTTTGCTGATGTGAAGACCGTATTAGGCGAGGCCGGCCACGCCGTTATGGGCACCGCGGAAGCCTCCGGTCCGGAAAGAGCCTTCCAGGCCATTGAGGAAGCCCTGAGTTCCCCCCTGCTGGAAAATAATAATATCCGCGGGGCTAAGCGTATCCTGGTCTCCATAGCCTATTCGGACGAGCTGGAAGAATATGAGATCAAAATGTCTGACCAGACCAAGATCATGGATTTCGTGGAAACCCAGATCAAATCCCAGGCCCAGATCTTCAAAAACGGTTACGCCATAGACCGCAGCCTGAAAGACAAGATCCGGGTGACCATCGTAGCAGCGAAATTTGATACCAATACCCCGGCACCGCCGGTGACTGTTCCGCCAAAAGCGCAGGTGGGCGGCGGCCTGGATACCCTCATCCCGGGTACCCCCAAGCCCCACAAAGCCCCCAAACCGGTGGCTCCGAACCAGACCTCGCTCTTCGCCGCTGACAGTAAGCTGATACACCTGTACGAGGAGTTTGTGAAAGAAGTACCGGATTACGACATCATCCGGGAGAACCCCTCCTACCAGCGCCTGCAGGCCACTTTACTGGACGATAACGAGGTGGAAGCCCGGACACCCGATAAGGTGAAGCTGAAAGACCTGTACGATAACCTGGCGAGTCAGAACCTGATTAACTAAACAAACTTCCCCTTAAGCGCCTCAAAAGCCTTAAGGGGTTTTTCATTTTTATACAGCACGTCATAGGCAAACTTCACAATAGGCAGGTCTACCCTGTGGGCCTGGTTAATGCGTTCAATACACTCCGTGGCATAATAGCCTTCCGCTATCATCTTTAACTCTATCTGAGCCGCTTTTACGGAATAGCCCCGGCCTATCATATTGCCGAAGGTACGGTTACGGCTGAACTGGCTGTAGCACGTCACCAGGAGGTCACCCAGGTAGGCGGATACGTTTACGTTTCTCTGCAGGGGGCTCACCGTATCCAGGAAGCGCTGGATCTCGATGATGGCATTAGACACCATCACCGCCTGGAAGTTATCACCCGCTCCTACGCCATGGGCTATCCCGCATGACATGGCCACAATATTCTTCATCACCGCGGCGTACTCCACCCCGTGGAGATCCGTCAGAAAAGACGTCTTCACAAAACGGCAGGCCAGCAGGCGGGCAAAATGCTCCGCCGTTTCCGTGCCCGAAGACGCGATAGTAATGTAAGAGTACTTCTCCAGCGCGATCTCCTCGGCATGGCAGGGCCCGGCAATGGCCCCGATATTTTCCGGTAAAACCCCGAAATTCTCCGAAAACCAGTCGGTCACCAGTTGGCTGGTGCTGGAAACGATCCCCTTCACGCCGGAGATCACCTTCTTCCCGCTAAACCAGGCCGGGTCAGCGTCTTTCAGCGCCTCTTCAATAAAAGCCGAAGGCACCGCCAGGATCACCCACTCCACGCCCTTTAATGCGTCTTTCAGGTTAGTATAAGGTTTTACCTTGGAAGGGTGAAGCTCCACACTGCTGAGGTAATGCAGATTATGGTGGTATTTCCGGATATGCGCCACTGCATCCGTATCCCGCATCCACCACTTCACTTTGACGTTATTTTCCGTCAATATTTTAATAAGGGCGGTGGCCCAGCTTCCGCCCCCGATCACCGCTACCTGCTTTGAAAATATCATAATCTGCTGTTATTACGCCAAAACTACGCTATTAACACTTTGTTAGCAAAACCTTTTGGCCTATTCTCCATCTAAGATACAAAACCTAAACAATTACGGCAATGAAAAAGTGGATAGCCTTTGTGATCATATTCTTCGCTGCCCTTTCGGTGAAAGCGCAGTACATGGACGGACCGGACAGGTACTTCTATGAGGAAGACTTCGACTGGCGCTGGGACGTACGGGTCAGGATCTCGGATGGTGTCCGTTCAGGATACCTCACTAACCGCGAGGCTAACCGGCTCTACAGACGCCTGGAAGATATAGAACGTAAAGAATGGGCCTTCCAATCGGACGGCTACTACAGCACTTGGGAACAGGATGAGATCTGGATGGACGTGGTAGACCTGAACCGGGCCATCGGCCTGGAGCTGTCTGACTGGGACAGGAGATACTACGGTTATACCGGCATGGTGCTCACCGGCCCCCTGCACTGGTATTTCGGACCCTCTTATGACTTCTACCGTTTTGACAGAAGAGGTTACGGAACCATTCGTCTGGGTTACGCACCCCGAAACTACTACCCGGTAAAGCACGTGTACTATACCCACCGGAACAATTACTCCACCCACTGGGGTAACCGCCCCGAAAGGATCGCTGTACCCTCCAGGAGCAGCGCCGGTAACCGGGATTATCCGGCCCGCAGAGTGGAGTCATCCCGTTCCATGAACCCCGACAGGGAATCCACCTCAGGGAGATCGTCACGCTCGACTAACTCCGACAGGTACGGTTCTTATGAAAGGAGAATGGAATCTTCGCGGGCTAACACTCCCGAAAGGGGTGCCGCCTCAGGCAGGGAAATGGAATCATCCCGCTCCTCTGCGCCTAACCGGAGCATGGAGTCAGGCCGGCTTGAATCCTCCCGGATGGAGGCGCCCCGCGTGGAATCGCCCCGGATGGAATCGCCCCGCGTAGAGGCGCCCCGCAGAGAGTCAGGCATGGAAAGCCGTTCCTCCGGCCGCACCTCCCCTGGCAGCAGCGTAGAGCGTTCCGGCAGCCGGTCAGGTTCTGCCGACCGGCCCTCGGGCTCCGTAGAAAGCAGAGGCAGCTCCAGAAGCTCCGGCGTATCGCCTTCTGACCGCTCCTCGCGTTCCGAAGGCAGCTCTTCCGCCCGAAGCTCTTCTTCGAGGGGAAGCCGGAGCAGGGATTAAAACAAAGTCAAATGAATAAGCTGCCTCCCAAACGGGGGGCAGTTTTTATTTTGCCGGGAAAAAATCAGGCAGATCCTGTTTCAAAATAAACGTGTCCGGTCATAATCCTCCGGTCTTTCTAATCTCTACCTGAAAGAACTTAATACCGCGGCTGCTCAATCACCCCCAGAAACACCGGCGCAGTTTCATCTGTCAGGAATTTACCCACCTGGGGATAGAGCGTATAGTGGTCCAGCTCCTTAAGCGGGAGCCAGGCTACTTCTTCGGCTTTGGTTTCGGCGGGATTGATTCGGGGCTCGCAGCTGATATCCCCGCATTTGAAAATAAAATGGATGGTATTTTCTCCCTGGTACAGAACTTCGGCTATGTGGAGGATATCACCCGGCGGGCAGGATATGCCCAGTTCCTCTTCCAGTTCCCGGTTAAGGGCCGAGTGGAGCTCTTCTCCGAACTCCAGGTTACCGCCCGGCAGGGAATAGATCACTCCGCCGGGATAGGTGTATTTTAAGGTAAGGAGCCGCTGGTCACGAATTATACAGGCACCCGGTCTTACTTTCATTTCCACTGGTTAAAGTTATACCCTATGCCCAGCATGGTTCTGAAAAGGCCGGCGTCCATACTTCTTACCGCATAGGGTGAGATCTCAAACGCAATATGCAGTTTCTTAAATTTATCAAAAGGCCGTACTTTAACGCCGGCATTCATGAAATAACCTTCTACCGGGTTATAATTGTTAAACATATTGTAGAAGTTCAGCTTAACACCCGCCCCGGTATAGTACTCGGCCCGCTGCGTGCTGTACACGGTAAACTGCGGGGAAATCTCTCCCGTGACCGAGGTAAAGTACGAATTGGTAAAGAGCCGGAAATCAGCCCAAAAAAAATTATTGGGGTTAGAGCTTATTCCCAACACGGAATTAAAAGGATAATAAACTACGCTCTGGGCAGACGCCGTACCCGAAATAAGCAGGATAAAACCTGCGATAAAAGCCCGGAACGGCTTATTGAAAGTTTGTAGCGGAGATCGGCTCATGTGTTTCTGAATCGATGATGGTATTTATTTTTTCAATTACGCTGAGGAAAGTATCCAGCTCTTCTTTGGTAACGGTCTTCATAACCCGGTCATTGAACTCCAATACTCCTGCACGGGCAAAATTACGCTTTTCTTTTCCAATATCCGTCAAAAAAACGTTTACAAACCGTTTATCGTTCGGATCGGTTTCCCGGTAGATCCAGCCTTTTTCTTCCAGCGACTTCAGCATGCGGGTCAGGCTGCGGGCCTCCATGCCGATCTGCGGGCCGATTTTAGTGGCTGGCGTACCTTTTTCGATATCAATATTCAGCAGCACATAGCCTATAGACATAGTCATATCTTCTGCTGCCGCATAAATATTGTACATCCGAGAGATGGCGTGCCACACCCATTTAATATGAAAATCCAGTGTTTTGTCTTTCTTCATCATGGTAATATTCCCCAAAACTAAGTATAATACCAGGGTATGCAAGCATACCACCGGAAATTGTTCTTACCATAAATCAGAATAACTTTATGGTGTCATTAAAAAGCACATAGATCATCAGGGCCAGCAGGATGAATGTACCGATCTGCTGGGTCCTTTCCATGAATTTTTCTGACGGCGCCTTTCCTGCAATCATCTCGTACAGGAGCATGATCACGTGGCCACCATCAAGAGCCGGGATAGGCAGCGCATTCATAAAAGCCAGCGCCATGGAAAGCATACCCGTCAGTATCCAGAATTTCTCCCAGTCCCAGGCCGGTGAAAACATCTGGGCCAGTCCCACAGGGCCGGTGAGGGCATTCTGAGGGGAGATATGTCCCTTAAAGATCCGGGCAAAGCCGTTAATCTGCTGGGGAATAATATTCAGGGCTTCCGATGAGCCGGCCAGGATGGCCTCGCCCAGCGTGAACTTCGACTGTGTAACGTTTAAGAGCGGGTTCATGGTAAAACCTATGGTGGAGTCCGCATTCACCGTAGGATTAATGGTCAGCGGGGTTCCGTTACGAAGGATGCCCAGCTCCACTTTTTTCCCGGCATTGGCTTTCAGCTTCGGGGTAAACAGCTGGTAGTATTTCACCGGCTCGCCGTTCAGGCTCACGATCCGGTCACCTACCCGTAGGCCGGACTTCTCCGCCGGACTGCCCTTGCTCACCGCATATATATCAAATTCAAAGAGAGGCGTGATAAACATCTTTTTCTTTGCCACGTCATTGATGAGCTCGTTAGGCACAAAAATATCCAGGGTCTGGGAGTCGCGCTGAACCGTGAACGTGGTGTTTTCATTGACAATGGCCGCGGTGATATCGCTGTAGTTCTTATAATCACGGCCGTTTATTTTAATGATCTTATCACCGGTTCTCAGCCCTATTTTTTCGGCCATCGGGTAGGCGTAAATGCCCGCCTTGTTCAGCTCGGTTTTAGCATAGTCCGTATCTCCCCACACGTATTTCACCCCGGAGTAGATCATCATCCCCAGGATCACATTCACGATGATCCCGCCCAGCATCACAAAAAGCCGCTGCCAGGCCGGCTTGGAGCGGAATTCCCAGGGCTGGGCTTCTGCTGAAAGCTGGGAGGCGTCTTTGGTTTCATCTACCATACCGGCTATATCCACATAGCCGCCCAGCGGAAACCAGCCCAGGCCATATTCGGTATCCCCTACTTTCTTTTTCCAGAGTGAAAAATTAAGCACATTGGGAAGCGGGAAAAGGAAATCGAAAAAAATGTAAAATTTATTGACCCTGATCTTAAAGATCCTTGCAAAAAGGAAATGTCCGAACTCGTGAAGACCTACCAGAATAGTCAGCGCCAGCAAAAGCTGGGCCGCCATAATTAATCCATTCATATCATTTAAATATACGCTACAAGAAACGTAACGCGGTTTCTTTTAATATAATTCACAAAACCAAAAAACACCCATTTTACGAACGGGTGTTTTTTTAGGTTCCACAAAAATAAGCAAATTATTCGGGTTTTGATAAACTGGCGCCCAGAAACTCCCTGTTCAGGCGGGCAATGTTATCCAGTGAGATCTCTTTGGGGCACTCGGCGGAGCAGGCGCCGGTATTGGTACATGAACCAAAACCTTCGGCATCCATCTGGGCCACCATACTGAGGGCGCGGCTTTGTCTTTCCGGTTCTCCCTGTGGCAGCAGCGCCAGCTGGGACACTTTAGCCGATACAAACAGCATGGCCGAAGCATTTTTACAGGCAGCCACACAGGCCCCGCAGCCAATGCACGCGGCGGCGGCAAAGGCCAGGTCAGCCCTTTCTTTTCCTATGGGCAGGTTATTGGCATCCTGGGCGTTACCCGTATTTATCGAAACGTACCCGCCGGAAGCAATGATCCGGTCAAAAGCCGTACGGTCTACCACCAGGTCTTTGATCACCGGGAAAGCAGCAGCACGCCAGGGCTCCACCACAATGGTATCCCCGTCTTTAAAGCTCCGCATGTGAAGCTGGCAGGTGGTTACACCTTCCAGCGGGCCGTGCGGGCGGCCATTAATATACATTGAGCACATCCCACAGATTCCCTCGCGGCAGTCGTGGTCAAAGGCTATAGGTTCTTTATTTTCATGGATCAGCTCCTCATTCAGCACGTCAAACATCTCCAGGAAAGACATATCCGGCGACACATTGTTTACGGTGTAGTCTTCCAGGTGCCCTTTAGATCCGGTATTTTTTTGTTTCCAAACCTTCAGATGTATTGTCATATTCTCGTTACTCATTATACTACGATAGTTTAGATTATTTATAATTACGCTGGGCTATCTTGATGTTTTCGTATTCGAGAACTTCCTTATGGAGGGTCCAGTCGCTTTCTTTATTATACTCCCATGCCGAAACAAACATGAAGTTTTCATCATCCCGTTTCGCCTCGCCGCCGTCTTCCTGGTATTCCTCCCGGAAGTGTCCGCCGCACGACTCCCTCCGCTCCAGGGCGTCAATGCACATGAGCTCACCCAGCTCCAGGAAGTCAGCTACGCGTCCGGCCTTATCCAGTTCCGGGTTAAATTCATCGATATCCCCGGTCACCCGCAGGTCTTTCCAGAATTCTTTGCGGAGCTCCCGGATCTCACCGATGGCTTCGGTCAGGCCTTTCTCATTCCGGGCCATACCGCATTTTTCCCACATGATGTGGCCCAGGCGCTTATGGAACGATTCCGGGCTCTGGGTTCCCTTAATGTTTTTCAGCGTCTCCAGGCGCTCTTTTACCTGCTTTTCCACCGCCACAAAGGCCTCATGGTCCGTAGGAATGGCTTTGGTCCGGATTTCGCTGGAAAGATAGGCCCCAATGGTGATGGGGATCACAAAATACCCGTCTGAAAGCCCCTGCATCAGCGCTGAAGCGCCAAGGCGGTTAGCTCCGTGATCCGAGAAGTTAGCCTCACCCAGCGCGTACATGCCGGGCACGGTGGTCATCAGGTTATAATCTACCCACAGCCCGCCCATGGTATAATGCACGGCAGGGTAAATCTTCATGGGTACTTCGTAAGGATCTTCACCGGTGATCTGCTTGTACATATCAAACAGGTTACCGTATTCTTCCTTCACCACTTCCTTACCCAGTCTTACCAGGGTGTCCAGGTCGGGGTTTTCAATGTTCAGGCGGGAAGCTTCCGCCCTTCCGTATTTATTGATGAGGTTAAACCGGAAATCCAGGTAAACCGCCTGTTTGGTCAGTCCTACTCCGTAGCCGGCGTCACACCGCTCCTTAGCCGCCCGGGAAGCAATATCCCGGGGCACCAGGTTACCGAAAGCCGGGTATCTTCTTTCCAGGTAATAGTCACGTTCTTCTTCCGGGATATCATTTGCGGCCCGGGTTTCGTCTTTTTTCTTGGGTACCCAGATCCGGCCGTCGTTCCGCAGCGATTCCGACATCAGCGTCAGCTTGGACTGGTGGTCACCTGACACCGGGATACAGGTAGGGTGAATCTGCGTAAAGCAGGGATTACCGAAGTATGCGCCTCTTTTGTGGGCTTTCCAGGCAGCGGTCACGTTACTGCCCATGGCATTGGTAGAGAGGTAAAATACGTTTCCGTACCCGCCCGAACACAGCAGCACGGCATGGCCGAAATAACGCTCCAGCTTACCGGTGGTGAGGTTACGGGCAATAATCCCGCGGGCCTTGCCGTCTATGATCACCACATCCAGCATTTCATGACGCGAATACATTTTTACGGCACCCAGGCCCACCTGGCGCTCCAGGGCCGAGTAAGCCCCCAGCAGCAGCTGCTGGCCGGTTTGCCCGGCGGCATAAAAGGTTCTTTTTACCTGTGTACCCCCGAACGACCGGTTTTTCAGCATCCCGCCGTAATCCCGTGCAAAAGGCACACCTTGGGCCACGCACTGGTCGATGATATTCGCCGAAACCTCCGCCAGGCGGTGCACGTTAGCTTCCCTGGAGCGGTAGTCGCCCCCTTTAACCGTATCGTAAAACAAACGGTACACCGAGTCACCGTCATTCTGGTAATTTTTGGCTGCGTTAATCCCGCCCTGGGCCGCAATGGAGTGAGCCCGGCGCGGAGAGTCCTGAAAACAGAAAGCTTTTACCTGGTAGCCCATTTCGGCCAGTGAGGCGGCTGCAGAAGCGCCGGCAAGTCCCGTACCCACCACAATGATCTCCAGGTTTCTTTTGTTAGCCGGGTTAACCAGGGAAATGGTGGACTTGTATTTGGTCCATTTCTCGCCTATCGGTCCCTGAGGTACTTTTGCATCCAGTTTTGAAGATGTCATATCTGAAACGAATGATTATTTAAAGAAATAAAAATAAAGCGGCATGGCTGCGTACCCTATGGGGATCAGTATACCGAAAACCCACACGCTGATCCCTTTGATCAGGGGCGTGTATTTGGAATGTCTCAGGCCCAGCGACTGGAAGGCACTCTGGAAACCGTGAACCAGGTGGAAAGCCAGTGCAAACATGGCCAGCACATAAAACAGCACCAGGCCGATGTTCTGGAAGGCGTAAGAAACCACCTTGTAAAGGTCTTTCACCACTACGATACGCGTACCGGCGGCTTCATTAAAGGTTTCCAGCTTCTTCACGTCCTGCGTATACCCCTCATCCATGGCGGCGTGGGTGATCTGGCCCGTGTTCAGCTGCTCGGTGTACTGTACATACGGCAGGTGCTCGTAATGGAATTTGTACCAGAAGTCGCTCATGTGTACCACAATATACACCAGGAGGATGGTGCCGAGAATGGCCATGTTCCTGCTGTAGGGCGACGACTGATTTTTAGTCACCGCATAGCCCACGGGTCTCGCCTGCTTATTTTTATAGGTAATGTACAATCCCCAGAAAGCGTGAAACAGGATAAAGAAGTAGTTTCCGTAGGAAATGACCTTGATCACGGGAAACGTGGTCATAAAAACAGCATAGGTGTTAAAAGCATAACCGCCGTCATTTTTAAACAGCTGAAAGTTACCGGAAAGGTGTACCACAAGGAATGTACACAAAAATAAACCTGTAAGTGCCATCAGTACTTTTTTACCGATAGAACTTGTAAGGGTTTTGGTTAACCAGGACATAATGAATGTTTTAAAGTAGAGCTAAAATACTTAGAATAATCCAATTAGTTACAGAGCCTCAAAGCTAGCGCATTATTGTTTTAGAATCAATCTAAATTCGGGTAGAAATCAGAGATTCCCGAAGGGAAAGAAAGCGCTAAACCCCGGCGCTCCATTAAATCTACCTTAAAATGCAAAAGTACCCCAGGGAAATATATAAATTACCAGTACTTTTAAATGGTCCTGCCGGAATAAACCTTCGGTTCTCCGGGGAGTCCAATCCGATATGAGTAACATGGCAACATCTTCACTTCTGAAAACGTATGCGGCCGGCCTGGCTAAAGCTGACCTGGTCCATCTGCTGAAACGTACCCTTTACGGGGCTACTCCGGCGGATATAGCTTATTTTGAAAAAAAGGAGCTGGACAGCATCATCAGCGAGCTGGTCTCTGCGCCGGCGGGTGAAACTCCCCCGCCCCTGAATTACTACAACAGCGCTACATACACGGATCCTCAAGGGATAGAAGCCGGTAAAACGTGGGTAAATGCGGCCTACGGTGACGGCACGGTGAACGGCTACCGGGCTAACAGCCTCCGCCGCTGGTGGATACAGCGCCTCCTGCTGCAGGGGCGCAGTATCCGGGAGAAGCTTATGGTGTTCTGGCACAATCATTTTGTGACCGAGATCCGCGAGACCGGGGATGCCCGCTATTCTTACCGCTATGTGGAACTGCTGAGAAAACATGCCCTGGGTAATTTCAAGGTGTTTGTGAAGGAGATGACCCTGAATCCGGCCATGCTGATCTACCTGAACGGGGATAAAAATACCAAAGCCGCGCCGGATGAAAACTATGGCCGCGAACTGCAGGAACTGTTCTGTATAGGGAAAGGGCCCGGCTCGGGCTATACGGAAGATGACGTAAAGGCCGCCGCCCGGGTGCTTACGGGTTTCAGGGCCAGCAGAACGGATATAGCCGGGTATTTTGTGGCATCGCGCCACGATACCGCCGATAAGACCTTCTCTTCTTTCTATAAAAATACCGTGATCAAGGGGAAAACCGGTGATGCCGGCGCCAAAGAGCTGGATGAGCTGCTGGAAATGCTGTTTTCCACGGAAGAACTGAGCCGGTTTATCATCCGGCGGCTATGCGTTTTCTTTGTGCACCACGATATAAACGAGCAGGTGGAAAAAGAGGTGATCGGGCCGCTGGCGCGCCTCTTTCGTGAAAGTAACTACGAGATAAAACCAGTGCTCCAGGCGCTGTTTAAGAGTGCGTATTTCTTTGACAAAACGTATTACGGAGCCCAGATAAAAAGCCCCCTGGATATTGTAGTGGGAACCCTGCGGGAGTTTGATGTGGTATTTCCGCCGGAAACCACCCACCTGGTGCCGCTGTATAACCTGCTGAATGATCTATATAATGTATGTAACTCCGCCCAGCAGGCCATAGGTGACCCGCCCGACGTGGCCGGCTGGAAGGCCTTTTACCAGGCCCCCGGCTTTTACCAGAACTGGGTCACCTCTGACACCTACCCCAAACGAAACTCCTTTTTAGATACCCTCTTAAACAAAGGGTATACCCGGAATCAAACCCGAATCGGCGTGGATTTCCCGGCTTTTGCACGCCAGCTGGCCCATCCCGGAGACCCAAACCTGCTCATTACGGAGTCACTGGAATTGCTGTACTGCGTGGCCCTGTCTGCAGAACAAAAAACACAGATCAAAACAGATATCCTGCTTTCCGGGCAAACCTCCGATCATTACTGGACCGACCTCTGGAACCGGTATATCCTTAATCCGGCTGATGCCGAAGCGCAAAAGATGGTGACGGATAAGCTCAGGAGCTTGTACAGGCATCTCTTATCCTTACCCGAATTTCAATTAATGTAGTCATGAAGAGGAGAGATTTTGTACGAAATTCACTGGCCGGGGTTTTATTACCGGCCCTGATTAACGGGCTTCCCTTCCGGGCGTTCGGCAGGGTAACGGGGGAAGACGATGAACATATCCTGGTCATCATCCAGCTGAACGGAGGAAATGACGGCCTGAATACGGTCATTCCCCTGGATCAGTACAGTAAATATATGACGGCCCGGGGAAACATAACCATTCCCGAGAATAAGCTGCTGAAGATATTGGGTAACGATACCGTGGGCTTACATCCGGCCATGACGGGCCTCCAGTCCCTTTTCCAGGAGGGGAAAGCCGCCCTGATCCAGGGGGTGGGATATCCCAATCCCAATTTTTCCCACTTCCGGGCTACAGACATCTGGAATACCGCCTCTGACGCCACCGAGGTCATCAATTCCGGCTGGATGGGACGCTACCTGGCCTGGCAGCACCCTAATTATCCTAATGATCCCGAGGTGAAAGACCCGCTGGCCATCCAGATCGGCTCGGTAGTATCAAACACCCTGCAGGGCCCTTTACAGAGTATGGGTGTGGCCATTACGAACCCGTCTAATTTCTATAACCTGGTCTCCGGAAACACAGGCCCGGCCCCGGATACCTGGGCGGGGAAGGAACTGGATTTTCTCCGGAAACTGGCAGACAGTACCAATCTCTACGCCGCTTCCATCCGGGCGGCGGCCTCCGCGGTAAGCCAGCAGGCCGAATATCCGGCCGGTAATGCCCTGGCCGATCAACTGAAAATAGTGGCGCAACTGGTGGCGGGCGGCCTCAAAACCCGGATCTACATGGTGAGCCTGGGGGGCTTTGATACGCACTCTAACCAGGTCACTACGGATATCACCACCGGTACCCACGCCACCCTGCTGGGAAAAGTATCGAATGCCATCCGGGCTTTCACGGAAGACCTGAAGTTTTTAGGAATTTCCAAAAAGGTACTGGGTTTTACCTATTCGGAGTTTGGCCGGCGGGTGAAGGCAAACGCCAGCCTGGGTACGGACCACGGCACGGCCGCCCCGATGTTTGTGTTTGGTGACGCCGTGATACCCCAGGTGCTGGGAAAAAGTCCGGAACTGCCTTCTAACCCTGTTAATTCGGATAACCTGCCCATGCAGTACGACTTCCGGTCGGTGTACGCCTCCGTTCTTCAGCGCTGGTTTTGTATGGACGCCTCCTACCTGGACCAGGTGATGCTGAAAGATTTCCAGCAGCTATCCATCATCAAAGGCGAGGCCTGTACTACGGTCACTGCCAATGAACCCGCGCAAAACGCGCTGTTTTCCATGTATCCCAACCCCTGTGAGCATTATTTTACGGTGGAATTCCCGGTACCGGAGCCCGGCGCCCATGTTCTGATGCAGGTATTTGATAACCAGGGCTGCCTGACAGACGTACCCATCCGGAATAACTATACCTCCGGCTATCATAAGCTCATGGTCCATGCCGGGGGGTACTTCCCCGGCGTATATTACGTGCGCCTGCAGGTGAATGAGCGCCAGGAGGTGAAGAAGCTGGTAAAAAGGTAGAGCTAATTTATCAAAGAATACTAGTCAAACACAGAATATGATGGAAGCCCATGCTTAGGTATAGGAACGGCTTTACTTAACTAGAAAATCTATTTCTACATTGGTAATATTTTTTGCTCTTCTAAAAAAAATACCATTTTTTCCTGGATATGTGAATTCTTTTTTCATGGTTTGTTTCGAAAATTGATGGTAGGAGAAGCTCAGACAGCTACCTTAAATTCTGTATTGAGTAATTTCACCTTACAATTTTTGCCAAAAATGAAAAAATCACTCTTCTTATTATCTCTAATTTGCCTTAGCTTTAATTCATTTGCAAATGGAGAGGACGGTAGCAATCTTGATCAAACACTTCTAACAGCAGAGGATTCTAACAACATCTTGTCTTTCGATGAGGTATTTATTCCTTCTTTTGTACCAGTTAGATACTGTTATTGGTCTACTGGTACTGTGTATTGTCGCGATGGAAGTTCTGACAACGTTTGGACCTCTTTTTATGATGATCCAAATGATGCCGTAACTGCCTTAATGAATAATGCTAATAATTTTTGTAATGGTGGGGACTATTTTATTGATAATGGATCTTTGAATTCTACTTATTGTCCTTAATGAGCTTTCCATAGGACAATCTAAACTAGTTGGTGTCTCATTAGCATCTTTACCTAAATAATTCTAAAATAAAATAGGACTTGCATTTGATTTAACAGCAAGTCTTATCTTGTTTTAAAAATTAATTATAAGCATAGTCTAAATAGGGCTTATTTCTACGAATCTCGACTTTATATTTCAAATATTTATTAGTAGCATTTTAGCAAAACAATCTTTGCGATGAAAATCTTAATAACTGCTATCCTTCTCCAAATATCATTTCAACTTAATAGTTTAAGTGATTCTCTTGAAAGAGACAATATTATTGTTACTTATATTACGACTTTTAAAAAGTACAAAAGTCGCCCAAATCTTACAGAAACATTGATGAAGTTGTATATTACAGATACTACTTCTATTTTTATTGATAGTGATTTAGAAAATATTTTCAAACTAGATGCTTCGGATATAGACGATTTGACAGGATCACAAATTAAAAAAGCTAAGGATCGAATTTCATCTATCAAGTACTTTATCCAAAAATTTCACAATAAAGAATATATGACACTAAGTCAAGAGGTTAGCAGAAAACAATTTGCTGGATATAGGCAAGAAATGATGCTTCCGGATATTTGGCACATTCGTCGTGATACTGCAACAATAGCTGGGCTTAAATCTCTTAAAGCAGAGTGCAAATATGGAGGACGAGAATGGACGGCCTGGTTTTCTCCTGAAGTTCCAATCTCAGACGGACCATCCAAGTTTAGCGGATTACCTGGACTGATAGTTAAGCTAGAATCTGCCGATGGAGATTACCAGTTTATACTAAACGGGTTAGAAAGGTTAAAAAATAGGGCGCCAAAACTACCTGATACTCAGATTGTTGAAAGAGACAAATTTAAAAATTTGAGACTCGCGTATTATGAAAATCTCATTCCCCCAAACTCTAAAGTTAATCTCACTATCGAAGGAAAATTATATAATAGGGAGGAAACGATTGAATATCTAAAGAGAGGAGAATTGGATAATAATCTTCTGGAATTAGAGTAAATGTATTTTAGAACATCTGTTTTAAGTTTCATTTTATTATTATCATCGTTTAAATCCTATACACAGATTAATATTGAAGGGAGGATTCAGAACGAAGATGGGATTGCTTTGTTTTCTACAAATATCACCATAAAAAGTACTTGAGAAATTAATAGGATTTTAGGATTTTCCATTAGTAAGGCTGTATGTAGCTCCTAAAAAAATCCGGCCAACAACGGACCGGATTCATCGAATATCGTAATTCTTTTAAGCAATTTTCAAGAGATTCCTACGCGATCATCTCAAAACCGCAGTAGGGCCGTAATACTTCCGGAATAAGAATTCCCTCCGGCGTCTGGTTATTTTCCAGGATGGCCGCCAGGATCCGGGGCAGGGCCAGGGCTGAGCCGTTCAGGGTATGCAGCAGCTGGGATTTGCCATCGGTTTTATAGCGAAGCTTCAGGCGGTTCGCCTGGTAGGTCTCAAAGTTAGAGACGGAGCTCACTTCCAGCCAGCGTTCCTGGGCGGCAGAAAACACCTCAAAGTCATACGTAAGGGCGGAAGTAAAGCTCATGTCGCCCCCGCACAGGCGTAGGATCCGGTAAGGCAGGTTCAGCTTTTCCAGCAGGCCGCGCACGTGGCCCAGCATTTCTTCCAGGGCCGCGTAGGAGTTTTCCGGCGTGGTGATCTGCACGATCTCCACCTTGTCAAACTGGTGCAGGCGGTTCAGTCCGCGTACGTGTGCCCCCCAGCTTCCGGCCTCTCTCCGGAAACAGGGCGTATAGCCGGCATGTTTTACGGGGAGGTCGTTCTCGGAAAGGATGACGTCACGGTACATATTGGTAATGGGCACTTCAGCCGTAGGGATCAGGTAGAGGTCATCTGCCGTGGCGTGATACATCTGGCCTTCTTTATCCGGCAGCTGGCCGGTACCAAAACCGGAGGCGGCATTGATCACCACCGGCGGCTGCACTTCCAGGTAGCCGGCCTTATCGGCCTCGTTCAGGAAGAAGTTAATCAGCGCCCGTTGGATCTTGGCCCCCTTGCCTTTGTAAAAAGGAAAGCCGGCGCCGGTCACCTTATTGCCCAGATCAAAGTCGATGATGTCGTATTTCTTAATGAGTTCCCAGTGCGGCAGGGCTCCCTCGCCCAGGGCGGGGATGGTACCGCCCTTTTCCACTTCTTCATTCTCTTCCGGCGTTCTGCCTTCGGGTACCGACTCATGCGGCAGGTTAGGGAGAGTCACCAGGACATCCTGGAGGGTTTCTTCCACCTTTTTCAGGGTAGTTTCCAGCTCTTTAGACAGCTCTTTCAGTTCAGCGGTCTGCGATTTCAGCTTTTCAGCTTCTTCCCGCTTTCCTTCTTTCATCAGGCTGCCGATCTCCCGCGCCAGGCCATTGGCCTGCGCCAGGGTGTTATCCAGCCTCACCTGCACTTCTTTCCGCTGGTTATCCAGATCAATGGCCTGGTTAATGGCCACAGACGCATCTTTAAAATGCTTTTTTTCCAGGCCGGCAATGGCCTGCGCCTTATTTTCCCGGATATAGTTTAATTGTAACATGATTACTGGTTTTCAAAAGTGAAAAGGTTCTCATTCAGTATCTCCAGGGCCTGGTTTTTGTCTTTGGTGTCTACCAGGATGGATACGTTATGCTCTGAAGCACCGTAGGAGATCATCCGCACGGGGATATCGCGCAGGGCTTCCAGGATACGAAAGGCCACGCCTGACTTATCCGCAAAGAACTGGCCCACCACACAGATGATGGTCTGGTTCCGGTCATGTTCTTCCAGGTCAGCAAACTGGCTGAGCTCTTCGGTAATGGCCTCCAGGTGCTCTGAATTATCAATGGTCACCGCCACGGAAACTTCGGAGGTGGTGATCATATCCACCGGTGTTTTGTATTTGTCAAAGATATCAAACACCCTTTTCACAAATCCGTAGGCGTTCAGCATACGGGTAGAGTGAATGTAGATGGCGGTGATGTTATCTTTCGCCGCTATGGCCGTGATCTCTGCCCCTGCCGAGGTATTGGCCGAGATGAGCGTGCCCGGTGCCTCCGGCTCCATGGTATTTTTCAGCCTTACCGGCACTCCGCGCAGCTTAGCCGGGGTAATGGTGCTGGGGTGAAGGATTTTGGCCCCGAAGTAAGCCAGTTCAGCCGCTTCTTCAAAGGTCAGGTAGCGCACGGGGAAAGTGCGTTTTACTACCCGGGGGTCATTATTATGCATGCCGTCAATGTCGGTCCAGATCTGGATCTCCTCTGCCGTAAGCGCCCCACCGATGAGCGAAGCCGTATAATCCGAGCCGCCCCGTTTGAGGTTATCGATGTTCCCTTCGGGGTTCCGGCAGATAAAGCCCTGGGTAACCACGATCTGGTAGTTTTCCCGGCCTTCGAGGATCGATTTCAAGTCGGTTTCGATCTCGTTAAAAAGCGGTTCGGCATCTGCATCTATCTTCATAAAGTCCAGGGCATGGATGAGCGTAACGCTATCGCCCCTCTCCATTAAATACGCCGTAAACAACTGGGTGGAAAGGATTTCACCTTCCGCCACCAGTTCTTTGTCCTGCTTGGCAGTAAACGGCTGATAGGTAGCCAGGTTAGCTATAACGTTAAATTCCGAGCTGATGATCTGCCGGCCGTGATCCAGCCCTTCGGGCGTTTCAAAAAGCTCTTCATTAAAGGCATGATAATGTGCCCTCAGCTCATCAATGAGGCCGTTAGCCCGGGTATGGTCTTTTGCCTTCAGGGCTTCGCCGATCTCCAGGAGGGCATTGGTGCTGCCGGAAAGTGCGGAAAGCACCACCAGCTTACGGCCGGGATCCGCGGTTACCAGGTCCCTGATTGATTTCATGCGCTCCGGCTTACCCACCGAAGTGCCGCCAAACTTCCAAACTTGCATATTTCTTTTAATTTAAACCTAACATTTTAATAGCGGTGATAGCCGCCTCATCGCCTTTATTGCCGTGAATGCCCCCGGCCCGGTCCAGGGCCTGCTGGTGGGTATTGGGCGTTAATACCCCAAAGATTACCGGCTTATTATATTTCAGGGCTACCTGGGTGAGGCCCTGGGCCACGGCATTGTTAATGTAGTCGTTATGCCGGGTTTCGCCCTGGATAACGCAGCCAATGGCAATGACAGCGTCAATGTCCTCCCTTTGGGCCATTACCTGGGCGCCAAAGCTCAGCTCGTAGCTACCCGGAACGTACTTTTTCACGATGTTTTCTTCGGAAACACCGTATTTCAGCAAGGTGGCTATAGCCCCGCCGGCCAGAGCTTCCGTGATCTCTTCATTCCATTCGGCTACCAGCACGGCAAATCGCTTCTGCGATACGTCAGGCAGGTGGCCGGTAGAAAAAACGCTTAAATTTTTATCCGCTGATGACATGGTATGGGTGAATAAAAAAGGGATAAACACATGGCTTATCCCTTCGATTTTATCTTAATTTCAATCTTAGTTTCCGCCAAGTTCCGCTTCCAGCTTCGATTTATATTTCTTAGCCAGCACCGACTCAATGGCCGAAGGGTATTTATCGATCACAGAGGCATATACTTTTACCGCCTCGCTGTTATTCTTCGCCTCCTGGTAAGCAATACCCAGCTTCATCATGTAACCGGGTGTAGCAAATTTATTTGGCTTATAGTCTACCGCTTTTTTATAGTATTTGATGGCGTCATCGGCTTTGCCCAGCTCCAGGTAGCTGTCACCGATCAGGGTGTAGGCACGGGGCTGCAGCACGTCGTCATTGGCTGAAAATTTCTCCAGCCGGCCGATCGCCTCATTAAATTTACCTTCTTTCATGAATGCGATACCGGCGTACATATTGGCCAGGTTACCGCCTTTGGTACTGC
Source organism: Leadbetterella sp. (assembly GCA_019638185.1). Classification (GTDB taxonomy): domain Bacteria; phylum Bacteroidota; class Bacteroidia; order Cytophagales; family Spirosomataceae; genus Leadbetterella. Next base: position 100,721 of record JAHBUH010000011.1, read on the forward strand.
TGTAATTATCAGCTACCGATTCCAGGCCTTCATTACCTCCCTGCCCTTTGAGGGCCTGGCTGGTAGAGTCGGCTTCAAAGGAGTTTACGGCATCAAACATAGCCACCTGCGCCTCTTTCTCCTGGCCTTTGTTCCAGTAATTGTATCCGAAAGCTCCGGCTACCAGCGCAAGAATCACTACTACTACTCCCAGCACGGCCTTTTGATTTCTTTCAAAAAAACCTTCTACTTTAAATACTTCTTTCCTCAGCGCTTCGGAATTCTCTATGATTTCAATACCTGACTTCTCTTTTTTTGCCATTTTAATTGGTTGTCAAAATTTTGGAGTGCAAATTTATGAAATATATTTAGATTTTTGTGTATGCAGAGGGCAATATTTTGCATAGCGGCAGACACAAAAAAAGCCGGACCCTTTCCGGATCCGGCTCTTCCCGTATTATTCTCTCACAAACGGATAATCCGCCTGTACATAAATATCTTCAAAAGCCTCTTCCGGCTTAGGCCAGGGGGATTCTTCCGCAAATTTCACGGCCTCATCTACCTGCTTTTTCACCCGCTCATCTATGGCATCCAGTTCTTCCTGGGTAGCGATCTTACCCGTGAGGATCCGGTCTTTGATCAGCTCGATCGGGTCTCTCATCTTCCATTCGGCCACTTCTTCCTTGGTACGGTATTTCTGGGGATCCGACATCGAGTGGCCCCGGTAACGGTAAGTTTTAAATTCCAGGAAGGTAGGCCCTTCTCCTTTCCGGGCTCTTTCTGCTGCCCGGGAAACCGCCTCGTGCACGATCTCCACATCCATGGCGTCTACGGCTTCCGAAGGGATATCGAAGGCCTCGCCCAGGGTGTAGAGCTCTCTTACGTTAGAGGTACGGGCTACCGATGTACCCATGGCATAGCCGTTATTTTCCACCACAAAGATAACCGGGATCTTCCAGGTCATGGCCATGTTCAGGGCCTCGTGGAAGGCTCCCTGGCGAATGGCCCCGTCACCGAAGTAACAGATGCAAAGGTTATCCGTTCCTTTATATTTTTCAGCAAAGCCGAGACCGGCACCCAGGGGGATCTGCGCCCCTACAATGCCGTGACCGCCCACAAAACCCACCTCTTTGTCAAAGATGTGCATGGAACCGCCTTTTCCTTTCGTTGTACCGGTGACTTTCCCGTAAAGTTCGGCCATAATTTTAGAAGGATCCGTACCCAGGGCCAGCGGATGGCCGTGATCGCGGTAGGCGGTAATGTATTTATCTCCTTTTTTCAGGGCAGATACGGAGCCGGAAGAACAGGCCTCCTGACCGATATATAAGTGGCAGAAACCCCGGATTTTCTGCTGGCCGTATAACTGACCTGCTTTTTCTTCAAACTTGCGCTGAAGTACCATGGAGTCGTACCAGTAGATGTATTGCTCTTTGGAATATTTAACTTTTGCTGCTTCCTTGCTCTTTGCTGCCATAAAAGTAGTTCACTTAAAATATTTGAGGTACAAAAATAGCGATTCGTGCTTATATTTCAATAAAATAAACCGCATAGATTTTTGAAAAGCGGAAGCCGGCGCCCGGGACTTGAAGTTACCAGTTTAAATTCCGAATTTTGCGCATCATGTACCTTCAAAATCTCCGCTTATACCATTTCAGGAACTACGAAGACCGCTTTTTTACGTTTTCGGAGGGATTGAATTGTATTGTGGGGAAGAACGGTAGCGGGAAGACTAACCTCCTGGATGCCGTATATTTCCTGGCGCTTTCCAAAAGCTCCATCCACAGCCAGGACCAGCTCAGCATCCGGTTTGAGGAGGATTTCTGCGTGGTAGAGGGGTCTTTCCGTACGGATCACGACGAGGTGGTGGCCTGCCATCTGCAGCGGCAGGGGAAAAAGACGGTGAGTGCTGACCGCAAGGTGTATGAGAAACTTTCGGAGCATATCGGGAAATACCCGGTGGTGCTGATTGCGCCGAATGACACCGACCTGATCCGTGACGGCGCCGAAACCCGCCGTAAGCTGTTTGACGGCATCCTCTCACAGCTCTACCCGGATTACCTGCAAACCTACCTCCGGTATAACAAAGCCCTGGATCAGCGAAACAGCCTGCTGAAGCAGTTTGCCGAGCAGCAGTTTTTTGACCCGGACCTGCTGAAAATCTATTCGGAGCAGCTCATCAGCCTGGGTCAGAAGATCTTTGAGGCCCGGAAGCAGTTCATAGAAGCGTTTACGCCGCTGTTTAATGCCCATTACTCCACGCTGTCCGAAGACCGGGAGGAAGTGACCCTGAATTATGTCTCCGACGCTGCCCGTGATGATTTCGAGCGCAGCTTTTACGCCAATACGGACCGGGATCTGGCCGCCCAGCGCACCACTCTGGGTGTGCATAAGGACGACTACGAATTTCTCATGAGCGGCATGCCGGTGAAGAAGTTCGGGTCACAGGGACAGAGAAAGAGCTACATTATGGCCCTGAAGCTGGCGCAGTTCGACAGCATCCACCGCGAAAAGGGCCGGAAGCCCATCCTGCTCCTGGATGATATTTTTGATAAACTGGACGACCGCCGCATAGAGCGCCTCATCGGGATGATCCGCGAAGGTGCTTTCGGGCAGGTGTTTATTACGGATGCCCGCCCGGCCAGGACGGAGGAGATGCTGGGGGTGGGCGTGAATTTTGTAAAACTTTAATTTATATCAGCGCCCTGTCCAGGTGCACGTACCCTCCATCCACATGAATCAGCTGGCCTGTGGTATGGCTGGACCGCGAGGAGAGCAGAAATACCGCCATGTCAGCAATCTCCTGAATGGTGGTCATGCGTTTACCCAGGGGGATCTTACTTTCTATGGATTTCAGGGTGCCTTCCGGATCCGGGAGGGTCTTTATCCATTTATCATACAGGGGGGTGTAGCATTCTGCCACCACGATACCGTTTACCCGGATGCCGTATTTCAGAAGTTCCACGGCCCACTCGCGGGTGAGGGCGTTCCGCGCGCCGTTAGCGGCGGCATAGCCGGAGGTACCTCCCTGGCCGGTCTCGCCGGTTTTAGAGGTGATATTGAGGATCGGGCCTTGGGTCTGCTTCAGGGAAGGCAGGGCATGGTGGGCCAGGAGATAATAATGAACCATATTTTTATGAAGCGATTCCATGAAGGCCGCGTAGTTACCGGATTCCAGCCCCACGCCGTCATTAGCACCGGCGTTATTCACCAGGCCGTCTATCCGGCCAAAGCGCTCCAGGGTCAGGCGCACGGCTTTCTCGCATTCTTCAGGTTGGGAGAGCTCGGCCTCTACCGTAAAGCCGAAACCGCCGGCCGCCACGATTTTCTCCAGGGCCAGCTCATTATCTTTCCGGTTCCGCCCTATAATCACCGGGAAGGCCCCTTCTATACTTAGCTGGTTAGCAATCCCCTCTCCTATTCCTTTGGCTCCGCCGGAGACCATGATCACTTTTTCGTTCAGTTTTAAATTCATAATGGGCCCATTCTTTATCCAAACAAAAATAGAATAATTCCCTAACTTCGCAACGGAATAGGCGGTTAATTCCTAAAAAACAGCCGCTAAAAATTTATACTGATGAAGAAAAGCGCTCTCCTGGCCCTGTTATTTCTAAATCTGGCCTGTGCGGACAAAAGGCCGGAAGCCCGGTGTACCGGCGCGGGGCCATTCGTGATGACCTTAAAAAATGAGCCGGGGCGGATCATTCCTGACAGCAGCTCCGGGAAATATTACCTTCACCTCAGCCCGGACGGCCGCATGATCTATAATATCCGGGCTTACCCCTGTAATCTTTCCCCGAATTTTCAGGCAGACGTGAATGTATTTTTTGACGGTGATTTTTATAAGCCCGGAAAAGACAGTACCGCTGATTTTATAGTGTACATCCGGGACATGGAGTACCGGTAAAAAAAAACAGCATTCAAAATGATGCTGTTTTTAAAAATCTATTCAACCTTAAATAAAAAACATATTCACAAAACTATGATTCTCTCTTCTTCTGCGTTTCGTCTTCTCTGAATCACATTGCAAAACTAAGGCCATTTTTTTGTTGCCCAGGGTATTCGTGCATACTATTTTGCGAAATTCTTGGAAAAATACAATTTTTAAATTACTGGTTACCAAAATTTTAACGGGTAGCGTTGCATTTTTTCTTTACGGGGTATCCGGGAGATAAAAATATAAACACGCAGACCTGCCGGCAAGTCATCTTCCCGGCAGGTCTGCGTGTTTGTGCTGTAAGTATCCTTATTTATTCCGGAAACGACTTGCTGATGTCCGTAAAGTCTCTTGACTTCAGGGAGGCGCCGCCTACCAGTCCGCCGTCTACATCCGGCTGGCTGAACAGTTCCTGTGCGTTAGCCGCTCCCACGCTTCCGCCGTAAAGGATGGAAATTTCTTCGGCGGTTTCAGCGCCGTATTGCGTGGCCAGGTGATCGCGCAGCACTTTGTGCATTTCCTGGGCCTGGGCCGAAGTGGCGGTTACACCCGTACCGATGGCCCAGATGGGTTCATAAGCGATCACCACCTTTTTCAGCGTGTCCGCATCCAGGTGGAAGAGGCTGTTAGTGATCTGGCCTTTGACAAAATCAAAATGAATACCGGCTTCTCTCTGGGCCAGGGTTTCGCCGCAGCAGAAAATGGGGGTCAGCCCCTCTGCCAGGATAGCATCCGTTTTTTCCGCAATGAAGGCATCGGTTTCACCGAAGTACTCTCTTCTTTCCGAGTGGCCGATGATCACGTATTTCACCCCTACGGATTTCAGCATGGGTACGGATACTTCACCGGTATAGGCACCGGATGCTTTGGGGTAGCAGTTTTGTGCACCCAGGGCTACCTTCGGGGTGTCTATCAGCTTGGAAAAGGTGCTCAGGTAAGGGAAGGGCACACCCAGCACCACCTGTACGTTAGGATGAGTCAGCTCATCTTTTACCATATTCACTACTTCTGATAGAAGGATCTGGCCTTCTTCAAAAGTCTTGTTCATTTTCCAGTTTCCGGCGGCGTATTTTTTTCTCATTCTTCTATAATTACCATGTTATGATATACATTCTGAACATCGTCATCTTCTTCCAGCTTTTCCAGCAGCTTATCAATATCCGCGGATTCCGCCTCTGTTAATTTCTTGGTATCGGTAGGGATGCGCTCGAAGTCGGCGTGCAGCAGTTCATACCCTTTCTCTTCCAGGTGTTTCTGCACGGCGCCGTAGGCAGTAAATTCCCCGTAAATATTGATCTGGTGGGTTTCTTCATCCAGGAAGACGTCATCTACCCCGAAATCAATGAGGTCCAGCTCCAGTTCTTCCAGGTCAATATGATCTGCGGCCGCGATTTTGAAGACACATTTTCTTTCGAAGATGAAGTCCAGCATACCGTTTGTGCCCAGGCTGCCACCGGTTTTGGTGAAATAGCTTCTTACGTTAGCCACGGTGCGGTTATTGTTATCGGTGGTGCATTCTACCAGCACCGCCACACCGTGCAGCCCGTAGCCTTCCAGTACGATCTCCTTATAGTCTTCCTGGTCTTTGGAAGATGCCCTTTTGATGGCGTTATCCACATTGGTTTTGGGCATGTTAGCCGCCTTGGCATTCTGGATCACAGCGCGCAGGCGGGAGTTAGTGGAGGGATCGGGCCCGCCGGATTTCACCGCCATTACAATGTCTTTACCTATGCGGGTGAAGGTCTTTGCCATAGAGCTCCACCGCTTCATTTTTCGCGCTTTTCTGAATTCAAACGCCCTTCCCATATCAGTTATATTAATTGAAGGCGTAAAATTAAAGATAAAAGTGAAAAGTGAAAAACTATAACTTCACGCATTTCACCCCATAGGTCACTTTTCCTACCTTTATTCTTACGAGGTAGGTGCCGGGGGGCACTTTGAGGTTAATGATGACATCATGCTGGGCCGGGCGGTACTCGCCTTCCATGAGTTTTCCAACCTCCCGGCCGTCCAGGGTAACCAGGGTGACCACCACCCTGGCCTGATAGTACAGGTTCATGCGCAGGTAGGCCCAGTCATCAGTTACCGGGTTAGGAAAAATGGAAAAGCGGTCCTGCTCCAGGCTGGGCTTCTCCCCTACCATGGGCTGGCCGGTATCCGGATCTATGGTCACCACCGGCGGATCCGGCGGCTTAGGCAGCGTGGGATCCTTTTTGGTACTTTTCAGGAAGCCCGTTTCATTGATATAGCTGAGCTTTTCCCCGAGGATAGCGGCGCCAAATTCAGTGGATTTCCCAAACCAGCTGGTCACCAGCTCAAAATAAATGCTCCGGAAATCCGTGGCATAGGAGTGGTTAAAGCCGTCTATGAGGGGAAAATACCCGAAGTATTCACCGATCACCTCGCCGCGCACGGCGGTTCCGAAGCTGAACATGACGCTGGAAGTACCGTGGTCTGTTCCGGCGCTGCCGTTTTCATAGGGGCGCCGGCCAAATTCCGAAGCGGTGATGCCCACCACTTTTTTATCGTGTCCCAGCTGTTCAATATCCGACTGGAAAGCGCTGATGGCTTCTGAAAGCTCTTTGAGCAGCTTGGAGTGGGTGCCGTCCAGCCCGCCCTGGTTAGCGTGGGTGTCATAGCCGGTCTGCTCCACAAAGTAAACCTTGGTTTTCAGCCCGCCGTCTATCAGCCGCGCCACCAGCTTCAGCTGCTGGGAGAGGGTGGCACTGGTATAGCTTTCGATATTCTTTCCGGAGTCAAATGCCTTCTTGATCACCCGGGAATATTCCTGTACCTCCACGCCCACGTTATTGACGTAGTCAAACTCGCTTTTGTAGTATTCACTGGCCTCTATGGCTATCCGGTTTCCTTCTACCTGCTGGCCCTGGTAGTACATATCTTCTGCGCTTTCCAGCACAATGGACTTCTCACCGGTTTCGCCCAGGAACATGAGCGAAGGGGTCTTCCCGACCTGGATACAGTAAGGGCTCTCCGGCTTGGGTTCTCCTGAAAAGGTATCAAAATAGCGGCCCAGCCAGCCGGTAGGCAGGGGCTGGGAGGTGCTGGACGGAACAATGCCGCTCAGCCAGATATCCGTAGACCGGAAGTGCGAAAAGTCGGGATTGTTATACCCCAATCCGCTCAGAACGCCCAGTTTCCCCTCTTTAAAGAGGCCCAGCATTCCGCCCTTCACCCCCTGCGAGAGGCTGGGGTGCATGGCCATGCCTTTTTCCTTACTAATAGGCGTAACGGTGTTCCGGGGAATATGAAGTGTGGGCCTGAACTGTTTATAGTACATGTCCCATTCGTAGGGCGTGATGGTGTTCATCCCGTCATTTCCTCCGAAAAGCTGTACCACCACTACGATATTGTCATTTTCATTCTGGTAAGAGGCCGGCTGAAAAGCGCTGAGTTCCATCTGATCCAGTTTCAGGGTAGACACTAACCCCAAACCCATGGTGGAATTTTTAATAAAGCTTCTTCTTCTCATATCTTCTGCACTTATGATAGGTAAAACTCCGGTGCTTTAATGACGTTTTCCATCAGTTTTTTCACCCTTTGCCCCGCCGCATTTTTATCCCCTCTGACGGAGCTCCATTCAGCCGGAGACGCCGCCAGCAGGGCCGTATAGGCTTTGAAGCGCCCGGCGCTGACCGCCCGTCCGAAGAAGGTTTCCAGGATGCGGGAGGTGAGCCGGTTCAGATCGCCCGAATTATCTATTCCTTCCGCCCAGTTAGCAAAGTCCGTGTTAGTATTATACGTAAATATCTCATGAATATAGTAAATGGTGGTGGGCAGGCTCTTGGTAGAGACCCAGCTGCGGTAGCCTTTCCAGCCGCTCACATTGGGCGGGTTAAAAAGCTCCAGGCCCAGTTCAGACATCACGTTCCGGGCGTATTTATCCACATATTTAAAGTGGCTGACCATATTTACGATGGTATCCGCCGGCGACTTCATCTGGATCCCGATATTTTTCTCATCAAAGAAGTGCTTACTTTTCAGCAGTGTTTTTAATACCGGCATAAATTCAAATTTAGCGACTACCAGCCTGGAAGACAGGTCATTGATAAGGGTTTCGTCGGTTTTATTGGGATTGGAATACACAAAATACCGGTAGAGCTTGGTCATCATAAACTTAGCGGCCACATTCCCTTTTTTAGTCAGGATCACGTTAATGAGCTTCCTTACCGAGTTATTGTATACGTTTTCCTGGGTGATCTCGTAGTTAACGCTAAAGGTTTCGTCAAAGAAGCGCTTGCTGTTTTTGTCAAAATCATTGGGATTAAAATACCCCCGGTTAGGCGTCATGCTTTCATCGGCAAAGTATTTCACTTTCCAGCCCGTCAGGATCTTGGCGGCCGCTTTAATGTCAGCTTCCGTGTAATTCCCCACCCCCAGGGAGAAAAGTTCCAGCAGCTCCCGGCCATAGTTTTCGTTCGGGGCTTCGCTGATGTTATCATTGCCGTTCAGGTAGATCAGCATGGCGCCGTCTATGGTGATCTTTTCCAGGAGGGTATAAAAATTCCCTGCAAAATTCTTCCGGAAGAGGTCGTTCTGAAGGTACATGGGAATCACGGGAATGTTCACACAGTTAGAATACTGGGTGGTCAGGTGCCCGTGCCAGAAGAACACCATTTTTTCCAGGATACTCTCCCGGTCCGTTTTCATCTGGGTCACCCACCATCCGCCAAGGTCCCAGTTGTAGTCGCCGGAATGGAGGCCAAATTTCCGGCTTTCCTCGTCTCTCCGGTTTCCTGAAAGTTTATCCGGATTATTGATCACGTCATTGACAAAAGCAGGGGGAGTGGGACTGTTTCTGGCCTGCGCGTTATTAAAAAGTGTATCCACTACTTCCCCGGCCGTTTTCCCTACATATTTATCAATTACAGCGGGAGAAAGCGCGAAGGTACATCGTTGCAGCAGATGCCTGACCTCCTCACGGGAGAGAGGTGCTGTATGTTCTTCCAACCCTGCCTGTACCTCGCCACGCTCTGTAACCGAGCCCAATAATCCCCCAAGAAAATCTCTTCTTGATACTACAGACATTTCCAACACTTTAAGGTTATCAGTACAAAATAGGGCAATTTTATCAAGAAAGCCAAGAGCTCCCCCCAATGTTAATGAATTTTTAAGATGCGGTCAGTCCGGCAGGCGAAGTGTATCGCTGATGAGTTCCGGCTCATAACCTTTCATGAGCAGATAGGTGGTGATCTTCTTCCGGAGCACAAAAGGGTCTTTTTCCGGGTGCAGGTCTGCGGCTTTTTTTTCTGCCAGTGCGTGCAGGGTCTGGCGGTAATCTTCTTCCGGGATTTCACTCAAGGCATCCCGGATACAAGGGGCGGAGATGCCTTTGGCTTTGAGCTCAAAGAGGATCCTGCGCCTACCCCATTTTTTTACCCGGAATTTCCCTCCTGCAAACTGCCGGGCGTAGCGGCCCTCGTTCAGGAAGTTCTCTGTGATTAACCAGGCGATAACCTCTTCGGAATGGTCCCGGCTCAACCCCCAGCTCTTCAGCTTTTCCCGAACCTCGGCCTGGGTTCTTTCCTGGTAGATGCAGTAGGAACAGGCTTTTTTCAGTATGTCGGTTGGTTCTTTCATGGGTAGCGTTCAGCTATTCCCCTTAAGCGGCCTCCTCTTTCTTCGGCGGAAACAGCAGTGACGCCACTATACTCACGGCCAGGATACCTACGATCACCAGCAGGGAGTGCACATTGGTAAAGCCGATGTCATGCAGCCAGCTGTGGGCCAGCATCTTCACACCTATGAAGGTCAGCAATACTCCTAAACCGTACTTCAGGTAGGCAAACATATCAATGATGTTCACCAGGAAGAAGAACATAGACCGCAGCCCCATGATGGCAAACACGTTAGAGAAGAAAACGATGTAAGGGTCTTTGGTAATGGAGAAAATGGCCGGGATGGAGTCTACGGCAAAGATCACGTCCGTAAAGGCGATCACCAGGATCACCATGAACAGGGGCGTCACATACAGTTTATTCTTATCGTATTTATGACGGAAGAAGAAGCGATCCGCCACAAACCGCTCGTATACATTAAAGAAGCGGCCGGTGATTTTAACGGCCGGGTGATTTTTGGTATCAATATTCTCTTCTTCCTCTTTCCGGAACAGGATGCCCAGGCCGGTGTAGACCAGGAAGGCCCCGAATACCAGCAGGATCCAGTCGAACTTCTGAATCAGCGCCGCCCCCAGGAAGATAAACACAAAACGCAGGATGATGGAACCCAGGATACCCCACACCAGTACTTTTTTATAGTGCTTGGGCCGGATACCGAAGGAGTTGAATATCAGGATGAAAACAAAAATATTATCTACAGACAGGGAGTATTCCACCAGGTAACCGGTGATGTATTCCAGGGCCATGTTATTCTGGAAGACCTGCAGGTCCCGGGTATAATCTCCTTTCAGGTCAACGGCCGGGTAATACTGGTCTTTAATGTGGTGCAGGTGGGTGATGTCACTGACATCGTGCACCAGGTAACCGTAATGCCGCAGGAAAAAGTAGAAGGCCACGGCCAGGGAAACCCACACCGCGCTCCAGAAAGCCGCCTCCTTAAATTTCACCACATGCTCTTTCTGTTTACTGAATGCGCCCAGATCCAGCAGCATCACAAAGATGGTAAACAGGGTAAAGCCACCGAAAAATATAACCTCGTTAGATAAGTTCATTGGTTTGAAATAAAACGCAAAGATAAGGGATATCGGTTAATGGTTAATGGTTAATTGATGAATGGTTAATGGTTGAGAAGAAATCATTCCTTAAAATCGGCTTATAAAACGGAGCCCAGGAATTCTGCTATTTCTTTCTTTTCCCTGTTTTTTTTATCCAAAGCCTCCTGCAGGATGATCTCCCGGTCTTCATCTTCGGTATCCAGCTGCTCAATGATCTCCAGGATTTCTTTCCTTACCCGGATCAGGGCAATCCTGAAGTTGATCCGGGTGATGATCTCTGCCAGGAAGTCCTGGTAATCCGGCACAAAGATCTCATACTTTTTCCAATGCCTGCTGAGGGTATGTTTAGGTGACTCCCAGTCGATAACCACCTCCTGGATCCGGGGATCGGGATGAGAAACAAAGTAGCGGTCCGGCGGGGCTTCGCCCCGGGACCAAAACTCCCGGTATTGTTTATAAATGGCCTGAAGTACCGGGTCAGCGATCATTTCCGGGCCGGTTTCGTTAAAAATATAATTGGCCAGCGGGTAATCCTCCCCTATTTGCGTCTGCCCGAAGAGCACCAGGTCTTTCACCAGCGCCTCCTCCTGGGGGGTATCCGCTTTAGACAGCACCTCCATCTCCAGGTTACGCTGCGGCGGGAGAGGTGTGACCTTTCCACCGTCATTCTTCTGTACGGTACTGCGGGCCTGCACGCCCAGGAGCTTATTGCCCTCGGTAATGAGGATGTGCTCATCCATATTCAGCAGGCGGCCCACTTCCTGGTAGAAGATCTGCCTTTTTACGGGATTGGGCACCTTGGTGATGGAGAGCACCAGGCTCTCGATCAGCTCAGCTTTTTTAACGGCATCATTGCCGATGTCTGCCAGGGAGATCTCCGTTTTGAAGCTGATAAAGTCTTTCTGGCTCTGCTCCACGTAGCGGGAGAAGGCCTCGCCGCCCACCTTACGGATAAAGCTGTCGGGGTCATCGCCCTGGGGAAAAACCACCGCTTTTACGTTCAGGCCTTCTTCCAGGATGAGGTCAATGCCCCGCAGGGAGGCCTTGATGCCGGCGGTGTCACCGTCATAGAGTACGGTAATGTTATCGGTAAACCGCCCGATGAGGCGGATCTGCTCCACGGTCAGGGAGGTGCCGGAGGAGGCCACCACGTTTTCAATCCCCGCCTGGTGCAGGGAGATGACATCGGTATAACCTTCCACCAGGAAACAGTTTTCTTTCTGGCGGATGGCGTTCTTGGCCTGATAGATGCCGTAAACGATGTGGCTCTTGTGGTAGATATCGGTCTCCGGCGAATTGACGTATTTGGGTGCCCGGGCATCGGTTTTGAGGATCCGTGCCCCAAAGGCGATGGGCTTACCGGCCACATTATGAATGGGGAAGATCACCCGTCCACGGAAGCGGTCCAGGAACACCTGGTTATCTTTTACGGAAATGAGCCCGGCTTTGTCCAGTACTTCGGCTGAAAACCCGGCCCCGGTAGCGGCCCGGTAGAAGTCGTCCCGGCCGTCAGGGGCATAGCCCAGGTGGAAGCGTTCCAGCATGGGTTGGGAAAATCCCCGCTCCCGGAAGTAGCTCCCGCCTATACTTTGGCCTTCTTCGGTATTCAGCAGGATATCGCGGAAGTATTTTTCGGCAAATTCCGATACGATGAAGAGGCTTTCCCGTTCGTTCTGGGCGGCCAGCTCAGTATCGGTAAATTCTTTTTCCTTAACTTCGATATTGTATTTTTTGGCCAGCCATTTCAGGGCATCCGGGTAGGAAAAGCCCTCCAGGTCCATGATAAAACGAACCGAATCGCCGCCCTTACCGCAGCCGAAGCACTTGTAGATGCCCTTAGCCGGTGATACGGAAAAAGAGGGGGTTTTTTCATTATGAAACGGGCAACACGCAATCAGGTTTGCCCCCCTTTTCTTCAGGTTGACAAACTCGCCCACCACTTCACTGATCTCGGCGGCCTGGAGGATCTGATTTACGGTATCCTGGGGAATCATTCCGTAAAGTTACATCTTTTGTTTATCTTTGTCTTCCTTTTTAAAACATACAGTCCCCATGGGTAAAATTATTTCTATTGTAAACCAGAAAGGCGGGGTGGGAAAAACCACTACAGCTATCAATCTGTCGGCCAGCCTGGCGGTTTTGGATTATAAAATCCTGCTAATCGACACCGACCCTCAGGCCAATGCCGGCTCTGGTATCGGCGTGGACAGTAAGGAGCAGCAGCACAATATTTATACGGCGCTGATCGGCCAGTCGGATATCAAAGACTGTATCGTAAAAACCCAGATCCCTAACCTGGACCTGATCTCCAGCCACATTGACCTGGCGGGTTTTGAGCTGGAAATTGTTAACCAGGTGGCCCGGGAGTATATCCTGAAAGAAATCATCGGCGGGGTGAAGGAAGAGTATGATTTTATTTTTATTGACTGCTCGCCTTCGCTGGGGCTGATGGTCATTAACTCTATCGTGGCGTCTGATGCCGTGCTTATTCCTGTGCAATGCGAGTATTTCGCCCTGGAAGGGATAGCTAAGCTACAGAATACCATTGAGATCATTAAAAAACGACTGAACCCGGAACTGATCATGGAAGGCTATGTGCTGACCATGTACGATGGCCGGACCAACCTCTCCAAGATGGTGGTAGACGATGTGCGCCAGCATTTCGGCACCCTCTGTTTCCAGACGCTGGTGCCCCGCAATGTGAAGCTGGCGGAAGCCCCCAGCTACGGCGTGCCGGCCCTGCTGATGTTTTCCGAAGACGGGGAGTTTGATATCTCCTACCTGGAAAATAAAGGCGCGAAAAGTTATGTGGACCTGGCTAAAGAGCTGTTAAAGAGAAATAACCTTCCGGAAATAAAAGATGGAAAATAAAGGAAAAGGGTTGAACTCCCTTTTAGGAGACTCTGACCTGGTGGTAAAACGCAAGGTGGCGGCTTTTGTGGGGGTGAAGGAAATTGAAACCGACAGGATCACAGCCGGTGGCTCCCAGCCCCGGAAGGCCTTTGATGAGACGGCTCTGAATGAGCTGGCCGACTCTATCCGCCTGCAGGGGCTGATCCAGCCCATTACGGTGCGGGAAAATACGGAAGGCAAGTTCGAGATCATTTCCGGGGAGAGGCGTTTCCGGGCCGCCAAACTGGCCGGGCTTTCCCGTATACCGGCTTATATCCGGGAGGTAGACGACCAGCGCTCACTGGAAATGGCCCTGATCGAAAACATCCAGCGGGAGAACCTGAACCCGGTGGAAATAGCGCTGTCTTATCGCCGGATGATCGAGGAGCTGGGTTTCCGCCAGGAAGACCTGGGGAACCGCATCGGTAAGAGCCGTTCCAATGTGACCAATTACCTGCGTCTTCTGAACCTGCCCACCGACATCCAGACGGGGCTGGTGCTGGGTGTGGTGACCGTGGGCCAGGTGCGCCCGCTCATTCCGGTGAATGACCCCGCCCTGCAGATGGACATTTACCACAAGATCCTGGAAGATAACCTCAGCGCCCGCGAGGTGGAGGCCCTGGTGAAGAAGGGAAATGCCTTTGAAGCGGAGGCCAATGACCTGGAAATACACCGCGAGGATATCCGCATTGAAGAGATGACCCTGAAGGGCAAAACCCGGGTGCCGGTGAAGATCAAGGTGCAGGATATCAACAAAGGACAGGTGACCATTAAGTTTTCAGGCAGCGAAGAGCTGGAGGCCATCCTGGAAAAACTGAAATAGCACAGGTTTCTACACAATATAGCGATTAAATTTATTATATTTGTAGGATAATCACCCTGTGAAATGACAGGACACAAGCAACTGATTAATAACTGATGTTAGGCAGATTTAACCCCATAGATTTCATAAATAAAAAGTCTCTTTAATCTATGTATCTATGGTGGTTTGTACATAGTGCGTAACATGAATTAATAACTATTTATGAGCGAAAACACGAAAAAGGATTATTCAGCTAGTAATATACAGGTACTGGAAGGGCTGGAAGCTGTACGGAAACGGCCGGCCATGTACATCGGGGATATCGGATTCAAAGGTCTGCACCACCTGATCTGGGAGGTAGTGGATAACTCCATCGATGAGGCCATGGCCGGGTATTGTAACCGGATTGAAACCACGATCAACGAAGATAATTCCATCACCGTAAAGGATAACGGCCGGGGGATTCCTACCGGGTGGCACGAGAAAGAGCAGAAATCTGCCCTGGAAGTGGTATTAACGGTACTGCACGCCGGCGGTAAGTTTGACAAGGATTCCTATAAGGTATCCGGTGGCCTCCACGGTGTGGGGGTTTCCTGTGTGAATGCCCTTTCCACCCATTTACGGGCGGAGGTTCACCAGGACGGAAAGGTTTTTGAGCAGGAATTTTCCATAGGTAAGCCGCTGTATGCGGCCCGGGAGATCGGGGTGACCGACTACCGCGGAACCATCATCCATTTTAAGCCGGATAACTCTATCTTCCAGGTAACGGAGTACAAATACGAGACCGTGGCGAACCGCCTGCGGGAACTATCTTTCCTGAACAAGGGGATCACCCTTACACTGACCGATAAGCGCGAACTGGACGCGGAAGGCAAACCCAAGTACGAGGAGTTTCATTCCGAAGGCGGGCTGATCGAGTTTGTGGAATACCTGGACAAAAGCCGTGAACGGCTGATCCCTTCTCCGATGTATATGGAGGGGCAAAGAGACGGTGTGCCCGTGGAAGTATCCATGATCTACAATACGTCTTATACCGAGAACGTATCTTCTTTTGTAAACAATATCAATACGCCGGAAGGCGGTACGCACGTGTCCGGCTTCCGGATGGCGCTGACCCGTACCCTGAAGGCGTACGCGGATAAATCGGGCTTACTGGCGAAGGAGAAAATTGAGATCTCGGGCGATGACTTCCGGGAGGGACTCACCGCCGTGATTTCGGTGAAGGTGGCCGAACCGCAGTTTGAGGGCCAGACCAAGTCCAAGCTGGGGAACTCGGAAGTGACCGCCGCCGTGAGCGGGTGCGTGCAGGAAATGCTGGAAAACTACCTGGAGGAGAACCCGAAAGACGCTAAGACCATCGTAGACAAGGTGATCCTGGCGGCGCGCGCGCGGATCGCGGCTAAGAAGGCCCGGGAAATGGTGCAGCGGAAAAATGTGCTGGTGGGCTCGGGACTGCCCGGTAAACTGGCCGACTGCTCGGAATCTGATCCGGCGCTGTGCGAGGTGTACCTGGTGGAAGGGGACTCGGCCGGCGGCTCTGCCAAACAGGGGCGCGACCGGAACTTCCAGGCCATCCTTCCGCTTCGGGGTAAGATCCTGAACGTGGAAAAAGCCCAGGAATACAAAATTTACGAAAACGAAGAGATCAAGAATATCTTTACCGCGCTGGGGGTTCAGATGGGCAAGGACGGTGACGAAAGAGCCCTGAACCTGGATAAGCTGCGCTACCATAAGATCATCATCATGACGGATGCCGATATTGACGGCAGCCACATCCGTACGCTGATCCTCACTTTCTTCTACCGGTTTATGCGGGAGATCATTGAGCGGGGTTACCTGTACATAGCCCAGCCGCCGCTTTACCTGGTGAAAAAAGGCAAAGACGAGGTGTATGCCTGGAACGAAGACCAGCGCTATGCCGCCGTGAAGCGCCTGGCCGGTGCCGGTAAGGAAGACAGTGTGGGCGTTCAGCGCTACAAGGGTCTCGGTGAGATGAACCCGGAGCAGCTGTGGGAAACCACCATGAATCCTGTAAACCGCACGCTGAAGCAGGTGACCATTGAGTCGGCCGTAGAAGCGGATATCCTGTTCTCCATGCTGATGGGTGATGAGGTACCGCCACGCCGGGAGTTTATTGAGCGGAATGCGAAATACGCGAACGTGGATGCATAAGGCCTGAATACGGCTGATTTTTAATAAGAAATTTTATTCGGTTGTCGAAAATTTTTCGGCAACCGATTTTGTTTTCAGAATGGGGCATTCCCAGCACTCTTCCGGCTTAAAAAAAGAATATGCTTACATTTTTTGTAAACTTTTTCAAATTCTTAAATTTATAGTTAACTTATTATAAATATGTTATAATCAAATCTCTGCAAACTTTTTTAAATTTTTATTTTTTAGAATCTTTCTATATAGTATATTTGTTTCCAGATAAGGGCGCTTTCTCTAAATCGGAGAATACGAAAAAATATCCGTTCAATACCGATTCCCCGCAATAACACGTATCTGTAAATTTCATAATCACATGAGCATCTTTGACAAAAGAGTTAATTACAAGCCGTTCGAATACCCGGAAATACTGAAATTCACCGAAGCCATTAATAAGGCGTACTGGGTGCACAGCGAGGTAGATTTCACGGGGGATATCCAGGATTTTCATTCTAACCTGAGCCCGGCTGAAAGGACGGCCATTAAAAACAGCCTCCTGGCCATTGCTCAGATCGAAGTGGCCGTAAAAACCTTCTGGGGTAATCTTTACCAGAATTTCCCCAAACCGGAGTTTAACGGCCTGGGCAGCACGTTTGCCGAATGCGAGTTCCGCCACTCGGAGGCTTACTCCCGGCTGCTGGAAGTGCTGGGTTATACTAATGAGTTCCAGAAACTGATGGAGATCCCGGTGATCCGCGAGCGGGTGGAATACCTCTCTGGGGTGCTGGCCCATACCCGGTCCAATGACCGCCAGCAATACGTGGTTTCCCTGATCCTGTTCACCATCCTGATTGAAAACGTTTCGCTTTTCAGCCAGTTTGCCATTATCCTTTCGTTTACCCGGTTCAAGGGCTACATGAAAAATGTCAGCAACATCATAGCCTGGACTTCCGTAGACGAGCAGATCCACGCTAACGGCGGCATTTATATCATCAATACCATCCGGAAAGAGTTTCCTGATTTTTTTGATGAAGAGACCACTGAACTTATTCTTCGCACGGTGCGTGAGTCTATCGAAGTGGAAAGCCGGATCCTGGACTGGATTTTCTCGGAGGGTGACCTGGACATTATCCGGAAGCAGGACCTGCTTAATTTTATGAAGTTCCGGATCGATGAAAGCATGAAGCAGATCGGTTTCAGGGCGCTGTTTAACGTAAGCCAGGCCGAGTACCAGCCGATCAGCTGGTTTGAGGAAGAGGTATTCGCGAACAGCATGGACGATTTCTTTGCCAAACGACCGGTAGATTATACCAAACACGATAAAAGCATTACCGCAGACGATTTATTTTAAAAAACAATGGAATTATTTGTAACAGAAGCCCCCGAAACCAAAGAAGAAGCCGGCCGGCTATGGTGGAAAAACTCGGAAAGTGAACAGATCCTGAATCGCGGATACCTCCTGAACGGGGAAACGGTGGAAGGTGCCATCAGCCGGATCTGTACGGCCGCGGCCAAAAGATTATATAAACCTGAGCTCAAAGAAGCGTTCCAGGAGATGATAGAGCGGGGCTGGATGAGCCTGAGTTCGCCCATCTGGGCCAATATGGGCACGGAGCGCGGGCTGCCCATCTCCTGCTTTAACGTACATATCCCTGACAGCATAGAGTCTATCACCCACAAGCTGGGCGAGGTGATCATGCAGACCAAAACCGGCGGGGGCACTTCGGGATATTTCGGCGACCTTCGCGGCCGGGGAAGCGCGGTGACGGATAACGGGAAAAGCAGCGGGGCAGTAAGCTTCATGAAGCTGTTTGACACCGCCATGGACACCATTTCACAGGGCGGCGTAAGAAGGGGGGCTTTTGCGGCCTACCTGGATATTGACCACCCCGACTGCGAGGAGTTCCTCCAGATCAAGAACATCGGTAACCCTATCCAGAACTTGTTTTTTGCCGTTTGTATCCCGGATTACTGGATGCAGGAGATGATTGACGGTGACATGGAGAAGAGAAACCTGTGGGCCCGGGTGCTGGAAAGCCGCCAGCAGAAGGGGCTGCCCTATATCTTCTTTTCGGATAACGTGAACCGGAATAAACCTCAGGTATATAAGGACCATAACATGCGGATAAACGGCAGTAACCTCTGCTCAGAGATCATGCTGCCGTCCAGTGAAGACGAATCCTTTATCTGCTGCCTGTCTTCCATGAACCTGGAGCTATACGACGAATGGAAGGACACCAAGGCCGTTAAACTGGCCACGTTTTTCCTGGACGGCGTTCTCCAGGAGTTTATTGCCAAAACGGAAAATAACCATTACATGGCGGCCGCTAACCGTTTTGCACGGCGTCACCGGGCATTGGGCCTGGGCGTACTGGGCTGGCATTCCCTGCTCCAGAAGCGCATGCTTCCTTTTGAGGGGCTGGAAGCCAAACAGCTGACGAACGAGATCTTCCTCCACATCAGCAGCGAAGCCGATAAGGCCACAGAAGAACTGGCCCTTATTTATGGGGAACCGGAGGTTTTAAAAGGCTACGGCCGGCGAAACACCACCACCA
Organism: Leadbetterella sp.; assembly: GCA_019638185.1. Lineage (GTDB taxonomy): Bacteria > Bacteroidota > Bacteroidia > Cytophagales > Spirosomataceae > Leadbetterella. The sequence continues at coordinate 119,722 of JAHBUH010000011.1, forward strand.
TGGCCATAGCGCCTACTACGTCTTCTTCGGCTATCCTGGGACAGACCTCACCGGGCATAGAGCCTTTTAGCAGCAATTACTTTAAGGCGGGGCTGTCAAAGGGCAATTTCATGCGTAAGAATAAGTACCTCAAAGAGCTGCTGGAGGAGAAAGGCATGGATAACGAAGAGGTGTGGCGGAGCATTATGCTGAATAACGGCAGCGTACAGCACCTGGAGGAGCTTTCTGCCCATGAAAAGGCCGTATTTAAGACCTTCAAGGAAATCAGCCAGCTGGAAATCATTCAGCAGGCGTCTATCCGCCAGCGCTACGTGGACCAATCCCAGAGCCTGAACCTGAACATCCCGGCAGAACTGCCGGTAAAAGACGTGAACCGCCTCATTATTGAAGCCTGGAAACTGGGCATCAAGACCCTCTATTACCAGCGGAGCCAGAGTGTATCCAAGGAGCTGGTTACCCAGCTGGTGAGCTGTAGCAGTTGCGAGTCGTAAGAAAAGTATTGAACCGGAGCCCTCAGTTTTTCAGGGTTTTGTTCAATACTTTTTCTTTCCCGTCAATGGCGTGTTCCACGGGCAGGCCCAGCAGCTTAGCCACCAGGGGGTATACGTGCACATTCTCAAACGTACCGATGGTCAGCCCTGTTTTAAATGCCGGCCCCCAGGCCATGAACGTGGCTTGCATATCGGGTACTTTTTTAGGATCATAGCCGTGTGCGCCCGGGTATTTCCGTTTGGACGGCGGGTTAGCGGCAAACACCTTGGGGGCACGGGGTACTAAGAGGATATCCCCCAGCCTGTCGTGCTCATTGGTTCTGAAATGCAGCCTTTTCGGGAAGCGCCGTGTCAGGTAAACTTTGTAATCTTTACTCCTCTCCTTTTTAAGCTGCCGGTAGGTAGACTTTACCTGGTCCGGGTTCAGGGCGTGGATCCGTACCAGCGAGAAGCTGTTAATGACCACAAACTTCCGGTTATTGACCAGCTCCGGGATCTTAATGGGGTTATCCACGTCACAGCGGATCATGCCGTGATCCGACACAAACACGTAGTTTACATTGGTCAGTCCCAGTGCGGAAACCTCTTCCACCAGTTTCCCTACGGCCTGGTCTACCTGGTGTACCGCCGCTTCGGTTTCTTTGGAATCCGGCCCGTAGTAATGCCCCTGGCTGTCGGTTTCCGGGAAATAGAGGGTGATCAGGTGCGGGCGGATGTCTTCCGGCAGTTGCAGCCATTCTTTGATGATGCCGATCTTCCGGTCGTTGGAAAATTCACTGTGGTATTTGTAGTAATAAGACGGAGGAAGGCCTGCCACCCGGCTTTCCGAAGACACCCAGAACAGGCTGGCGGAAACCAGGCCGTTTTTTTCGGCCAGTCCCCAGAGGGGCAGCCCGCCGTACCAGCTGCTGTCGGCCACCATAGCCTTATTTCCCATGTTATAGGTCTCATCGCGATGGGGGTCATAGAAGCTGTTATCGATCAGCCCGTGGGTGGAAGGATACATGCCGGTCACCAGCGTATAATGATTGGGGAAGGTGTTACTGGGGTAAGACGGGATCATGCCCTTAGCCGTTACGCCGCCCTCCGCCAACTTCAGCAGGTGGGTGGCATTGTATTTCCGGGCGTAGTCAAACCGGAAGCCATCCGCAGAGATCAGGATCACATAGGGGCGGTTATAATTCTCCGGTGCATTTTTTCTTCCGGGCGTACGGTACTGGGTGGTATCTGCCTGGCCCAAAACGGAATAGCCGTAAAGCAGGAGTATAATGCTGAGTAATTTCCTCATAAGTTTCTGTCTATATGGGGTGCAATATACATTTCTTTTATCTTCCGCCGGGAAAGGGAATGTTAAATTCCCGGAGAATCCGAAATAAACCGGGCCGGGTTTGAATTTTCCCCTATGTTGTTTTGTTCCTTATACGTATATTTACAAAAAAAATACGTATACCGATGGCCGCCAAACTGACACTTGCTGTAGACAAAAACGTCATTGAAATGGCGAAATCTTATGCAAAAAACACCAACAGAAGCCTGTCTGAACTGGTAGAGAAATACCTGGAATCCTTAATAAAAGAGGACCCGGCCCGGAAACTTTCCCCGAAGCTCTCCAGAATAGTAGGTGCTGTTACACTACCGGAAGATTTTGACGAAAAAAAGGAGCTGGAGCAGTATTATGAAAGTAAGCATTTATGAAGAAGGTATTTGTAGATACCCATATACTGGTAGACCTGATCGCAGACCGTCACCCTTTCAGTAAGTATGCCATTGAGCTTTTCCGTTATGCAGAAGAAAACAAAGTTCAGCTGTATGCCTCCTCTCATTCCATTGCTACCACGCATTATATCTTACGGAAATATCTTGACGAAAAAAGCCTTAGAGAGGTGCTCCTGAACCTTTTGGATCTTATACAGGTGATTTCCATTGACCAGGATACATTGAGCAGAGGACTGCGTTCAGCCCACCCCGATTTTGAAGATGCTTTACAGATATTTTGTGCTACATCCGTGAAGGGTATGAATTTTATCGTAACCCGTAATCTCAAAGACTTCAGGGACTCGCCCATAAGGGCTATGGCACCTGAAGAAGCCCTTACCGCGCTACCATAAAGAACTGGATCTTCCCTCCCTTCACGATATCTTCGTGCTTCAGGCGGTAGCCGTTCAGCAGTTTTCCGTTCAGCAGTATCTTCTGAACGTAGACGTTTTTGGGGCCGGGGTTAATGCTTTCCACGGTAAAGGTTTTGCCGTTTTCGAGGTTCAGGACGGCTTCGTGCACCAGCGGGCTGCCGATCCAGTATTCATCGGAGCCCGGCGCTACGGGGTAAAACCCGAGGCTGCTGAAGAGATACCAGGCGCTCATCTGGCCGCAGTCGTCGTTTCCACGCAGCCCGTCTGAGCCGTTATCATACTGGTGGCTCAGGATCATCCGGATCCGCTCCTGGGCTTTGCGGGGCTGACCCACCAGGTTATACAGGTAGGCCACGTGGTGTGCCGGCTCATTTCCGTGTACGTAGTTTCCGATGATGCCTTCACGGGTGATGTCTTCGGTATGGGCAAAGAACTCGTCAGGTAGGTGCATGGTAAACAGGGAATCCAGGTAGCGGATGAGGCGCTTTTCTCCGCCCATCACCTCTTTTAAGCCTTCCGGGTTATGGGGTACATACAGGGAGTAGTTCCAGGTATTTCCTTCAATAAAGCCCTGGCCGTGTGTATCCAGCACATCAAACTTCTGCCGGAAGGTGCCGTCTTTCAGGCGCGGGCGCATAAACCCGATGCGCGTGTCGTACACATTGCGCCAGTTTTCCGAACGTTTCAGGAACTCGCGGTACAGCTCTTCTTTTCCCAGGCGGCGGGCCAGCATGGCTATACACCAGTCGTCATAGGCATATTCCAGGGTATTTGAAACCGAAGTGCCGTTTAGCTCATCCGACACATAGCCTTTGTCCATATACTCGCCTATTCCCTCGTATCTCCGCTGGCGGGCGGTGGCCACGCAGGCCTCCAGGGCCTCGTCGGCATTGCCTTTGTACACGCCTTTCAGGATGGCGTCAGCGATGACCGAAACGCTGTGGTAGCCACTCATGCACCAGTTGTCATTAGCATAGTGCGACCACACCGACAGCATCTTCAGGGTACTTTGCCGGTAATGTTCCATCATACTTTGCACCATATCGGCATTCCGCGAAGGGTTCACCAGGTTCAGGTAAGGGTGAAAGGCCCGGAAGGTGTCCCAGAGTGAAAACGAAGTGTAATTCGTGAAGCCTTTGGCCTGGTGCACCTCGTAGTCCAGGCCCCGGTATTTCCCGTCAGCATCCATATAAACGGTAGGCATCAGGGCGGCGTGGTACATGGCCGTATAGAAGTTTACGTAGTCTTTTTCCGAAGGAAGTTTCACCCGGATTTTGGCCAGTTCCTCTTCCCAGAGCTGCTGTCCTTCGGCTTTGGTTTTGTCAAAATCCCAGTGCGGAATTTCGGTTTCGCGGTTAGCCGTAGCCCCTGACATGCTCACGGGAGAAAGGGCCAGCTTCACCATCACCTGCTCGCCGGCCTCCACGTCAAAATCAAAATGCATGCGCAGCTGCCTTCCGGCCAGGTCAGGGAAGTTAGTGGTCTGATCAAATTTCCGCCAGAATCCGCGGTAGACCTGGCCCTTCTCATAATTCCTGCTTCCGTAAGATTTGAAGGGCTTGGAGAAGGTCATGGAAAAATATACGGTGCGGGTGCGGGCCCAGCCGTTGGTCTGGCGGTAGCCCGTCAGGGTGCTGTCGTTCAGTACCCGTACCACCGTCCACACGTTTTTAGCTTCGTAGTTATAAATGCCCGAGGTCAGGTCCAGGATAATATGCGCTTCCTCTTTCTTCGGGAAGGTATAGCGGTGAAAGCCGGTGCGCAGGCTGGTGGTGAGCTCGGCTTTTATGCCGTGATCTTCCAGCAGCACGCTGTAGTAATTGGGCTCCGCGTGTTCCCGGCTATGGCTGAAACGGGAACGGAAGCCGGTTTCCGGTTGAGCTGCCGTTCCGGGGTTCAGCTGCAGCTTCCCGGTGGTGGGCATGACCAGGAAATCGCCCAGGTCAGAATGCCCCGTTCCGCTGAAATGCGTATGGCTGAAGCCAGTGATGGTGGGGTCCTGGTAACGGTACCCGGCACAAAAGGTATAGACTTCGGGGTTATATTTCCCGTTCAGCTCATAGGAAACGGTATCGGTATCCGGGCTGAGCTGCACGGCTCCGAAAGGCACGGTGGCGCCCGGGTAGGTATGCCCCATTTTAGCCGTACCGATGAGGGGATCTACGTACCGGATCAGTTTTTGAGCATGGGAAATACCGGGGATAAGTAAGAGTAAGCAGATGAATCTATGCATTCCTGTTTTTTTGGTTCTGTAAAGTTAAACCATTTTTGTTTAAAAAATGGTCCGGGTTAACCATCCGGGCGGTCACCTTCATTTGCCCCAGGTGCCGCATGCCATGTTCTGCACTGTGAAAAAGCAGGCCTGTCAGGGTGACCGGGATTTTCTTGCGTCCCAGGAACCGGGTTTCGGTCAGGCGGTTTTCATCCGTGGCTCCGAGGCGGCGGATGGCCTCATCAATGGTCAGGTTCAGGGCGTCAAGGAGATCAGACACTTTCCCGTTTTCTTCCTCTGCGCTCTCTGCCTTCAGTCGGGCAAACTGCTCTTCACTAAGCGGTTTTTCTTCCGCATAGGTAAACATCCGGTCAATCACCCCCGCCATGTGTTTCAGGTGAAATCCCACCGAGGCCACACCTTTGGGCCGTACCCAAAGGTTTTCGTCATTAAAACCCTGCAGTATTTCATGTGTTTCTCTTTTCATCTGGAGCAGGGCGTGAGCTACGGGCTGCAGCAAAGGCGGGATACCCTCCACCGGGCCCCGCATCCAAAATTCCGGTTCGTCTGTCATATCTTTGTTATTCCATATGTATACGTTTCAGCTGTCAGCCGCGCCGTGAACTGCTTATGCATGGGCCGGAGACGCGTACCTTGTAGTCTGTCAAATTTCTGAAAGCGGATATAGTTAAGAACCACAGGACCACGCCAGCAAAAAAATCGTCAGAAAGCCTGCGACTGAGAAACCGGACAAAGTCCCCAGCCAGGCCCAGCCTCTCCCTTTAAATTGCTTCTTTTTGGGGCGTGTTCTTATCAAACTTATAATCCCCAAAACTACAGCCACGTAGGAGAATATCATAAGCACAGAAATGCTCCTTCCCCCTATTGCATCTAACAGGCCTACACCTACCCAGAACCCTAAAGCTGCCGCCAGCCCGAAAACGGTTGAGATTACTCCGAAAGGATCTGTTTTAAGCGGTACATCCTTGTCCCTTTGAGCCATACGGTTTTGCATAAGGCCTGGGCGGTCTGCGAGGGAGTCCGAGGCGGCCGGGGACCTGTATTTCGGGACTTTAACCCTGTGGGATTTGCCGGGAATACGGTTTTCTTTGACCGCTTCCGTTTTCTCCGGGTTCTGAACGGGTACTTCCTGAATTATCTTTTGTTCCGAAGAAGAAGCAGAATTTGTGTTCGCCGGAAGTTCCGCCCGCTGCTCTTTCGAAAAGCCTTCATACGATGCAGGCATAAAACCGGCGTATTTTACCTTGCAGGCTGACAGCAGAAGCAGCATCAGGATAAGTTTATAATGGTTTTTCATATTAGGGCAGGTTTAGAAGATATTCTTATCAAAGATACGCTAAGTTATTGATTAATAAAACATAACCGTTGTTTTTTCCCCCTGCTCTGCTATATGCTCCTGAGAATAGCTTACAGATGTAACCAAAAAATATACTTCCCTGAAAAATTCGCCCAATAAAAAAATCCTACTATTTTTACGTTTATTCCAATTTTTGTCTACCCGGCCACCCATGCCGGTTTAAGTAAAGTCAACACTATGTCAGTCAGCAAAACCGATTTCCCCTGGTTCAATCATTATCCTGAAGGCGTTCCTCACGACCTTAACCCGGAGGCCTATCCTTCCTTAATTGAGCTCCTCGACGAGGGATTTGAAAAATATGCGGATCAGCCAGCCTTTACGTACATGGATAAAACCCATACGTACCGCCAGATCCGGGAATATGCGTATTCTTTTGCGGCTTACCTTCAGAGCCTGGGGCTGAAACCGGGCGATAAGATCGCTATCCAGATGCCTAACTGTACACAGTACCCGGTGGCGCTTTTCGGCTCCCTGCTGGCCGGCCTGGTGGTGGTGAATACCAACCCGCTGTACACCCCGCGGGAAATGAAGCACCAGTTTACAGACTCGGAGGCCAAGGCCATTGTGATTGTGGCGAATTTTGCTTTTAACCTTCAAAAGGTCATCGCTGAAACGAAGATCAGGCACGTGATCGTGACCGAGCTGGGCGATATGCTGGGTTTTCCCAAGAAGCTGATCGTTAATTTCGTGGTGAAGAATGTAAAGAAAATGGTGCCGGCCTATGAGCTTTCCGGCAGCGTTTCATTTTCTGAAGCCATTTCAAGGGGCAAGGTGGCTACTTATAAAAAGCCTAAAGCCACCGTTAATGACCTGGCATTGATCCAGTACACGGGCGGTACCACAGGGGTATCCAAGGGCGCTGAGCTGACCCACCGGAACCTGATCGCGAACATGGAGGGCATCAGCCTGTGGTTTCAGCCGGCTTTTAAATACGATATCCCCCGGACCATCCTGGGAGCACTGCCGTTTTACCATATTTTTGCACTGACGGTAAACGTTTTTGCGATGATGAAGCTGGGCTTCCATAATATCCTGATCCCTAACCCGAGAGATCAGAAAGCCCTGTTAAAAGACCTGAAAAAGCATCCTATCTTTATTTTCCCCGGCCTGAACACCCTATTTAATGCCCTGCTGAATAACCCGGATTTCCGGGCACTGGATTTCTCCTCGCTGAAGATCACGGTATCCGGCGGGATGGCGCTTCAAGCGGCAGTGGCCGAAAAATGGCACGAGGTCACCGGCTGTAAGATATCGGAAGGCTACGGGCTTTCGGAAACCTCACCCGTGCTTTCGGTGAACCCGGTAGACGGCGGCCAACAACTGGGGACCATAGGTCTGCCCTTCCCTTCCACGATCATGAGGATCCTGAAAGACGACGGCAGCTGGGGGGCACCCGGCGAGATCGGGGAGATCTGTGCACATGGCCCGCAGGTCATGCGGGGCTATTATAAACGGCCGGATGAAACCGCAAACGTCTTCCACACCGATCCGGCTGACGGCAAGGTGTATTTTAAGACGGGCGATATCGGCCTGATGCAGGAAGACGGCTTCTTCAAGATCGTAGACCGCAAGAAAGACCTGATCATCACCTCCGGGGTGAACGTGTACCCGACCGACGT
>JAHBUH010000012.1 GCA_019638185.1 Leadbetterella sp.
TTTTTCCTCCCTCAAATCCACATTGATCTCAAAACCCAGGATCAGGATCAGGCAGATGAGGTACATCCAGACCATGATGGCGATCAGCGTACCGATGGAGCCGTAGAGTTTGTTATAGGAGCTGAAGTTCTCGAGGTACCAGGAGAAGAGGTTGGTGGCCAGTATGCATAGGATAGCTGAAAAAGCAGCACCAAAATTGAAAAAGCGAATCCTTTTCGGGATGGCCGGGGCAAAATAGTACAGGGACGCGATGCCGAAATAAAAGATGAAGAATATGGAGAGATAACCCAGCGTACGGATGGCCAGGAGGTTCAGGCCGGAGCTGACCAGGCCCTGGCTGGCTATGTAGTTCAGCACGATCTTGCCCACGATCAGGATGATGACCGCACAGACCAGTACCACCACCAGGATCAGGATCACCAGGGCGGCTGTGCCGCGTGAACGCACAAATCCCCGGCTTTTTTTCTTCTCCAGGGCTCCGTTAAAGGCATTGGTCAGGGAATTTATGCCGTTAGTGGCGGCGTATAAAGAGAAAATAAAACCGAACGACAGGATATCTCCCCGCGGGCGACTGATGATCTCGTAGATGGTTTGGGCCACCACGTCATAAAGGCCGGCCGGCATCAGGTTCCGGCTGAAATCCATGATCTGTACATCCAGGTGGTCTATGGGAATATACGGGATCAGCGTGAAGAGAAAAAGGATGGCCGGGAAAATGGCCAGTAGGAAACTGAATGCCACGGAGGTGGCCCGCTGGTCCAGGTCAAAGGTGACCACGTTCCTCCAGAGGATTGCCAGGAAGCCGTACACCGAGATTTCCGAGCGGAAAGGGTAAACGGTGTCCAGGTAATTTCTTAGGGTGAGCAGTATTTTGATTATCCGGTATCGCATGAAAAGTAGGGTTGTAGTTTTTCCAAAATCATAGGTGGGCAGGAAATGACCTTCCGGGTGGCTTCGTCCAGGAAGACCAGGGTAGTCCGCCCCACATGGATCAGTACGTGTTCTTCGTTCCTGATTTCCGAGGTAAAGATAATTCTTGTTCCCGGAAGTGTCTCCAGCTTGCAGTTGATTTCCAGGAGCTCGTCGTATTGGGCCGGCCGGATGTACCGGGAATTATTCTCATATACCGGCATCCAGACGCCGCTTTCCTCCATATCGCGGTAGCGTACGCCCAGCGCACGCAGGGCTTCCACCCGGCCTATTTCATACAGCCGGGGGTAGTTGCCGTAATACATATAGCCCATCTGGTCTACATCGGCATAGCGCACCCGGTAGGAAGAGATATGGTTATACATCAGCGTATTCCTCTTTCGTTTAGTGCGGTCTGGTATTTCTGGGCATTTTTCAGGTGCTCGGTAAAGTTTTCCGCAAAATTATGATAGCCTGAAAAATCTTCTTTCGCGCTGAAATAGGTGTATTGATGCTTCTGGTAGTTCAGAACGGCATCCAGCGCCACCCGTTCAGGCAGGGCGATAGGCCCCGGCGGCAGCCCGGTGTTCCTGTACGTATTGTAAGGAGAATCCACCGCCAGGTGCTTGTGCAGGATGCGTTTGATGCTGAAGTCACCTACGGCAAATTTCACCGTGGGGTCAGCCTGCAGGGGCATTCCTATGGCCAGGCGGTTAATATAAACCCCGGCCACTACCGGCATTTCGTCTTTTTTATTGGTCTCGCTCTGCACTATAGAGGCCAGGGTACCTACCTGGTCGGGCGTGAGGTTAATGCTTTGGGCCTGACTGCGCCTTTCGTCGTTCCAGAATTTTTTATATTCACTCTGCATCCGTTCCAGGAAGTCTTCGGGAGTTACCGTCCAGTAAATGAAGTAAGTATCGGGCAGGAACATATTCATCACGGTTTCCTTATTAAAGCCTAACTGCTGCACCACGGTATCGTTATTCAGCTTCTCCACCAGGATCTGCGAGTCAAACGCCAGCCGGTTCCCGATCTTGCGGGCCAGGTCTTCCTTGGTACGTATGTTATTAAAAGTGAGCTTAACCGGATCCTGGCTGCCGTTTACCAGTTTGGTCACGATGGTGCCGTTTGAAGAGTTTGGAGGGATCTCATACCGGCCGGGTTTAATGTTTTCCCGGTATTCCTTGCGTTTGGTCACAAAGCCGAAGGCTATCTCGTTATGGATCATGCGATGGCTGCGCAGGGAGTCCAGCACGGTGTCATAGGTGGAGCCTTCCGGGATGTAGAGCACAAACTTCTCCTTGCCGTCTACGTTCAGGTTCGGGCTGGAATACACCTGCCAGAGGTAAAAGGCAAAAGACGCCACCACGGTGGAAAACAGGACCAGGCCGTAAGCAAAAAGTTTTCTTTTCTTAGTCATTGACGGTTGAAATTAAAGTATCTTCGGTAACAGGGGTTTGCACACCTGTGATCATGTTTTTCAGCAAATAGGTCTTTTGCGCTATTTCTTCCGGGCCCGCAATTAAAACGTAAGGAATGCCTTTTCGGTCAGCATATTCAAATTGTTTTTTAATTTTGGCGGCATCGGGATAGACCTCTGCGCTGACCCCGTGCTGCCGGAGTAGCGAGAGCAGGGCCAGGCTGCCGGCCAGGGTTTCCGGGTTGAAATGGGTCACCATCACGCGGGTAGAAGAATAGTTGAGCTCGGCCGGGAAAATGGAGAGCTCTTCCATTACGTCATAGATGCGATCCACGCCCAGGGAGATGCCCACACCTGAAACGCCCGGAAGCCCGAAGCTGCCGGTAAGATTATCGTAACGCCCGCCACCGGAGATACTGCCGATGCTTACGTTCAGGGCTTTTACCTCGAAGATAGCGCCGGTATAGTAGCTTAATCCGCGTGCCAGGGAAGGGTCAAATTCTATACGTGCCTCTGCCAGACCCAGGTCTTTTACCAGATTCCAGACGGTTTCCAGTTCCTGAACACCCAGCAGGCCGGTAGGGGAGCCCTGAAGCCATTCTTTTAAGTAACTGAAAAGATCTGCTGTATCTCCCAGGTTAAAGAGGGGCTGCAGGTTCCGGATATTTTCTTCTGAAAATCCTCTTTCCATCAGCTCGCCTTCTACTTTTTCTTTCCCTATTTTATCCAGTTTATCAATGGCCACGCTCAGTGCCGCCTCTTTCCCTGCGGCACCAATGGCCTCGGCTATGCCCGCCAGGATCTTGCGGTTATTGATCTTCACCATAAATTCCGTGATGCCCAGATCGCGGAAAACCTCGTGTAGCATGAGCACGATCTCCGCCTCACAGATCAGGGAATCGGTACCTACCACGTCGGCATCGCACTGGTAAAATTCGCGGTAGCGGCCTTTCTGGGGGCGGTCGGCCCGCCATACGGGCTGGATCTGGTAGCGCTTAAAAGGAATGGCCAACTGCTGGCGGTTCATGGCCACGTACCGGGCAAAAGGCACCGTCAGGTCATAACGCAGCCCTTTCTCAGTTACCTTTTTCAGGGTCTCCTTATACCCTTTTTCCAGGTCTTCCGGGGTCACATCCTTCAGGAAATCGCCAGAGTTAAGGATCTTGAACAGCAACTGATCTCCTTCTTCCCCGTATTTCCCCATCAGCACTGAAAGGTTTTCAATGGAAGGGGTTTCCAACGGAAGAAAGCCGTACTTTTTATATACTTTCTTTACAGTGTCAAAAATGAAATTTCTTTTGGCCATTACTTCCGGACCGAAGTCGCGCGTGCCTCTGGCCAGACCGGGTTTAGACATATTACTCGCTTTAAAAAATCTTTCAAAAATAGCCTATTACGGCTAAAGCCACAGCACTCTGCTTTAAACTTTCCCAAAAATGTTACGGATTCGCAGAAAATATAGGTCTAAGAGCGGGTTTGTGTAAAATTATATCTATCTTTGCACCTCGAAATTCAAAAATGGATCACCATGGGAGTTACTCAGTTAAAAAGAAAGAGCAGAAAGAACAGAGCAGTAGCGAATGATAAAGTATCGGCTGTTAAGCGGCTGACACTTAAGCCTACCATCCGGAAGGTATCAGTGGAAGAACTGAAAGCGGAAGCTGCAAAGTAATTAAAGCCCTATTTTTTAGGGCTTCTTTCTACCTTTAATTTATCGTTCTGAAGATTTTGCGAAGTCCTTCTGATCAGAGCGTTTTGTCTTTTCTTGTAATATTTTCTCGCCTTTATGTGGGAGCTAAGTATCAATGCTCTCCCCATCACCAGCATTCCCGATAATGTCAGTATCAGCCCCAGGATGATCATGAAGATCCAGGTGGGTTTATGATATCCCCCGAATACCCTAAACCAGGATAAGGCAAACAGGCATTGCCCGATAATAAAGAGAAGCGCACCACCGGCCGCATTAAGCCATGACCTTTGCCGCAGACTTAAACTCTTTATCATTCGTTGACCGGGAGCTTTTTTATATTTTACTAACATTTTGGTAAATTTAACGATATACTTTTGGCGTAAATCGTATATTGGGACTGCAAATTTAAGCAAATCATTAATTATTTATACAAAAAACATGGATTTTGAGCGGGTTTATGACCGGAGGAAGGACGGCAGCATTAAATGGAACCGGTACGAAGAGGGGGTGATCCCTCTCTGGGTGGCAGATATGGATTTTGAAGTGGCCGGGCCCATTCGTGAGGCTTTCCGTCAGTATATGGACACCGCTATTTACGGTTATGCCATGCCGCCGGCGGCCCTGGCCCATACCGTAACCGCGTGGATCAGGGAACACTACCAATGGGAAATTCAGAAGGAGTGGATCGTGTGGCTGCCTTCGGTGCTTTCAGGCCTGGGCACTGCTGCCCGCTATATTTCAGCCACTCCTTATGCCGTGATGACTTCCATACCCGTGTACCGGCCCTTCCTGGATATTGGTGAGGCGGAAGGCCGCACGCTTCAGGCCATTCCCCTGAAGCCGGGCAGCTGGACCATGGATTTTGAAGCCATGGAAGCCGCCGTGACCCCGGATACCCGGATGTATATCCTGTGTAACCCGCATAATCCCACCGGGCGTATGTATAGCCGCGAGGAGCTGGAAGAGCTGGCCGCTTTCTGCCGGAAGCATAATATCCTGATCTGTTCGGATGAAATCCATGCTGACCTGGTGCTGGACCCGGAGAAACGGCATATTCCCATCGCCTCCCTGTCACCGGAGGTGGCCGCTCACACCATCAGCCTGTTTTCTGCCGCCAAAGCGTTTAATATCCCGGCCCTGGGCTCCGCTTTCGCTATTATTCCCGATGCCGGGCACCGGAAAGGATTTGAGAAGATCCGCCTGCATACCGTTCCGCACATGACCTTACTGGCGGGTAGTGTATGTAACGCCGCTTACGGCGAGTCCGGCCCCTGGCTGGAAGCCGCCCTGGCTTACCTGCGGGCGAACCACGATTTTCTCTGGGAAGAGATCAATAAGATCCCCGGCCTGAAAATGAGCCGCCAGGAAGCCACCTACCTGGCCTGGATTGATTATTCAGGGCTGGGAATAACTGATTTTGCCGCCCATCTTGAAAAGTACGGCGTGGGTGTGATGGAGGCTTCGATATTTATGGGCGAAGGGTATATCCGCTTAAACTTTGCCACGCAGAGGCATGTGCTGGAAGAGGCGGTAAGGCGGATCCGGAAGGCGGTGGAGGATCTGTAGGGGCATGTTTGAAAAACGGAAGACATATTGTAGTGAAAAAGTGCCCCTGACCAATGAGGAACTAACACTCATCGACCGGTATTTTGAGGTTAAATCTTTAAAAAGAAAGGTTCCCGAATCTACTGAGAAAGAAGCCCGACTTATTCCAGCGGGTTCCTCAAAAATACATTGCTAATCTTTTGGGCATCAGCCCGGAAAGCCTGAGCCGGATGCGGCTATCGATACGTATTCGGAACATTCCTGCCCGCCGGAGTGTATACGCGGTAGGGTAGCGGAAAATTTACCCTGGTTTTACTTCAAAAAGAGAAAGTTGGCCCGAAGAGATTTTGAATCGATTATTCAGAAACAAGCCCGGAATGAAGAATAGGCCAACTGGAAAGTAATGAGTTTTACGTACTGGGCCTGGGCAAGACAACACCAGGCTGCGAAGTACCGGGAGCAGGCTTTGCATTATCTCAATAGGGCCATAGCGCTGGATCCGGAGTATAAAGCCGGGCGAAAAAGGGCGGAGGAGCTGAAATATAAAATGACAACTACCGGCTGAGTACTGTAATGCTCGGAGGATGCAAAATGGAACTGCCTAAAATTCTTCCCCGGATTCGAAGCTGACCCGCTCCCTGGTAACCGGGTGTGTAAATTCAAGATACGCGGCATGCAGATACAGCCGGTCGGCAGCTGAGCCGTAAAGGTCATCGCCCACAATGGGCGCATTGAGCCCCAGGTGATGCGCAGCATGCATCCGCAGCTGGTGGGTTCTGCCGGTCAGGGGATAGAAATGCACTTTGGTGCGACCGTTCTGCACGGAGATCCTTTCCCAGCGGGTAACGGCCTTTTTACCGTGCTCAAAACAGACCAGCTGCCGGGGGCGGTCGTCAAAATCGCCTCTCAGGGGCAGGTCAATCTCTCCGCCGGTTTCAGCCAGCTCTCCTGACAGGAGGGCGGTGTAGCGTTTCACCACGGTACGCTTCAAAAACTGGTGTTGGATGTGCTTATGCACTTCTTTGGTACGGGCCACTACCAGCAGGCCGCTGGTAGCCATGTCGAGCCGGTGAATGATGAGGGGTGCCCGGGGGTACCAGAGGGCTTTCAGGCGGCTGTATACCGAATCTTCTATATGGACACCCCGTACGGATAACAGCCCGGCGGGCTTGTCGATCACCACAAAATGCTCGTCCTGATACACCACCTTCAGAGCTTTGTCACTGCCCGGGTTACGGAGCAAAGGGTTCTCATCCAGGGGAATGTCTTCCAGCATGTGCTTTAAGATGGGCTCACATTTACCGGTGCAGGCCGGGTAAAAATGGCGGTGCTTCCGGATCTCCGACCGGGGCGAGGCCCCCCACCAGAATTCGGCCATGGCCAGCGGCCGGTACCCGTGGAGAAAAGCGTATTGCAGCAGCTTAGGCGTGGCGCATTCCCCCGCAGCGGCCGGCGGGTTTCCGTAGACGGTTTCCCGGAATATGGTACCCAGGCTTTTGGGGATGCCGTATTGATTTAGAAAGGAGTATTGGCTGAAAAGGGCTTCCTGCAGGGCGGCTGACTTCTCCCGCCGCTCTCTTTTCAAGGTCTCTATGGCTTCTTCGTGCCGGGCTATCCGGGCGCTGAGCTCTTCACCCTGCCGGCGGTATTCCTGTACGGTCTGCTGCAGGAGGCGCTTGTCTGACAGGCTTTGGCGGATCAGCTCTTCTTCCAGTACGGCAAATTCTTCCGGGGAAAGCAGTGCTTTTTGTGTTTCCCGCTGGTGTCTGCGGCTCTCTTTGTTTTCCTTCAGGCGGTTCTTGAGGGCTGCTGTTTCCGTAGCGGCCATTTTTTCAAAGACGCTGAACTCTTCTTCCCACCGCAGCAGCTCAGGGTTATTTTCAAGCCTTTCTATTTCCCGGTTCAGGTCGTTCAGAACCTCTTCTTCCTGCAGGAAAAAGCTGTTTTCGGTGAGCATGTCAAAAACCGGGGGAACAAAACGCGCATGATGGTTACTGCCGGCCAGTTTCCCGGAAAATCCGCAGAGATAGCCTGTCCTGCCGGCCGTATCCTGTATGATCAGCACCCCGAACATCTTCCCGATCATCGGCCCCGGCTGAAGCGGATCCAGCCCGAAGTTATGATCCGGCGGGGCATCACTACTGAGGTAATCCATGAGCTGCTCCGCCGCCAGGCTGGCCAGGGGATGCGGCTCATAGCTGAATGGAAAGGTAAAACGTTCAGGAAGAGGTATTTCGTCCAGTATGCCTGATGAGAAGTACGTTACCAGTGAATCCATATAGGTGATTTCCGTTATTTCAGCCTGATTTCCCTCCGTGTTTTCTGCGTATGGGTTTTAGTGTTTAAGTTAACCAGGTTCGGGGTCAGGATGAGACGGACATGCTGTGAATGACCCGAAGATGCGACTGGAATGCTTCCCGGAGAGAATTGAATTCAATGTACCTGACGGAAAATTCCTGGCATAGATCCTTTACTATTTTGTTCAATGCGGGATAATGAACATGACTTATCCTGGGGAATAGGTGGTGTTCTACCTGGTAATTTAATCCTCCCAGCAGCCAGGTCAGGATTTTATTTCCTGTGGTAAAATTGGCAGTTGTGCTTAGCTGATGGATCATCCACTCGTTTTCAATTTTTGTAGCGTCAACCGGAGTAAATTCGGTTTCGGAGACCACATGCGCCAGTTGGAAAACCGTAGCCAGGCATAAACCGCATACAAGCCCTGCAATCAATAAGCCCACCAAAGCAGGAATCCAGCCCAGGTTAACTATGGGTATAATAATAAGCAGGACCAGGTTAATTAGTTTACTAACCCAGAATATCACTTTCTCACTCAGAGGAAAGCGGAAGCTCTCTGCGGATTTACTCAATCTTCCTTTGAAGTATTTTTCAAAATCCTGGTAAAAGACCCATGCCAGGTAAGAGATGCCATATAATACAATATAATAATAAGGTTGGAAACGATGATATCCTTTCAATTCCTGATCAGGATGAAACCGCATGAATTTAACTTCGATATCAAAATCTTCTCCCTCAATATTGGTATACGTATGGTGAGCTATGTTATGCTTTAACTTCCAGAAATAGATATTGCCTCCCAGAAGATTCAGACTGTAAGATAGAATATTATTTAAGCTTTTATTAGAAGAAAAGGTATCATGACCTGCATCATGCATCACATTAAAGCCAATTAATGCGAGGTTTATACCCAAAAGAACGCATAGCGGAATGCTCAGGGCCCAATGAGGGGTGAAAAAAACTAAAAGCAGATATAAAGAAATTAGCGAGAGGAATAGTACAGAGGCCTTTAAAGCTATTTTAGAATCTCCCGTTTTCCGGGTGTTATTGTCACTAAAATAATTGTTTATCCTGCTCTTTAACGCTTTGGAAAATAATGTATTAACATTATTGAATTTAACAGATGATTTCATTAAGATATAAGACGTAGAAAAATATGTTCTTGTTGTCCTGTCGGTGTTGAGATTATTTGTAAGAGTAAATATACGAATATAAATCGGTAGTAAAAAAACAGCCTTCAGGCTGCTTTTTTATTTTCCTTTGACTAACCAGGTAGCGTATTTATCGTACAATCATCTTATCCGGATCCCACTTTACCACCTTTTGCTGGAAGTAACTGTCGTTACAGGCCAGTACCGGCGCGGCGGCACGGAAACCGAAAACCGGGTCTTCAATGGTGTCCTGGCTGCCGCTTCTGACGTTTTTAAAGAAGTTATCGAAGTGCAGGGAGTGGTTATCTTCACCCTGAGGAGCATCAAACCGGATCTCCTTAATGGGTTCTGCCACGCGGTCGGCTTCGGAATATTTCTCGTCGTATTGCTTTTTAAACTCGGCCTGCTCGGCTTCTGAAAAAGTAAAGTAGCTGTCGTAGTTGCCGTAACCCGGCGCCTTGGGAAGCTTTTTCTTGGTCAGGATCAGGCTGCTGTCGCTTACTTCCAGCTGGCCTTCTGTGCCGATGATCCGGGTCACGTTTTTAATGGCACCGGCATTGGCAAAATTCACCCGCAGCACCATCTGGAACTTATCGTGCTTGTCGTTAGCCGGGTAATCGAATACCGACACCAGTACATCCGGGATATCGCGGCCGTCTTTCCAGAAGCTCTGCTCACCCGATGAAAATATACGCTCCGGGCCATGGCTTCCGGTGATGTAGTGCACACCGGTGATCAGGTGCACAAAAAGGTCTCCTGCCACGCCCGTGCCGTAGTCCTTGTAATTCCGCCAGCGGAAAAAGCGGGTGGCGTCAAAAGGCCGTTTGGGGGCATCGCCCAGGAACCTGTCCCAGTCTACGGTAGCCGGTGAGGCATCGGTAGGGATGGAGTATTGCCAGGCACCGATGGCATTAAAGCGGTCATAGGTGGCCTCAATGAAGTTAATATGGCCTATCTCGCCGGCATTGATCATCCGACGGGCTTCGGCAAAGGAAGAGCCGCTGATGCGTTGGCTGCCTACCTGCATGGTTTTACCCGATTTCTTCCAGGCTTCGATCACCGGTTTCCCTTTTTCGATACGGTTTACCATAGGCTTCTCGCAGTATACGGATTTCCCGGCCTTCAGGGCATCCATAGTGATGTGATCATGCCAGTGATCCGGCGTAACGATGAGTACGGCATCAATATCTTTACGTGACAGGACCTCGCGGTAGTCGCGGGTGGTGAAAATGTCTTTTCCGAACAGTTCCTTTACCCGGGTCAGCCGGCCGTCATACAGGTCAGCGGCAGCTACCAGCTCGGTTCCGCCGGCTTTCAGGGCGGCCCGTGTGTCATAATGCCCCTGGATTCCCATACCTATGGTGGCAAAACGGATCTTGTCGTTAGGGCTGACCCGCATATCCCTGATGATATTAAAGGGCTTGGCAAAGGACTCCGATGCGGCCAGGAGGGAAGCGGCGCCCAGGCTCTGGATAAATTTTCTTCGGTTTGGTTTCATATCATTTAAGGTTATTGATTATTCCGACAAGTTAAAACGTGCCGTAACCCCAAAAGTAGCATTATTGGTATAATATTGCTGCGTTACGTACGGTTTATTTACCTGTTTTTCCCAGAAGACGGTCATGCTGACGCGCTTATTAAAGGTATAGGCCATGTTAGGCTTGATCTGCAGGCTGCGGAAGCCGCTTTTGATCAGGGCATCACCATCCAGCTTTCTCTGGATCAGCATGAGGTCACGCAGGGTGAAGTCCATCCGGAAAACCAGGTCATTCGGCAGGATGATGCTGTTTCCGTCCCGGCCCCGTATAGGAAGTACGATATTGTTTTTCTTCATTCCGAAACCGAAGATGAAGTCGTTTCCGTGGGTTTCGCTCACCTGGGCGTTAGACAGGTTCAGCATGGCCATGCGGTCTTTGTTCCAGGCAAAATTCCCGGAGAAATTGCCTTTGGTGGTGAAGTTTATACCCAGGAAAGGGGCAAATTTCTCTTCCATCACGATAGAGCTCATGATGTATACCGGGTCAAAGATGTTTGTAAATTCATTTTGCCGGTTACCCAGGGTGTACCCTTTGCCATAATCCCCGCGATAGTCCAGCAGGGCCATATCCGTGTACATCAGGTTAGAGGTGAAATTCCCCACGCTATAGGTGGATACAAACGAGTGGGAGAGGGTAATGGAGGAGAACAGCGCCCGGATGCCCGCCAGTTTTTCCAGCCCCTGGTAGTTGATCTGCCAGTTAGGCATAGGGAAACCCAGGAAGGGATTAAAGGTATTGCTGCCGTTCCGGGTGTATTTCTTTTTGGTCATCAGGTCATTCACGTCTTTCCCGGTATAGGCGGCAAAGAAAGCGGGGATAAGTACATCCTGGGAGTTTTCAGAGAGCAGCAGCTCCCCGTTTTCAGGCCGGCTTTTCAGGATGCTGATCACTTCGCCGCGATTAGCCTGCAGGTTTTCAAACGGCTCATAAGCGTAACCTGAAGACGGGTCTGCGTTTACGCGCTTAAACGAGGTTTTAAAGGACCAGAACGACATCTTGAAGCTTC
This sequence comes from Leadbetterella sp., assembly GCA_019638185.1. Lineage (GTDB taxonomy): Bacteria > Bacteroidota > Bacteroidia > Cytophagales > Spirosomataceae > Leadbetterella. The sequence goes on from JAHBUH010000012.1 coordinate 11,561, forward strand.
CGCCCCGTACCGGTGAGAATTTCTCAAACTGGTCGTTCGCGTTAGGCTGATATACGTAGGAGATATCATTATTACGGGCAATACTCCCTTTGATCACGATCCGGAGATCCGTAACGGGCTCCAGGTTAGTGGAGTATTCAAAGGTATAGCCCCTTTGCTGAACTATGGGGTTATATTGCTGCACATTCCGCGAAAGCCAGCCGTTCGTCATGGCCCGCTCAATGGTCTTTTCCGGTTTCTGGCTTCCCAGCACAAAGGGCAGCCCGGGGGCCAGGCCGAAGTCCGTACCTGTCAGGCCAAAGAACTCAGGAATTTCCAGGAAGCCCGGCATGATGGTGGATTCCGTGAGGGCAAAGCGGCCGTTAATGCCCCTTGCCGCCATCAGGAGGCGGGTAAGGCCTTTGGCCAATTTACCCACTTCTTCCGGCATATCCTGCTCGTCACCCGGGGCACGGGTGTAGCGCTGACGGGGTTGTGCCGGCATATTGGCCCGGCGCAGGTATCCTATTTTATTGTATAGCCTTACCAGGTCTACCCGGCCGTCCACCCCGAAATCCCGGCCGTTTTCCAGGAGGTGTCCGAAGTGATACGCGGCGCTGTCAGGTTGGGTCTGGGGCTGCCCGAAAGCCACGCTCCGGAAACTGTAACGGGTATCGTAGGTAGCGTTAGCATTGATCCAGTCCAGCAGGTAGATGTCCTGGAGCGGAAGCCGCCAGGTGGCCTTGATATTCTGGTTATAATTCTTGGCCCGGCCGCGGTGGAAGAGCCGGGAGCCGAATTTCACGTCCTGCTCGGCCGTAACGGTACCGCCCACATCGTCCAGGATGGCCTGCATGTGTGCACCGTAAGTGACGGTAATGTTCCGGGTGATGTTCCAGGCCAGGTCATAGCGCCGGTTACCGTAATAGTACTTGATCAGGTTTTCATCCGGCAGATCCTGCAGGAGCTGGTCGCGGAAGCGTGTACGGTAAAAGACCTGCTCGTTATACACTTCAAAGGACATTAGCGTGGGCACGGGCGACAGCGTGAAGGGCTTCAGGAACTTAAACATGGAGCTGTCCAGCCCGGCAGCTTTGCGGAAGGGTTCCCAGTTAAAGCCTTTGGGCGTAAAGCGGTAGGTCAGCCCGGCGCTGGTGAAGCTCTGGTCGTTATTGGCCATCAGGATATTGCTCCGGTAAATCCGGTTCTGGGCATAAGAGAAAGTAAAGTTCTCAATGTCATAAATGTGGTTTTGGGTGCTGTTCCCGGTTTTTACCTTATGCACATTCATAAAGTTAAAGCCGGTGGTGGTGGCCATATCCGACACCAGCTGACGGGTCAGGTTTTCCTGGTAGGGGTTCAGGTTACCGTCACGCAGGGCCACATCCAGGCGGATATCACGGTCCAGCGGGTTAAAGCCGGGCACGGATACCTGGCGGTCATAGTTCACAAAAAACGGGATATTCAGGCCCCATTTCATAGGCAGGAGCTTATCCAGCGCCAGGTTCAGCACGCCGCCGTACGAGTAGCTGTCTTCCCGGAGCCGGTTCGAGATTTTGTCCTGAACACTGCCGAAGCCGAAGTTCCGGAAGTTCCCCGCCAGCATCAGTGTGCCCAGGTCTGCCAGCTTCATGTCTACTGAAATCAGGCCGGCAGAGCCCTTGTCCTGGGCATCGAATCCGAAGGCCCGCAGCTCATCGGCCCAGATGGTATAGTCTCTTTCTTCCCGGCCGTTATTCCGCACCCCGATCATCATAGTGAGCACATTGCTGAGGTCCGGGTTTCCTTTCACCGAGATCCGGTACGTACGGGGCACGGGCACTTCCGTACCCGATACCGTACCGTCTACCGGCACCATTTTGGAATACTCGTTACGGAAATTGCTTTTTGTAACCCGGGGATCCCGGTTACGTTCCAGCTTCAGGTTTCGCAGAACTTCCAGCGGAACGTCTATTTCATTTTCCTGGGGCCAGATGTCGGTAGGAGAGCTCATTCGCTGCGCCGTTCTCTTCAGCTGCGGGATCTCTATTTCGTAATAGTTATTCTTCAGGTCAGTTCCCAGCCGGAGAAACATCCCCAGGCTGTCGGTATTGCTTTCTTCGGTATGCATGTGCACAAACATCTTGAGGCGTTTGTACATATTCAGATCCAGGTCGGTGTTTTTAAATACCCCCCGTGAATCCTTAGCCGCCAGGTTTTCCACGGTCAGGCTGAGTGCCTGCTCGTTAAATTCCATGCGGGCCTGGGTGGCGTAGTTCACGTCACGCACAAAACCCGGCGGCACGGCGTAGGGATAGAGCTTGGCGTCGTCACAGTTACCGTTAGGGCAGCCGTTTTCTTCAATGCTGACGGTAGCGCTTTTGAGGGTGGTTCTGCTAAGTGTATCCAGGCGGGTTTCCGTATACTGGCTGGTGGTGTCATTGATCTTGTAAGCATATTGGCGGTATTGGTTAGATACCAGCTGCATGGTAGCAAAACGCAGCACCACGGGTTTTTCCCAGTCGGTGGTGACCAGGCGCATGAAACGGATGGACTTGAAGGAATCGTTCGGTGAATCGGAGCTTTTCCGGGTATATTTCCGGATGGGGATCCGGAAAAGATACCAGGTGGTTTCCGGGCGGTCGCCGTTAGCGCCTACTTTCACTTTGTCTACCACGTAGGGGTTATCCTGGATACCGCCTTTACCGTCCGGCTTCAGGTCTACCTCGTATTCGTAATAATCTTCCAGTTCATTAATGGTGTTATCCTGGTTAATGTCTTCCTTATCCACCAGGTTGGAGTTAGCATAAACGATATTCGCTTTAGCCTGGTCTTTGTTATAAGGAGAGTTATTTTCCACACCCAGGTAGTCTTTGTACCTTTCCAGGAAAGTGGCGTTTCCGTCAAAAGACGGGTCCAGGAAATGCTTGAAGTCGTCTTTGGAGGGGTCTTCCAGGATCTTGTTAAGCGCCTGGGTGTTCGTCACTTTTTTCCGCACCTCATCCAGGTAACCTTTGATCCCCTTACTGGTGGGGTCATTCGGGTTAACGTAATTTCTTTCGGCCTCATTGGAAAGTCCGTCAAAGCCCACGTCCTGGATCTTCCGGATGCTTTCGTCGTTTTCAAAGGCATCTACCATAAACTGGATGTCAGGCGCCTTTCCCCAGGAGGTGTTTATGTAGGGCCGGTTAGCCAGTTTTCCGTTCAGGGAATCCGGCCGTATCCCGTTTTCAAAGTTAAACCGGCCGTCCGGGATCACGTCTTCGGAAACATCGCCCAGCTGGAACAGCACCTTACCGCCGGTACTGGAAACGGGCGTACTCAGGGGGAGTTCCCCGGCAAAAGGGCTCATCATCCAGGCCTCAAAGTATTCCACGTTTGAATTATCAAAATCGGCGTCAAAGGTAATGCCCCGCATGATGGACCCGAAATTAGCCTTGGGGTTAGTCAGCTTACCTTCTGACGTCAGGTCCGGGTTATAGTTATACATACCAGGTTCATCCGGGAAGTAGGCAATGTCCAGCAGGCTGGTGGGCACCTGTTCCGCAAAAGTGGGCATAGAGCGCCCCACCAGGATGTCCTGGATGTTGAAATTAGCCGTATAAGCGTTTTTCCGGGCCTCATCGCTCAACGCCGGCGGAATCACTCCGGAGCCGGACTGGCCGGAGAAGTAGGCGGTCATGTCTACGCTGTACACAGACATTTTAGCCCGCCGGTAATGATGCCGGTAAGCGGCATCCTGGCCAGGATCAGCCGGTATATTTTTCAGGAAGTCAGGCGGAGTGGAACCCAGCCGCCAGCGGTTAGGCTGGCGTGAAAGGTCATTGATATTCCGGGCGTATTCAAAGTCATCGATCATGGAGCTGTTATTCACCCGCTTAGTGTTTACCCCGGGGATCAGCTGGGCAAATTCCGCGTTAACCAGCACGGAAGAGGGCTCTTTGGTCTGTATGCCCGGCAGGGCATCCAGGAACTTGGTGAGCCCGCTTCCGGTTTTCTTGTAGTTCAGGTCCAGGCCCCAGATGGTGTTATTGACGGGCTCATTGCCAATAGACGTACGGGTAGTGAAGCCCGGGGTATTTTCCCGCAGATCCTGGAGGGTGGCGCCCACCCGCAGATTACGGCTAAAGGTATAGTCCAGGCGTAAGCCCAGCATACGCCGTATCTGCGTCTGGAACATATCGGCTTCTTCGTAATCGATCCGGATGGTCTTCCCGGAATTCAACAGGCTCTGGTTCACCAGCCGCACGGTACCCAGCTGGGGATCCACCATATAGTCTACGCCCTGCTTGAGCTCGGTACCGCCGGCATATACCCGCACGGAACTGCCAGAGGCGCCCAGCGGCAGGGGAATATCCGCGCCGCCGCTGACAAACATACCCGAAAGGAAAAATTTATTCTTTAAGGTATTCTGCTGGGCATCGGTGAGGGTTTTATCGTACAGGTCGTTAAATACGTATTTTTCCACGTACTGCGGCCCTTCCGGGGAGATCATCCTTTCCAGGTATTCACCGAAAGGCTCCAGCACCGGGAAGATCACCCGGCCGTAGCGGGAGTTTACGGTAACCCCCTCTATGAAGTCAAAGTTACCATCGCCCCCGGTTTTATTGCCGATCACCTCATTGTTATAATTCAGCCGGTCCAGGCCCATTAAGCTGAGCAGGGGCGTCTGGCGCAGGTCAGGTATATCGGCCAGGAAAGGCACGTCCATGCCCGTATTATCGTCCTTGTACACAATCCGCATCTGGAAGCCGTCCTGCTTGATCTGGCCCTGCCCCAGGTTATAGACGTTTTTCATCATCAGGTTCCACATGGGGTTATCCAGGTTATTCCGGAGGTTACTGGATTTCAGGAGCTTCAGGACTATGGCGTCTGACTCGCTACGGTTAACATAGTCTTCGGTCAGCTCTCCCACGCGGTGCTTCTCCACTTTGTTGGTTCGCGGATCACGGTAGGTATATTCATAGGCTACGGCCAGCACCTCGTCATTCCGGAGAGGCGTACGGAGGGAGATATAGCCCAGCTCGGGGTTAAACTCGAAATCCGCCTCTTGCAGCTTTTTAGCCCCCCGCAGGATCTCGTAATCTTTTCCCATGTTCAGGCCCAGGGCATTCACCGATGCGGCCACCCGGTCTATATCCCGTGAAAGGGCCGGGTTTTTAATAAGCGACTCATTCAGGCTGTTAGCACCGTTATCGGCCGGGTTTCCCGCACCGCTTACCGGTATTTCGGCGCTTTCTCCCAGGGTATTTACCGCCAGGATATTACGGTTAGTCTCCACGCTGTAGGTCCGGTTAGTGACGTACACTTCTATACGCGTTACCATCACGCCGGAGGTAATGATGGGCAGGTTCCGGAGGGACGGCTCGTAGTTACGCCGGAAAAACTGGCCCAGGAAGAAGTGGCGATTTTCTTCGTAGTTATCGGCACGGATCTCAAACATCCGGTTCTGGCTGCCGCCGTTCAGCACAATGGACTTGGTGCGGGAGTTCTGCTGGGCCACCACCCCGATGATGTCGAGCTTACCGAACTTCAGGCCCACTTTGGCCCCCAGGAGGTTTTGTACGCCGGGAATCAGTTGGGAGCGGTTAGGGAAGGAAATATTGCCCAGCTCCACTACCTGTAGGATATCTTCCGGATCATTTTTGAAGTTGATCTTCATCCGGTTATCAAACGTAAACGCTGATTTGGTATCAAAGTTCCCCAGAATATTGACCTTTTCCTTGACCTCGCCGGGCTTCCGGATCACATTACTGACGTCCTGCAGGCGGCCGTCGTTCAGCATGTCGGTAGGCATCTGGCCCGTGCCGGCTCCCTGGCCGGCCTGGCGGTTAAAGAAGTTATTGAAGTTAATGGCGATCTGCTGATCAAAGTCAAAATAGCTCCTGTCGCGGTTATAAATGTTAGTGGGGTTATCGTTCCGGAGGCGGTGATGGTAGGCCATGACCTGGATGAAGCCGTTGGGCTTAAATTCCGGCAGTTTATCTCCGAATATGCGATCAAAGATCTTGTTCGTTTCCAGGAGCGGGCGTATCCTTTTACCGGTATAGTCGGTATAACCGTCCTGGGCCTTCTCGATATCCCGGATCACGGCCTTACGAAGCATGGTATTCTGAATGCTGGAATACTCGTTAAAGCTCATGGATTCCGGCGCTTTTACATCAATATTCCGCCCTACTTTTTCGGTCACGGAAAAGTTAGAGTAGGCGGGGTTATAGAATACGGAGGTTTTGAGCTGTTCCGGGTTGACGTTAAACAGCGGGGCGCGGGTATAGTTAAAACGGTTCAGGTAGACGTCCGTCCAATTGTAAAATGAAGGTATTTTACTTCGGGTGGAGTCGGTTATTTGCGCCTCGGCAGAAAAGGGAGCGCTTATCAGTAAACAAATTAAATACGAGGGTAATCTTTTTCGCATATTCAGAGCACGCGAGAGTATAATTTAATGGTTACAACGCAAAAAAAGCGCCAATATTCTATTTTCATTGGTGTAATTAGCGACTACCTCAGCGAAAGCTTGATCACTTCCTCCAGCGTGATATCTGCCGGTGCCCGTTTCAGGATATTATCCACGCTTTTTTCAGCGGTAGCCCGCGGAATACCCAGTGTGACCAGTGCGGCCAGCGCCTCACTCCGGATCCGGTTAGGCTGCCCGGCCACGGTGGTGCCGGTAAGCTGGTCTTTCTTCAGTTTATCTTTCAGCTCAATGATGGCCCGCTGGGCGGTTTTCAGGCCGATGCCCTTGATGCCCTGGATGGTTCTGAGGTCTTCTGAAACGATGGCCTGGACGATCTCGTGCCCCGACAGCGAAGACAGGAACACCAGCGCTATGGCCGGCCCGATGCCGGAAACGCTGATCAGGTGTTCAAACAGGCTACGTTCGTCACGCGTGGCAAAGCCGTAAAGCGTATGGGCATCTTCCCGGATGATCTGCAGGCAGTACAGCTTACAGGGCATACCGGGGTCAGGCAGGGCAGAACCGGTCTGGAGCGAGATCTTCAGCAGGTAGCCCACACCGTTCACGTCTATGACGGCATGGGTAGGTTCTTTTTCTGCCAGGATTCCGTTAAGGTGTGCAATCATCTCAGGTGTATAAAGGTTTAACTACCGGTATTTAGCGGATAGCTGAAAACGATAATACGCAAAGATAATCAAAATACGGCTTAATAGATGTGTTCCTTTATTTTCTCCTTCGTTATGGCGCCCGTACCGCGCCAGTACTGGATGCCTTCCTTGTAGAGAATGAGAGTGGGATTCTGGCGGATGTTCTGCCACTCCGCTATCTCGCCGTTCGTCTGGAAGTTAATACGGGCCACGTGGAGATCCGGGTTTTCGGCCTGGAGTTGTGCCAGGCCCATGCTGTCACAGGGGTCGCAGAAATCCTCGTGAAATACCACCAATACCCACTTCTTTTCCCGCACCAGGTGGCTGTAGTTCTCTTTGGAAACATAACCCAGCGGTTTAAATTCAGAAGATACGGAGCGGTAAGGCCGTGATTTACGGATCCAGTTTTCAAAGCCCCCTTTCAGGACCGTCACGTTTTCATAGCCCAGTTCGGCGATGTACAGGCCGGTGTGTTCGCTGTTTTCGGCCGACTGCCCGTAGAGCAGCAGCGGCATTTTCTTCGGGTAGCGGCCCTGGAAATATTCTTTGAAGTCGTCACGCAGGAAATCAATGACCACGGCCTTACGGATATGGCCTTTCATATAGTTTTCCACGTTCCGGAGGTCAATGAGCACTCCCTGGGGAGTCTCCCGGATCGCCTTTTCAAAATCAAGCGGTTCCAGTAGCCGGAAGCTGTTTTGCGCCTGTACCACGCCCTGCATCAGTAGCAGGATAACCAGGATCCTTGTCATGTATTAATCAAAGAAATTATGGTATGATATACGTATAAAATAAACTAACAATATTGCCCGGGAGAATATTGTAAGGAAAAAATGTTTTATTTGTGCTCAAATTTACAAAAGTCATGCCGGCTTACCTCCCGGTGGCCGGCTCAACCCGAAGAAATATTAACTATTAATCATATTTTTAAACTATGAGTCAGATCGTAAAAGTACACGCCCGGCAAATTTTAGATTCAAGAGGTAACCCTACCGTAGAGGTGGATGTGGTTACCGACAGTGGTTTCCTGGGCCGTGCAGCCGTACCCTCCGGTGCGTCTACAGGGATTCATGAAGCAGTGGAGCTGAGGGATGACGATAATTCAAAATACATGGGTAAAGGTGTTCTGAAAGCCGTTCAGAACGTTAACCAGGAGATCGCTCCGGAAATCCTCGGAGAAGATGTTTTTGAGCAGAATATCATTGATAAGGCGCTGATCGAGCTGGACGGTACTCCTAATAAGGGTAACCTGGGGGCCAATGCCATCCTGGGGGTTTCCCTGGCCGTAGCCAAAGCCGCCGCACAGGAAGCCGGCCTGCCGCTGTATCGTTACCTGGGTGGGGTGAACGCTAACACACTTCCCGTACCTATGATGAATATCCTGAACGGGGGATCGCATGCCGATAACTCCATTGATTTCCAGGAATTCATGGTGATGCCGGCTAACGCACCTACCTTCTCGGAATCCCTGAGAATGGGTACGGAGATCTTCCATAACCTGAAAAAAGTACTGAAGTCAAAAGGCTATTCCACTAACGTGGGCGATGAGGGTGGTTTTGCACCGAACATCGGTTCTAACGAGGAAGCCATTGAGATCATCCTGAGCTCTATTGAGAAAGCAGGTTATACACCGGGTCAGGATGTGTTCATCGCCATGGATGCCGCCTCTTCCGAATTTTATGATGCCAAAACCGGCCTGTATACCTTTAAGAAGTCCAGCGGAAAGCAGCTGACCTCCCAGGAAATGGCCGCTTACTGGGCACAGTGGGTGGATAAATACCCTATCCGCTCTATTGAAGACGGTATGGCCGAGGACGATTGGGACGGATGGGCTGAACTGACCCGTCTTACCGGAAGCAAGATCCAGCTGGTAGGCGATGACCTGTTTGTAACCAATGTGAAACGCCTGAAAGAAGGTATTGATAAGAATATCGCTAATGCCATCCTGGTGAAAGTGAACCAGATCGGTTCCCTGACCGAGACCATTGATGCCGTAAACCTGGCGCACCGCAATAAGTACAAGAGCGTGATGTCACACCGCTCTGGTGAAACAGAAGACGCTACTATCGCTGATCTGGCCGTAGCCCTGAACTGCGGACAGATCAAAACCGGTTCGGCGTCACGCTCTGACCGGATGGCCAAATATAACCAGCTGCTGAGAATAGAAGAGGAGCTGGGTGATGCCGCCTATTTTCCCGGACTGAATTTTTAATTTGAGCCGGAACTAAAAAAAGCATCGGAAATTCCTTCCGATGCTTTTTTATTTGTGAACGCTTTTATAGATTTGGTGAAAATTGCTTTCCGACATGAAAAACCATCTTCTTTCTTTTGTGGCACGTTACCGGTTTTACGTGATCTCTACCGCTGTGTTATTGGGCTGGCTGGCCTTTTTTGACCGTTCTAACCTGATCAAGCAGGGAGAAATGCAGCTCCAGCTGAACCAGGTGGAAGACGATATCGCCTATTATGAGGATGAGCTGCAGAAAGTGCGGGAAGAGGAAAAGGATGTGCTGGGAAGTAAGGCTTCCATGGAAAAATACGCCCGTGAAAAGTATTTTCTGAAACGGGAAGGCGAAACGGTATTTGTTTTGGTAGACGAAGAAGATAAAGTGATCAAAGAATAATAAACAGGTCTGATATGGTAAATGTACTGTATGTTTGTTTAGGAAATATCTGCCGGAGCCCGCTGGCAGAGGCTACGTTTAACCAGCTGGTGAAAGAGAAAGGGCTGGCCGAGTTTCTGGAAGCCGATTCCGCAGGCACGGCGGGGTATCATGTGGGTAAGTTTGCGGATCCCCGGTCGGTGAAAGTGGCGGCTAAGCACGGCATACAGCTGGATCACGTGGTCAGGAAGATCACGGCACAGGACCTGGACAGCTTTGAACACATCGCCGTCATGGACGAACAGAATTTTGAAGACCTGCATAAGCTGTATTACGAGACCAAAGGTGTGCCGCCTTCTGCTGATAAGCTGTTCCTGATCCGGGATTACGATCCGGAGGTAAGGGGGGTAAACGATGTCAAGGACCCTTATTTTGACGGAGACGAGGCTTTTGAGGAGGTGTTCCAGGTACTGAAAAGGAGCAATGAAAAGCTGATAGAACACTTAATGGACAAGTACCATCTTGAGCCCGAAGAACCTGCTGAAGGCGAGGCTTAACAGCCGGCTGTCGAAACTGGAGGTGGATGTGGTGGCCGCTGAAATTATTTCGGGGGCACTAAGCATGGATACCCTCCGCCCGCTTCTCACGGAGACAGCCCCTGTCTTTTTATTTAATTTTTACTGGATACTGGCTACGGTGGCTAACCGTTCCCCGAAGGCGCTTCACGGCCTGGAAATCCCCCTGTTTCACGGGATGCAGCAGCATACGGCTAATGAAAGCGTGGTCAGGAGCGTGCTCTCTGTTTTTAAGCAGGTAGATATTCCTGAATCCATAGAAGATGCCCTTTATGATTTTTGTTTCCGGCTGACGGAAGCGGCGGATTCGTCCATCGCCCACCGGAGCTTTGCCATGGTGGTATGTGCCCGGATCTGTAAGAAGTATCCCGAACTGTCCGGAGAACTGCTGCCCGTGGTAAGGCAGGTGCAGGAAACGTACGGTACGGTTTCCCCCGGGGTGCGTTCGGCGGCCCGCCAGGTGCTGGCTATGCTTACTCCACGTTAGAATAGATGGTATCCATGATTTTCACCAGCGTATCGTAGTCGCTCTCATCCAGGTTATTCCAGGCCTGCCTTCTTACTTCCGTGATGATCTCATTGGCTTTGGTGTGCACTTCTCTTCCTTTTTCAGTCAGGTCGATTGTGAATTTCCGGCGGTCGGAAGAGGAACTCAGGCGTGTCACCAGCTCCTTTTTAACCAGCAGGTCCAGGATGCGGGTCATGGTGGGAGGGTCTTTAAAGGTAATGCTGCCTAATTCGATCTGGGAAATACCGCAGTTCTGGGACAGATGATCGAGTACTACCCATTGATCTACGGTGAGGTCAATATCGGCATCGCTCAGTCCCCTTTGCATGTAGTTCCTGATCTTCTTGATGGTTGTGTCTATTTTGAAAAAATACGCTTTATTGTAGTTTTGCAACATCCTATACTTATTTTCATAGTGATTGGCCGAACAAATTAAACATTATTTCGCGTTTTAAAAAAATAATTATATATTTTTTAGTAAACCCGTCACTTGATTATAGGTTTAGTTCCGGTTTTGATAGAACAATTTACTGAATTTTTTATTAATTTTAATCCTAATAAACTTTGAGATGTGCTGAAAACACCGCTGGGGTATAGTATTTCTGTTGAAAAGTTAATTCATCCGGAGGCCACTCAGATCGTGATCATCGCTTCTGCTACGGGAGTGGTGAAGGAGTTCTACAAGCATTTTGCGGCCTACCTTTATGATAATGGATTATCGGTAGTAACTTTTGATTACGGGGGCATTGGGGAGTCAAAACCCATTTCACTCCGCCGGTTTTCCACTTCGGCCCAGCGCTGGGCCACCAATGACCTGGAAACGGTCATTACCCATGTCAGGGAGGAATTTCCGGGCATGCCGGTCACCTTGCTGGGGCATAGCATCGGCGGTCAGCTGATCGGGCTGGCGCCTTCCTCGCTAATGGCCTCGAAGATCATGCTGGTAGGGGCGCAGTCGGGCTATTATAAGTTCTGGCCGGCGGGAGAGCGTATGAAGATGCTACTGGCCTGGAAAGTGCTGTTCCCCGTGTTTTATTCCGGCCTGGGTTATATTCCCACCTCGAAATTCACGCCCATGGAAGACCTGCCCGGCGGCATGGCCATGGAGTGGCGGAAGTGGTGTCTGAGCCCGCAGTATCTTTTTGATCATGTGGAAGAGTCCGGACTGTATTTTCACCGGATCACCGTGCCGCTTTATTCTTTTTCCACGGACCGGGATAAGTTTGCTACGGAGGCCAGCACGGATTGGCTGACAGAGCGCTATTCAGGCGCCCGTACGCAGCGTATCCACCTGAAGCCGGAGGCGTACGGGGTGAAGACTATCGGGCATTTCGGTTATTTCCAGAAGCGGTGCAGCCACTCGGTCTGGCCGGAGCTGCTGTCCCGGCTGCAGGCCTGAGGTTGGGTTCCCCTGTTTGGGGCGGTTACCGTGCGGTGGGTGTCAGTACCTTCTGTTCGTTCTGGGTGAACTGCACCTCTACCAGGTTAGCGTAGATGCCTTTTTGGGCCATGAGGGATTCGTGGTTCCCTTCTTCCCGGATCTCGCCTTTTTCCAGTACAATGATCTTATCCACGTTCTGCACGGTGCTGAGCCGGTGGGCAATAATAATGGAAGTACGGTTTTTCATGATCTTGCTGATGGCATTCTGGATCAGCTCTTCTGATTCCGAGTCAATGGAAGAAGTGGCCTCATCCAGCACCAGGATATGCGGGTTATGCACCAGCACCCGCACAAAGGAGATCAGCTGGCGCTGGCCCATGGATAGGGTAGAGCCGCGCTCCATCACTTCGTAGTCATACTGGTTAGGCAGCTTCTGAATAAAATCATGGATGCCCACTTCCCGCGCGGCCGCGATGACCGCCTCGCGTGAGATGGAGGGATCTCCCAGCCGCAGGTTATCCAGGATGCTGCCCCGGAACAGGAACACGTCCTGGAGCACCACGCCCACCTGCTTTCTCAGGTTTTCCAGGGAGAGGGTCCGGATGTCTACGCCGTCTACGTAAATGTACCCTTTCTGGTAGTCATAGAAGTTAGTGAGCAGGTTAATGGTAGAGGTCTTTCCGGCACCGGTAGGGCCTACAAACGCCAGCGATTGCCCCTTTTGCAGCTCAAAAGAAATGCCTCTCAGGATCCAGTCGGGCTCGTTATAGGCAAACCACACCTGGTCAAACTTCAGCTGGCCGTGAATGGTATGTTCATTTCCGCCGGTGCGCTCCACGTTATCCTCGTTATCCAGGATTTCCATGATACGCTCTATGCTTACCATGCCCATCTGTATGGTATTGATCCGGTCAGCGATCATCCGGATGGGCCGGAAAAACTGGTTACTGTACATGATAAAGGCGGTGATCATCCCGAAAGAGATCTCTTCCGCAATCACCCCACGGGCCCCGTACCACACGATCAGCCCGATGGAAATGGCTGAGATCAGGTCAGCCACCGGGAAGTAGACCGAGTAGTAGAGCACGTTTTTGATCTGAGCCTTTTTATGGTTCCGGTTCAGCGCTTCAAATTTTTTGAATTGCTGATCTTTGACGTCAAAGATCTGGATGAGGTTCATGCCGGTGATCCTTTCCTGGAGGAAGGCGTTCAGGTTAGCCACGTGGGTGCGCACCTCACCGAAGGATTTCTTCACCAGCTCCTTAAATATGTAGGTGCTGATAATGAGCAGGGGGATGGCCGCCACACTGGCTATGGTGAGTTTCCAGTTCAGGAAGAGCAGCATGCCCAGGATCACAATGAGCTGCAGGAGGTCACCGGCCAGGGCCGCCAGCCCCGAGCTGAAAACCTCGGAAAGCGTCTCCACATCAGAAATAGTGCGGGTCACCAGCCGGCCTATGGGCGTATTATCGTAATATTTCAGCTTCAGGTTCAGGGTTTTCCGGTACACCTTCAGGCGGATGTCATGTATGATCTTCTGGCTCACCCAGCCGGATTCATAGGTGCTGAAAAATACCAGGAGGGAGTTCAGCACCAGGATGCCGCCCATGAGGAGGATGTCGCGCAGGAGGCCGGCGCTGTCACCGTTCACAATGGGGCCGTCAATAGTGCGCTGAACCACAAGGGGCAATATGGGGGCGGTTATTGCCCCGAGGATCATCAGGAAGACCAACCCGAAAAACCGGAGCTTATAGGGTTTCACAAAACCGTATAGTTCCTTTAACAGGTGGAGGTCAATTTTCTTTTCCGTGCTCAAACTGCGTATTTTTATTCGGATGGAACGAAGAGAGGGCCTTCTGTTTCACCTTCTCTTATCTAGTAAAACCGAATCCGCAGATTATTTGTTCTCCCTGCGCATAATTTCGATCCGGTTTCAGAAAAAACGCGTATCTTAAGGCCATATTTTATTATTTATATGTACAGAATTATCCCCTTATTGTTATTTGTCTGCTTCGTGGCCAGTGGCCAGAAGCTCCAGTCGCCGGAGGAGTATTTTGGATACGGCTTTGGTGAAAAGTTTCATTTTCATTCCCAGGTGGCGGAGTACGCCCGTTACGTTACCCGTACTAACGCGGCCAATACCCGCCTGCTTCCTTACGGGCGCACCTCAGAAGGCCGGGACCTGCTGGTGGTGGCTTTCGGCTCAGCCGAGAACATAAACCGCCTGGAAGATATCCGGAAGGCTAACCTGCAGCAAATCGGCCTGTTACAGGGAAGTGCGGGCGGTGCCATCCCGGCCATTGCCATGCTTTCCTACAATATTCACGGAAACGAGGCCGTGAATACGGAGGTAGCCCTCCAGATGCTGTATGAGCTGGGCCGTCCCGATTCTGAGTTTGCCCAGAAGGTGTTTAAAAATGCGATTGTGCTGATAGACCCCTGCGCTAACCCCGACGGGTATGACCGCTACAGCCAATGGTACAACCGCCATATCAGCAAGCAGCCCGATGCTAACCCTGACGCCATGGAGCATAAAGAACCCTGGCCCGGAGGCCGGTTTAACCACTATCATTTTGATATGAACCGCGACCTGGCCTGGCAGACCCAGCTAGAAACCCAGCAGCGAATCCGTTTTTACAATTCCTGGATGCCACATTTCCACGGGGATTTCCACGAAATGGGGCCTAACTCGCCTTACTTCTTTGCCCCTTCCGCTAAACCGTTCCATGAAGATTTCACCCCTTTCCAACGGGAGTTTCAGAATCGCATAGGCGATTACCATAAGAAGGAGTTTGACCAGAACGGCTGGCTGTATTATACCAAACAGAATTATGACCTGCTGTATCCCAGCTATGGCGATACCTATCCTTCTTATAACGGGGCGATAGCCATGACCTACGAGCAGGGCGGAAGCGGCGTGGCCGGCCTGGCCTATGCCCGGTCCGGAGGAGATACCCTTACCCTGAAAGATCGTATGCTGCATACCCGCAGCACCAGTAAAGCGGCTCTGGAAGCGGTCAGCGACCATGCTACCGCCATCAAAGACGCTTTTGCGCAGTACTTTAAGGAGCCTGCCCAAAAAGGCTACGGTCCGTATAAGTCTTTTGTAATGAAAGGCCGGGAAGGAGACATCAAAGCGCTGGCCCAGCTGCTGGACCGCCTGGAGATCCGGTATTCTTATGGCTCGGGTAAGAAAGGCCTGAATGGTTTCCGCTACAAAACCCAGAAGAAAGATAATTTCACCCTGGAGACCAATGACCTGATTGTGAATACCTACCAGCCTAAAGGCGTGATGACCAAGATCTTGTTTGAGCCGCATACCATGCTGGAAGATTCCAATACCTATGATATTACTGCCTGGGCCCTGCCGTATGCTTACGGACTGGAGGCTTATGGCCTGGAGCAGAAGGTGGAAGGCGGGGCATTTACGCCGGCAGAGGCTGCTGCACCGGTAACCGCTTCCGGCCCTACGTATGCTTATGCCCTGAAGCTGGGCTCGTTTGATGACTACCGCTTCCTGGCTGCCGCGCTTCGCAGTGGCGTGAAAGTACGGGTACAGCCCGAGGCTTTCCAGGCCAATAAAAAGGAGTTCCCCGCCGGAACGGTGATTTTTGTACGGGATGGGGACAAAACGTTTGAAGATAAAATCCGGCAGGTGCAGAAGGGCACCCCGGCCACACTGGAGCCGCTGTATACTGGTATGATGGAGAAAGGACTGGACCTGGGACTGGATGGTGTACGCCCGGTAGGGGCCCCCAGGGTAGGTATTTTAATGGGCGTGGGGCTTTCACCCACGGGCTTCGGTGATGTTTGGCACTTTTTTGATCAGCAGATCGGTTACCCGGCTACTCTGCTGGATAATAAAACCCTGGGAAGCATAAATCTCTCCGCTTATGATGTGCTGGTGTTCCCAGGCGGCCGTTATGACAAGGCCGTAACGGAATCCCAGGCGCTGAAAGACTGGGTGAACCGGGGTGGACGGATGATCCTGATCGAAGATGCCTGCGCGGCGTTTGCCGGCGTGGATGGCTACGAACTGAAGGAGAAACAGCAGCCGGATAAAAAGGCAGACCTCACCCGGAAATACGGTGAAGCCTCCCGTAGCGCCATTTCCGGTACCATCCCGGGTGCTATTTACGAAGTAAAACTGGATAATACCCACCCGCTGGCCTACGGCTACGGCGATACCATGAACCTGCTGATCAAAGAGACGAACGAGTTTGAGAACCTGGTGAACGGCTGGAATGTGGGTGTCCTGGGCGACTATAAAAGTGGTTTCGTAGGCAGCAGCGCCAAAAAGAAGATGAAGGATGTGACCGTTTTCGGCGTACAGAACAAAGGCCGGGGTAAGGTGATCTACCTGACCGAAAGCCCTATCTTCCGTGGCTTCTGGCATTCCGGCAAAGCGCTGTTTGCGAATGCCGTGTTTTTTGTGAAGTGATTTTTTACCACATAGTTACATAGTTAAATCTAATATGACTATGTAACTATGTGGTAAAAAAATTATCGTATAATATTAAACAGGCGTTTCCACCGGATCTTATTCAGGAATGAACCGTTCCGGTCAATAGACATCCAGATGAAGGCTGCTTTTCCTACCACGTGATCGGCCGGTACAAAACCCCAGAAACGGGAGTCATCGGATTCGTAACGGTTATCCCCCATCATGAAGTAATAATCCTGGTTAAAAGTATATTCCTGGATCTCTTTCCCGTCAAGATATACTTTCCCGCCTTTCAGCTGAGCGTCTTTATTCAGGTCAAAAGTGGTGATGACCGTTCCATAGAGCGCAATATTTTTTTCATCCAACGTGATCTTCATCCCTTTTTTAGGAATGGTAATGGGGCCATAATTATCGCGGTTAAATGGAAAAAGCCGGGTATTGTAAGGATAAGCGGTACCGAAAATGCTGGACGTATCGCCTTTGGCCAGGATGTCAGGATATACATTGGTCACAAAATCGTAGCCTTTGATCTCTTCCAGGCCGGTGGCGGTGGCGTTTATGCGGTAGTAATATTTGCCGTTATCTCCCCGCCGTGCCTTGACGTCCACGTCGGCCTTGTCAAAGATCTTTTCGTTAGGATTGGTGTTAAACTCGATGTCGTAATACTTCTGTACCCCTTTTACTTCAGGAAGCGGTTTGCCGTTTACGTATACCACGGCATCTTTTACTTCCACCACATCGCCGGGTATACCCATGCAGCGCTTGATGTAGTTCGTCCGGAGGTCTACGGGGTACTTGTCAAAACCGCCGTATTCATCCGGGCGTAGCGGGGTACCGGGGTAGTTAAAAACCACCACATCGTTATTCTTGATGCTGGTGAAACCCGGAAGCCGGTAGTTCGGCAGCTGAATCCAGTCCAGGTAAGACGGGATATTGGTAAACCATATTTTCTGGTGCGTAAGAGGGATCTGCAGGATGGTTTTGGGAGTTCTGGCGCCGTAATGCACCTTGGAAACAAAGAGGAAGTCGTCTACGAGCAGGCTTCTTTCCATGGAGGGGGTGGGTATGGTATAGGCTTCCAGGAACAATCCGCGAATAAGCGTGGCCGCTATGACGGCAAACAGAACGGAATCCCACCATTCACGCATGGGAGATTTTTTTTTCTTTTTTTCTGACATATGTCTTTATAAAATTTGTGCAAAAATATCATTTTAAGAGCTTTCTGCAATCGATATTTTTATGAACGGTGAAATTATTCCTTTTTTGAAACCGACTTGATGATGTATTGGGGCTTTCCGGAAGCGATCAGGAAAGTACTCCCGATGTATTCCCCGATGAGGGCAAAACAGCACAAAATCACCCCGCACATGAAGATAACGATAGGCGAGCCCCACTCGCTGATGAGCCCGGACGCATAGAAGCCCATGTAAATGAGCGAGAATACGATAGACAGGAAACCTGCCAGGAAAGTCAGGCGCAAAGGGATCAGCGAATAACCGAAAATGATGGTGAGCGTAAGGCTGATCAGTTTGGTGAAGGAGTAGTTAGACTGCCCCTCCATCCGGTTCAGGTGAATTACCTTTTCTTTGCCCACGTTATGAGTGATCTGGAAAATGAGCCCGTCAATGTAAGGATGCGGGCTCCGGCTCTTGATGATCTCCGCGATCACTTCTTTCTTAATGAGCTTGAAGCTGCTGAGATAAAGGTCTGCCGGCTTTTTCAGCAGCCAGGTGGTCAGCAGGTTAATGGTCTTGCTGCCGAAGTTCCGGAACCAGTGGTGCTTCTTTTCATCGTAATAGCTGTACACCACGTCATAGTCTTCCGAAGTAGCCTTCAGATAGAGTTTAAGGATCTCGGAAGGCGGGTTCTGGAAGTCGTCATCAATAATAGCGGCGTATTTCCCGCGCACGAAATTCAGGCCACACATGACAGCGTTAAATTCCCCGAAGTTTTTCCGGAGATTCACGAAAGTAACGGCCGGAAGGCTTTCCGCTATTTTCTGGCAAACCTGCGCAGAGTGGTCACGCGAGCCGTCATTCACCAGGATGATCTCAAAATTATAGCTGTTAAGGTCTTTCTGAATGGTCTGCACCAGGGATTCAATAGTCTGGGCACCATTATAAACCGGGATCACTATTGAAAAGTCAAACATTATGCGTATTGGTTTAGTGTAGTTATGATACGGTCGGCATCCCTGTCACTGAGCGTGCCGTTTAGCGGCAGGCTGAGCACGGTCCGGTGGATCTCTTCCGTTACCGGCAGGGAAAGGTGATTAAAAGCGGCCAGGGCCTTCTGGCGGTGGGGCGGAACCGGGTAATGTACATCAAAACCGATGCCGTGGCCCTGCAGGTACGCTTTTAGCTTTTCACGGTCAGGCGTACGCACCACAAAAAGGTGCCAGGCATCTTCATGAGTTGTTTCTGCCGGGGGAAGGATGATCTGCTCGTTCCGGATTCCCGAAAGGTAACGGGCTGCCAGCTCCCTTCTCCGCTCCGTTTCGGCGTCCAGGTAGCGGAGCTTAATGGAAAGAAAAGCGGCCTGGAGCTCGCTTAAGCGACTGTTTTTTCCGAGGTGATCAAACTGGTACCGCACTTCGGAGCCGTAGTTCCGGCGGGCACGTACGGCCTGCGCCAGAGCCTCATGATGCGTCACCACCGCGCCGGCGTCAGAGAGGGCCCCCAGGTTTTTAGTAGGGTAGAAGCTGTAAGCGATGGCATCGGCTCCGGGGCAGTCGGTAGAGCACTTATACCGGGCTCCGTGACTCTGGGCGGCATCCGTGATCAGCTTCAGGTTATATTTCCGGGCCAGGGTGCCCAGGGCGTCATAATCACACATCTTGCCGTAGAGGTTTACGGCCAGGATAGCCGCGGTCTTCCCGGTGATGGCTTTTTCCGCATTAGCGGGGTCCAGCAGGAAGGTATGCGGGTCCGGTTCCACCAGCACCGGCGTCAGGCCCACGTTCAGCACCGACAGGATGCTGGCATAGTAGGTGTTAGCCGGTACGATGACCTCGGCGCCTTTTTCCAGCTCCATGCTTTGCATGATGAGCTCCAGGGCATCCAGGCCATTAGCTACCCCTACACAGAAAGGGGCTGAGCAGAACGCCGCAAATTCACTTTCAAACTGCCTGACGCTGTCGGAAAGCATATAAAAGCCCCTGTTCAGGAAATGATGAAATGCCTTCTCCAGCTCAGCGGTATAAGGCTTATTCAGCGCTTTAAGCGATAAAAACGGGATATCCATCAGGAGTTTGCCGGGGAGTACACCTTATGAATGACCCGGAATTCGTCATAAGGGGTATCGATGTAATCGTTCGGGTCATAATTCCGGTTAGCCAGTACCAGGAGGATGCTTCCTTCTTTAAATTCATACATCTGATGCCAGTCGGTAGGCTTCAGCAGCAGGCATTTCTGGGGGCTGTCAAGAGTAACAAAGTAATCGGTTTCTTCGGATTCCTGTACGTAGATCTGGCAGGAGCCGTTCAGGCAGATCAGGCCCTGCCAGGTGCTGTGATGCCGGTGTCCGCCCCGGATACTGTGTTCAGGAACATTATAGATGAAGTAAGCCCGTTCAATGGAACCGGGCATAAGGTGCTCAAAAACGGATAGAAAACCATCGTGGTTTTCAACAGATTTCAGCGTAATGATAGAGGCCATAGGTATAATTAAGAATAAAATCATATTTTACTCATGGCCGCAAATTACTTAAAAAATCGTATTATTCACTGTTTTTTTATCAACAGATGAATAAGCCGGGCAGGTTTGCTTCCTGCAGGAGGTGGTCGCAAGGCCCGTAAGAATCAGGAAAAAGGCGATGTATTTCTTCATTTTACTGCTTTATCAATAGAACGTACGGGCGTCAATTATCTTTTGTTTCTTCGTGAAAATGCATTTTGGTCTCCTGCAGCGGCTCGGGTGTGCCCCGCTGGCTGCGGTAGCCCAGGATGCGCAGCATGGACTCTTCGGTTTGCTCTTCGGCAAACAGCTCGGTGGTGAGGTTACCGCTCTCGTCACGGTCTATCAGTACGTGCTTCGGCGCCGGAATCAGGCAGTGCTGGATACCGCCGTAGCCCCCCAGTGACTCCTGGTAAGCCCCGGTATGAAAGAAACCGATGTACTGTTCGTCTGTAGGGTCGTTATCGTCAATGATGGGCATGTAGAGGTCTTCCGAGTGCGACTCCGTGTTATAATAATCCGCCGAATCACAGGTCAGCCCGCCCAGGTTCACCTTGGTGTAAGGGGCATCCCAGTTATTAATGGGAAGCATAATGTATTTCTGGCCAATGCCCCAGGCGTCCGGCAGCTGGGTGATGAAGGAACCGTCTATCATGTACCATAGCTCGCGGTCGTTCTGCTGCTTCTGATCAATGATCTTGTACAGGATGGCACCGCTCTCGCCCACGGTGTAGCTGCCAAATTCCGTAAAGATATTGGGTACAGGCACGTTATTTTTGTGACAGATCCACTGGATGTTCTCAATGATCTCATCTACCATGGCCTGGTAATCAAAATTATATACCACCGAGGTCTGGATAGGCATGCCGCCGCCGATGTCAATGGAGTCCAGCTCGGGGCAGATCCGCTTCATTTCGCAGTATTTGAACATAAAGCGGGTCAGTTCTGACCAGTAATAGGCGGTATCCTTAATGCCGGAGTTAATGAAGAAGTGAAGCATTTTCAGCTTGAACCGCTCATCCGGCTTTATTTTTTTGAGGTAGAGATCATCCACATCCTTGTAGCGGATCCCCAGCCGGGAGGTATAGAAAGAGAAAGTGGGCTCTTCATCGGTGGCTATCCGGATACCGATGTTAACGTTATCGGCCGTCACGTGCTCCAGGTAATGGTCTATCTCGTCCAGGTTATCCAGGATGGGCGTACAGTTCACAAAACCCCGGTTAAGCAGGTTCGTGATATTTTTAAGATACTGCGGCATTTTATGGCCGTTACAGATCACGTAGGTCTCTTTGGATATTTTTCCTTCGTCATACAGGGTCTCAATCAGCGGAATATCAAAGGCCGAAGAGGTCTCCAGGTGGATGTTATGCTTAAGGGCCGCATCCAGGATGAATTTGAAATGCGATGATTTCGTACAGTAACAGTAGGTATAGCTCCCTTTGTAATTATACTTCTTCATGGCATTTTTAAACAGCACGCGCGAATGCTCGATATGCTCACCTATTTTAGGTAAGTAGCTTATCCTGAGAGGCGTGCCGTATCTCCGGATCACATCCATCAGCGGTACGTTATTAAACTGGAGATTGTTTTGAGCATCCACCCCGAACTCCCGTGTAGGGAATTCGAAGGTCTGTTGAATTAAGTCGATGTACCTCTTCATTCGCTGTTGAAGGAAACCTGCGTTTTGATATTAAAAATTCGTGCAAAATTGATATATTTTTTACAACTTTGCAAGCAATTACAAGGTTCTTAAACAACGTAAAAAATATCCTGTTTCGTTCTTAATTCCGATAATTTAATTCATGAGCAATTCCCTTCCCAAAGTACACTTTATAGCCGTAGGCGGCGCAGTCATGCATAACCTGGCACTGGCGCTGAAAAGCAAAGGTTTTGAGGTGTCCGGTTCCGATGATGAGATTTATGAGCCGGCGCGGTCCAGGCTGGCAGCTGCCGGCATTTTACCGACTGAAACGGGATGGGACGAAAGCCGGATCACACCTGATCTGGATGCCGTGATTTTAGGGATGCATGCCCGTAAGGATAACCCTGAGCTTCTGAAGGCTCAAAATCTGGGGGTGCGGGTGTATTCTTTTCCCGAATATGTTTTTGAGCAGAGCAAAGATAAAAAACGGGTGGTGATAGCCGGAAGCCACGGTAAAACCTCCATTACCAGCATGATCCTGCACGTGCTGGCGTATCATCAGCATGATTTTGATTACCTGGTGGGGGCGCAGATCCAGGGCTTTGACCTGATGGTGAGGCTGACCCACGATGCCCCGGTAATTGTGATTGAGGGCGATGAGTACCTGGCCAGCCCGCTGGAGATGCGGTCCAAGTTTTTATTTTACCACCCGCATATCGCGCTGATCAGCGGTGTGGCCTGGGATCACTTTAACGTGTTTCCCACGTTTGAGTCGTATACGGATACCTTTATGAAGCTGGCTGACGGCATGGAGCGCCCCGGCGTACTGCTGTACGATGAAACCGATGCCGATGCGGTGAAAATAGGCAGCGTACCGCGTGAAGGCCTGGAGGAGATCCCGTACCGGGCTTATCCTTACGAGGTCAGAGACGGAAAGGTGTATGCCCAAACCCCTGGTGGTGAGCTGCAGCTGGCAGTGTTCGGGGAGCATAACCTGAAGAACCTGAACGGCGCCCGTATCATCTGTGAGAAGCTGGGTATTGATGAAAAAGCGTTTTTTGAAGCCATACAGACGTTTAAAGGGGCGGCTAAGCGACTGGAAACGCTGGGTAAAAATGAGCACACCCATATTTTCCGGGATTTTGCCCATGCCCCTTCCAAAGTAGGCGCTACCACCAATGCCGTGAAAGAGCTGTACGCTGACCGCCAGCTGGTGGCCGCCTACGAGCTACACACGTATTCCAGCCTGAATAAGGAGTTTCTGCCGCATTACGCCCATAAACTGGACGATGCCGACACGGCCATCGTGTTTTATTCGCCTCATACCCTGGAAATGAAACGGATGCCGGCCATCAGCCCGGAGGAAGTGAAGGCGTATTTTGGCCGGGAAGACCTGTTGGTGTTCTGCGATACGGCTGAACTGTCCGCTTATCTGACCTCCCTGGACTGGAAAGACCGGAACTTGCTGCTGATGTCTTCGGGAACGTTTGGAGGGCTGGACCTGAAAGAGACGGTGGGACGGCTGCTGGGGTAGGTGTCCGGGGAGGGCTAACCTGCCTGCAGGATAAAAAGGGGAAAAGCGGTTATTTCGCGATCAGGCGCCTGAAGCAGCCATCACTTTTTCCGGCCCGATCCAAGTAAGGCAGGCGTAATCGCCTCTTCTGCAAGGCTCTTTACCGTATACGGAACAGGGGCGGCAGGTGAGGATTTCTTTGGATATTTCTGTTTTATTTTCTTCCGGCTGAAAGAGAGGGCCGAAGCCTGTGAGCGTGTGGGTGGCGCCCCAGATGGAGATCACTTTTACGCCCATCAGGGCTGCAAAGTGCATGTTTGAGGTATCGCCACTGATGAAAAATTCCGTGCGGGAGATCAGTTCCAGCTCTTCCTCCAGGGAAAACCGGCTAACTAGGTTCTGGGCATTAGGATATTTTCGGGCTATATTTTCCAGGAGTTCGCCTTCTTTCTGCCCACCACCGAACAGCAGGATCTTATGACCGGGATATTTCTCCCGCAGTAGTTCAATGAGTTTTTCGTAACGGTCCAGCGGCCAGATTTTCCCTTTGTGCTGGGCAAAGGGAGCTATGCCGATAAAATGTTCAGCCTTTTCCTCCCGGACCCACCGGTCTATAATCAGCCGGGTTTCTTCTGAAGTCTTAAAGAGCGGAGTGAGATTCTCCACGTGAAGGGATTCTTCTATGATTCCCGCGGTCTTGAATACATCGAGATATTGTTCACAAACGTGCTTTACCGGGGTCAGTCGTTTCCCGGAGATAATTTCTTTTTTTTCGACCCTGTGTTTGTTGAGAGTAAAACCCTTTTTTCCGGATAACAGAAACAGGCTTTTCAGGAAGCGGGTCCTGATGTTTTGGTGCAGGTCCAGGATGTAATCCGGCTGGTACTGCATGAGCTGCCTGAAAAGCCGGATGAGTCCACCGGGGCCTTTGTGCTCGCCGTCAAAATCGCAGGGAAAAACCTCTATCCGGGGGTTATGGGCAAAAAAAGGAGCAAATTTCTTACGGGTGACCATAACGATCTTCAGGTCGTGCCGGTATTTCAGCACCGTAGCCAGCGTGGCCATGGTCAGGGCTACGTCGCCCATGGCGGAAAACCTGAAAACAACGGCCGTACTCATTTCTTTTCGTAGAAAATGGGGTTAAGGTCGGGGTCGTTATACATTTTCATCTGTTTATACAGCTTCATGTATTTCCGGCCGGAGCGGAGATCCTCCATAAGCTCATTGTAGGCCAGGGCCAGGTCTTCTTCCTGGATCTGCAGGATATACAGTTTTTGTTTTACAGAATCCAGGTGGGCCGGGCTGGCATCCGTACGCTGCAACTGCTCCAGGAAGTGATAGATCTTCAGCTGAAGAATAGACATCCTGTCCAGCAGCCAGGCCGGCGTTTCGGAGTTCAGCCGGGCGTTTTCGAGGGGTTTTACGCCCTCCAGGCTGTGGAAGAGCCATTCGTCTATCTGCTCCACGGTATCGGTCCGGTGCTGGTTAGAGGCGTCAATGCGCCGTTTGATGGCCACCAGTTCTGCCGGGTTAATGGCCGGGTCACGGATGATGTCTTCCAGATGCCACTGCACGGTATCGATCCAGTTTTTGAGGTACAGCAGGGCCTGGAAACCCTCGTGGCGGTCGGGCCTGACGGCATCCACGTGGTCATGCAGGTGGTAGTCGGTTATCGCTTCCCTGAAAATCGTGTTTATTTCTTCTGCTTTCATTATTCCAGTATTTTGGGCCCGGCTTCGTTTATTTTAGAAACGTAGGTGGTGGACTGAATATTGACTGCCTCAAATTGGGCTTTCATGGCCGCCGCTACTTTCTCAGCGGTTTCACGGCCTTCCGAGAAGGCAAAAATGGACGGTCCGGCCCCGGAAATGCTGCAGCCCAGGGCGCCTGCTTCCGTAGCCGCCATCTTCACTTCGAAGAAGCGGGGGATCAGGATAGAGCGGATGGGCTCAATGATGAAGTCTACCATGGAGCGGCCTATCAGCCCGTAGTTGGAGCTCATGAGGCCGGCAATCATCCCGCCCACATTTCCCATCTGGGATATGGCCTTATTCATAGACACCTCGTTTTTCAGGATGTGGCGGGCGTCTTTGGTATTCACCTCTATATCCGGGTGGATGAGGGAAACGTAAAGGTTAGCGGGCACGGGTACTTTAAAGACGTCCAGTGGGGCATAGGAGCGGATCACCACAAATCCCCCCAGGAGGGCCGGAGCCACGTTATCGGCATGGGCTGAGCCGCAGGCCACGCGTTCGCCTTCCATGGCAAAGGGGAGGAGCTTACCGGTACTCAGGGGTTCCCCCAGCAGCTTATTAGCCGCATAAACGCCTGCTACCGAGCTGGCCGAGCTGCTGCCCAGGCCGCTGCCCAAAGCCATTTTTTTATGAAGAACCACGTCAAAACCCGTTTGCAGGCCCAGGTGAGCCAGGTATTTAATGATGGGGACGGAAACCGCATTTTTAGTTTCGTCACGGGTGAGCTTCCCGGCATCGCCGGTTATTTCCTGTATAACGATCCTGTTGTCATTTCTGCGGGTGAGGATGACTTCGTCTCCCGGGTTATCCACGGCCAGTCCGAAGATATCGAAACCGCAGGCCACATTGGCTACAGTGGCCGGGGCAAAAACTCTGATTGAATCCAAAATGTATTGTATATTAGGCTAGAAAACTACTTAAACTAATGATATCGGCAAAAACCCCCATAGCGGTCACTTCTGCTCCCGCGCCGGGCCCTTTGACTACCAGCGGGTTGGTCTCGTACCGGTCGGTGGTAAAAGAAACGATGTTCTCTGAACCGGATAGCGCGTAAAACGGGTGGCCGGCATCTACGCTGGTCAGGCCTATGCGGGCCTTGCCGTCTTCAAAACTGGCAATAAACCGCAGGCGTTTCCCTTCGGCATAAGCGGCAGAGATCAGGCCGGCATAATGGCCGTCTTCCTCTTCCAGCACCTGGTAAAATTCATTGACACTACCAGCGGCCAGGGCTTTCGGACTGAGCAGGGGCGTGTTTTCCACATCTTCGAATTCCAGCTTCAGGCCACATTCACGCGCCAGGATGAGAATCTTACGGGCCACGTCCGTGCCGCTGAGGTCATCGCGGGGATCGGGCTCGGTATAGCCTTTTTCTTTGGCTTCTTTCACCACATCCACAAATTTTCGCTCCACACTGAAGGTATTGAAGATGTAAGAAAGAGTGCCGCTGAGTACAGCCTCGATCTTCCGGATCTGGTCGCCGCTGTTGATCAACCCCTGCAGGGTATTGATGATAGGCAGGCCGGCACCTACATTGGTTTCGTAGAGGAATTTAACGTTCCGCTTGCGGGAGATCTCCCTTAGAGCTACGTATTCCTCATACGTACCGGAGTTAGCCACCTTGTTCGGGGTGACGATAGATATGTTACTTTGCAGTACCGGCGCGTAATACTGGATGATATTCTTATCGGCCGAGCAGTCTACAAACACGCTGTTACTCAGGTTCAGGGCCTGCATGTCTTCGAAAAACTCGCTCTGGTTCACCGGCTCGCCTTCCGTTTCCAGCTTATCCAGCCAGCTTTCAAGGTCTATCCCCTCCGGGTTCAGCACCATTTTCCGCGTATTGGTCATGCCCACCACACGGATAGTGAGGTTTTTCTCTTTGCGCAGGTATTCTTTCTGCGCCCGGATCTGCTTCAGCAGCGTTCTGCCGATGAGCCCGGTAGGGCCCAGGATGAAGAGATTCAGGGTGAAGCCGTCTATTTCAAAGAACGACTCGTGGATGGCATTGAGCGCTTTGGCAATGTCTTTCTTCTTGATAACAATGGAGATGTTGAGCTCCGAAGAGCCCTGGGCCGTAGCCACCACATTGATCCCGTTTTTGCCCAATACGGAAAAGAGCTTACCCGAGATCCCCGAGCTGGAACGCATGCCTTCGCCCACCACGGCCAGGATAGACAGGTTATACTGAACGGAAACGTTTTCGATCTCGCCGTTAGCGATCTCGCTCTTGAAGCCTTTTTCCAGGATCTGCCGTACTTTTTCACCGGCTGAGGGCTCCACCGCAAAGCAGATGGAATGCTCTGAAGACGCCTGGGTGATGAGAATAATGGATACCTTATGTTCTGCCATCAGGCCGAAGACCTTGGCAGAAACGCCCGCCACGCCGATCATGCCGTTCCCCTGGAGATTAACCAGGGCAATGTCATCAATGGAGCTGATGCCCGTGATGGAGTAGGCCTTCTGGTTTACGGTTTTGGAAATGACCGTGCCGGTATGGCTGCTTTCAAAAGTATTCAGCACCCGGATGGGGATATCGCGCTGGAAAGCCGGGATCAGGCTGGGCGGATAGATGACCTTAGCACCGAAGTGCGACAGCTCCATGGCTTCGGAATAAGAGATCTCCGCGATGGAAAACGCATTTTTTACCTTGCGCGGGTCGGCGGTCATCATGCCGTTTACGTCGGTCCAGATCTCGATGACCTCGGCATTCAGCGCCGCCCCTATGATGGAGGCGGTGTAATCGGAACCGCCCCGGCCCAGCGTGGTGGTGCTGCCGTTTTCATCCGAACCTATGAACCCCGTAACACAGTAGATCACGGTGGGGTCATTGAGGTTTTCAATAATATGCTGATTAGTCCGGTGAAAATCCACTTCAGCAAACCCGAAGGCGCTGTTCGTCTTAATCACCTGGCGGGCATCCACGTATTGGGTGGGAAGGCCCTTTTCTTTGAGCATGAAGGCAATCATCCTGGAAGAAAGCCGCTCGCCGAAGCTGACCAGGAAGTCAGAAGTGCGCGGACTGAGTTCCCGGATATAGGTGATGCCTTTCAGGAAATCTTCCAGGTCATTGAGTTCCCCTTTTATTTTGGCCAGGATGGAACTTTGTGATTTAACGGGAACCAGCTGTTTGATGACCTCAAAATGACGGTCTTCCAGGTTCCGGACGATCTCCAGATAGTCTGCCGAACCCGATGCGGCGATCCGCCCGGCTTCCAGCAGCTTATTAGTGACGCCTGACATGGCGGAGAATACCACCGCTATACCCGCTGATTTGGAAAATTTCTTCTGAATAATTTCTGCTACCTCCGTGATGCTTTCCACCGTACCCACCGACGTACCACCGAATTTTAAAACCCTCATGCGATTTAATGAGTTTATATTGAGTCATCCCCGGCCTGTGCCCGGCTGAATGACCTGGTTATCTTTCGCAAATATACCAATTATTGTTCCGTTTATCCGTTCCATAAACTCCAATATTGAAATTTTGGCAAAGAAATTGATATTTTTATTTGACAGAATAAAATATAGTTAGTTATTTGTATAATTATTAATTAATACGACCCGGCCATGGATAAGTATTTTAAGGCTTTGAATGATGGTACCCGACGTGAGATCCTGGAGATTCTTCGGGTGAATCCGGCTGCTGCGGGCGAGATAGCCGACCGGTTCAATATTTCAAAGCCAAGCATCAGTCATCACCTGGATATTCTGAAACAGGCTGACCTGGTGACTGCTAAAAAGAAGGGGCAGTTTGTGATGTATTCCATTAATTTACCGGCCCTGGATGAAGTGCTGCAATGGTTTTCCCTTTTCAAAACCGAGATTAATGCTGAGAAGCCGAGAATACGGATTCCGCTCCGGGTGTAGTCAGCTCTCAGCTTCGCCTCACAGGCTGTGTACATGCTAACTTCTGATTTCTAACTGCTAATGGCTTGTCATGTATAATTTTTACCCGGGCCCTTCCCGCTTGTACGCGCCTGTAAAAGATTTTGCGGCTGAGGCGTTTGAATCCGGGATTCTGGAAAAGAATCACCGTTCGGATGATTTCATGCGCCTGCTGCAGGAGTGCATCGGCCTGTTTAAAGACCGGCTGAATATCCCACCGGATTACAAGGTTTTCTTTACTTCTTCTGCTACCGAATGCTGGGAGATTTGTGCGCAGTCCTTCCTGAAAGATGCACTCTTTTATTATAACGGGGCTTTTGGTGAAAAATGGAAGGTTTATTCGGAACGCATTACGGACAGGGTGCAAGGCTGTGCGTTTGATACCACGGCGGAGCTACCGGTGGTGGCCGCAGAAGGCCGGGATGTATGTATGGTGGTTAATGAGACCTCTAACGGTACCGCGCTTTCACCGGAAGTGCTGTGGCAGGCCGGGGCAGGAGCCGGGCTGGTATTGGTGGATGCGGTGTCTTCCCTGGGTGGGGTGGATCATGAAATTTCTCTGGGCGATATCTGGATCAGCTCTTCCCAGAAGTGCCTGGGGCTGCCTCCGGGCATGGGCATCCTGGTGGTATCACCGCGGGCGCTGCAGCGGGCGGCTGAGGTAAATGACCACCGTTATTATAACAGCGCCCTGTTTATAGAAAGTAATTTTGACCGTTTTCAGACCCCGTATACACCGAATATCCTGGCGGTTTATCTTTTAAAACGCTTACTGGAAGGCCTGGAAAATGTACGGGTGATCTCGGAAAGGGTCAGTCGCCGGGCGGCGGAGATCTACCGCTTCCTGGAGGGCTTTGAGTCAGGTGAGGCGCTGATCGGGAACCCGGCGGTGCGGTCGTCCACGGTGATTGCAGTGAGCTGCCCGGAAGCCGGATCCCTGAGTCGTTACCTGCTGGAGCGTGATGTCAATATAGGCAAGGGTTACGGGGCCTGGAAGGACTCCACTTTCCGGATTGCTAATTTTCCGGCCATATCCGATTCCGATTTTGAGGTGTTATTCAGTTTACTTCGTAATTTTGCACACCGTTAAACCGTAAAGTCATGGATTTTTTTACTGAATTTGACCTGAAGGAGCTTTTCTCCGTTACCATTATTCTTTTCTCGGTGATTGATATCCTGGGTTCTATCCCCATCATCCTGAACCTGAGAAAGAAGATCGGTGATGTGCATGCCGAGCGGATCACGCTGGTTTCCGGCGCGCTGATGCTCATTTATCTTTTTGTGGGAGTGAAGATCCTGCAGCTTTTCGGGGTAGATGTGAAGTCTTTTGCGGTGGCCGGTGCGCTTATCCTGCTGATCATCAGCTTTGAGATGATCCTGGGCCGGGAGATCTTCAAGCATAACGCTGCCACAGACGGTAAGGGCTCTACCATAGTGCCCCTGGCCTTCCCGATCATAGCCGGGGCGGGTACTATGACCACCCTTATCTCCCTTAAAGCCGCCTACCACGATGTGAATATTGTGGCGGGTATCCTGCTTAACCTTATCCTGATCTACGTGGTGCTGAAGTCATCGGGCTGGCTGGAAAGAAAGCTGGAGCCGGGCACGGTAGAAGTGCTGCAAAAGGTTTTCGGGCTCATTATCCTGGCCATTGCCATTAAGCTGATCAAAGAGAATCTTTTCTGAGCCACCCTTCCAGGATCAGGTACTGGGCCGCCCCGTAGGTGCTCATGATGTAGAGCGCGTCTTTGGGGATGTCTGTATGAAATTTATTGACCGCTATCAGGGAATCGGAGATAATAAACAGCACGGCCCCGGCCAGGATATACCGGTAAGAGGCCTTTGAAGGGGTATTCCGGGAGGCTGCGTAAATGCCCATGAGCGTGATGACCGTACAGTAAATGACCACGGGAATCCGCAGATCACCCGGGATACGGGGGTAGAGAAAGACCAGGAAGCCCGAAGTGACCCAAACAAAGAGCAGGATGGCTATGAAGGAGAAGCGGTATTCATTGCGAAACAGGAAAATGTAGGAAACATGCGCCAGGAGGAAGGATACCAGCCCGGGAATAAACCAACCGTCAAACATCAGGAAGACGTCACCCAGGAAACTGAAAAACAGCGCCAGGAAATAGGCTTTATCGGTTACCCCCTCCTGCCGCGCGATGAGCATGAGCAGGGGAATAAGCAGGGGCTTGGTGACGAGCACCAGCGGCCGGTGCCAGGCTATGCTCCCGTAGATTTCCAACAGGAGGATGACGACGAAAAAGAGTCTTGTTCGCATTGTTTTTTTTACTTATTTATATCTCCGCCGGTGTACAAAATTTCATAAATTTCCTTCCAGTCCCTCACCCGCCGGTAGCCCTCTACCTGCGTGTTATGCATGGAATGGAAGAGCAGCTTTTCTCCCTCAAATTTATCGAAGTTCCGGGCGTGGTCATCGATCATGATGTCGCCGTGTACAATAGACTTATCGCCGCAAAACACCATGTTCCGCCAGGAAATGAAAGGAAAATGACGTTCCAGCCAGCGGACTTTCTCCGTCAGGGAATTGGGAAATTCCGTGGCGGCAGAGACCACAAATACCTCGTATTTTTCATGCAGGGCTTTAACCACCTCTACGGAATCCGGGAAGCTCTCCAGGTCACTGAAGAAGCCGGGTTCAAAGAGCTCATTGCGGTATGAGTCAAAATGGCTCTGGCGCACATAGGAATAGAAGTCTTTGTCTTCAAAAAAATCTTTGGTCAGGTTCTGGTTATTTCTTTCATTGAAGATTCTCAGGATTTTGGCGCCGGTGTCGGCCAGCACATCGTCCATGTCAATGATCAGTCGTTTTTTCATATTTATCTTTTCACTTTACGGATGGTACCCCTTTACAATTTTCTTGGACCGGATCCGGTCATCCTGGTTTACAATCACAAAATAGATGCCTTCCGGCAGGCCGGTCAGGTCAAAATCATGCAGGCCTTTATTATGAACGGCTTCGGAAATCAGCTTCCCGGCCAGGTTTTGCAGTTCAAACCGGGTTTCCGGTCCGGCCGGAACCTTTACATAGACTTTGTCGTCTTCCTCATTCAGAAATATAACTACCTGCTCTTTCATTCGCCGAACCGGATATAGGGTTTGAGATGATGATATACCTGGTGCACGGGCAGGCCCATCACGTTATAAAATGACCCTTCCAGGCGGTCAATGCCCACCATCCCGATGAAATCCTGTACGCCGTAGCCACCGGCTTTGTCATAAGGGCTGAAATGGTCTACATAATAATCTATTTCTTGCGGCGAAAGGGCTTTAAAGTGTACCAAAGTGGTATCGGAAAAGGTGATCAGGCTGTTATTAGCTCGGATGCAAACGCCCGTAACCACCCGGTGAGTATTATCACTCAGGCCCTTCAGCATCTCCACCGCCTCCTGCCGGTCTTCCGGTTTATTCAAAATCCGGCCGTTAACGATCACCACCGTATCTGCTCCCAGGATGATCTGTCGCGGATCTTCATAAGGGAAGGCTTCCACTTTACGGCGGGCCAGCACTTCGGGCACTTTTTCAGCGGGCAGGTCAGGGTCAAAACTCTCGTCTACCGCTGTGGGGATCACTTCAAACCGGAACCCGGCTTCCTCCAGGATCTGCCTTCTGCGGGGCGAGGCCGAGACCAGAATAATTTTCTCACTTATTTTCATGAACAGGTCGTGAATTATTTCTACTTTTGTAAATTATGTAAATACATGTAACTTAGAAAGATGAGTTTAGAGACCGAAATCAAGCAAACCCGCCCTTTTCAGTCGGAGAGCGAGAAATGCATCGTAAATATCATATATACGAATAACCTGATCACTATCTTTCACAATAAAATAGTGAAGGATTTTGATATCAGTATTGAGCAGTATAATGTTTTACGCATTTTAAAGGGGCAAAACGGCACACCGATCACCATTAACGGCATCATTGACCGGATGCTGGATAAGATGTCGAATGCCTCACGACTGGTGGATAAATTATATTTCAAGAGGCTGGTAGACCGCCGGCAGAAGGAAACCAACCGGCGCGCCTGTGATGTGACCCTGACCCCTAAAGGCGCGGAAGTGCTGAATGCCATCAGCAAGGCCCTGAGTGACCGGGTGGAGAACCACCTGGACATGAGCCGGGCAGAGCTGGAGCAACTGAACACCCTGCTGGATAAATTCAGAGAAAAATTAATGAAATGAGACGACTACTTATTCTCTTTGCCCTGGTTATTTATGGCTGTAAGCCCTCAGATGACCCGAAAACACAGCACGAACCCCGGCTGATCAGCGTAACCTATGTGGGCGAGTATAAGAAGGCCGATATTCTCAGCCAGGCCAGCGGCCTGGTGGGTTCAGCCGGTGCCCTGGTGGCTAATATTCTCCGGTATGACGTAAAGTATTATAAAGTATCTTACAAAACCACCACCACAGACGGCCGGGAGATCGTGGCTTCCGGGGCGCTGGCGCTCCCTTCCGGAGCCGGCAGTGCGCCGCTGGTGAGCATTCAGCACGGCACCCTCTTTAATGAGTCTGACGCGCCCTCTTATTTTAAACCGGGTTCGGAAAGCCTGTTAAGCCTGTTCATGGCTTCTTCGGGATTCTTAGCAGGCATGCCGGATTATGTGGGCTACGGGGATTCCCGGAATGAGCCCCATCCGTATGAACATGCGCAGGGCCTGGCCGTGCCCATAGCGGATTTCCTGCTGGCTGTGAAGGAACACCTGGGTGCGGAAGGGATCAAATGGAATAACGAGCTCCTGCTGGCGGGTTACTCCGCCGGCGGCTATGCCACCATGGCCGCCCAGAAGCTGATTGAGGGGTCGTATTCTTCCGACTTCAAGCTGAAAGCCAGTTCCTGTGGTGCCGGGGCTTATAATAAGTCGCTGCTGCTGGATAAATTTATTAAGGAGCCCACAGCCGGGGAAGTGGCCCATAACCGCTCGTATATCTGGGTGATGCTAACCTATAACCGTATTTATAAGCTGAATCAGCCGGTGAGTTATTTTTTCAGGGAGCCTTATGCCACCCAGATCGAAAAAGACGGGTATAAGGTGAACCTCTCCGGTAGCTTTAACAGCCTGCTGAATCCTGATTTCATAGCCAGTTATAAGTCAGGAAAGGAGACGCGGGTGACGGACGCTTTCCGGGATAACGACCTGATTCACTGGAAGACCCGGGTGACTACCCTGCTGGTGCACGGGGATGCCGACACCTATGTGCCTTACGTCAATTCCACCTCGGCGCTGGAAGGGATGCAGCAGGCCGGATCTACCTCGGTAAGCCTTCAGACGGTGAAAGGCGGCACGCACGAATCCTCTATCCAGGACTTTATTTTACAGACCTACCTGCTCTTTGCGGGTAGCCTGGGCGCCTGACATATTATTTTTTGAGAATAAAGTAATAGTTAAACGTACGCTTAATCGTATATTTAAGGGCAATTTTCAATTTATGACCCGGCGAACCCTCATTGTTATCTTCCTGTTCTCAGGGAAACTGTTTGCCCAGGCACCGGATTTTGACGCTAAAGGGGTGTTTTATTTCCAGGATGCCGACTTTAACGCAGACAGTTATTCTACCCAAAAGATCACGAAATCAGGTATAGACCTGGTGGGGGTGTTCACTTTTCCGTTAAAGTATCCGGAATCGCGCCAGCCTTCGGAGCAGAATATTTCCAATTCGGTTATTGAAAACCACCGGATAGCGGCTTTCCGCACCGATAAGAAGATAGCGTATGTCCTGGAAACCCGCGGAACTCTGCAGAAAGGAGCCCGGGATGCAGGCCTGAATGAGCTGCCCCCCGGTAATTTTGTAAGCGTGATGAAGGTATCGGACCTGCACGGGCTGAAGCCGGACTACCGCTTTCCTGTGGCGGAAAACCCCACTTCGATTTCCCTGGACCCTTCTCATAAGTACCTGGCGGTGAGCTCGGTGAATACCGGTAATGAGATCCAGATCTTTGAGCTGGATGATTTCGGTAAACCGATCCGCCTGCTGCCCCAGGTGCTACACATGGAGGGCGGGGCCGTACATGACCTCATCTGGCACCCTTCCAAGGATTACATGGTGTTTATCCGGCGGGATGAGCGCGAAATGGGACTGATCCGGGTGGTCAGGGACCGCAGTAATATTATTCGCCTGGAACAGGTGGGCGATGTGGTGAAGTTTGAGGGCAGCCCGGTGGCCGGGGTTTTTTCCAAAGACGGGAAGAGCCTGTTTGTACTGGATAAGGGCGATGCCGCTAACCGCATAGCCGGGAAGGTTTTCATGGTCAGGATCAGCCTGGAAGAGGAAGGAAAGCATGTGCTGATGGCCCGGGCCGATGTGGGTTTTAACCCGCTGCATATCACCATGAACCCTGCCGGCGACCATATGTTTATCAGTAACCGGGGGCGCACGGAACACGGGGAAGAGAACGCTTCCGTTTCCGTTCTTTCGGTGAAAGGTGAGACCCTGGAAGCTAAAACCGACCTGCCGCTGGAGGGCCTGCTGCCCACGCCGGTGCGGTTTGATAAGGGTGGAAAAAATTTCACGGTAGGCTGCTTTCAGTCGCGCACCTACGGTAAGCCCATGGGAAATATCGCATTCTACCGGTTTTCCGGAGGGAAAGCCGAAAAGCAACCCGGCAGCATCCTGGTTCCCGCGGGCATTCATTACCTGGAAGTGCTGTATTAAGAGATTCAATGCCTGCCGCGCATAAATGGCAGTCCACCTTATTTAGAGAAGAAGATACCGCAGGTTTTTAGGCGTGGTGTTTGGGGGATGTGGTGATTTTTGCTAAATTTGTCAAATTATTCTTCCCGATGCAGCAGTCCATTAGTACTCGACATTTGCTGGGCATTAAAAACATTACCCAGAATGATATTCACCTGATCCTTGAAACGGCCAAAACATTTAAAGAAGTGATCAACCGGCCGATCAAAAAGGTGCCCTCGCTGAGAGATATTACCATCGCTAATCTGTTTTTTGAAAATTCCACCCGTACACGACTGTCGTTTGAACTGGCAGAGAAGCGCTTGTCGGCGGATACCATTAACTTCACTTCATCGGGTAGTTCGGTGAAGAAAGGGGAGACCCTGCTGGACACGGTAAATAATATCCTGGCCATGAAAGTAGACATGGTGGTGATGCGCCACAGCAGCCCGGGAGCGCCGCATTTTCTTTCGGATAAGATCAAAGCCAATATCGTGAATGCCGGTGACGGCACCCATGAACATCCTACTCAGGCCCTACTGGATGCCTTCTCCATGACGGAGAGGCTGGGCTCACTGGAAGGGAAAAAAGTGGCTATTATCGGCGATATCCTGCACTCCAGGGTGGCGCTGTCTAATATTTTCTGCCTGCAGAAGCTGGGCGCTGATATAGCCGTGTGCGGCCCGCCCACACTTATTCCCAAGTACCTTCACACCCTGGGTGTAAAGCAGTTTGGAACGGTGCGGGAGGCCTTGCAGTGGTGTGACGTGGCTAATGTGCTGCGGATCCAGCTGGAGCGCCAGCAGCTGAAGTTTTTCCCCTCGCTGCGGGAATATTCCCTGTATTACGGCATTACCCGGAAGATGCTGGATGAGCTGGATAAAGAGATCATTGTTATGCACCCAGGGCCCATTAACCGGGGCGTGGAGCTGAGCTCGGATGCGGCAGATTCTCCCCATTCCATCATCCTGGACCAGGTAGAAAACGGGGTGGCCGTACGGATGGCAGTGATGTACCTGCTGGCCCAAAAAAATTAAGCGCGTGAATTTTTCAAAGACCGAAAATATAGCGACGGAGCTGGAAAAAGAGCTGAAAATCAGCCTGAGCCGGGTGACAGATACCCTGCAGCCGTATATCAGCATTCAGGCCGGTGACCTGCCGGTGATCTGTCTGTACCTGTCGCGCACGCCCGGCCTTTATTTTGATTTCCTGAACTGCATCACCTGTGTGGATAACGGGCCCGCTAAGGGTACACTGGATGTGCTGTACCATATTTCTTCTATTCCTCTGGAGCACGCCGTGATCCTGAAGCTGACGGTGGAGCGTGAGGGGCAGAAGGTTCCCAGCCTGGCTTCGCTGTGGCGGACGGCCGACTGGCATGAACGCGAGATATTCGACCTCTTCGGCCTGGAATTCAGCGGACACCCTGACCTGAGACGGATCCTGCTACCGGCCGACTGGGAGGGACATCCACTGCGGAAAGATTACGTGGAGCAGGAGAAGTATCACGGCATTAAAGTAAAATACGATGCTTAGGGTAGGGCTTATTTCCGATACCCATTCTTACCTGGACCCTACTGTATTCACTCATTTTGAAACCTGCCATGAGATATGGCATATCGGCGATATAGGGGATGAGGGCATCCTCCGCGACCTGAGTGCTTTCCGGCCTACTTTTGCGGTCTATGGCAATATTGACGGCGGAAATCTCCGTTACGATCTGCCCGAAGATCTTTTCCTGGAGCGGGAGGGTTTGCGGATATTGCTGACGCATATTGGCGGTTTACCGGGTAAATTCCCGGCGCGGGTTAAGAATTTGATTAGAATCCACCGGCCGGACTTGTTTATTTGCGGGCATTCTCATATTTTACGTGTGATAAAAGGAGACGGCCTGGTTTATATCAATCCCGGCGCAGCAGGACACCACGGTTTTCATGCCATACGGACCCTCATGCGCATGGAGCTTTCAGAAGGCAGGATCTCCCATTTGGAAGCAATAGAACTCGGCAAGCGATGAAACGCTTTATTTTTTTCATTTTCCTGTCTTGTACGGCCACGGCCCAGCTCCGCGAGGTGGCCGAGGTTACCCTCATGCTTCCCGAGGGCATTAATGAGAGCATTGAAGTAGTGCCGGTGAATGACGATATCCTGCTGGTGAACCTGCAGGAAGATTATCTGAGGCGGGAGCAGAAGGTGGTAGTGGTAAAATATAACCCTGACCTGGAGTTAACCTGGACGGGTAACGCCGTGGGGCCCCGGTTTTATGAGCCGGTGTCTTTTGTGGTCAGCGGGCAGAGCCTATATTATCTGTTTAAGGAAAAGGAAGGGAAAAAGCTGCACCTGATGCAGTTTGACCTGGAAAATGAAATCATCAGCGCTTTTGATTTTGAATCCATTACCGTACTGGAGAATATCGGGTTTACGGTGTTTAACGGCAAGCCCCTGATCTCCGGCATCTATAACCTGAAACCGGTGGTGGAAATGCATAACCTGAAAGAGAAGACCGCTAAGGTGCTGCCGGACATTTATAACAAAAACAATGAATTGAAAGGCATATTCCTGAATCCCTACCGCGACGAACTGTACGTTTTCTCCTCTCTTCGGAATAATTGCCAGATGCAGGTGGCCACTTATGACGATGACGGGAAACTGCTGTTCCGGCGGGGCCTGGGCGATAAAAAACACCGGGTGAAGCAGTTTGAGGTGCGGTTAGGCCCTAACGGGGAGCCCTATGTGCTGGGTACCTATAACTCTTCCTGCCTGGATATGACAGAAGGGCTGGTGACCGGCTCCCTGGATCTCCCCCAAAGTATCCGCTACCACAGCATAGCCGGCCTGCCGGGGTATCGTGCGTCACTGTCCGACAAAAAACGAAGAAGGCTTCAGTTAAGAAAAGAACGGGGCAAAGGAGAGGTTCGCCAAAAGGCCATTTTCCATGTGCCGGTTTCCGCCATTAATGGCTTTTTACTGGCCACCGAGTTTTATAATATGCAGTCTACCTCCCGGGCCACTGCCCAGGTAGAGTTTTCCGATGCTACCGGCCGGACCGTTCACCTTTCCGAGTTTAAAGTATGGCGTATCTTGCTGGCCGAGCTGGATACAGAAGGAAATGTGACGTACGACAGGCTGTTTAAGCTGGAGGGCGATGGATTCCGGAGACTCACGCCGCAATCGGCCTTCCTGTTTAAAAATGAAGAATTTTACGCTTTTTTACCCTCCGGAAATAAACTGATCTACACCGGCTCCGGCAAGGTAGAGTCTCATCTGCTGTTTAAGACAGGTGAGGGCATCCGGGTGACCGATACCGATACCCGCCTGTTTAACCTGAGCAGCAGCACGTTTATAGCCCACGGTACGGCCGATATCCGGCCGGTGGCGTCCGAAGGCACTTCCCAGCAGATCTATTTTATCAAAAAACTGCAGTTCCAGTAGGCTGTCTTTCTGATCCTTTATTTTTAGCCCGAACGGTCTCCCCGCAGGGGATATAACCTGGCGGTGTTCCGGCACGGTAAGATATTTATTTACCTAATGGTTTCATTGTTCGGAATTATTTCTATTTTTGCAATGAAAACAATAAACTTAGATTAGTCTAACAAATATGTCCTGGGATAATCTTCTTAAAATAGACCCCGTACTCCTGGCTTTGGGAGCTACTTTATTTACATGGGCAGTAACGGCGCTGGGGGCTGCGCTGGTTTTTTTCTTTAAGGTCATTGATAAAAGGGTACTGAACCTGATGCTGGGTTTCGCGGCGGGTGTGATGATAGCGGCCAGCTTCTGGTCTCTGCTATCGCCCAGTATAGAAATAGCCGAACAGCAGGATAAACCGGGCTGGCTGCCGGCCCTGGTGGGTTTCCTGGTGGGCGGGCTTTTCCTGTACCTGATGGACAGGTTTTTACCGCATGTTCATTTCAGTAAAAAGACGGAAGAAGCCGAAGGGATTAAGACCTCCTGGCACCGGAGTGTGCTGCTGGTCTCGGCCATTACCCTGCATAATATCCCGGAAGGCCTGGCCGTGGGAGTGGCCTTTGGTGCGCTGTTTCAGAATCCCACGCCAGAAGTACTGACCACGGCCATGGTGCTGGCTTTAGGGATCGGTATCCAGAATTTCCCGGAGGGTGCGGCCGTATCTATTCCCTTGCGGCGGGAGGGTTTTTCGCGCTGGCGGGCGTTTTTATACGGCCAGGCCAGTGGTATGGTAGAGCCTATGGCGGGGGTATTGGGCGCACTGCTGGTGATCTATATTGAACCTTTGCTGCCCTATGCACTTTCATTTGCGGCCGGAGCCATGATCTTTGTGGTGGTGGAAGAGCTGATCCCCGAGTCGCAGAACGGCGATGAAACGGATCTTTCCACGGTGGGAACCATGCTGGGTTTTGCGGTAATGATGTTCCTGGATGTGGCGCTGGGCTAGGATGGATGCGGGGAGGGGATTCTCTGTTATACGATTCCTGACTATGTGGTTTTTGATGATGGGGTCAGGCGGTTCTGACTACGCGTTTCCCCACTACACCCGAACAGACCATTGGTCACATCGGGCGTAGCGGGTATGCGTTCTTTATTTATTTCAGCTCCCTGATCTTGATATTTTTATACTGCACCAGGTCACCGTGATCCTGCAGCAGTATCGGTCCATCAGCAGCTGTACCAAAGCCTTCAAAATCCTTGTATTTACTACGGGCCACCAGGGCCTTAAAGATGTTATCATTGCGTTTGTATTCCAATACCTTAAAACCGTTCAGCCAGTGCTGCACGCGGTTATCCGGGTATACAATGATCCTACCTGTCTTCCAGTCGGTCTTCTTCCCGAAAAAGCGCGGGGCAAGCTTATCGGAAGGGATAAGGTCATAGAGGCTGGCGATGGTACGGTTTCCTACCGAGCCGGCTTTGGCGTCCGGGTGTTTTTCGTCGTCCAGAATCTGGTATTCCAGCCCGATGCCGGACTTCCCGCCGGAGTCGTATTTTTCATCCACAAAGTACTTCACGCCGGAATTCGCGCCTTCGCTCAGCTGAAAATTAAACACCAGCTCGAAAGCCTTGTATTTTTTCTCGGTAACAATGTCATTCCCGGTTTCCGAGCCGTCAGAAGGGGTCACACTCAGGATCCCGTCTTTTACGGTCCAGCGTTTACCCGGCCGTTCCTTACTGTAAACGTTTCGCCAGCCGCTGAGGTCCTTCCCGTTAAAGAGAAGCTCGTATCCCTGGTGTTTTTCCTGGTCAGACAGGTTATTCGTCAGGAAGTTCACTACGGGGGTATTATCTACCGGGCTCAGGCGCGGACGGGTGGTATTGATCCGGATATTTTTCCATTTGATCTTCATTCCTTCCTTCATGTCGCCGTAAATGCTGTGCACCTGCAGGGCTATAAAGCCTTTGGGGGTCATGTCATCAATGATATAGGAAACGGGGATCCCGTTAATGAAAGTACGGATGTGCGTGCCTATGGCTTCTATCCGGTACTTGTTCCATTGATTCATTTTAAAGGCCGTTTTCACTTCGGGATTGATCTCGGGGAAAGTCAGCCAGTCGCGCCGGCCTTCGTCATAAATCCCTCCTGACCAGCCCCTGTCGGTAGGGTCGATCTCCATCTGGTAGCCGTGTACCCGTCCGTTTTCGTAGTCGGGTTTGGAAAGGCTCCGAAACTGTATGCCGGAGTTCATGGGGTCAGCCAGGAAGATATCTACTTCAAAAACGAAGTCGCCGTAATCCTGCTCGGTCACCAGGAAGGAGTTAGGCGTATTTTTTACCGTATAGCCCACTATGGCCCCGTCTTCCACTTTGTAAACGGCCTTGCCGCCCAGTTGTTTCCAGCCGGTCAGGTCTTTTCCGTTAAACAGGGATTTCCATTCCTGGGCCATACCCTGGGTACTGATGAGCAGCGCCAGTAAAACAAATTTTTTCATCATAAGGTCAGATTTTTTAATGAATATAAACGGGTAATTCTGTTCCTGTCCGGCGGACAGCGATTCCCGTTTAAAGATAACAGCAAAAAAGGAGACTATAAAGAAAACCGGCCCGGCATCAGGTGTTTTTCGCGATGTTGAATTTTGGAAAGACTGATTATGATTGTTTTAAGAGGGTAAACTAAAAAAAATACCGTTAAATAAATTTTTAAGCTTTTTTTAAGTTTTGCTATTCTTTATATGGGTAAAGTGTTTATACCTTTACCAAAAAACAATTAGAACAAATGAAAACAGCATTGCTAATATCTACCTACAACTGGCCCCAGGCTTTAAAATTATGCCTGGACAGCCTGGTTTCGCAGACCGTTTATCCGGATGAAGTGCTGATTGCTGATGATGGTTCCCGGCCGGATACGGGAGAGCTGATCCGTGAATTTCAAAACCGGTTCAGCCGGCCGGTAAAGCATATCTGGCATGAAGATGAGGGCTTCCGGCTGTCGGGGATCCGGAACAAAGCCCTGCTGGAATGCCGTGCCGACTACGTGATCCAGGTAGACGGCGATGTTATTATGGAGCGGCATTTTATAGAAGACCATATCCGTTTTGCCCAAAAGAATTCAGTGGTAGTGGGTAGCCGGGCCTCCCTGGGTGAAGACTACACGGCGGGGCTGCTGGCTACAGGTAAGCTTCCTTCCAAAAGAGAGCTGGACCGGAATTCCAGTAATTTTCTCAATTCCCGGAGGATCCCCTGGCTGACCCCGATGCTGTCTTATTATCATACTTCCGGGAAGAATCAATATTATGCCAAAGGCTGTAATATGGCTTTCTGGCTGGAAGATATGCTGGCCGTGAACGGGTATGACGAGAGTTTTGTGGGCTGGGGACGGGAAGATTCCGACCTGGTGGTGCGGCTGCTGGCCAAAGGCTGCTTTCTCCGCCGGATCAAGATGTCAGCGGTGCAATACCATATCTATCACAAAGAAAATGACCGCTATAACGAGGAGACCAATGACCTGCTGATGAAAAAGCGGATCGAGGAAGGCTCGTATTTTGCGGATAACGGTATCCTGAAGTCGGGCGATATCCTGTCGGAACTGCTGGTGGTGATGAGTGCCACAGCGCTGTAGTTACAGGCTTTCGTAGAGCTGCCTCCACTGCTGTGCTATCACGTCATCGTTAAATTTCTGAACAAACCGGCTTCCCCCGGCAGCCATTTGATTCCTGAGGTTTTCATCTTCCCAGAGGCGCAGGATTTGGGTACGCAGCTCATCGGTATCCTGTACATCTATATATACGGAAGAGCTTCCGCCGGCTTCCGGGAAAACCCCGTGGCCGTTGGTAATGACCGGGGTGCCTGAAAACAGCGCTTCAATGACCGGGATACCAAAGCCTTCATATACGGAAGGATAGATAAAAACGGTGGCCGACTGGTAGATGACAGCCAGTTCTTCATTACTGACATTTTTAAGGAAACGTACCTGCTCCGGATCAGAAATGTTCCGGATGCTGTCTGTATAGACCGTTTCCCGCCCTATAAACACCAGGGGGAGGGCGGTGTCACGGATAGCCCTGGCGATGGATAAGCCGTTTTTCCTTTCTTCAATGGTTCCCACGTTAAGCAGGAATTTTTCAGGGAGTTTATATTTTTCCCTGACCTGGTTTTTCTGTTCCGCGGTATAGCGGGTTTTGAAGAGGGGGCTGCAGCCCTGGTAGATGACCCGGATTTTGTTTTCCGGGATTTCCAGGTAATGCACTATGTCGGTTTTGGTCTGTTCGGAGATGGCCACCACTACATCTGCATCAGCCGCTGCTTTCCGGAATTTAGCCAGGTGTATTTTACGGTCAAACCAGGAGTAGTATTGGGGAAAAATCTCAAAAATGAGGTCATGTATGGTCACCACTTTCCGGATGTCCGGGGTATTCCAGCACAAGGGAAGCTCACCGGACAGGCCATGAAATACATGGCAGCCTGCGGCGACGGCATCCCGGCCCATTTGCAACTGGCGGGAAAAAAGGCCCGGGCTGATGGTAGAAAAAGTGACGTTCGGAAAAGACAGCACATCCTGCCCGCGGTCTGAGGCTTTGCTGTCAAACAGTACATACTGGTTCTCCGGGATGTGGCGGGCCAGGATCCGCAGGAGGTCACGGCTGTAGTTTCCCAGGCCGGAAGTATTGTGAAAAAACCTTTTAGCGTCAAATCCT
This sequence comes from Leadbetterella sp., assembly GCA_019638185.1. Taxonomy (GTDB): domain Bacteria; phylum Bacteroidota; class Bacteroidia; order Cytophagales; family Spirosomataceae; genus Leadbetterella. Next base: position 55,399 of record JAHBUH010000012.1, read on the forward strand.
ATCTTCATGCCTGCAATTTAGGATGAATTCTCTGTAAAAAGAAAGTGGCTGTCCAAAAAGGCCCTACAGTTTGAAAATACAGAAGGTGCCTGAAAAGGACGCGAAATGCAAGGTATTGAGGATGAGACCGAAGGAGCATACTGTAGTATGTGACTGAGGTCGAATTCCGAAAATAACGTAGCAGTTCGCATACTTTTTAAGCACCGTCTGATTATTGTAGTTTCCGGGATACGAGGCCTCCCTTGGCACTGTCTATTTCCACCGCGGCATTATCCGTTTTCCCCTTGACGATCCACCGGACTTTTACAAAGCCCATACCAGGGATATTCTCCACCGCTATTTTTTCAGGATTCATCTTCTGTTCCACGGTAATACCGAAGTCTTCATTTTCCACGATCATACCCGCCACTACACCCGCATTTTTCAGGCTGATGTAGTCCGGTCTTTCAATTTTATACCGGACATCGTGGGCGGAATGTGTAGGCATGATCCTGCGATTCATTACGATGGCCGTTATTTCGGTAAGTCCGCCGCCCAGGTCTTTTTTACGGGTCTCCACCACCTCCAGCTTAGGCATCTGGTGGGCGTGCAGGATGGTAAAGGCCATGTTCCGGTGGGAATCTTCCATGAGCAGGAAGCCCGGGTGGTTACGGATGTAGTTTTTCTTAGGCCCGCCGATCTCGATATCGCCGAACTGGGGATGTTTATACGGCTTCCATTTCACGTAACCGTCACCGAAGAGCAGCAGCTTATCAAAATCCTCAAATTCAGTATTTTCAAAACGCCCTTCGCCGCTTTTCCGGTTAAACAGCTTATAGGAGGTCATGAGCTCATTGCTGAACGTAAAAATACCTCTTCCCAGCGCCATCCAGTCTATTTCCCCTCCAAAAACGGTGTAGAGGTCTTTGTGAATCACGAAGTAGTTATAGCCGGGTACCATTTTTTCTCCCAGCTTCCCGATGTAGTCATATACCTGCACATCCGCGCGGGTATAGTACTTTTCGTCATCAGCGGCACCCGGACCCCGGAGAAACATACCGCCGTAGTTATGGTAGCTCTGGGCGCCGGCAATGTTCGGGTGCTCCAGGATGAATTTTTTCACGGCTTTGGTTTCCGGCAGCATACCCGGATAATAGAGCGCTCCCCGCTGGATATAGTCGGGTTGCCAGTTCCATCCCCAGTCGCGGTTAGGGTCATAAGTACCTACCGCATCTTCATTAACGCGGCCGTCGCCGTCGTTATCCAGGCCTTCGTAGCCCAGCATTTCATATTCTCCCAGCTCGTCGGGTTTGGCCATGACCATGCGCTGGGGGTTATCGCAATCCACCTTATAGCGACCCGTAGCTGATTTCCGGCGCATCATCACAATGTTCCCGTCGCCGTCCAGGTCATCCAGCAGGTCTTCATCTACCAGGCCGTCACCGTCGTCGTCCAGCGGCAACCGGCCTGTACGGGAAGAATTCGGGTTATTGGGATGCTTGATGAAGTACTCGCGGGAGTCCGGGTTAATGGTAGGTGCTATGTAGAAGATTTTGTCTCTCAGCAGCTCCCGGATAAAATCTACGGTCTGGAAGCTTTCTGCCAGGTACCAGGCGGTGTAAAGCGCTACCTCGGTGCCCTGGAGCTCATTGGCGTGGATGTTCCCGTCAATGTAGAAGCCCGGTTTACGGTCAGCCGTGCCGGTTTTGAAGTCGGTAATGCTCATCAGCCAGATGTCACGCCCTTCCACGGATTTTCCAATAGACTGCACTTTTACCAGGTCAGGGTAGGTCTTGGCCAGGTCGCTGCAGATGCGGTAGATCTCGGCGTGATCGCTGTATTTATTCCAGTATACCTTCACTTTGGGGTTAGCCGGTGATCCGATGGCCCGGATACCGTTCAGGTCCTCAGCGGCAATATCACTTTTCTGCGCCTTCCCGTGAAAGGCGGTTAAACTGATCAGGAGTATTAATATCTTTTTCATGAAGTTCTTATTTAAGCGTCAGTTCAAGGTGGGAGATACCGGAAGTAGGGCTGCCGCCTTCCACGGTTATTTTGCCCTTCCCGTTAATTAACCAACTGTATTCTTCCGATTCCCCGGCCGCCATAGCGCCCCGGTAGTTATTGGGCTTACCGGAAAGCAGGGTTTGTGCTTCGGAAAGCCGGATCTTGCAACTTACCTTATAAATGTACCGCACCCGGTCACCGATCTCGGCGTAGGTGGGCAGCAGGCCTTTATTGACCACGGTAACGGTCACTCGGTTTACGCCATTGCCCAGGGATTCCACCCGGGTATTGACGATTTCCGTACGGGGCAGGGCGTTCAGGTAGTCGGTGAAGAACGCCTGGTGCCGGATCACCGCCGAGTCCAGGAACGGTACGGGTGGATTATGCAGGGCATACGGCATGAGTCCGCCTACTTCCACATTTTTATCCGGGAAATCCGGGTGGCTAACCCTGGTCCAGGGTACAAAGGCCTTAACGCCGACCTCATCTGCCCATTTCAGGTAGTCGGCTTCCGGGCCGCTGCCTTCCGGCTTACGGGCAGGAGGGCCGGCTTTTTTCTCGGTTTCTTTGGCTTTGGGTACCCACCATCCCGGCGTGGAATAGCTGAACCTCCCCGCATGATAGTAGGCGGTTTGGGTGAGGTTACCGGCTGTCTGAGGCAGAACAGGGGCATTGGTGATACCGGCTTTACCGTACATTTTTGAAACCATTTCAGTTACGGCCGCATCTTTTTCCTGTAATCCGCTGATGATGCGTTTAGAGGCATTGGCCCGGTCAAATTTCGTGGCTTCGGAGAGGTTATTGCTCAGCCCGAAGTGGAAAACCGTATGAATATTATTGTTTTTATAGAGGAAGTCCAGGAAAGCCCGGGTCTCCGGTTCGGAGGCCTGGTATTCACCTGCTTCTCTTTCAAACATGGGGTAATTATAGGTGAAGTTCTTATCAATGTTCACGCCACCGGGGCCGTCTTCGTTAAACCGGCCGTCCTTGTCGTTATCGGTGCCTTCCGTGATCAGGAGGTATTTCCCGGTTTCGCCTTTGGCGGCATCGGCTTTTACCAGCACACGGGCATCGTCTTTAGCGGAGACATAGGTGCCGGTGGGATCTTCTATGCGTAGCTGGGTGATGAGCCCGTCGGCGTTCAGGTCTTCAAACGGGTCTTCGTCCGTTCTGCCGTCGCGGTCATCATCGCGGGTAGTAGCATTACCGCTTCTTTCGTATTTAAGACCGGCCGTCACCTGCTCCAGGGCATCCGGGTTCAGGCCGGGAATGATGTAAAGGGTTTTGTTTTTCAGGAGACCCGCCAGGGAGTCAGCGGGCAGGGCCACCAGTGCTTCAGCCAGCTTCACGGCCATTTCCGTTCCGGCGGGGTGCCTTCCGTCAGCCCCGGCCACAATCAGCACGGCTTTGTTTTTACTGTGATCCCCGGCGGAGAGGGTCACGGCCCAGATGTCTTTCCCGCCGCTGCTTTTGCCAATGGAGGCCAGGGCGGCGAGCCTGCTTTTGGCAGGAAGGGATTTTAGCCGGGCAGACAACTGGCTGTGCGAGCTATAGCCGGTTTGAGCCAGTGCTGGCGTCAGGATAGCGAGCATACCCAGTAAGAGGAGTTTTATTCTCATAGACTCTAATGTTTTTGCCAAAATATATAATTTTTCCACGATATAAAAGGATTTGTGGACGTAAGGATAGAATCTATAGAGGTTCGGGCAGGAGGAGTGGGGCAGGGGTAAAAAATAAAGGCCTCCGTGTGGAGGCCTTTATGGTATCAGAATTTGATGTGGGTCACCACGTCACCGTTAGGATCCACGTAGGTGGGCTCTTCACGCTTGCCCTGCGCTTTGTTTGTTACATAAATACTGCCGTCTTTTTTATTGACCGCTACGGTATTCGGGTAGGTTCCGCCGGTTTTGATGTTATCCAGAACCGTTAAGGTTTTGGTATCTATCACGGTCACGGTGCCGTCACCCCGGTTAGCGGTGTAAACGCGGTTTCTTTTTTCGTCAATGGCAATGCCCAGGGCGCCTTTTCCGGCCGGTAAGGTTTTTACCACGGATCTGGTTTTCAGGTCTACCACGCTGACGTCATTGCTTTTCTGGTTTACCACAAAAAGCCGGTTGTTCGCCTTATCCAGCGCCAGGTTTACGGAGCTTTCTCCACCGGTGGCAAAAGAATCCACTACGGCAGCCGACTTCAGGTCTATCACCACGATCACGTTAGTCCCCATATTGGTAGCGTACAGTTTATCTGCGGCTTCATCTATCACCATACCCGTAGTGGTCACGCCGGTGTTTTCAATGATCTTTTCCACTTTCTGGGTCTTGCCGTCAATCACCCAGATTTTGCTGGGCCGGCCCACATCGGAGATGTAGATCTTATTGGTCTTTTCGTTAATAGCGGCCTCACGCGTATGCGATTTGTCGCTATCCGGCTTAATGGTGGCCAGCACTTTCTTACTTTTCACATCTATCGCACTCACGGAGTTGCTACGGGTATTGGTGCTGTACACCGTTTGGGTTTTTTTATTCAGGCCCAGGCCAAAAGGCGGGGTGTCTGTCAGGGCAATGCTGTCTTTTACGGCCAGCGTGCTGCCGTCCAGCTGGTACAGGAAACTGCCGGGTTTGGTCCGGGACCCTGTACTGGCTACATAAACGGAGTTATCGGCTTCGTTATAAACCAGCTCGTAAATGCCGTTTCCTGCTTTCTGAGTGTTTACTTTCTGTGCGCTGGCTGCTCCGGCCATCAGGAGAGCACCTGCGAGGATGAGTTTTGTATTCATGATTAATTAAAAGTTTTTACTTATCCATTGATAAAATTCCGCAAAAGCGGTCCTCCAGTACCATGCGCCGTGTCTTCCTTCCGGGTTAACCGAGATACGGATCTCTGCCCCGTATTTCTGAAATTCAGCGGAAGACCGCAGCACATCTTCATTCATTGTTACAAAACTGCCGTCGGGTTTTAACCTGTTTTCGTTGCCGCCACCGTAGAAGAAGTATTTCTGGGTTTTGATTTCTCCGGGCGACTTTATCGTGTTTAATTCTTTATAAATGTTCTGTTCGTCTAACCAGATAGACGGCGACAGCACTCCCAGTATCCCGAAAGTTTCAGGATAGAGTAAGCCGGCATAAAAGGTCAGTAGTCCGCCCATGGAACTTCCCGCCATAGCCGTATGGGCCTTGTCAGGGAGCGTTCTGAATGTTTTATCCACGGTGGGTTTGAGTGTTTTTACGATAAAATCGAGGTAAGCTGTGCCGTAGACTTCAGGGTTATCGGAGTTAGGGCGTACATAGTATTCCTGGATGCGGCGTGTCTTCTCATGATCATGCTCAATGGCCACTACGATAGCGCCCCTCGCCGAGGAGTCTATGGTCTCGTCCACACCCCATTCCAGCGGGCCAATGCGGCCCTGGGAAGTGGCTTCATCAAAGAGATCCTGCCCGTCGTGCATGTAGATCACGGGGTAGCGTTTCCCTGAGCGCTCATAGTCTTCCGGAAGGTATACCCATACCTTTTTGTAGTTTCCCAGCTCCGGGATATAAAGCGAATCCTTCCAGAGCTTTACCCGGGCCGAGGCCGTGGATTCGGGGAAGTCATCGCGCCAGTTCTCAATTTTACAGTAAAGGGTGGTGTCACTGTTAATGATGGCTCTGCGTGGGGCCACCAGGCGACCGTCACGGGTGCTTTCCAATGTTTTCCAGTTTCCCCGGGTAAACTTATACTCCAGTAGCCCGCTTTTCAGGCCGGTCAGGGTATATTCCAGGCCTGCAGCGGTTTTCCGGAGCGTGCTTTCGGGCTGGTCAGGACTCCAGCGGTTAAAGGCACCGGTGATGTACACGCCGTCACCGGCATGCGATGCCGGGGCGCCGGTCACCACAATACGCACCGTATGCTGCCCGCTGGAGGTCCATGCCGCCAGTAAGAAAAAGGAGATCAGAAAGTACCTGGTCATTAAAGCTCTACTTTATAAAAACCGGAAACGGAGCCGCCTTCGGTCACCTGGAACAGCTGGGTAGCGCTCTTCAGGTCACTGCTCAGCTCATAATAGCCGTTAGGACCCTTTGCCGCGGCTGAGTTCACCCGGATCAGCAGCTTTCCGTCTACTTTCACCGTTCCGTAAGCCGCACCGGTGTTGGTACAGGCAGGCACTCCGGAGATTTTGGTGATGGTTTTGGTGGCTACATCAATCACGTGGAACTCCCAGATGTCAGAGAAGTTAATATTTCCGGAAGGTCCACCGGTTAAAGCAGTATTCGGAATGGTAGTGATCAGCTTGCCGTTCGTGGCGTATACGGTCACAAACTTACCTTTGGCATTGATATCGTCCATTTTGATCTCCCAGCTTTTATCCACTTCGGTGTCTGCCGCCTTGATCCGGGAAATTTTTGATTTACCGCCGATCCCCTGCGGGCTGGTTCCCTGGGTTACGATGTACAGGTCGCCGTTCGTATCAAAGCTGTACATTTCGTTATCATTGATGTAAGCTATACTTCCCGTGCCTTCAATTTTCGTGGTTTTCTCGTACTTGCCGGTGGCAATGTCAATCACCGCTATGTATACATCCGGGAAGAAGTCGTCAAAGAATCCTTTCTGGGTGGTATTGGTTTTGGCGTAGGTCACATTAGCATATAACTTCCCGTTTTTCACTGCCAGGAACTTCTGGCCTATGGAACGGTAAAGGATACCCGCTTCAGTGGCGCCCCTTTCATTCACCGCGGCAGTCAGGTCTATTTCACCCGTACGCGACAGAGTAGTGGGGTTAAATGTCTGAATTTTAAGCGGGCTGGCTCCATCCCAGTAGAAACCCTGGGTTTCATTAACAATCACAAAGTTCCCGGTGCCATTTATGGTGTTATCACCGGCCAGGAATTTCTCAGGGACTGCTTTCCCGTTTTGTATCTGCAGGCGCTCGATCCCCTTCGCGTTATCATCTGTTTTGAAGAGTTTCAGCAGCCAGTTTTTATAAGGCCGCCACCCGCCCATCCCCATACCCTGAACGGAGGTGGTGGTGATGTTGGAAATATTGCCTGAAGGCAGCTGATCAAATACCGTGATATAACCCGGCTTGGTCAGCGTATTTTCACTCATGGTCATCAGGACATATTTTCCCTCTTTTGCTTCCGGCTCATCGCTACTGTCACACGATACCAGGGATACTGTTAAAAGTAAAGCTAGTGCCAAAGACTTAAGTGTTACTTTGTACATGGGTATTAACTATTTTATTGAATAATTGATTTTTAAATGAATACTTCTTCCTGCCCGCTGAACCCGGTAATTGTCATAGATGTCCTTATTGAGTAGGTTTTTAATGTCCAAACCCACGGCTGTTCTCAGGGCAGGAATGTCCAGCTGCACGCCCGTATTCACCAGGTGCTGGTTCGGTATAACCAGTAAGGTGTTCACCTGTGCCTTGCCGAATAGCCCTGAACCTTCCAGTCGTTTCGGGATGGTTTCCAGGTAATATTCATGCAGGTAGCTGTAAAACACGAAGGCTTTCAGGATGGCTTTCTGCCGGAAAACCGGTGCCGACTGGTAGTTAAGGCCCAGGTTCCCGAAAAGAAACGGGGTATTTCTCAGGCGGGCGTCGTTTTTCCACAATTCCTGCTGTGTAGTGATGCCAAACAGCCGCATGCTCTGCCAGGTGGCATTGGCCGAAACACAGAAACGGGCATCCAGCTGCACGGAGCCGTCAGCCTCTATTCCGAAACCTTTTACGTTCTGCTGGTTTTCATACCGGGCAAAAGGCGCCTGGATAGGCACCAGCAGGATCAGGTCCCGGGTTCTCCGGTAAAAGGAGTTCAGCTCCAGGGTATATTTATTCCGTACCGAAGCCCGCCAGCCCAAATTAAAGTTCAGGCTTCTTTCCGGGCGGATGCCAAAGTTCTGAACGATCCATACCGCATCGCCGAAGAGTTCGTTATGATCCGGGAGGCGGTTAGAATATTCCGCCGAAAAGCGCACCAGGTGATCCGGCGTGAAATGGTACTTCAGCCCTTCTGCCACACCCCAGGTATTGCCTTTGGAGGTTTGGGCATCGGTGGTGCTTACCTCGCGTGACTGGTAGGTTTCCACGCCTGTGGCCTTATAGCTGAAATATTTGACCATCAACAGATTATCCAGCTTATTCCGGAAGAAACGGGAGTTGATGCCGGCAGAGCTTACCCACTTGATGTATTCTGATGGGAGCGACAGTACATCTACCTGCGTATCCAGGAATTTCGGGCCCAGCGGATCTTTTCCTTCCCGGTCAGCCCGAGTGATCACCTGGTTAAATTCCAGCAGATGAGTGCTGTTTAAACGGTATTTCAGGTTAGTCCTGGAAGTCAGGTAATTATTCCGGATATCAGAAAGTGAAGGCCGGCTGCTCTCCCCGTTCCGGGTGGGATTGGGGGTGAAAACCCCCAGCCAGTTATAAGTACCTTTTAGGGTATCCGTCCGGCTGATGCTCAGGGTATTATAAACCAGGAACTGATCTATTTCGAGGGCACCCAACTGTTTTTTGTATCGTAAACCGGGTATAACTGACGACTGCCGGGAAACGATCCCTCCGTAAGGTTCGGTCATCAGGGCCGGATGCTGCTGTTCGCGGTTAAATTTAAAACCCGAGAGTTCCAGCCGGATTTCATCGGCCCAGCGCAGGTCTCTCAGCCCCACAAAAGCCTGGCCGAAAGCCCCGGTATAGGCATTGTGAAACAGGGGCACCTTAGCATCCTCCTGGTTCCGGGTGTCAGGGTCGGTCACTTTGACATTAACCTTGTAATTATTATCCGAATGATTAAAGAAGGCATCCAGGCCATAAAAGACTTTATTTTTCGAGAAATAGGTGTTCAGGTTAGCCCGGTGAGTATTGTAGGAGCCGATTTCGTAGGATACATCGGCATAATTCCGTGTGAGCTTCCGGCCGATCAGGTTAACGGCTCCACCCAGGGCATCGGCTCCCAGGCCTACCGGCAGCACGCCTTTATAGATCTCTACCCGCTCCAGCATATTCACCGGTACCGAAGAAAGTGAGAAGCCTTCTCCCAGGTAATCCATGGGTATGCCGTCTTTAAAGTAACGGATAGATTTACCGCTGAAACCGTTCAGGTTGACATCCGTGGCGGAACCCAGTCCGCCGGTCTGGCGGATTCGTATTCCGGATGATCTGTTCATTAATTCCGAAATATTTACCGGCAGGGCGTGTACCTGTTTCATGTCCAGCACCTGGGCTTTCACCGAAAGCTCCCGGGCTGCAGCGGTTTCGGTCTTACCGTAAACTACCGTTTCATTCAGTTCTTTAACCTGTTCTTTCAGGGTGACCGTCAGCGTTCCCGAAGGGAAAGTGCTTAATTCGAGGGTTTGGAAACCTACCAGGGAAAAGCGAAGTACAAGGTCTGTGGTTCTTGAAACGGCCAGGGAAAACTCCCCGTTTTCATTGCTTACCGCTGATAGCCGGGTATCCTTTACCTGCACCAAAACACCGGCCAGGGGCTCTTTCCGGGGATCGGTGATCCTTCCCTTCAGTGCTGTGGTTTGGGAAAAGACATTCCCGAAAATAAGACAAAAGAAACAGCAGATAACTCTCCCCGCTGGTACACTCATGGGCTAACGCTACTGATAATAAGTTCAAAGATAAGCCTATTTAGACTAGTTTTAAATATAATACCTGCTGAATTTTGAAGCTATTCCGTAAAAGTTCAATCAGGAGACCGAAAAATCCAATGTTTGACCGGATTGTTTATTGAAGTCAGGATTGTATTTTTGCAGCTTAAACTTTTAAATCTTATCGTATGAAACTTATTAAAGTTCTGGCATTTTCTTTACTGACCTGGAGCGCCACTGCTCAAGGCATTAAAGTTCCCACTAAAAGTCCGCTGCAGACCATCAAGCAGGAATTTGCTTTGTCTTCGGTAGAAATTGAATATTCAAGGCCTTCTGCCCGGGGAAGAAAGATTTTCGGCGACCTGGAGGCATACGGTAAATTATGGAGAACCGGCGCTAACTCACAGACCACCATTAATTTTGGAGAAGACGTAAAAGTAAACGGAAAGCCGCTTAAAGCCGGTAAGTACACCATCCTGACGGTGATCGGCGAACAGAACTGGAAGATCCGCTTCTGTACTCCGGAAACCAGTGTATTTAATTTCAAGGAGGAAAATGTAGTGGCTACTATTGACGCTAAACCTATCACCCTGCCTTTTGACATCGAGACATTTACCATCATGTTTGGTGCACAGACTGATAACTCACTGGAAGTGAATATTATGTGGGAGAGAACCGTGGTTCCGTTTACCATTACTGCAGATATAGACCAGAAAGTGATGGCTGCCATTGACAAGGTTATGACCGGTGACAGCAAGCCGTATTTCGCCGCTGCCAGCTATTACCTGGATAATGGTAAAGACCTGAAAAAAGCGCTGGAATGGGCCAATAAGGCAGTAGAGCAGCAGCCTGACGCCTTTTGGGTGTCACACACCAAAGCCAAGATCCAGGCTAAACTGGGCGATAAAAAAGGTGCTATAGCTACCGCTACGCAGTCGCTGGCTCAGGCCAAAGCCGCTAAAAACGGGGATTATGTGGCGCTGAATGAAAAGCTGATCGCCAGCCTGAAGTAATAGCAGCACGGTCTGCAGATCATGGAAAACGGTGGGGCCTGGCTCCGCCGTTTTTGTTTTTGGAACATGACCCGTAGAAATTTCCTGGTGTCATTTTGTCATTAATACCCGGAAAAGCCGTATAAATCGCGCCATTTTGTCGCTTATTTCACTTCTGCATGCCGTTTGCTGTTGTATATATAAATGAATAGTTAATATGAATTTCAACCAATATACACATAAGGCACAGGAGCTGATCCAGCAGGCGGTACAGATAGCCCAGGGGTATTCCCAGCAGGCGGTAGAGACCGGGCACCTGCTGAAGGCCATCCTGGAAGAAGAGCCTGATACCAGCGCTTTTCTTTTGAAGAATGTAAACCGGGAGGCGCTGCTGGACCGGTTAGTCACTACGGTAGAGGCATACCCGCGGGTTTCGGGCGGTACCCAGCCCTACATCGGTAACGAGCTTTCCAAAGCGTTAACTAATGCCCAGAACTCGTTAAAGGAATTTGGAGATGAATATGTAAGTGTGGAGCTTTTATTACTGGGTATCCTCAAAGGCAGCGACAAGGTAGCTGAACTTCTGAAGGGTTCCGGCATAAAAGAATCCGAACTAAAAGCAAGAATTAAAGAACTAAGAGGAAAAAACAACCCAGTGAAAGATCAAAACGCAGAAAACAAGTACCAGGCCCTGTCCCGCTACAGCAAGGACCTGAATGAACTGGCTGAACAGGGCAAAATAGACCCCGTTATCGGCCGGGATGAAGAAATCCGGAGGGTCTTGCAGATCCTGTCGAGGCGCTCCAAAAATAACCCTATCCTCCTGGGTGAACCCGGGGTGGGTAAGACGGCCATTGTAGAAGGCCTGGCCCAGCGTATTGTGCAGGGTGACGTGCCCGAAAACCTGAAATCCAAGAAGGTGATCTCACTGGACATGGGTCTCCTGGTGGCCGGCGCCAAGTACAAAGGCGAGTTTGAAGAAAGGCTGAAGGCCGTGATCAAGGAAGTGACCGACTCCGAAGGGGAGATCATCCTCTTCATTGATGAGATTCACACCCTGATCGGGGCCGGCGGGGGCGGAGAAGGCGCTATGGACGCGGCTAACCTGCTGAAACCGGCATTGGCCCGGGGGGAACTGCATGCTGTAGGCGCCACCACCCTGAAGGAATACCAGAAGTACATTGAGAAAGACAAAGCGCTGGAAAGGCGGTTCCAGGCCGTGATGGTGGATGAACCCACCGTGGCCGACGCCATTTCCATCCTGCGGGGTATCAAGGAAAAATACGAGGTACACCACGGGGTGCGCATCCAGGACGATGCCGTGATAGCGGCCGTAGAGCTTTCTAACCGCTATATCGCGGATCGTTTCCTGCCCGATAAGGCCATTGACCTCATGGACGAAGCCGCCGCCAAGCTCCGACTGGAAATGGACTCCATGCCGGAAGAAATGGACGAACTCCGGCGGAAGATCATGCAGCTGGAGATAGAACGGGAGGCCATCCGCCGGGAAAAAGATAAAGAGAAAGAAAGCGCGCTGAGCAAGGAGATCGCCGAGCTTAACGAGCAATATAACTCCCTGAAGGCCCAATGGGAGGCCGAAAAGGGTAAAGTAGACGAGATCCGGACCCTCAAAGAAAACCTGGAGAACCTGCGTTTTGAGGCCGAGCAGGCCGAGCGCTCCGGCGATTACGGTAAGGTAGCCGAGATCCGCTACGGGAAAATTCCCCAGGCCGAAGAACGTCTGAACAGCCTGGCCGATAAAAGTACGGATGAGGAAGGTAACCTCATTAACGAGGAAGTAAAAGCCGAAGATATAGCCACCGTGGTGGCCAAGTGGACGGGCATCCCGGTTACCAAGATGCTGCAAAGCGACCGCGAGAAACTGCTTTTCCTGGAACAGGAGCTGGAAAAACGCGTGGCCGGCCAGAAAGAGGCCATCGAAGTGGTATCCGACGCCGTCAGAAGGTCAAGGGCCGGTATGCAGGACCCCAAAAAGCCTATCGGTAGTTTTCTCTTCCTGGGTAGCACCGGAGTGGGTAAGACCGAGCTGGCCAAAACCCTGGCTAACTACCTGTTTAACGACGAGAACGCCATGGTGCGGATCGATATGAGCGAATACCAGGAGAAGCATACCGTAAGCCGGCTGGTAGGTGCGCCTCCGGGCTATGTAGGCTACGATGAAGGCGGCCAGCTGACAGAAGCCGTGCGCCGGAAGCCCTACTCGGTGATCCTGCTGGATGAGATAGAGAAGGCTCACCCCGACGTCTGGAACGTGCTGCTGCAGGTGCTGGATGATGGCCGCCTGACCGATAACAAAGGCCGCGTGGCTAACTTTAAGAACACGCTCATCATCATGACCTCGAACATCGGCAGCCACCTCATCCAGGAAAAATACCTGGAGGCCACCAAGAGTTCGGAAGATGCCTGGGCCAAATATTATAAGGAAGAAGCCCTGGAACTGGTGATGGAGCTGCTGAAAAACAGCGTAAGACCGGAATTCCTGAACCGGATAGATGAGATCGTGATGTTTGACCCGCTGGGAAGAACCGAGATCCGGAAGATCGTTTCCATCCAGTTCGACGGTATCCGGGCACGGCTCCAGGAGCAGGGAATTTTCATAGAGGCTACAGACGCCGCCCTCGACAGGCTGGGCGAGCAGGGCTATGACCCGGTATTCGGTGCCCGGCCCTTAAAGCGGGTGATCCAGCGTAGCATCTTAAACGAGTTATCGAAAATGATATTAAGCGGAACTATTGATAAAGACAAAGTGATCCTTCTGGACATCAATGAAGCCGGAGATTACGTCTTTGAAAATATGCCCGAAGTGAATTTAGGATAAGTAATAGTTTTTCATAAATGTACGAATAGCCGGAGGAGTTTCTTCCGGCTATTTTTTGTATCATACTTTTTGTTTAAGTGTCTTATTATAAATATTTAATATTTTTATTGCCTTTGAAAAATGGAAAATTGGTATATTTGCTTAGGGGTAGGATTTACCTTATTATGACCAAATACTAAATTTTCATCTATTTTAACGGGAATAGTACAGATATGAAAAGAGTAATTTACTTATTGCTATTATGTGTTATCGCAAGCTCCTGCAAAAATGAGGCCACTCCCCCCAAGCCTGAAGTACAGGTAGTTAAGTGTAAACCAGGAAATCCTGCACTTTACGGAGAACTCTCCGGAGTGCTATTAAAAGCAGAGCGGCGGATCGGAGAGGATTATTTTGTGCTGGAACCTCTCTCACAAAGCCGTGAAGGTATACAATTTACTGAACCTCAGTTGCAAAATATGCTTCCTCATCTTTTTCTGACGTGTAATATTCCCCAGAGTTTTCTTAAAAATGGCCAGATTTTAAAGATCAGCGGGAAAGGATACATTGAAGTGGAGACTATGAATAATGCCAGGTTAGCCTACGCTAATGACTCCACGGTAAGAGCATATATGCCACACCCCAAAATATTTCTTGATTACACCCAGATAGAAGTAGTGACTCAATAAAAATCCGGGTCACTGCTCTCATAATAGCTGCTTTCCACGTCATCGTAACGGGCACCTTTGGCGGCTAGCTTTTTGATAATGGCGATCTGGCCGGAATGGTAGACGTCGTGCTGGATGATGCCGTTTAGCAGGGTGTCATAGGTGTATTCGGCGCCGGGAACCACCTCCAGCAAGAAGGAGTCATCTTTTTCTTCCAGGGCCCGGGTGAGCTCGTCCTGGCTGAGGGTCAGCTCCATCATGAGGGTTTCCAGCTCAAACTCATCCACTGTACGGATGTCGCCGAAGTTCATTTTTTCATTTTCAATATTATAGACGGCATCACCCTGGATTCTTTTCAGGGCAAACAGCCGCCAGCTGGTGATGTGGTAGATCAGCTCGGCAATGGTATGAATATTCCCCGCCTTATAAGCCGCCATTTTCACTTTCAGGCCTTTGGTGAGTTCCAGCAGGGAAGGGCCATGCCAGGCCCCCCCGTGAAACCCGGCGTTCAGCAAGCGTACGATATTTTTAATGTTAGCGTTATTTTCCATTCTGATATGAGGTTATTGCCACAGCACCCAGATCATTCCCAGATGATAGGTATCGTGCTGTATGAGTCCGTTTAACAATTTATAAAAGTCGTAATACTCGCCCGGTACATTTTTATTCAGCAGCTCGTCATCGAACTCGTCGAGCTTTTTAAGCAACTGATTATGCATGTCCACCAGGTTTTTTTTCAGGTGGGCCGGATCTTTCAGCTCTTCTTCGGTTCCCCAGTTCTCGGCATCGGTTTCCAGGCGGAAATGAATATTATCATTCAGTTTTTCAATCACAAACCTCCGGTAAGCGGTCAGGTGAAAGATATTCTGGGCAATAGACTGTCTTGAAAACGACTGGCTTTCCCGTAATTTGGCTTCCGGCAGGCTGTTAATCATCTCCATTACCGAAGGACCATGCCAGGCATCGCCCCTGAAAACCGTATCTATATTATCAATTATCCTCGAAAGGGTAGTTTCAACCATAAAGCGCATCTGTATAGTGCAAAATTGCTAAAAAACCTTTAGAATCCTCCAAATTATTCAGTATTTTCTTCCTTTCCAGACCGTTTCGCGGCTCAGGAGGTAATAAATGAACTGCATCAGCCAGGCCGTAGAAATGTAGACGGTAAATAAAGGAAGGTAGCGCAGGTAGCCGGAAATGCGGAGCCGGGCCTGGAAATACAGGATCAGTGTGCCGTAGATCAGCACCAGTACGCCCGTCACCACCGCCGGGATCACCGGGCTGATCCAACCCAGCAGAAAGAGCAGCGGAATACAAAGCGCCTGCAGGATTCCACCGGCCATGGCGGCGGGGGCATTTTCCATGGCGCCTTTGATCCAGCGCCGGCGCTGCTCAAAATAGCGTGGGGGCGGCACCGTAAATGAAAGCACGCCGGGGCACAGCAGGTGCCGGAAGCCGAAACCGGCATCAATAATGTTTTTGTACAAAAAATAATCTTCCACAATGCTGAAGCCCAGCGCCCGGTAGCCGCCTACGGCATCATAGGCTTTCCGGCTGACGGCCATGTTATTTCCCAGCCCGGTAGACGGGAAGCCCCGGTCTGCCGCTATCTTAAAGAGGGTGAGTGCCATCAGCCATTCCATGCCCTGCAGGGTAGCCCAAAGTGAGCTCCGGCGGAAACCCGTGGCGCCCACTACCACGCCGGTGTCTTCCTCAAATCCCGCCAGCATGCCGGGAATCCAGTCGGGCGGGAGCTCGATATCCGCATCGGTAAAAAACAGGTACTCACCGGTGGCGCGGGCCGCCAGCTCATCCAGCACCCGGGTTTTCCCGGTGAGGGGATGGATTTTGACAGAACGTTTTTCGGGTTCATCCTTTATGCGTGCTTCAGAAGCGGTAGGCCGGCCTGATCCGGGAGGAGTATGCGCTTCGCTGCTAAGTGAATAGCTGGTTTCTTCCCGGGGGCTACCATTGTCTACGGTATTTCCCGGGTCAGGTTCCGTTGCTCCGTCAGATACGTAAGTATTGCCACTGAGTAATTGATCCTCTCCCTCCCGGAGATGCACCACTATTACGCCGGCGCGTCCCCGGCAGAATTCCTCCATCAGCGCACCGGTACGGTCATCGGAGCCGTCATTTCCCAGCAGGATTTCTGTTTTTTCTTTCGGGTAGGCCAGCCTCGCCAGTGATCGCAGGAGCACCGGCAGGTTCTTTTCCTCATTGCGCGCAGGAACCAGGATGGATATTTTCGGAAGCGGATGATTCATGAAGATACAAATATACGGCAGCGCCTTTTCCGCAGCTTGCGGGAGAAGATATTTTTCCCGACTTTTGATCTCAAATTAAAATTCAGATGCGTACTAAAAAGCTTTTTCTGCTGGATGCCTATGCCTTGATCTACCGGGCTCACTTTGCCTTTGCCAAGAACCCCAGGATCACGTCTAAAGGCTTAAATACCGGCCCGATATTCGGTTTTACGAATACCCTGCTGGAGGTGATCAAAAAGGAAAAGCCCTCGCACCTGGTGGTGTGTTTTGACACCAAAACCCCTACTTTCCGGCATAAGGAATTTACTGAGTACAAAGCTAACCGCGAAGAGCAGCCGGAAGACATCACCATAGCCGTTCCTTACATTAAGCGACTGGTGCACAGCATGAACCTGCCGTGTATAGAGAAAGACGGCTATGAGGCCGATGACGTGATCGGTACGCTGGCCCGGAAAGCGCCGAAAGACGAATTTGAGGTATTTATGTATACGCCTGACAAAGACTACGGCCAGTTGGTAGATGAAAATATTTTCCTGTACAAACCCGCTTTCCTGGGTAACGGTATTGAAGTGATGGGCGTGCCCCAGGTGCTGGAGCGCTGGAGCATAAAGCGGGTAGACCAGGTGGTAGACGTTTTAGGCCTGATGGGCGATAAAGTAGATAATATTCCCGGTATCCCCGGGGTGGGCGAGAAGACGGCCGTGAAGCTGCTGGAGCAGTTTGACACCCTGGAAGGAGTGGTGGAAAACGGAGATAAAGTACCCGGCAAACTGGGGGAAAAGATCCGGGCCGGTAAGGAAAGCGCGCTGATCTCCAAATGGCTGGCGAAGATCGATACCGACGTGCCCATCCCCTTTGAGGAAGAACGCTACGTGCTGCACGAGGAATTCGGGCAGGAGCTGGCCGATCTCTTTGACGAGCTGGAATTCCGCACCCTGAAAGCCCGGATTTTTAAGGCAGCGGGTGATTCCACTGCCGAAACCTCAGTGCCCAAAGCCAAACAGCCGGATGGCAGCCAGATGTCGCTTTTTGGTGATGAAGAAAAGACCGAAGAAGTAAAACTAAGCTCTAAAAAGACCATCAATGACGTAGTACACGAGTATTACCTCATCCAGACACCCGAAGAGCGGGCCGAGCTGATGGAATACCTGATGGCCCAGGAAGAAATCTGCTTTGACACGGAAACCACGGATGTGGAAGCGCTGGATGCCCATATCGTGGGGCTGTCCTTTGCCTACCGGCCTAAAGAAGCCTATTATATTCCTCTTCCGCCTCGTTTTGAAGAAGCTCAGGCGGTGTTAAACGAGTTCCGGCCCCTTTTTGAAAATAAGAATATCCGGAAAGTGGCTCAAAATATCAAGTATGACCTCACTATCCTGGCTAATTATGGCATAGATGTGAAGGGAGAAATGTACGATACCATGCTGGCGCATTACCTGGTAGAGCCGGATCAGCGCCACGGCATGGACTATCTGTCGGAAACCTACCTGCATTACGAGCCCATTCACATTGAAGAGCTGATCGGCAAAGGCAAAAAGCAGATCAGCATGCGCGATGTGCCCCTGGAGCAGATCAAGGAGTATGCGGCGGAAGATGCCGATGTAACCCTGCAGCTGAAGCATGTCCTGGATAAGGAGGTCAAAAAGACCGAGCAGGAAAAGCTATTGATGGAGGTGGAAATGCCCCTGGTGAAGGTGCTGAGCGATATGGAACGCGAAGGGGTGAAGCTGGATGTGGGCGCACTTCATGAACTCTCGGGCCAGCTGCAGAAAGACCTCATCAAAGCGCAGGAAGATATTTTCCTGCTGGCGGGAATGGAGTTTAACGTGGGCTCTCCCAAGCAGTTAGGCGAGATTCTCTTTGAGAAAATGAAAATCGATGAGAAGCCTAAGAAAACGCCTACCGGCCAATACGCCACCGGTGAAGATATCCTGTTAAATTATGAAGCCCAGCACGAGATCGTGCGCAAAATATTGGATTTCAGGGAGCTGAGTAAGCTGAAAAGCACTTATGTGGATGCCCTGCCCACGCTGATCTCCAAACGTACTGGCCGCGTACATACCACCTATAACCAGGCCGTAGCCGCCACAGGGCGTTTGAGTAGCACCAATCCTAACCTCCAGAATATTCCCATCCGTACGGAACGGGGGCGGGAGATCCGCAAGGCGTTTATTCCGCGGGGGGATGAATTTATGATCCTTTCGGCTGACTACTCCCAGATAGAACTGCGGATCATGGCTTCTTTCAGCCGCGATGAGGGGATGATCGAGGCCTTTGACAAGGGCATGGACATCCATGCAGCCACGGCTTCGAAGGTTTTCGGAGTGGCCGCTGAAAACGTGACCTCAGATATGCGGAGAAAAGCCAAAATGGTTAACTTCGGGATCATTTACGGGATCTCGGCTTTTGGCCTGGCCCAGCGGCTCGGGATAGCCCGGGGAGAGGCCAAAGACATTATCGACTCTTATTTTGAGCAGTTTCCGCGGGTGAAAGCCTATATGGATGATACCGTGCAACTGGCCCGCGACAGGGAGTATGTAGAGACCATCCTGGGCAGGAGAAGGTACCTGCGCGACATCAATTCCCGGAACCAGACGAACCGGGGCTTTGCCGAACGAAACGCCATTAATGCCCCCATCCAGGGTTCAGCCGCGGATATGATCAAGGTGGCCATGATCGATATCCACCTGTACATGAAGGCTGAAAACCTGAAATCCAAAATGATTCTGCAGGTGCATGACGAATTGGTCTTTGATGCCCACCTTTCAGAGATCGAGCTCCTGAAAGAGAAGATCGATTACTTTATGGTCAATGCCATCCCGCTGAACGTGAAGATCGAAACGGGTATCGGAACGGGTAAGAACTGGCTGGAAGCCCATTAACGGTCAAACAGGATAGCCGCCAGCGCACTGATAAGCAGGAGATTAAACTCGATGCCGTTAAAACCGCCGCCTACCACGAACCAGCCGTTAGGCAGGTGCACCATAAAGATGCCGGCTACCAGGATAACCATGGTCAGCAGGACAGGCCACATTTCCCATTTCCGGGTAACAATACACGCCGCAGCCACCACGTGCGACAGCTTAATGACCCAGGCCATAGCCAGGCCCAGCGATCCGAAACCCTGGCCGGCCAGATAGCCGCCAAAGCCCAGCAGGCCATCTTCCACCATGCCCGTAACACCGTGCACCATCAGGATCAGTGCTACGCAAAGCCTCAGGAGCAGCATGCCGTAATTCCGTTTGTCTGTAGAAATATTCATATACTTGTTTTATGATGATCTCAAATGTATTAATAATAGGGGAATGTTTGTTTCTTATCAGGGCTATTTCTTAAACAGCGCCGGCTAAAAATCTACCCGGTAACTCAGGTTAGGAACCACTACGGGCCCCCGGTGTAAATCTACATCCCCGGTCTGGTAATTGTAACGGAAACGGATCTCCAGCTCCATTTTAGTCAGTTCCATCTGCGGCTTTTGGGTATTTTCCAGCGGGATCACCTTCCCGGTTCTGAAATTCAGGAGCTGGCTTTTTAAGCCTTCATTCTCCTCCTGGACGGGGGAGATGTCTGCAAAAATTAGAGAAATAGAAAACAATCTGCCTTTTACACAGGTCAAATATGCTGGCGCCGGAATTACTCACTTCCGCGAGAGTTTACAGGACAGAAGCGTGCTTCTCTACCCGGCTATAGTCCAGCTCGCTTTCGTGAAAGCGGTATTGCATCAGGTATTTAAAGAAAATTTCTTCTATGCCGTTTTCCATTCTTTACTCAGAAACTTACCGCTGTAAATTCAAACTTATCCCCGTCAAACAGCCCTTTATCACTCAGTTTCAGGGAAGGAATGACCAGCAGCGCCATAAAAGAAAGGCTCATGAAAGGGGAGCGCAGCCTGCATTCCAGCACTTCACGGGTGAAGCGATCTATGCGGGTATAGTCTTCGGCCACCTGGTAACCGTCTTTGTCGCTCATCAGCCCGGCTATGGGGAGGGGCAGCACCATTTTTTTATCTTTGGAAACGGCAGATAAGCCCCCTTTTTCTTTGACCACCAGGTTAATGGCCTCGGCTATGGCCTTATCATCCGTGCCGGTAGCTACAATATTATGGGAATCATGGGCCACTGATGAGGCTAGTGCACCCTGCTTCAGGCCAAAACCCCGGATATATGCCACAGCCGGCGGGGCTGCATGATAGCGGTTATAGACCACCAGTTTCAGGATGTCTTCTTTGCCCACGTCACTGAGCGGAGCAAGGTGCTTCTCAGTGATCAGCTGCCCGTCCAGTACCCGGATCACCAGCACCTGGGTATCACCCGGCTTAACGCTCACGGCCAGGTCTTTTTCGGATACGGGGCTGGCCGAAAAACGGTTAATGATGCCCGGCTCTTTGGAGCTGATCAGCGTTTTGCCGTTTTCAGCTACTTTTTCACCGTTAATATAGGTAGCCAGGATGCCGAGGTTATCCAGGTTATCTACTTCAATGAAATCGGCACATTCCCCCTCCCGTAGCAGTCCTACGGGCAGGTTATAATGCCGTACCGGGTTTACCGAGGCCATCCGGAGGGCGGCAAAACGGTCTACTCCAGCCGCAATGGCCCGCTTTACCAGGAGATTAATGTGGCCGGTAAGCAGCTCGTCCGGGTGCTTGTCGTCAGAACAAAACATCATCTGCCGGGCATGCTGAATGGCCAGAGGGATGAGTGCGTCAAAATTCCGGGCGGCGCTGCCTTCCCGGATCAGGATCTTTACACCCAGTTTTAATTTGTCTTCGGCTTCTTCCAGGGTGAAGCATTCGTGATCCGTGCTGATGCCCTGTGCGAAATAGGCCGCGGCCTGCTCCCGCCGTAAACCCGGTGCATGGCCGTCTACCGGCTTCCGGTGTTTCCGGGCTATGGACAGCTTTTCCATCACCTGCGGATCCTGGTGGATCACCCCCGGGAAATTCATCATTTCCGCCAGGTAAGGCACGCGCTCATCGGCCAGGAGGCGGTCTATATCCGCGGCCGTAACCTGGGCGCCGGCCGTTTCAAAAACCGTGGCGGGCACGCAGGAAGGTGCCCCGAAAAAGAATTTAAAAGGAACGGATTCCCCGTTTTCGATCATGTAGTTTACGCCCTGCACCCCCACCACGTTAGCGATCTCGTGCGGGTCAGAAACGGTGGCTACCGTTCCGTGAACCACCGCCATCCGGCCAAACTGGCTGGGGGGCAGCAGGGAACTCTCAATGTGTACATGCGCATCCACAAAACCGGGCAGGAAGTAGGAGTGAGCCGGGTCTTCATCACCGGTTTTCCGGATGTCAAATATCCGGCCTTCATGAACGGTGACCGTCCCGAAGAAGACCGTGTCATCAAAGACACTTACAATATTTCCGGTATAGGTGTCCATGGGTTACAAGTTTAAAACCGCGGTAGCTTCGATTTCCACCAGGTATTTCTCATGAATGAGCGCAGATACTTCTACCATGCTGGTGGCCGGCCGGATATCACCGAAAAACTCGTTATGCGCCCTGCCGATCTCCTGCCAGTTTTTAATATTGGTGCAGAAGATGCGCGTTCTGACCACGTCGGATAATGAGGCCCCTAACTGGGAAAGGGTATTTTCCAGGCGCATCAGGATAAACTTGGTCTGGAGGTATTCGTTCCCTTCCCCAATCAGCTCTCCGCTGTTATCGGTGGCTACGGTACCACTCACCTCAATGATGTTTCCACGCCGGGCAGCCCGGGAATAGCCCACTTTGCCTTCCCATTCCGAACCGGAAGAAATGTTCTGTCTTGTCATTGCTCGTGTTCTTTTAGATTAAAAGCTAAAATAGGGTTTTATTTTCTGAATGGTCTCTTCGTCCAGCACTTTAATTTTAGCCAGGTCATCCGGTGAACTGAATTTACCGTGCTGCCGGCGGTAGGCCAGCAGGGTTTTCACCTGGTAAGCTTTCAGATAGGGATGCCGGAAGGTATCGGTTTCATTAATGGGAATCTGTTTTACCGGTGAGCCGATGACCGCCGTTTTTTTGAGGCTTTGGAGCGCATCCGGCGGAATCCCGTAGGTTTCATCCAGCTGGTCCAGGGAGTGGAAGCCGCCCAGCGCATCGCGAAAGTGGATGATGCGCGAAGCATACACGCTGCCTATCCCTTTCAGCTTTTTTAAAGCGGTGGTGTCAGCCGTGTTAATGTCAAATGAAAGCTCCTGCGGGGGCATTGGGGCTTTTTTCCGGACAGTAAGGGTATCTTTTTTTACAGGATGGTTTTCAACTGCTGCGGTTTTCGGGGGCAGGTCTATCCAGCTTTCCAGCGCAGCGTAGGTTTCCGGCTTCAGGGAATAGATCTTCTGCAGGTCCTCACGGTACCGGAATTTCCCGCCTTTATTTCGGTAGTTCAGGATGGTGCGGGCCGTACGTAGGGGGATTCCCAGGGCGGTCAACTGTTCCTGGCTGGCGTTATTAGGATCAAACCGGAACTTTTGCACTTTTTCTGCCGGCAGTTCTTCCGCTTTAAAAGCGCTTTTCTTCTTCAAGGAGGAGTTTTCTCCGGCTAAGGGAACGGCATATTTCTCTACCGTATAGCGGGCGTATTCAGACCGGGTCATGAAATTTACGGCGATATAAACGCCTATGCTGAGGAGGGCGGTAAGCAGGAAGGCCAGGGTGCTTCTGGCTTCACGTGTGGTGATCTCCAGGTTTTCCCGGAGATAATAGAGTATTTTTCTCATTTTGTGCGTGAATGGGAAGAAGAAGCCGCCCAAAAAGTACGTAAAATGCTTACTTATTTCAGAATAGGACTACGGTTACATCGTGTTAGCACGTTTCTGTAACCTTGCACCCACTGCATTTTGCATACTTCCCGGACGGCTTTTTCCGGATTTTACGAGATACCCTAAAGACTTATAATACCAGCGTCTTCATAAAGTCTGCATTTTCCTTCATGGCATCCAGTGAATCACCGGCGTATTGTTCCTGCTCTACCATAAAGTATTTTACACCGCTCTTTTTGGCGGCTTTCAGAATGGCAGAGTAGTCCAGTAATCCTCCTTTCAGAACACCCTGAGCGGGTTTGGGATCGCGGGTAACCAGCTGCTTCACGTGGCAGAGTTCATACCGGCCGGCATACTTCTCAAAGTGTTTGATACTGTTTTCTCCGGCCACTTCTGCCCAGTAAATATCCAGTTCAAAGATCACCAGTTTGGGATCGGTGTTAGCCAGCAGGATATCCTGCCCGCGTACGCCATCTTTGGTCTCAAAAGAATAGCCGTGGTTATGGTAACCGAATTTCAGACCGTGCTTTTTACAGATTTCGCCGGCTTTGTTAAAATCTTCTGCGCGCTTTTTCCACTCATCTTCCGACTTCTGCGGCCCGATGTACGGCGTGATCAGGTATTTCAGGCCTATTTCCTTTGCTTTTTCGGCTGAGGCGTCGTTAACGTCCGCCAGGCCCATGTGGGTGCTCACCACGTTTACGCCGATCTCTTTGAAGAAGCTTTTGGCCGCTGCCGTATCCATGCCCCAGTAGGGGTCTTTGGAATAGGATTCAAACTGGGTGTAGCCCATGGAAGCTAAGGCGCGCATGGTATTGATAGGGTCCTTGGCCATCTTATCCCTGACGCTGTAAAGCTGGCATCCGAAATCTTTTAATACACTTTTTTTCGCAAAGGCACTGGTACCTGCAGTAGCCAGAACTGAAAATGCAGCCCCGGTCTGAATAAACTGACGTCTGTTCATTGTTATTTTTTTAAGGTTAATCTTCAAATAAATTGCCTATTCCACCCAGGATAGAGCCTCCTTCTTTCCGCGAGTTCGGGCCGGAGGTGGACAAACGCTGGATGAGTTTAGAGATGGGAAGCGACTGAAGCCATACTTTGCCCGTACCGCTTAAAGTGGCCAGGAACATGCCTTCTCCTCCAAAGATCATGGATTTCAGGTTACCTGCCGCCTGGATGTCAAAGTTGATCTGGGGTTCAAAAGCCACCACACAGCCGGTATCTACCCGCAGTGTCTCGTTATTTAGCGTGCGCTCTATCACCACGCCACCGGAATGGATAAACAGCATGCCGTCTCCCTGGATCTTCTGCAGGATAAAGCCTTCGCCACCGAAAAGCCCGCTGCCGAACCGCCGGTTAAAATGAATATTAATGCTGGTTCCCAGTGCCGCACAGAGAAAAGCATCTTTCTGTACAATCAGCGTATTCTGGTAGATATGGGCCAGGTCTACCGGCCGGATAGTGCCCGGGTAGGGGGCCGCAAAACCCACTTTCCTTTTGGTATGGGAGCGGTTTGTGAAATGGGTCATAAAAAGAGATTCCCCGGTCATCAGCCGGCTTCCCGCCTGGAAAACCTTGCCCAGGAATCCCTGGCCCGTCTGGCTGCCGTCACCGAACTTGGTCTCAAACTGGATGCCGTCTTCCATAAACAGCATGGCGCCGGCTTCAGCGATAACCGTTTCATTCGGATCCAGTTCCACTTCCACGATCTGGATGTCTTCCCCGTATATTTTGTAATCAATCTCGTGACTTCTCATCTTTCAGGTGCTTTAATTTTTTATCATCGATCTTATCGTTCAGGAAGTCATTCAGTTTTTCTATATCATACGACATCTGGATCTCACCGAAGGAGTTGATCCGTACATCAAAGCCCTTGAGTTCCCGGTGCACTTTAGGCAACTCTGCCTGTTCCTTTTTTTTCTTGGCCATACGCGTGATAGTTTTTCCAAAAATACGGGATAATCTCTTATCACAGTTGCATTAAATTTGATTTCTTTCCAAAAGAAGCCGCACATTCCTGCTTTTGATCTACACCGCCTCTTAATTTATTTTAATTTTTAATGAAAATATGATAATTTTAAAGCGAATTGAAAGCCGGGAGGAAGTACTTTCCGGTAACCGATCCGGTAAATAACCTTATCTAAAAATCATGGAACAAAATTCTGACAATTCCAGGCGAAGTTTTATCAAAACCGGCTTGCTGGCGGCCGGCTCATTCTTAATCGTTCCCCGCCACGTATTGGGGAAAGGCTATACCCCACCCAGCGATAAACTTAACCTGGCAGCCATCGGCGCGGGTGGAAAGGGTACAGGCGATATTTTCAATGCCTATAACAACGGGGCCAATAACGTGGTGGCCCTGTGCGACGTGGATTTCGGCCAGGCGGCGAAGTCGCTGGAGCGATTCCCCAACGCCAAAAGGTACAGCGATTTCCGGAAGATGTTCGAGGAAATGGGTAAGGACATCGACGGCGTAACCATCTCGGCTCCGGATCACATTCACGGTATAGCGGCTATGGCTGCCATGCAGAACGGCTGCCACGTATACGTTCAGAAACCGCTTACTCATAATATTTACGAAACCCGTAAACTCACGGAAGCAGCGCGGCAGTATAAGATGGTTTCGCAGATGGGAAACCAGGGCGCGTCTAACCCCGGCCAGCAGCAGATGATCGAATGGTTTAACAAAGGCCTGATCGGTGACGTGGATACCGTATATGTATGGACTAACCGCCCCGTGTGGCCGCAGGAATCCCCGTGCCGTCGAAATCCGCCATTGCCCGCCACCATGAGCAAGGAAAACTGGGATCTGTTTATCGGGCCCGCTGATTACGTAGACTATCACCCGCTTTACCATCCGTTTAAATGGCGCGGCTGGTGGAACTTCGGCACCGGCGCCCTGGGCGATATGGGCTGTCACCTGATTGACCCGCCGTTCCGTGTACTGGGACTCGGATATCCTACCGAAGTGGAATGCAGCGTGGGCCAGGTATTCATCAAAGACTGGAATGCCGAGTATATTCCGGAGGGATGCCCGCCGTCATCGCACGTTCAACTGGCCTTCCCGGCTACCAAAAAGAACAAGAAGCCGCTTAAAATGATCTGGACCGACGGCGGTATCCGTCCGTTCCATCCGGACCTGATCCCTGCTAATGACTCCATAGGCGAGAAAGGCAGTGCAAACGGCGTAATGATGATCGGTTCCAAAGGCATCATGACCTGCGGTACCTACGGTCTGGAGCCTAAGCTGTACAAGAAAAACGGAGAAGTGCTGACCATGCCTACGGACTACAAGACGTCCAACAAAAACGAAACCCTGCCCGAATACGGTCACCAGGTATCGTGGATTGACGCCATCAAGGCCGGCTTTGGCAGCAAGGAGCACCTGGCGCTGACTTCGTCATTCGACTACTCCGGCCCGTTAACCGAAACCGTGCTGATGGGTAACCTGGCTATCCGTAGCTACCAGGCCGCCAAGAAGAACGAAAAAGGCTGGCTGGAGTTTGACGGCCGTAAGAAGCTGCTTTGGGATGGCAAGAATATGAAGATCACCAATTACGATGATGCTAACCAGTACGTGTCCAGGAACTACAGGGACGGCTGGAAGACGATCTGATAATTGTTAATGGTTAATTGTTAATGATTAATGGGTGCACACCACCCCTCATTAACAATTAACCATTCATCATTAACCATTAACTAACTCCCCTCTTTCCCTCATAAACTCTTCCGCCTTTTCCATCATGTCTTTACTGCCGCAGAAAAACGGTACCCGCTGATGCAACTGCGTGGGCTGGATGTCCAGGATACGGGTAAAGCCGTCAGAAGCTCTGCCTCCGGCCTGCTCGGCCAGGAAGGCCATGGGATTGCATTCATACAGCAGGCGGAGTTTCCCGTTCGGGTTATTGGTGCCTGACGGATAGATGTAAATACCCCCTTTCAGGAGATTCCGGTGGAAATCAGAGCAGAGTGAGCCGATATACCTTGAAATATAGGGCCGGTCACCTTCTTCTTCCTGGCAAAATTTCAGAAACCGCTTTACCCCGGCCGGGAACTTGGCATAATTTCCTTCGTTAATGGAATAGATCTTTCCTTTCTCCGGGAACTTCATGTCCGGGTGGGAGAGGAAGAATACCCCCACACCCGGGTTTAGGGTGAAGCCGTTTACGCCGTGCCCGGTGGTGTACACCAGGATGGTAGAGGTGCCGTACACCACATAACCGGCCGCCACCTGCATGTGCCCCGGCTGCAGGAAGTCTTCCAGGGTCACCGGCGTGCCCACCGGTGTAATGCGGCGGTAAATGGAAAATATAGTGCCTACGGAAACATTCACGTCAATGTTCGAGGAACCGTCCAGCGGGTCTATCAGCACTACGTACTTGCAGTAATCCTGGTTTTTGCTGCTTTTAATGGAAATGAAATCTTCATTTTCTTCGGAGGCGATCCCGCATACCACTTCCCGCTGGGAGAGGGTATTAATGAAGGTGGTATTGGCAAAAACATCCAGCTTCTGCTGGCGTTCACCCTGGACGTTTTCTTCGCCGTGATCGCCCAGGATATCGATCAAGCCGGCCCTGTTCACGTGATTATTGACAATTTTAGTGGCCAGCCGGATGGCACTCAAAATACGGGAAAGTTCACCGGTGGCGTATTTAAAATGATCCTGACGGTCAATAATAAATTCGCCCAGTGTCTGGATGGGTTTGGTGGTCATGGTGTTTGATGAAGTTATTTTCCGCGAAAATAACCCATTCTCTCAAGCCGGAAAAGAAGAAAAATTAATAAAAAATATTAATAATGATTTCCCGGAAAAATGATAGGCCTGGAGGTATTCCGGGCCTGTTTTCTGATTTAAATCCTATTTTACTTCACCTCGTATTCCAGCCGGGTGGTAATGGTGGCTGTTTTGTTTTTGGCAAAGGTATTATAAGAACCGCCCCAGGAGAAGTCTTCCGAGGAGTTCTGAGCAATGATCTGGAAAACTCCCATGCTGGCTTTCTTCAGCTTGCCCAGTTTGGCATTGGCATTCTGCGCTATTCCCTCTGCCCGGTTATTGGCGTCTTTGGTGGCATCTGCTATCATCTTCACCTTCAGCTCGGCCAGCTTGGTATAGTAATATTCGGGGGTATTGGAATAAAACTCCACGCCCTGGTTAATGATCTCGCTGACCTTGCGGGAGATATCTTCTATCTTATCCACCTCTTTGGATTCGATCTGCACATTTTGGGTGAGGTTAAAGCCGTTAAAAACGTTCCGGGTACGGCCGGTGTGCGCATCGTACTCACTGTTGATATCGCGGTTAATATTGACCGCTGAAAAAACAATGGACGCCGCCGGTATCCCTTTGGAAACCAAATAATTTTTCAGGATTTCCCGATCTTTATCCAGCTCGGCGTAGGCTTCTTTCAGGTTAAAATTCTTCTTACTGAAGCTACCTGACCACACAATCAGGTCAGAAGTAAAGTCTTTTTTGCCCAGGCCGGTTACGGTAATGGTGTTCTCCGTCTTATTCCGGTGAATGACGGCGTCTCTCAGGATAATAGCCACTAAAACAGCGGCTACAGCGGCAATAAGGTAGTTTCTCATTGGTATAAATTTTAAGCCCGGAGCTATTCATAAACCAGGCCCGTCTGTTTCACATGCTCAGGATAGACTTCGCAGCCCTCCACATGGGCGCCTGCCAGGTAACCGGCACTCATCAGGAATTCATTAACGATCTCTCCTCCCGTAAATTTAAAGGTTTTCTTAAATATTTTCACCCATTCCTCTTTTTTTCTGGGATGATGGTGTTCAATCCAGCTTTTAAAGGAACCGTGTTCTCTCTTTAACTCCAGGATAACGCCGGCATTGTGTATGGCAGCATTTATTTTCAGCCGGTTACGGATAATGCCTGGGTTAGCCAACAGCCTTTCGCGATCTGCTTCGGTATACAGGGCTACCGTCTCTATGGAAAACCCGGAATAGGCCTCCCGGAAGGATTGCTGCTTCCTAAGAATAATATCCCAGGAAAGGCCGGCCTGGTTAATCTCCAGGATCAGCCGGCCAAACAGCTCGTCATCGGTTTCAATGGGAAACCCGTAGTGGAAATCATGATAGATCCGGTGATGATTATCGGCCGGCAGGTTTTTACAGTAATCGCAATAGCTCATAAGGATAGTTTTTTTAGCAGCTGCCAGTCTTCTGTTTCCTTCAGGTAGGCCAGGTTCAGCAGCAGGCAGTTGGTATTGTTCATCCGCCGGTGCGCTTCTTCAAAAGGCAGCACCAGCGTGGTGATATTTTCATCGTCTACGCCCGTTTTCCGGTCGCTTAGGGCCATGATCTCGGTGTGGCTGAGCCGCAGTTCGGTGAAAAAGAGATACATGCACTCGTCAGAGGTGCCCGTGCTTGGGAAAAGCCGCCTGTCCTGAAGCACGGGCCGGAGCTGCTTTTCCTGTACGGAGAGCCCTGTTTCTTCATAGACCTCCTGCACCGCTATCTGCAGCGGGGTTTTGGTATTATCCACCATTCCGGCCGGGTGTTCATACGTAAGGCCACCTTCCGCTATGCGCCGCTGCCTGACCAGCACCAGGTATTTTTGATCCGTATCCCGGTCTATAAGACAGACCAGCACGGTCACCACCTCGCCTTTCAGGAAGCAGATAGGAGGGATTTTAGTGCCCTCCGGGGTTTCGGCATCCAGCATGAGAAGGGAGAAAAGGACTTCTCCATTATGATTCCTCCGGCTGTAAACCTCTTCTATATCCCTGATCTTCAGCCTGTTTTTCAGCAGGTGGCTCTTCCATAGCTTATATTTATGCGCTTCTTCCAGTTTTTCCATTCTCCAATTGCTTTAGTTGTTCCAAAATATGCTGTAACCCGTTCTGTTTGATCTCATAAACCGTAGCCAGCTGCATGCCCAGCTTACCTGCGGGGAAGCCGCCCTTCCGCAAAAACCACTCCAGGTAGCTGACGGGCAGGTCAGCCAGCAGGGTGTCTTTGTACTTGCCGAAAGGCATTTTATGGCGTACCAGGGTCAGGAGGATCTCTTTGTCAGGTGTCATTATATCAGGTATTCTTTTACAAAACTACTCGGTTTTTAAGAAACGATTTACAGAATAACAATTTTCCTGTTTATTTCTGTTTCCCGGATTTCATAATTACCACCTTCAACGGAGTAAAGGGAATAAATCCAGTAGCGGAATCATGGAATGGCTTTTAAACTAAGTTTTTATTAGAAGATTATTTATCTTGCGGCGAAATTCCCGATAATATGCAAATTTACAACCCGAAAGAGTGGGTCAAAGCCGTCTTTTACGCGCATAAATCAGACACGGTCCGGAAATTGTGGCCTTACCTGGTATTTGCGGCCCTTTTTTCATGGGAAGTAGCTTACCTGGAGCTGGAATACCTGAAGATCTCCGAGAAGAGCTGGGTCAAAAACATCACGGTAGTGCATAGTTTATTGGGTTTCGCCCTGTCTCTGCTGCTGGTTTTCAGGACCAATACGGCTTATGATCGCTGGTGGGAGGGGAGAAAGCAGTGGGGTACCCTGGTCAATGCCAGCCGTAACCTGGCCAGAAAGCTGGATGCCATGCTACCCGATAAAGCCCACCTCAAAAGAGATTTTTTCCGGCGGATCATCCCGGTATACGCCCAGTCGCTGGCCGCCTACCTGCGCTCAGATTATACCACTTTTATGCTGGATGAAAATGAACATCCGGAACTGGAGCTGGAAAAAGGTAAGCACTGGCCTAACCGGGTGTCATCCCTGCTTTTCAGAGAGCTGTATGATCTCCGGAAGGAAAAAATCATTTCCGATGCCGACTACCGGATGCTGGACATGGAAACCCGGCAATTTACGGAAGTCTGCGGCGCCTGTGAGCGCATCAAAAACACGCCGCTTCCCCAGACATATACGTCATTTCTGAAGAAGTTTATCGTGATCTACTGCCTAAGCCTGCCTACCGGTTTTGTGTTCTCCATCGGTTATTTTGTAGCGGTAGCAGTGCCGTTTGTGTTCTATGTACTGGCTTCCCTGGAGCTGATCGCCGAGTCCATTGAAGATCCTTTCGGCACAGATTCAGAAGACCTGCCCCTGGAGCGCATCAGTGCTAATATTAAGAAGCATGTGGAGGAGATTATCAGGGCATGAGTGTTTTTATCACCTTTTGTTACCCCGGTAACCGTTACGGCGGTAACAAAAAGAAACCAAGCCTCTAAAATGCTTATACTTACTCTTTTCCCTGAGTCTTATTTTCCAGTGCTTTCAGGCCGTTTGTCCATGCACCGCATAATGAATTTTGTTTTGTACTTTTTTGAAAAATGCCACGGAGACTTCCGCTTTCGGGTCATAGTCGATACTGGTGGCGTAAATATCCAGCACCTAGCGGTAAAATACTTTTTCAGAAGAGCGGATATCCCGAATGCGCTGCAGAAGTTCTTTCCAGTACCCGCCACCGCCCAGGTTTTTCAGGCGTTCATCGTCCATTGTAAAACCTTTGCGGATGTATTCGTTCAGGCGTTTGGTGGCCCATTGCCGGAATTGGGTACCTCGTATGGATTTTACCCGGTAGCCTACGGAAATGATTACGTCCAGGTTGTAATGCTCCACTTCTCTTTCTACAGTCCGGCTACCTTCCAAACGAACTTGTCGGAATTTCCGACAGGTTGCTTTTTCATCTAATTCCGCTTCTTTAAATACATTTAGAATATGTTCTGCTACCGTGCTTCTGCCTTTACCAAACAGTAAAGCCATCTGATCCTGGGTAAGCCACACAGTTTCCTCTTCAAAGCGTACATCTACTGAAACCCGCTGGTATTCAGTCTTAAAGAGGATAAATTCGGAGTTGTTTTGGGATGTTTTCATTTTTATTAGTGTTATTGCAAAGTTACAAAAAAATAGTGTTTTATGAAACTATCACCAATCATAGAAGTAGGCGAATTATTGAAAATTTATAGGAACCCTGATGTGATGATCTTTGATGCCAGCAACAGTCAAAATGCCCGGGACAATTACGAGACGGAGCATCTGGAAGGCGCGTTTTTTGTTGATTTAAATACACAATTAGCAAATATTAAAAGTGATTTCTCAAACGGTGGACGCCATCCTTTACCCAAGTTAGAAGATTTTAGTAAAACTTTGTCTGGTTTAGGAATTTCAAAAGAGAAGCATATTATCATTTATGATGACAGAAATGGCTCAAATGCTGCAGCCAGATTTTGGTGGATGCTAAAATCAGTTGGACATGTAAAGGTTCTGGTTTTAAATGGTGGGCTAAATTATGCTAAGAAAAACCATTTCCCTTTGAGTTCCAAAACTGGAGTTATTCAAAAGATTTCCGAACCCTATCGCATTGACCAATGGAATTTACCCACTATCGAAATTTATGAAGTAGAAAAAGTATCTCAAAACCCGGATTATTTAATTGTTGATGTTAGAGATAAAGAGCGATACGAAGGAAAAACAGAACCTCTTGATTTAGTGGCCGGGCATATTCCAGGCGCTATTAATGTTCCATTCTCGGAAAATTTAGATCAGAACGGCCTGTTTATGGAGCCCTGTGAATTACGGAAAAAATATGAATCCGTTTTTGGAGAAATTAAAACGGAAAACATTATAGTTCACTGTGGTTCAGGTGTAACTGCTTGTCATACCTTACTGGCATTGGACTATGCGGATATGGAAATACCAAAACTATACGTTGGTTCCTGGAGTGAATGGAGTAGAAACCTCACTCCACCTCCACAATGACCTCCACTTCCACCGCCATACCCATAGGGAGGGAGTTATGCCCTACGGCGCTGCGGGCGTGTTTTCCCTTTTCGCCAAAAATGCGGATCATGAAATCACTGTAGCCGTTGATGACCTGGGGCTGTTGGGTAAAATCATCAGTGCAGTTTACCATGCCCAGTACTTTTACAATACGCTTTACTTTGGACAGGTCACCCATTTCATGTTTTAAAACGGCTATATGGTTAATAGCTGCAAGTTTTGCGGCCTCCTGGCCTTGTTCAATACTGAGGTCTTTACCCAATTTTCCGGTGATGTAGGTTCCGTCGGGTTTAGCCGGCCCTTTTCCGGATAAATACAGTAGGTTACCCACTCTTACACAATTTACGTAACTGGCTATGGGTGGGGATAATTTAGGAAGGTTCACACCCTGTTTCTCCAGGTTTTGTTCCGGTGTCTGGGCACGAATAACTGTAACCAGGGCGGTAAAGAGAGTCAGGAGAAGGTATTTCATGTCGGAATTATTTAGTTAACAGTAAACAGTTATGGTACATTAGTATAACCTAAGGAATTCCTAACTGTTCACTGTTAATTGCTCACTGAAATAGTTACTCCGGCTTCAGCGTCTCCAGCACCGAAATAGCCGTAAGGTTCACGATTTCCCGTACAGTAGCGCCCAGCTGAAGTACCTGGATGGGTTTTTTCAGACCCAGCAGGAGCGGACCTACCTTTTCTATGCCGGCTACTTCCTTCAGGAGGTTATAGGCGATGTTTGCTGAAGAGAGGTTCGGGAAGATGAGTACGTTAGCCGGGCCGTCTGCCAGTGAGGAGAAAGGATGATGCTCTTTCAGCAGCTCGGTGTCAAAGGCCAGGTGGGCCTGCATTTCGCCGTCTACTACCATTTCCGGGTGTTTCTTTCTCAGGATATCTACCGCTTTACGAAGACGTACCGGTGCCGGGCCGTTAGCCACGGATCCGAAGTTAGAGTAGGTTACGAAGGCGATGCGCGGTTTGATGTTCAGCTGCTGCAACATATCTGAAGTGATCTCGGCGATCTGCACCAGGTCTTCCACTTCCGGGTCAAAGTTAACGGTGGTATCTGCCAGGAACAGCGGACCGAAACGACTCATCAGGATGTACATCCCGAAGATTTTATTTACGCCGTCGGCCGGCCCGATCACCTGCAGGGCGGGCTTGATGGTATCCGGATAGTTCCGGGTCATACCGCCTATCATGGTGTCAGCCAGGCCCAGTTTAACCATTAAGCAACCGTAGTAGGTTCTGCGGGTCACCATGTCTTTAGCATCCTGGGCGGTGATGCCTTTTCTTTGTCTTTTTTCGAAAAGAAAATCGGAGAATT
This sequence comes from Leadbetterella sp., assembly GCA_019638185.1. Taxonomy (GTDB): domain Bacteria; phylum Bacteroidota; class Bacteroidia; order Cytophagales; family Spirosomataceae; genus Leadbetterella. The sequence continues at coordinate 89,521 of JAHBUH010000012.1, forward strand.
GCACCAGGCGGGCCTCTTCGGTGGCATCGGCCGGATTACGGGGATCTATGATCTCGATATCATCGGAAAGGCGGATGTTATTATCGTTGATCAGCGCCATGATCTTCTCTTTGTTTCCGAGCAGCACGGGGATGGCGATCCGGTCTTCCACTACCTGCTGGATGGCCTTCAGTACGGTCACGTTTTCGGCATCAGCATAGACTACGCGTTTCGGGGTTTTCTGGGCTTTGGTCATGATCACCCGGGTCAGGGTATTGTCCTGGCCGAGGCGCTTGGTCAGCTGATGTTCATACGCTTCCCAGTCGGTGATGGGGTGTTTGGCCACGCCGGTTTCCATGGCCGCTTTGGCCACGGCGGGTGATACCGTAGTGATCAGCCGGGGGTCTACCGGCTTAGGAATGATGTAGTTTTTGCCAAACGAGAGGTTCACTTCGCTATAGGCCAGGTTAACCAGGTCAGGAACCGGCTTTTTAGCCAGCTCGGCCAGCGAGCGTACCGCCGCCAACTTCATTTCTTCATTGATCTCACTGGCACGTACGTCCAGCGCACCCCGGAAAATGAAGGGGAAACCCAGCACGTTATTCACCTGGTTAGGATAATCTGAACGGCCCGTAGCCATGATGATGTCCTCGCGCGTTGCCATGGCTTCGTCATAGGAGATCTCCGGGGTAGGGTTAGCCAGGGCAAAAATGATACAGTCCTTGGCCATGCTCTTCACCATATCCTGCGACACCACGTTTCCTTTGGAAAGGCCAACAAAGACGTCTGCCCCCTCCATGGCCCGTTCCAGCGTGGTATCGGCCGGCAGGTGGTCATTGGCGAATTCACTCTTCTTGCCGTCAAGGTTGGTCCGTGAAGGGTGAATGAGACCTTTGGAATCAAACATGAAAAGATTTTTCGGGTTAGCGCCCAGCGCCAGGTAGAGGCGGGAACAGGAGATGGCGGATGCACCGGCACCGTTTACGATGATCCTTACTTTGGAGAGGTCTTTGCCCACCAGTTCCACGGCATTTAGCAAGGCCGCCGAAGAAATGATGGCTGTGCCATGCTGATCATCGTGCATGATGGGAATATTCAGCTCCTTTTTGAGCCTTTCCTCTATCTCAAAGCAGGCCGGGGCGGAAATGTCCTCCAGGTTAACCCCGCCAAACGTGGGCTCCAGGATTTTCACCGTGCGCACAAACTCGTCCACATCCGTGGTATCCAGCTCAATATCAAAAACGTCGATGTCAGCAAATATTTTGAAAAGCAGCCCTTTTCCTTCCATCACCGGCTTACCAGCCACGGCACCGATGTCCCCCAGGCCCAGCACGGCGGTACCGTTACTGATCACGGCCACCAGGTTTCCTTTAGCGGTGTATTTATAGGCGTCATCCGGGTTAGCCTGGATGGCGAGGCAGGGTTCAGCTACGCCGGGGGAGTAGGCCAGGGAAAGGTCACGCTGGTTAGCGTATTCCTTGGTGGGAATGACTTCAATTTTGCCCGGTCTCCCTTTGGCATGATATTCTAAGGCTTCTTCTTTGAGATTTTTTTTGGAACTCATTTCGTATATCTAAAAATTACAAGATGCAAGTAAGTACAATTCAGGGAAATTAGGAATCAATTTTTGACTTTATTCAGCTTCAGGATACGGGATTCATAGACATTGCCGATGTATAACCCGATGTTCCCGGTGGAATCAGCCACCGGCAGTGCCGTGCTGGAGCCCGATATACGGCTCCCGGAATCCATAAAAACCAGGTGGGGTATATCATTTTCCAGGTAATACACGGAAGAAGGCGAGACTTTAGCCGTATCCCGGCTGTGTGCAGCAAAAGCCAGCAGTTTCGGATGCGAGGCAAAGTAAATCCGGTTACCGTAAACCATGAGGTTATCCGGTGCATCGGGCACTTTGATGGTTTTCTCTTTTTCCAGCTGGTAGTTAGCCGCCACGGGGTTATATACACTGATGGTGCTGCCCAGGGTAGAGGCCACATAAATCCGGTCTTTGAAGAGGGCAATGCCGTTCGGGTAGGTGACCTTGTCCAGTACCACGCCTGAGCGCGTACCGTCATAATAAACCACGTTTCCCACCGGCAGGCGCAGGTAGTCGGAAGCCGTCTTCCGCCAGCCTTTGGTGGTACCGTGGTCATTGGTCAGGAAAAAGGCATTTTCACCTACGGCCAGCAGGTCATTCGGTGAGCTGAAGTCGGTGCTGGAATAGGAATTCTCCAGCTGCAGGGAGTCATTCCGGAACCGGAATTTCATTACCACGTCTTTTTTATCCCGGTGGCTGATCACAAAGAGATACTTATTCCCGTTAAAATCCAGAAAAGAAATACCGTGGGGCCGGAATTCCGGGAGATTCAGGTGACCGGTGAGGTTCCTGAGCGTATTATCCGCCGGATTCAGGGCAAAAATAGCCCCGGTAGAGGTCCGGTTCCGGCGGTCATGCGAGCTCAGGAAAATGGTCTTTGAACCGGGATCGTAATCCAGGTCTTCAATACCCGGCGGGGTGGGGAGGGTCTCCACGGTGAGGCCTTCCTCAAAGTCTTTCACGGTTTTAAAAGCCCCTGATTTTACCAGGGTCTGGAGGATCAGCGCCACCAGGCCCGCTACCAGCACCAGCCCCAGTAGCTTAAAAGGGTGTCTTTTCATGATCCGGCCAGCAGCTTTTTCATGTATTCGGCGTCTTTCCGGCTGTCGTCCAGGGCAGTAGACCCGTCAAAGCGCTCCTGTTCCACTATACAGTATTGCAGTCCGTGTTCCTTCCCGGTTTTCAGGATAGCGGCGAAGTCGATCCGCCCGTTACCCAGGAAAGTACTGGCGCCTACCGGCCATTCTTCCGTACGCGGCTCATCAGAAGCATCCAGCTCTTTTACTTTTTCTTCGGGGTACAGGTCCTTAAAGTGGGCAAAACTGATACGGCCCGAGGTTTCCCGGAACCACTTCTGCGGATCCTGTCCGGCCTTTACGGCCCAGTAAAGATCCAGCTCGAAATCTACCAGTGCAGGGTCTGTATTTCCTGTCAGGATACTGTAGGGGAGATCGCCCTGGGGCGTTACCGTAAATTCCTGGTGATGATTATGGTACCCGCTTTTAACGCCGGCGGCTTTAGACAGGGCGCCCTGGCGGTTCAGGCCTTCGGCCAGCCGTTTCCAGTCGTCAGAGGAGCCCTGCGGGCCGGGATACGGGTTAAACAGGTGCTGAACGCCTATGGAGGCGCAGTCATCGCAAAGTTTCTTGTAGTCGTCTTCCGAAGCCGGGTCAATGGTGAACCGGGGATCTACGTGTGAACTGACCATCTTCATGCCCAGGTCACCCAGCACCTTCTGAAATTCTTTGGCCGGCATGCCCCAGAACGGCCCTTTGTCGCCGGTAAAACTTTCAATCTGCCGGTAACCGTAGTCGGAAAGCAGGTTAAGAACTGCCAGCGGGTCTTTCGCCATATCTTCTTTTACGGTCCAGAGCTGAATACCAAATGGTTTAGTGTCTTTTTCACCGGTAGAGCAGGAGCTGAGGCTGTTAAGGAGAACCGGGGCAGCCAGGGCAGACATGCCGGTGGTTTTCAGGAATTTTCTTCGGGACAGGTACATGAGGCTGAAGGTATATTATATGATATGCAAGTATAAGAAAAAAAGCGGGATAGTGGGCTGTAACGCATAAAAAAACTCAGCCGGTGCATTCCGGGCCATATAGGCGTCGGTAATGTCCGGCTGAGTGTACGGGAAGATCTCCCGCAGGATTATTTGGCTACCTCTATGTTAGCTTCACGCTGGTTAATGGTCTTTCCGCGCATTCCTTCAATGACCTTCCGGACATCGCGATGGGGAACTTCCACAAAGGTGAATTTATCGTACATATCGATCTGGCCGATCACCCGTCCGGGGATGCGGGCTTCAGAAGCGATAGCCCCTACAATATGGTTCGGCGAAACGCTATCTTTCCGGCCCAGGTTAATAAACAGGCGGGTCATGCCTTCTTCAGTTACCCGGCCACCATCAGCGTTTCTTCTTTTCTCACGGCTGGCGCCACCAAAACGGTCACCTCCTTTTTCACGGGCACCGAATTTGCTCTTTTCTCCTCTGCTGCTTCTGGCTTCGTCAGAAATATCCTCATCGCGGAACTCCGACCGGCGTGCACTTCCTATCTGCATCCGCATCAGGGCCGACACGATCTGATGAGTGTAATAGCCTTCTTCTTTCAGCTGATCCACAATGTTCTCAAACGGCCGGTTATCTTCCTCGTCCCGGATATTTTCACGGATCTTCTCCACGAACTTATCGGCACGGGCTTTCTCCAGGTCGGCTGCTGTAGGGATCTTACCCTGTGGAATCACCACTTTGGTGTAGTTTTCCAGGTCACGCATCCGGCTTCTGTCGCGCTTGGTGATAAACAGGAAAGCCTTACCCAGTTTCCCGGCCCGGCCTGTACGGCCTATCCGGTGTACATAGTATTCCAGGTCCATAGGCAGGTCATAGTTAATCACGGCATCCACGCCGTTTACGTCTATGCCCCGGGCGGCCACGTCAGTAGCTACCAGGATCTTGGTGTTTCCGTTCCGGAATTTGTTCATCACCTGGTTACGGGCTGCCTGGCGCATATCGCCGTGCAGTCCTTCCGCCGCATAACCGTTAGCCTGCAGCTCTTCCACTACCTCGTCTACCTTGGATTTGGTGTTACAGAAAACCAGCATCAGCTGCAGGTCATGCACATCGATCAGCCTTACCATCAGCTCAAACTTAGCTTCTCTTTTTACGGAGTAGAAAGACTGGTCAATGTTAGTATTGGTGATCTCCTTTTTGGTTACTTTAACGATTTCCGGGTTATCCTGGAATTTCTTGGTGATGTTCATGATCTCTTTCGACATGGTGGCCGAGAAAAGCACCGTCTGGCGCTCTTCCTTCGCATGAGAAAGGATCTGCTCAATATCCTCCCGGAAGCCCATGTTCAGCATTTCGTCAGCTTCATCCAGGATGACCATGGAAATGTTATCCAGCTTCAGGGTTCTTTTTTCAATGTGGTCCATGATACGGCCCGGCGTACCTACCACAATCTGCGTTCCCCTTTTGAGGTTGGCAAATTGTCTTTCATACGACTCACCGCCATAAATGGCACTTACCAATAAACCTTTTTTATACTTGGCCAGTTGGGTGATCTGCTCTTTTACCTGCAGGGCCAGCTCCCGGGTAGGGCACAGGATCAGCACCTGGGTGTTACGGTCGTCAGCATCCACATGCTCAATGGCCGGGATACCGAAAGCTGCGGTTTTGCCGGTTCCGGTTTGTGCCTGGCCTATAACGTCACGGCCGGACATCACCACCGGAATGGCGGCTGTCTGAATAGGTGTAGATTCTGTAAAACCCATTTCTTCCACTGCTTTCAGGATATAATCTGAAATAGGAAGTTCTGAAAACTTTAATGTTTGCATACAAATGATTGGCAGGTTGCTTACGCTGAGCAACCTATATGTTTTAATAAAAAAATTTGGAGGCGATAGCGACACGCCCTTCATCTACGGACCAGATCCGTTTTCTGCTCTGAAGGGGTAAAAAAATAAAAGGTATCAATCCTTTTGCCGAATGCAGAGACCCTAACGGATAAATCGGGTGCAAAGATACGAAATATTATTTGGCTATACACGACTAAGCCTAATATTCTTTGAATCGGTCAGGCAATTATTGTAATAGTCATATTTCCGGGCCGGTTTATTCCCTATTTGAAAAAATAAATCCGGAATCGGCTAGTCTTAAATCACGTTTTCAGCGTATTAGAATGTATGATGAAGAACCTGCTTACCCTGCTGCTGGCCGTTTTCCTGGTCCAAAATTCGGCAGCACAAAAAATCCTGGTTGCGGCCCACCGGGGCGGCCACCTCACCGTACCGGAGAATTCACTGGCGGGCATGGATGAGGCCATCCGTGCCGGTGCTGATGTGGTGGAACTGGATGTCAGGGACACCAAAGACGGCGTGATGGTGTTGATGCACGACAAGAACCTGGACCGGACCACCACCGGTAAAGGCGTGCTGGCCGACCTGACCTATGCCGAAACCCAGCAGCTTTACCTGACCCACCAGGGGAAGCCCACTCTGTACCATATACCTACCTTCAGGGAGGCCCTGGCGTATGCGAAAGGCCGGGTGATGATCGATATCGACTTTAAGATCAGCGGTATGGAGGCCCGCAGAAAAGCTTATGAGACCATTGAAGAGCTGGGAATGGAGAGCCAGGTGCTGTTTTTCCTGTACGATTACACAGAAATGGATAGCCTGTATAAGATAAATCCCCGGATAAAGATGATGCCACGGGCATATAATAATGACCAAATGCGAAAAATCATCGACAAAGACCTTACGGATATCATTCATATCGATCCTTCTTTTGAAAACTCGCCTTTACTGCCTGAAGCCCACCGGAAGGGCATCCGTTTATGGATAAATACCCTGGGCGATGTGGACACTAAAGCTTCTGATAATCAATCGGTTTATAAGGATTTCATAGCGCGCTACAAGTACCTGGGGGCCATCCAGACGGATTTCCCCGCACGCCTCAAAGAGGCCATCCGCCAGCCCTGAGGGTGATCCCCGCCTGCCGGGCCGCTAAAGTAAGGTATATAAGATTTTGGTAATTTTGTAGTTCTATAAATGGAATAGAACCATAAAAACCATTCTTGTATAAATTACAACTCAAAACTTCATGCTCAGAATTGTTTTCTTTTTTTGTGTGCTTTGCTCTGTAAATGTCATGGGGCAGGCCGATGTCAGCGGGTCATTACAAAGTGACCGGGAACCACTGATGTTTGCCAATGTATCCCTGTTTAATTCCCGCACTAATGATTATGTAAAAGGGGTTCAGACCGACCTGGAAGGGAAGTTTACACTGACGGCCATCCCGGAAGGAACCTATTACCTGAAAGCCAGTTATGTGGGCTTCCAGGATTTTCAAAAGAACGATATTGTGGTGGAAAACGGCAAAAACCTGGACCTGGGTGCTTTGCAGCTCCAGGCCACCGGTAAGCTCCTGGAAGAAGTGGTGGTGGCCGGTGCCAAGCCCGCCATGGAGCTCCAGATGGACAGGAAAGTGTTTAACGTGGGTCAGAGTGCCATCAGCGTAGGCGGAACGGCCACCGATCTTCTGGCCAATGTACCCTCCCTCCAGGTAGACATGGACGGCTCGGTGAGCCTGCGGGGCTCTTCTAATGTGCGTATCCTGATAGACGGGAAGGAATCGGCCATGGCCGGGAATGACATCACCCGCCTGCTCCAGGCCCTGCCCGCCAATGCCATTGAACGGGTGGAAGTGATCACTAATCCTTCCGCCCGGTATGACGCCGAAGGCCAGTCGGGTATCATTAATATCGTACTCAAAAAAGACGCCCGCTACGGGTTTAACGGAGCCGTAACCGCCTCAGCAGGCTCTTACGGCAATGCCGGCGCCGGCTTTAACGTGAACTATCGCAACGGGAAGATGAATTATTTCGGTAATTATAATTTTAACCGCCGGAATATGGTGGGCGACAGCCGGAATGACACCCGCTTTTTCAGCTCGGAAGCCCGCACCCAAACTTCCAGCGAGAGCACAAGGAGAGGCCTGAATAACGGCTTCGGTGCCGGGTTGGATTACTACATTGCGGATAAGACTGTGCTGAGTGTATCCGGGAACATGAGCCTGCGGGCTAACGACCGCCGCGAAGACCTGTTCTACCGCTACATGAATAATCCTGAAATGACGGGCAACAGCGAGCGGTATTCCCGCCAGAAGGAAGATGACCTGGGCTACGATATTAACGTGAATTTCAAGCAGGAATTTAACCGCAAGGGCGAGGAGCTGACGGCTAATTTTGCCCGCGGAAAAGACACCGAAGAGGGCGTGAATACCTTCCTGCAATTCTATACGGAGTCGCGCCAGCTCATGGAAGACCGCCGCAATGAAACCACGGAAAGCGGGAGCAACATGAATATCCAGCTGGATTACGCCCTGCCCATTTCCGAGACCAGCAAGTTTGGAACCGGTTACCGGACCATCGTCCGTTCATCGGATGAAACCCAGTTTTCACGCTACATGGATTCCAGTAATAACATGGTGCCCGACTACCGCATCAGTAACGATTTCCTGATGAAAAGCAGCGTACATGCCCTTTACGTGAATTACGAAAACCAGATCACCCCGACGCTGGGTTTCCAGCTGGGGCTGAGAGCCGAACAGGCTTACCTGGATACCGAATATAAGTCGTATGATCCGAAGCTTTCTCCCGGGGACCGGTCTGCGAAAGGCCGCCTGGACTACTTCCGGATCTACCCCAGTGTGTTCCTGACCCGGAAATTTGGCGAAGAAAACCAGTTGCAGGCCAGTTATACCCGGCGGGTAAACCGCCCCCGCGGCTGGCAGGTGAACCCTTTCATTGATGTGTCAGACCCCATGAACATTTCCCAGGGAAATCCTAACCTGATGCCGGAAGACATTCACTCGTTTGAGCTGAGCTATGCCCGTTTCTGGGAAAAGGTTACGCTGACTTCATCGGCCTACTACCGCCGCATGAATGATGTGGTGCAGTCCGTGGTGACCTCCGTGGAAGGCACCAGCGGCGCTACTTTTTCGCAGTTCCATAACATCAGCCGGAACGAGGCCAGCGGCCTGGAGATGATCTCCCAGATGAACCTCAGTAAAAAACTGAACATTACGGCCAATGCCAACTTCTTCTTCCGGCGTTTTTTCGGGAGCGAAGAGTTTAACATAGCACCGGCCAAAGGCTTTAACTGGAACGCCAATGCCATCACCAACTACCGTATCCGGCCCAATCTCTCCGCCCAGATCCGCACCGAATACCGGGCACCTATGGTGCAGGCCCAGGGAAAAAGCCTGGAGGCTTTCATTGTGGATGCCGGCCTGAAACTGGATGTGCTGAAGAAAAAAGGCACGGTTAACCTGAACGTAAGAGACCTTTTTAACCAGCGCCGCTGGGGCGGATATACCCAAACAGCCCAGTTTTACCGCGAGTACGAGAACCGCTGGATGCGCCGCATGATCATGGTATCTTTCACCTATCGGATAGGACGCATGCAGAATAACGACATGAAGAAAAAATCAAATACCGAAAACTCCGGGAACGGCGAATTTGAAGGACGCGAATTCCGTTAAGCTTAATTAACGCAGCCCCCCGTGCTGTATTTCTGTATATTTCCGTAAACGTAGTTCCCGGCCTCATCTACCGCATAGGCTCTGTAGTTGACGATATTTCCACAGCGGAAGGTGGGAATGATCTCGTTAAAGTTAACCGTACCGGTAACCGGTGTTACCGGCGTAATGGTCAGCGTTTTGGAATTCAGGAAATCAAAGGTGCTGCTGGCCACATTGTTATAGTAGAAGCCGTAACGCACGATCCGGTAAGTGCCGGAAACCGCCGTTCCGTACACGCTGTCGCCCTGGTTAGCCGGGGTTAAGGTACTGGAGGTGGTGACCGTTATGGCCTTGAACGTAAGTGTTTTAAAAGACAGCGTGCTGCCGTACACCACTTCCCCGTTTACGATAGCGTAGGCCCTGAAATAATAGGTGGTATTCTGGGTCAGGCCGGTCAGATTAAACGAATAATTATGCGGGTAAGTGAGGCCGCCTGCACTTTTCGACTGCTTACTATTAGCCGTGGTAGGGTTATTAGACGTACCCCACACTATACCCACTTCAGACAGCGGGAAGGATCCCTGGCTGTTGATCGTGGCGTTTACCGTAGCGGATACCGTAGTAATAGATGTGGCCGCTTTGGTGCTCACTGAAGGTTTGTCCACGGTGGTGGTGAAGCTCTTGTTCTCACCGTAGGTGGTAGTGCCGTTCATGATGACGTAGGCCCGGTAATAATAGACCGCTCCAGGGTTCAGGCTCCGGGCGGTGGTGTTAAACGCTTTCGGGAAAGTGGTCACATCCCCGCTAAAGGCCTGCTTGCTGCCGGAGGTGGTAGGATTAGCCGCGCTACCCCAGCATAAGCCGTACTCGGTGATAGGATGCGAGCCTTTGGTGGTCAGCGTACCGGCCAGGTAGGCTTCGGTAGAAGACGGTTTGGATTCATCCGTACGCACGCCCGGCTGTACCAGGTCCTGGGTCTTGAAAGTCTTATTCTCGCCATAGGTGGTGACCCCGTTCGAGATCACGTAAGCCCGGTAATTATAGGTGGTATTAGGCGTCAGGCTACCCGCTGTGGTGCTGAAGGCGACCGGGAAGGTGGAGATATTACCTTTAATGCTGTATTTGGTAGTCACATCAGTGGTGGGATTAGCGCCGGTAGCCCATACCAGGCCGTATTCCGACACCGCATAGGTGCCTTTCGCCCCGATGCTGCCATTAATTTTGGCCGAATTAGTACCTATGGCTTCCGCTCCGTCGGTTCTTACACCGGGCTGGCTGATGGCGGAAGTTTTGAATTTAGCGGTCTTGCCAAACGAAGTACCCGCCGGCGTGATGGCATAGGGCCGGGCAAAATACTCGGTGTTAGCTTCCAGGCCTGTAGCGCTTCCGCTAAAAGCAATGGGCGTGGGCGTAGCGATATCAATAGGCCCTTTAGCGATGCTGTTTTCCGCTACCTCCGGATTTTCATTGGTTTTGGAATAGGCAAACCCGTGGTCTGTGATCTCCTGGCTGCCCGATTTGGTAATGGAGGACGACAGCGTGGCGGAAAACTCCGTAATGCTGGCAGTGGAAAGGTCGGAAAACTCGATCGGGGAGCTTTCCACGGCCTCGTCCTTGCAGGCGTGCAGCAGAAGCAGGCCTGTAATCAGGACGGTTAATCTATAAAATGCAGTTTTCATAACTCACTTATTTTCTTACACTTTTTTCATTTCCGAAATTGCTATCGCGGCCATTGACCCTGACTTTCATGGAATAAAAGTAAAGCTGGCCGGCGGTGGCCCGGGAATCGGTGAACTGCTCTTTCCCCGGCCCGGCTTCACCCAGTTTCCTGGGTACTTTCTCGTTCTGAAGCCTTACGTACAGATCGTAGCGGTCGGCCTTCGGCTCCAACAGGTCATTCCAGGTGATTTCTATCCCTTTGGAAGTACTTCTGACATAAATCTCCGGTACCCGCACAGTGATCACCGGCGGGCTAACGCCCACGGTACCCAGTGCCGGGCCTTCATTGCCAAACATATCCGTAGCGGTTACGGCATACTGGTATTCCCTGCCGGGCTGAATGCTGCGATCCGCAAAAAGCACTTCCACTACCGGCAGGGTATTCAGCTTCTGAAAGCCCCGGGCTCTCAGCGCGGCAGGAAGCTGCTCTCCGTCAGAAACCGCAGCGCCTTTGCTCACTTCTTTGCGGTAAACGGAGTAGCTTACCACGCTTTCGTCGTAGGAAACCATGTCTTTCCAGCGCAGGGTGACCCTTCCCGGCTCACTGTAACTTTCCACGTTATACGGCGTAGGGGGGAGGACCAGCTTTTTCGGACTGCCAAACACCACGTCTGAGGGGCCGCTGACCTTGTTTTCGAAATTCAATGCTTTTATGTGGTATTTGTAAACCAGCCGGCCGCTTTTTATCGTGGTATCGGTAAAGGCGGTGCCGTCCAGCAGGTTCGAGACCAGCTCAAAATCATCATTTCCCTGGGGAGCCCGGAATACCTGGTAGCCGCTGACCTCCGGAGAGAGCACCCGGTCCCAGGCCAGGGTGATGTTTCCTTCCTTATCATGGTCCAGTACCACGTTTTCCGGCGCCTCCACATCACGGCTTTCCACCAGCATCTGGTGCGATACATAGGCCGAGGGCTCGGAGATGTTCTGGCGAAGGCCCAGCACCCGGAACCGGTAATGGTACAGGGTGTTCGGAAGTATGCGCTGGTCATAATAGGAAGTGGCAGCGGCAGATAAGGTATCCAGCAGGATAAACCCTTCTTCCGGGTTTTTGCTCCTTTCTACCAGGATAGCGCTCATGAGCTCGGTATGGGCGATCTTGTCCCAGCTGACCAGGATGCCGCCCAGCGTATCTTTTATTTGGGCTATGGGCACCTGCGGAAGATTCCTGAATGTCTGGGAGATCAGGTAAGTGGTGTCTGATTTAGGGCCTTCCAACCCCACCAGGGTGACGGGTACCAGGTAAAAGCTATAGGAAAGGTCCGGGGTGGTGCGTTGCATCCAGTTAAATACGATGTCGTTATCCACCTGGTTAGCCAGTGAAAAGCCCACCTTTTTGAAGCCGGCATTGGCTTTTTCCTGCATCCATATTTCCCCCATCAATGCCTCCGGTGATCTTTCAGGGTTCAGGCTCCAGGAAACGGAAACGCTGGAATCGGTTTCCTGTACGCCCCGAAGTACCGGCTTTTCAATAACCGGCGGTACACCCAGGGTCAGGCTGCCTTCTACCTCGTTTTCCTTCTTATTGCCTGTAGTAATGTATTCCACTTTGTATTTTACGGTTTTCCCGGCCTTTTTTGCCTCGGTATCTTTGTAAGCGGCACCCATGGCGACCAGGAAATCCATATTCAGCGCTATCATCCCGTATTTTTCCAGCTCGGGGTTTGCTTTTACGTATTCCCAGGCGGCATCTTCACTTTTAAGCTGCTTCAGCATCATGATGTTCCGGAGCGCGCCCGGGCCGGCCGCTCTGACGAAGTTCTCGCGGGTGAGCGGGGCCTGGATACGACCCAGGGGCTTAAATTCTTTTTCGCCGGCCAGCGACCGGTACAGCAGGGCGCCGGTCACGCTGCCCATAGGGGTCTGTTCGGAAAGGCTTTGGTTAGAAATAAACACATAAACCGCGTCTTTTCCTTCCTTGATATTGAGCTGGGCAAAGCCGTTCAGGCAGACCATAAACAGGAGGACAATAATTTTCAGGTTCGTTTTCATAACTATTTCCCTAAACTTAAGCTTAATTTTAAACCGCTCTGCGAGTTATAGGTGGCATCCGCCGAAGCGCTGGCGCAGATTTTTAACCCACAGGGGATGGGGCAGACCCGGCACCCCAGGATACAGGCATTAAAGCAGCCTCCCCAGGTAATGCCGTTACAGCCACCGTTACAGCCGATATGCCCCCTGAGATGACCGGAGAAATGCCCTCCGGCGCCCCACGAGCTGGAATTGTAATAACCTTCCAGCATACCCGACAGGCCCACATCGGCCGAGGCGATGGTACCGATATCAAAGACGCTCACGCTTCCGCCGGCTGACCAGCCCGAAGCTACCTTAAATCCGAAGGAGTTGGACCGGAAATTGGCATACACCTCGCAGTTGGCAAAATTGTGGTACCAGAGTGATGCACTGGCCAGGTCCAGGAAAGAGGCGGTATAAGGCCCCAGGCGTATGCTGGAGCTGGTGCCGAAATAGCCCCCGTAGAGCCGGCCGTTAGTGAGCACGTAGCCGGGGATATCCCGCAGCGACTCGTGCTTATTCTGAGGAATATTCCAGCCGGCGGCCAGTGTAACGTTACTGTTAAAGATGCTCAGGATACTGGTCCGCGAGTAACCCGCCACAAACCAATAGTTACTTCCGGCACCCGTATAAAGCTCCAGGTGTACGCCGGAATAGCTTTCCACGCTGATGCCTTTCATCAGGTTAAAGCCGGCTCCGAATTTTCCGTCAATAAAAAACTGCTTCTTATTAAAATCCAGTTTCAATGTGGCCGTGCCCACCTCCCAGGAAGTCAGTACTTTTACGAAGGCGTTACCTTCAAATATAGGCCCGCCGGGGGTGGATGTAATAATCACCCTCACGGGATCCAGGGCCACCATACCGTTCGGATCCGGTGCCACGGTGATCCTGCCCCCGGCATTGATGCTGTAGATATTTTTGGCAAAATCAAAATCGAATCCCCCCTGCAGCTTATCCAGCTTGACCACCCCGATAGGAATGACCATATTGGCCATAAACTGGGCGCCTACCCGCGGCTTGGTGCCTTGCTTAATGTACCAGAATTCGAGACCTACCCCGGGGAGGCCGGCTATTTTAAGCCCGCCCTTTCCTCTGAACTCATTTTCATTAAAGGCCAGTTTAGCTTCCAACTCTATAGCCGACATCAGGCTAAAATAGATTCCCAGCTCATCCATTCGCGGTGCATAGCCTTTCCGGAAGTGCAGGGTGCCTTCGGCGCCCGCCCCAAACATCGGGATATTCAGCCTGAATTTCCCACCCACCGTGATGGCCGTGGTCCGGGAATCGAAACCGAATTTCGTGATCCCCAGTTTAGCCATATCCGCGAAATTCACCTCCACGTCGGTTTTAGCTATCACAGAGAAGTCGCCGTTGGTAGCAATACTGAAATTATTCAGCTCCACCTTCTGCTTGATCCACTTAGGAAGTTCAATGGTTCCGGCGCCCACGAAACGGTAATGATTGGCTCCGGCCAGCTTCTGGAAGGAGAAGTCTTTACCCGGCGTGGTCTTAAATTTAACCAGGCCAAAAATATCAATGCCCGCTGAAGGAAGCTGGAAGGTGCCGCCGGAGAGGCTTCCGTTATTAATGCCCAGCTCACGTACGCCTATTTTAGCCGTTTCGGATGACGGAATGGGTACATCCATATCGCCGGACAGCCGCAGGCCGTAAGGATTGATCTGTACACCTGTCAGTTTCAGTTTCCAGCTGACCAGGGTAAGGGTGGGGGCGGGGTTCAGGTTAACGGCGGCATTTTTAATCTCACCGCGCCGGTTGATGGTAAGGCCAGTCAGGTTAAGTTCCTGGTTACTCAGGAGGGGCACCCCGTCTATCCGGATCTTGCCTTTCAGGTTTATCCCTTCCTTATCTATCCGGGAATTCGCCAGGTCAGGGATCAGCGTAATGCCGTAAAGCTGCCATCCCTCGGTCTTACCGGCTATGCCCAAAGAACTCACACCCACATCACCGGAGCTGTTAATAGGGGCTATAAAGTTACCGCTTTCCGGTTTTAGGGTGAGGGGCACATCCGGAAGCCGGATGCCGCTGAGGGAGCTGAACGTACGGCCGATGTCTATGACGCCCTCACCCGTGAGTTCACCCCGGGTGCGGTTACTGCCTTCCACCGCCCTGAGCCGGATCCCGGAGGCATTTTTAAGGGTTATGGCTATAAAATCAAATGCTTTGAGCCGGATCTCCGAAACATCCGTCACCAGCTCATTGTCTTTGGGGTAGATGGTATTGCCTTCTTTGACCACTACCTTATCCGTGAATTTTACCCGGAAGCCCGGGTTCTCGGCCATTTTAAATACCGGGTTATCCGGGATATCCCGGAGCTCGCCTGAAATGATAAATTCATTGGCATTAGCACCGGGAGTGGATTTATGGAGCACCAGCTTAAAGCCGAGCAGGCTGGATGCATTAAAACCGGGGTCGGTGAGGTTAAAATCTACCGTAGCGGCCTGGTTAGCCGTAAAGGTCTGGGTCTTGCTGTCGCTGAGCAGGCCTTCCTTACTGGCTATAAGCGTATATTCTCCTGCCGGCACGCCGGAAAGCACGTAATTTCCGCCGGCGTCAGTCACGGTCCGGATGTGTTCCAGGCCCTCCACCGCTACTTCGGCTCCGGCCAATGCGGCCCCTTTGCTGCGTACCTGCCCTTTGGCCTGCGCGCCGGGCTTGAGGCTGACCTCCACGGCTATGGTATCTTTAGAGGCGTCAATGGCCAGCTCCGCTTTTACGCTGGCATAAAAAGAATCGGGCGGGCCGTTTACGATCAGGGCGGCATTACCTCCAGGTACATTCTGCACAATGGCCACGCCGTCAGCACCGGTACTGAAAGAAGTGCTGCTCCCTTCCGCCTTAACGGCCGCATTCGCTATGGGCTGCTGGGTGCCGTGGTCTTTCACCTTCACTTTCACATAGAAGTTACTCATAACGATCACGTGGTTACCGGAAATCGCACTTGATGTGAATCCGTCGCCAAAGACCGCATAGTAATTAAAATTCAGGTTAGTGTTAGCTACCGTGCCGGCGGACAGGTTAGAATAGCCCATGGTGGCGGAGACCGATTTCCCCGGAGTGGGTTTCGGCGTCACTTTCTGGTTATTGTACAGGCCGGTGCCGCTGAAGTTTTTAAAGGAGGCGCTGACGCTGGTAGCCCAGCTACTCATGGCCGCGGTGCTGGCCGCCGGCGTAGCGGACTTACCGCCCCCTTTGGCAGGTATCTTCAGGTCTACGGTATATTCGGTGTCTTTAAAACCGGGCTTCCGGGCCACCAGAACGTGTTTTCCTTCTACCTGGGTGCCTATAAAATTCCCTTCTTCATCGCTGTAAAATGCTTTTCCTCCTGATTTCCAGGTGAGGGTGGCATCGGCCAGGGGTTCACCGCCCGTGTCTACTACCTTACCCGTTACGGTAATCTGCTCGGCATTGATAAACAGCGGGTCAATCACCTCTTTGATCCCGTTCCTGGACAGGTACAGGTCTTTGTCGTGTTTGGTTTCCTTGCCTTTGTACCTCACCACCACCTCGTAGGGCTCCGACGCAGGAATGATATTTTCCACTTTAAATTTACCGGTACTGTCGCTGATGACCGTACGGGCAAACATATCGATCATGTACATGGGCCATCCGTTCACCATAATCACTCTCGGGTCACCGGTAGTGCCTTTCTTCCGCACCAGCACCTGGGCCCCGGCCACCGGCACCTCTCCCTGTTTAGTGAGTACCCGGCCTTCTACCACCGGCGGCGGGATATTGGCGGTCACCACCTTGGTCAGGGTGGGTATCTGGTCTTTATCGGCGTAGAGCGTACCGTCTGGCGAGGTGGAGAAAAGGTTCACATTATGCACCTTGGCCTCGGTTTTAAGGATCCCTTCGCCTTCTACCACTATCCGGTAGGAGTCCAGGTAGCCGTTACTGTAGAAAACCCGTGGCCAGTAGGCTTCGGAGCCACCCAGGGCTACCACTTCTTCCGGCTCCTTCAGAAGGCTGTCCCGCATCACCTCGTGCTTCAGGTTATGCTGGTTAGGCTTGGCATAGTAATTCTTGGGTCTTTCCAGCCGTATGTTAACGGCATCCAGTTTTGTACCTTCCTTACTGACCACTTTTACTTTCAAACGGTAAGTCTTAGCCAGGCCCAGCAGCTCACCCAGGTCATACACGCCGTCCTGGTTTTGTAAGGGAATTTCGTAATCTGCAAACTCAAAATATTGGTTCCCGATACGCAGGAGGGCCTGGTAACCGGGTGGAACCTTATCGTGGTAGTTCAGGCTGAATTCGCCCTGGGCATTGGTGGTGGTTTCACCCACCAGGATCTCTTTGGGGGTATTGGGCGGAATTAAAAACTGGAGAAAGGCCATGGTGACGCTGGCACCGGTGTTTTCGGCCCTTTTCAGGTAGAGCCTGACTTTGGTGTTTTCCAGGGGGTAGTGGGTACCTGACGCCAGCGCCTTGATCTTAGCCTGATGCTGTTCCCGCCTGCTGAGCAGCCGGGAGATTTCCGTCATCTGCGGAATGGTGGTATGGGTGAAACCTATGGATGCGCCCCCGTTTCCGGGTACATAATAATCCAGGGCCGATAAATTTCCAGCGGAACCGGCAGCGGGCTTGGTCACCGTCTCCACTTTCCCGGATTTGAGCACGGATTGCACCGCGGTAAGTTCCATATTGCTGTAAGCCGGGTTAGCGGCTGTGGGCCCCGGTACAGCCGTACTGGTGAACATCACGGGCTCTGTGACATAACCTGCTTCGCTCTGGCGGTAGGCCCATACCAGCTTGCCTTTAAACGTATTCCTGATGAGGTTAGTGATCTCCAGGCTGGGGGTGAACTTAACTTTGCTTTGGGTCAGGATGGCGCCCGGTTTATCTATGGGCTTGGGAGCCGGTGCCGGGATACCGGTTACCTGCAGGGGAACAGGAGCCGCCGTTTTTCCATAGGTAAATGCCCGCACCTCGCTTCTGCCCTGGTTTTGATAGGAAGTAAGGCCCTTGGAATCCACCACCGTTACGGCCCAGGCGTATTTCCGGCCCTGCACCAGCGGTACATCGGCCGGGCCGTACACATACACCGGGCTTACCAGGTCTCTTTCAAAAATAGCCGGTGTGGTAGCAGATAAAAAGGCGTCATTCGGATTCCGTTTAGGGTCAAACATCTCCACGATCTTCAGCCGGTAGGTAGAACCGGCGGGCGTTCCGGCCGGTACCGTCCAGGAGAAAATCACGTTCTGGATATCCATGGCCCTAACTTCTGCCTCTGCCGCCGGCTGGATCAGGATGGGCGGCTCGGTATTCCGCATGAATACGGTCAGGCAGCCCGAAGGCTGCTCAGCAGACAGCGGGATACTGGTACGGCCGGGCGTATGATCATAGGCCCGCACACAAATGGAATATTCTCCTTCCGGCACATGGCGGCTTCTGCGTAATTCCGCCTGGTTAGTGCCTACATAAGTCAGGTGATTGGGATCATACAGGTCCATGATCTCATGGCTGAACAGCTGGCGGGTTTCCAGCGGCGCCAGGGTGATGCCGGTAGCGGGTACGTAATCGGTATCCATGAAAATCCTGACGTCATTCCCGGTGCCCTTGATATCTCCCCGTAAATAGATCTTCAGCTCCGTACGGGTCAGGTTCTGAACCGTTACAATCATCTTTCCCATCTTGTTATTCTCAGACGGGGCATAATCCATGATGTTAGTGGAGTAGGGGCCGGCAATATTCAGGGTTACCCGCGCCGAGTTAGACTGGCCCGAGGCAGGTGCGCCAAACATCCATAAGATAAAAATCAATGGGATCAGCAGTAATTTCTTCATGGCTTCTAAAAACTAAATGTATATCCTAATTCACCGGTCAGTTCTGAAAATTTCACGGGCTCATCTATCCCCTCCCGGGAGGTGGAATTGTTCAGCGAGCTCACGCGCAGTCCTATTCTATGCCCTTTCAGCGGCATATACGTGATGTTTCCCCCCAGGTTCAGGATATTGCCCTTACCCGCCTCCAGTTCAGTAGCCACCCAGCTGTTCACCGTGCTGACCATCAGCTTATGCTTCAGAAAGGCTTTGGAAGCGCCCAGGGATATGCCCTGGTTAGTGATGTCACCGGAGGCCAGCTTATTCACCGTATAATTTAACCCGGTGGTCAGGCTCAGCCCCAGCTGGTTCAGCGTCAGGTTATAATTAAAGAAAGCTACGGATGAGCGGATGTCATTTGCCGACTGCGTGTCCTGGTTCAGGTCTTTGAGATTACTCTGGTTAAAGGACAGCAGGATCACCTGGGTAGTTTTCTGACCGGCCAGGATCAGCCGCGGGTTAACAGACAGGTTGCTGTTGGTCTGGGCCAGCAGGTAGCGGTTTTCTATCATGGCCACCGTAGGCTCGGAATTCGTGCTGAAGTTACTGTAATTGGCATCAATGCCCAGCTTATCCGTAAAATCCCAGGTGAGGTTAGCCATACTGATGATCCGCCGGGTACTGGCCTGCTTCAGCTTTCTCTGGTTATCGTCCTGTACACCGATACTGCCGTTAAACCGTAACCGGCCTTTTAGGGCATTAAATGACGGGCTTAAGGTAATATTCCGGAGGTCGTTCTGAAAGAAGTAAGCCCCCATGGAAATAAAATCAGGATCTACATATTTATAAGCCGCATGGATACCGAAGTGCTTGCTCTTATAGCCCAGCCCGCCGCTGTAGGCCAAAGCATAGTTACTGGTAGCATTTAAAGGCATGATCTTCTGCAGGGTTTCCAGTATTTTCACGGAGGAATCAATACCAATAGTGGAGGTGTTATCCCGGGTGTAGATGCTTAATCCGCCATCGGCAAAAAGGAAGAGGTCGCCCACCAGGGTGACTTTAAGATCACCGCCAATGACGGTATTGGCCGCAGGGCGCAGCGCCGAAGAGTCCGCTGCCCCCTTAAAGTTCTTTTCTGAGTCTTTGGCACTCAGCACGCTCAGGTTTACAAAGCTTTTTTCGGTGCCATACCCTATTTTTACGGCGGTGCCATACCGGGAAAAACTGTAGGGCTGTACCACGCCGGTGGTGGTATCAATGGCCGTGGCCCGGTTCAGCCGTCCCGTAATAAACGCTAACCGGAACTTCCCGGGCCTCAGCTCAAACCCGCCGCCCAGCATGGTGTGCCCGGCCAGGGTATAAGGAGAAAAACTCAGGTTCCGGTAGCCCCCGTGCAGGGTGATCCATTTATAGGTAGGGCTTAAACCAAACTGGTTAAAAGGCTGGCGAAAGGCGCGGTCCTGCTCGCTGTACGTGAAACTGACAGGGATGGTGAGCCCGTAAAACGAAAAAACGGGCGACCCGGAGAGGATATACGTAAACGGGCTCCGCCGGGGATCTATACCCTTAGCGCTGTATCCGATGGTCCGTAGATCCAGGTAGCCGCTGACCGCAAAGGGCTTCTGGTCACGGATACTTTCCAGGTCCTGGGAACGGGCCTGAAAGGGGAGCAGCGCAAATAACAAAAGGTAAAGGCGTGTTTTCATAGGCTGCCGTTAAGCGCCCGTGTTTCGCCACCTGAAAGGGAGTCTTAGCCGGGCAGGATAATCATAATAACAAATTTACGGGAACGCCCCGCCCGGGGCAATACCAAAAAAGGTGTATATTGAGGAAAGAAAAAGATAAAATACCCATTTTGGTGTACTTTTCCCTGGCTATTTCTCAATACTTTTGTGTGAACGGTAAGCTGTACGATGAAGAGCGTTATTTGCATATTTCTGCTGATATTTTTCTCCGAAAGCTTCGGACAGCAAGCCCCTGCGCTTCTTTTCCGGCATCTGGATTACAGTAACGGACTCTCAGACCCGGCCATTGAGAGCCTGCACAGCGACCAGTCGGGATTCCTCTGGATCGGCACCCATAACGGCCTGAACCGCTTTGACGGCGTAAACTGTGTGGATTTTAACAGTTTCTATGACCTCCAGGGCAATGTGCTGACCCAGATCTACGAAGGTCCGGACGGCAATATCTACCTCGGCACCCAAAAGGGCTTGTCCCGGTATAACTACGATAAAGGCTCATTCAGCTACTTTAAATATCCGGGCTATCCTTATTATTATGCCTATCCTTTTTTTGCGGGCGAAAAGATCTGGACCAATGCCGCCGGAAACATCTACCTGGTAGATTCCACCTTTCATTTCCTGACCGATAAGACAAACGGCAGGTCTTTTGTGGGTAAGGCCCGGAACGGCAAAGTAGACTGGTTTATCAGCAATGCCTCGCATTACGGCCTTTTTGTTCACTACATGAACGGGGATTACACCATCCGGGAAAGCCGGCCCTACTTCCGCGATACCTTTAAAGCCGTGGTATCCGATGTTTACGTAGCTTCTGACTCCGTGGTCTGGGTGGCTTCAGACAAAGGGCTGATCCGGCTAAACCCGCACACGGGCCATTATACCCTGCATAACTTCGGGGTGAGTGTTAACTGCCTGTTTCCCTACCAGAATAACCTGTTTGTGGGCACTAACGGCGCCGGATTACAGCTCTTTGACACCCGCACCCGCCGCGTAACCGGCGTTTACAAGCACCAGTACTATAATGCGGGGAGCCTTTCCGGCGACCAGATCATGAAAATCCACATGGACAAAAACGATAATCTCTACGTGGCGGTATTGGGCAAAGGCCTGGACTATACCAATATCCGGCAGGTACAGTTTTCTCACCTGCTGGATAAGGAGAGTGCCGTCAGCCTGGACCTCGATAACCACATTACGGCCATTCTCACTGCCGCCGACGGGCAGGTCTGGTGCGGTACGTACTCCAGCGGGATCCTGGTTTATGACAAAGAGGCCCGGAAAATAATAGTCCGGCACTTCCCGGAAACCGCCATACGGCGCTTATTTCACGCGGGCCCCGATAAGCTGTTTGTAGAGCTGGATAAGCATAAATACTACTCCTATTCTTTTAGCAGCGGGCGTTTTACCCCGCTGGACCTGCCTGACCTGACAGAGGGAGTAAGCTATATGGTGGAAGATCCCCGTGATCAGCAGCCCATACTTTGTACCCCCCAGGGGGCGGCCCGTCTCCGGCCGGACGGCTCGCTGCGTTTCCTGGAAAAGCTGAACAGCAGCATTGAATGGCCTAATATCAGCCATATTGTGTTCCTGTCCGATGACGAAATGCTGGTGCAGACCTATTATACCAACCTTTCCCTGGCCCGCCGGAAAAATGACGATTTTGGGTTTGTAAGAGAAGTGGCCCGTACGCCTTTTAATATTAACGGGTCTGTGCGCATAAAAGATAAGGTCTACCTCGCCACCAGTTCCGGGCTCTACCTGTATGAAGAGGGGGAACTGCAGAGCCGGCCGCTTTTATCGGCTTTCTGTACGGACGTGGCCGCGGTAGGTAAAACGCTGTGGGTCAATTCCAATAACGGCCTGTACAGTTACGATCCGGCCAGCGGGGAAATCCTCCGGTATACCGAATCCGACGGCCTTCAGGGGGCCATTTTTAACCCCAATACACTGGGGGTAACCTTCGAAGGCCGGATCATCACCGGCGGCAGTAACGGGATAAACGTTTTTGATTCCGGCCTGATCCGGCCCACAGACACGCCCGTGCGGGCCTATATTACCCGCATCAGCATTAATGACACCCCGTACACGCAGGCTAATCCCGTGATGATGAAAACCCTGGACCTGGACCACCGTTCTAACACCGTATCCTTCCAGATCACCCCGCTGGATTTCCGGAACGGCCGTTTCCGTAAAATGAAATACCGCCTGGTGGGCTATGATGAAGCGCCCATTGAGACCGTGGGCGTATCTGAGGTGCGGTATGCACGGCTTCCGCCCGGGAATTACACCTTTACCGTGTACGTGGAAGGAAACCCGGAGCCCACTTCCCTGGCCATCACCATCACACCGCCCTTCTGGCAGACCACCTGGTTTTTTGTGACGGCCGCGCTGACGCTCCTTGCCCTGGCCGCTTTAATGACCTATTGGTTTGGTCGCTGGGTGAAAAATAACCAACTGGAAAAGATGCGGATCATGCTTACTTCCCAGGAAGAGGAACGGAAGCGCATAGCCGTGGATCTGCATGACGATCTCGGCGGGCGCCTCTCCTCGCTGAAGCTTTACATGCAGGCCGCCGCCCGGGGAATCCCCGAAGAACGCCGGGAGTCCTTCCGTGACACCACCCGCCTGCTGGACGAGGCCATTTCAGAGCTGAGAAATATTCTGTTCAACCTCAGCCCCAAAACCCTGGATGAAAACGGCCTGGAAGCCGCCATAAAAGAGCTGGCCGCCAATATCCGGAAAATCACCGGGCTTTCCATTGAAACCAATATGGACACCGGGGGCATCCGTATAGGCCGGCCGGTACAGTATGCCGTATACCGTATCTGCCAGGAGCTGATTAATAACACCCTGAAGCATTCGGAAGCCACGGAAAGCTTCATTTCCCTGGTTAACCGAGAAGACGGCCTCGTATTTCTCTACGAAGATAACGGGAAAGGATTCTCCATGGAAGAAGTGAAAGCCGGCTACGGCCTCACCAATATCCGGACCCATGCCCAGACCATCTACAGTGACCTGACCATTGACAGCAGCACCGGAAAAGGTACCGCCGTTACCCTCATCATTCCTAAAGACACCCCCAGTTATGAACCCAATCTATCGTAAGCCATGAAAAAAATACTGATAGCTGATGATCACACCATGTTTATTAACGGGCTCCGCCTCCTGTTATCCGCCATGCCGGGCTTTGAAGTAAACGGCGTGGCTTCTAACGGCCAGCAGGCGCTTGATCACCTGGCCCATCACCCCACTGACATCATTCTTATGGATGTCAATATGCCCGTACTGAACGGCTACCAGACCACCTTCCAGGTACGCCAGAAATACCCCCACGTGAAAATTATTATTCTTTCCATGCTGGCCGATGAACTGAGCGTCACCAAGCTCATGGAAGCCGGCGCCCACGGCTACCTCTTTAAAAATGCCGATGAAGAAGAACTCCTCGAAGCCCTGGAAACCGTTCTGGAAGACAAAATATACATTACCAAAGAAATCCGCGATAAGATTCACCTCACCCGGAAAAGCACATCAGCCCATGAAGAAGTGGTAAAACTCTCCAGCCGCGAAATGGACATCGCCCGGCTGATCATGGAGGGCTATACCAACACGGAAATCTCCGACAAACTGTTCATCAGCATCCGTACCGCCGAAACCCACCGCAAAAACATCCTGGCCAAACTCCGCCTGAAAAACACGGCCTCACTGGTGAAATATTTGATTGATAATAAGCCGTTTCTGGGACTATGAGGGTTATTTTATACCCGCTCAAAGCGATCAATGATCTCCTGGAGGCGGGCCAGGGGTTCACGGTAATCTCTGGTTAAGGACTTCTCATAGTTTTTCTTCCCAAAGTAAGAGGTTATAACGGCAAGCAGGATAAGCAGCGCAAGAATGTAGAATTTTTCGAGGGTAATTTTAAACGTAAAAAGCTCCTCACTTTTTATCTGAAACAAATTTTTAAGCAGATGAGGCAAAGTGAGGAAAGGTAGCACCATATATATTCCCTGTGAGCTTTTCAGTTTCGACAAATGCGAGGTAATGGCGGCGTGAGCTTCTATAAGTGCCTCTTTGGAAGTATAAGGCCAGTCCTCAATTTTGTGGTACAGTGATTTCAGCCTGCGATAACGTTTTAGCCCAAAATAAAAGAAAACAGCCATAATGATACACCATATCAGGAAATACAAGGGGCTTACCGGGGATTCAAAGAAAACAACGTACCCGAATCCAAGGGTAAACAGGGGTACAATGATCAAGGCACTTCTTTCTCCCCGTATTAAGAGATCCAGCGGATCCAGTATTTCCCCGAGGGGAACCATAGCTTCATGCAATAGTTGATCTTGATTCATAGGTGTTTATATTTAAGGTTTCCGGCTCTTCGTTCTATCGGGTTACCGGCAGATTTATTGGCTATCCAGCCGGCCTCCGGGTTAGCCTGAACCTGCCTGGCCGCACTGCAAAGAGTCACGCGGGGTGGAAAAACTGACCTTAGCTCCTCAGCTTCACCAGGCTCAGGAACTCTTCCTTCCGGGTATTTTCCTTGTCAAATACCCCGCCGAAGAACGATGTAACCGTAGAGCTGGTCTGGTCAGCTATGCCCCGGGAGGATACACAGAAATGGTCGGCATCCACCACCACGGCCACGTCTTTCGTTTCCAGCACACGGGTGAGGGTCTCACCGATCTGGATGGTCAGGCGCTCCTGTACCTGCGGCCTCCTGGCGAAATGATTCACAATCCGGTGCAGTTTAGACAGCCCGATCACCTTCCCGGTAGAAATGTACCCGATGTGCACTTTGCCCACGATAGGCACAAAATGATGCTCACAATTGGAATAAAATGAGATATTCCGCTCCACCAGGATCTCACTGAACCGGTAGTTATTCTCAAAGAGGGTCACGGAAGGCATATTTTCGGGATTCAGGCCCGAAAACAGCTCCTTTACGTACATCTTGGCCACCCGGTTAGGCGTACCGGCCAGGCTCTCGTCATTAAGATCCAGGCCCAGGGTGTTCATGATCTCCCTGAAATGGGCACTGATCTTTTCTATTTTTTCTTCATCAGAAAGCACAAAAGCGTCCGGCCGCAGCGGTGTTTTGGCGCTGGTCATCTGGTGGTCGTTCCCGATCTCATCTTCTGAGACGGTATTATTCAGGATATTCAACATAATTTCTTTCCGTTTCAAATAGTCTGATCTTCAGATCGAACTTTTCGTCGATCTTTGGACGTAAAATATCGTAAATGACTACACTTATATTTTCAGCAGTAGGGTTTACGGTTCTGAAATAAGGCAGGTC
The DNA here is from genome assembly GCA_019638185.1 of Leadbetterella sp. Lineage (GTDB taxonomy): Bacteria > Bacteroidota > Bacteroidia > Cytophagales > Spirosomataceae > Leadbetterella. The sequence goes on from JAHBUH010000012.1 coordinate 115,163, forward strand.
GAGATTCAGGTTCTTATGGTCAAAAACCTCCAGGACGTGCTCCCGGATGAGGTCGCTCAGCACCTTCAGATCAAAGACGAAGCCGGTTTTAGGGTCCAGTTCGCCACTCACCTTCACATGCAGCTCGTAGTTATGGCCGTGATAATTAGGGTTATTGCATTTACCGAATATACGGGCATTGGTCTCAGAATCCCACTCCGGATTATGAAGCCTGTGCGCAGCGTTAAAATGCTCTTTTCTAAATACGGAAACTCTTGTCATGTACAAAGTTTGTGTACTACACATCAATTATACGCCTGAATGGCGAGAGAACAATATAGTAAATGTAATATTAAGCTTAAAAGTTCAGAACAGGCAGGGTTTTCTAAAAATAAATAGAAAGCAGCGGGCCATTCACCATTCACTTTTAGTTTTTATCTATCTTTGCTCTATGGATAACTTCGTAGTATCAGCCCGTAAATACCGGCCCGTCACTTTTGATTCAGTGGTAGGCCAGTCGCACATCACCACCACACTCCGGAACGCCATATTGTCAGGCCAGCTGGCCCAGGCTTTCCTGTTTACAGGCCCCAGGGGGGTAGGGAAGACCACCTGCGCCCGGATCCTGGCCAAGACCATTAACTGCCAGAACGTAAGTGCGGAGGGCGAGCCCTGCAATGAGTGTACTTCCTGCAGGAACTTTGCCCAGAATGCTTCTTTCAATATTCACGAGCTGGATGCGGCCTCCAATAACTCCGTAGAAGACATCCGTAACCTGATAGACCAGGTGCGTTTCCCGCCCCAGGACGGCAAGTATAAGGTGTACATCATTGACGAGGTACACATGCTGTCGCAGGCGGCTTTTAACGCTTTCCTGAAAACCCTGGAAGAACCGCCTTCCTACGCCATATTCATCCTGGCCACCACGGAAAAGCACAAGATCCTGCCTACCATCCTGAGCCGTTGCCAGATTTTTGACTTTAACCGGATCCAGATCAAAGACATGGCCGGCCACCTGGCCCGGATAGCCGACAGCGAGAAAGTGGCTTATGAAGAGGAAGCCCTGGAGCTGATAGCCCTGAAGGCCGATGGCGGGCTGCGTGACGCCCTGTCCATGTTTGACCTGAACGTCACCTTTTCCAAAGACCGGAATCTCCGTTACAAAGATGTGCTGGAAAACCTGCACGTGCTGGATTATGATTACTACCTGAAAATGACCGACAGCCTCTACCGGGGCGATATCACCCAGGTGATCCTCCTGCTGAACGAGATCATCACCAAGGGTTTTGACCTGCACCAGTTTGTGGCGGGGCTGAATGAGCATTTCCGGAATATCCTGGTCTGTAAAAACCCGGAAACCGTGCATATCCTGGAGCTGTCAGACAGCATCAAAGCCCGTTTCCTGGAGCAGTCAAAAGGCATCTCCACCTCCTTCCTGCTGTCGGCGCTCAGCGTGGGCTCCCAGCTGGATGTTAACTTTAAATCGGCTAAAAACCAGCGACTTCACGTGGAGATCGGCCTGCTGAAGCTATCGCAGATCACGGCGGTGCTGAACCTGGCAGACCTGCCTGAGGCTGAAAAAAAAACGCCTGACCTGACGGTTAAGACCCCGGAAATGACCCCTACGGTTACTTCTTCCACGCCGGTTTTGCCGGCCGCACCCAAGCCTCTGCCGGGGAAAATAGCCGGCCTGAAGTCGCTGAAAAGCCTGATCAAAGAAGAGGAAACACCGCAGCCGGTAGCCGCCCGTGAGGCAGAACCCGTGCAGGAGCCCCTGAAGACCGAATTTACGGAAGGTCATGCCATAGGCGTACTCAGTGAATTTTTCAAAACGCGTACCTCACCGAATGAAAAACTGCTGTTTGAGAGCGGTTATGACATCACCGGCACACATATCCGCTTCAAGCTGCCCAATACCTTTCTCCTGGGCCTCTTTGAGACCATAAAGTCGGATCTCCTGGAATACATGAAAAAGAAGCTGCGGAACCCGGATATCACGGCAGACGCCATTGTGACGGCTGCGGAAGCCGCGGCCAAACCGCGTACGGAGCAGCAGAAGTTTGAAGCCATGGCCGAGAAAAACCCGGTGCTCTGGGACCTGAAAAAAGGATTGGACCTGGACCTGATTTTTTAAGCCCGAAACCGTTTCATCTTTATTTATTTCCCGGTAAATTTGCAAAAAAAATACAGTTATGGCAGTTAGAGTGGCTATCGGCAGTGACCATGCCGGCTTTCAATATAAGAAAAAGATACTGACCTGGTTACAGGAACAAAACTTCATAACGGCTGATTTCGGAACCTACACCGAAGACTCCATGGACTACCCCGATGCCGTACACCCGCTGGCCACCGCCCTGGAAAACGGGGAGTATGATTTCGGTATATTGCTGTGTGGCAGTGCTAACGGCGTTTGCATGACGGCCAATAAGCACCAGGGCGTGCGTGCCGGCCTGGCCTGGAACCTGGAGGTGGTGAAGCTGATCCGTCAGCATAACGATGCCAACATCCTCTGCCTGCCCGCCCGTTTTATTTCCGAATTCCAGGCGGTGGAATACGCCCGGGAGTTCCTGAATACGGCTTTTGAGGGCGGGCGCCACGCTACCCGTGTAGGGAAGATCGCCTGCCCGGCCTGCTGAAAATGCAGGGAATAACGAAAATTTAAGTTATTTTTAATGTACTGATGCAACCATTTAATAAAAAATTGCGTCTAATATAAAAAAGACAAAAAATATTGTCTTATTTTGTACAAAAAAGAAGAAATTATACGATAAAATTTACATTCAGTTGAAACGGATCGGTAAAATATCAGTCATATTTCTGATGGCAGTTCTGACATCAGGGGTTCTGCTTGCCCAGACTGCTCCCGAATCCCGGCTGAACGTGGGTAAAGATGCCCGGAAGAGCATTGTTCCTAACTCCACGGCTTCCATCTTCGGAAAACTGCCCGAAAAGCTGAATTTTAACTCCAAAGCTGAATTTACCCAATATTACCGAAATCTGCTGCTTAAGAGCACCACGGAAAGCAAAACGGAGGTGGCTCATACCCGTACATCGGAATCCGTAGCAGAAAAGATCCGGTTCGGAAATATGTACCCTAACCCGGCCATTAACTTTGTGGAGATTCCTTATGATGTGGTAGATAGCTTCAAAGATGCCCGCGTAACGGTCATGAATATGGTGGGTGCGCCGCTGCTGGAACAGCCGCTTTCGCCTTCAGCCGCTAAGGTTAAAGTAAATACCACCAGCCTCGAATCAGGGATCTACATGGTGCAGTTTGTGGTAGACGGGAAAAAAGTCAGCACAAAAAAGCTTCTTGTAGAACGTAACTGATAATTTTATTGGAGGCGCTTCGTTTAATACCCAATACAATTCTTACCTTTGTCGGATGAATTTCAGGATATATCCTTTACTCGTTTTAAGTCTGTTTATTTTTTCCTGCTCCAGAGAATTTACTAAGGTTCAGAAAAAAGGTACCACGGAACAAAAGTACGCTGCCGCCATGAAGTACTACAAAAAGGCGGACTATTACAAAGCCGGTGTTTTATTTGACGAGATCACGCCCCTGCTGCGTGGCGACAGTACCGCGGAGAAAACCCAGTTTTACAATGCGTACGCTAACTTCTACCAGGGTAACTACCAGATGAGCAGCTACCTGTTTAATACGTTTTACGCTACGTATAATAACAGCCCTTTTGCGGAAGAAGCCTACTATATGTATGCCTACTCCATGTTTAAGGATACGCCGCCGTATAACCTGGATCAGACTAATACGCTGACGGCCATTGACGCACTGCAGACCTTTATTAATTCCTATCCCGACAGCAAATATGCCGAAAACTCTTCCCGGAACCTGCAGGACCTGCGGGAGAGGCTGGAACGCAAGGCCTATGAGAAAGCACGGCTGTATTACAAGACCCGGGACCCGTCGTGGGGCGGACTGAGTAACTACCTGGCTTCTGTGGTGACCATTGAAAACTTTAAAAAAGATTTCCCGGACTCCCGGTATAACGAGGAGTTGAGCGCCATGCAGATCACCGCCCAATACGAGCTGGCCGATCTGAGCCTTTTCAATAAGCAGAAGGAGCGCTATAACGAGACCCTCAATTTCTACAATAAGTTTGTAGATAGGTACCCTAACAGCAAGTACCTGAAAGACCTGTCTAAATATTATGACCGGTCACTGAAAGGCCTGGAAAAGGTAGCGGAGATCGAAAAGAAAATTGAGGAACTGAAGAAGCAGATGGAAGCCGAAAAGGAGACTAAGTAATTTTAATTATCCGCTTCAAAATGACGTCTGTGAGGTGAATTAAACCGGCAGGCTCCTGACCAAAGAAAATTTTCAGTTGCTTTTTCGTAATTTTGTGTGTAATTTTGCATCTTGTTTATAAAACTGATTGAAAAAATGGCAATAAATCCTTCCATAGTAACCCGCGATACGGATGTTCTGGCGTCTAAAACCACTAACATCTACGAATCAGTGTATGTGGTTTCCAAGAGAGCCCAGCAGATCGCCATCCGGTCCAAAGAGGAGCTTTCGCATAAGTTGAGCGAGTTTGCTTCCAGCGTAGATAACCTGGAAGAGATCTTTGAAAACCGGGAGCAAATTGAGATTTCCAAATACTACGAGCGCCAGCCTAAGCCTACCAGCGTAGCCCTGGAGGAGTTCCTGACTGACCAGGTAGTGGTTAAATACAGAGACGCCGAATAATTCAGCGCAAAGATAACAGGAAAGGGTCGTGCCGGTAGGTGCGATCCTTTTTGTTTTGGGAGATGCCCCTCTTTCTATGGAAATGCAAAGGGCTGTTATGTCGTACCGGTAGGTGCGACCTTTTTATTTTTGGAGAGCCCGCCGGGATCAGGCGTTTAAGACATCTGAAAGCTCGCTCAGGATAAGGGAAGTAGCGCCCCATACCCAGGAGTCCTGTACTTCAAAACCCGGCACCATCACCTGCTGACTCCCGATCAGGATCTCGCGGTTAATAATTTCACCGCCCCGGATAATATCTTCAATGTCCGTATGATAGATGCGTTCCACCTCCCGCACATCCGGGTAAAACTCCGGCTTATAATCCATGTAGCCTATTACAGGGCGCACAATGTAATTACTGATAGGGATGTACACGTCAGTCAGCTCGCCCAATACCTTTACATCAATGGCCTTGATGCCGATTTCCTCCTGGGCTTCGCGCAGGGCAGTACGCACCAGGTTTTCATCAGAGGGTTCGGCCTTTCCGCCGGGCAGGGCCATCTGCCCGCCGTGCTTGCCGTCATATTGGGGCCGCAGGATCAGCGGGAAATAGGCCTTATCCATCCAGGGATAAAGCAGGATCAGCACGGCACTGTTCCGGACATGGTCAGGAATGGGACGCTCGTTCTTTAACCGGCCCCGGTGCATATATTTCCTGTGCGAGACCACCCCTGGTAAGGGTTCCCGTAATCTCTTTTCAAGGGTATCGATGGTCCGGTCAAATAACATGAGGCAAGGGCTAAGACTATCCCTGCTCAAATTAGAGTAAAAAAACTATTTGTCCAAGTATTTTTCAGCGAAAGCATTTACGCAGCGTTCGCCGTCTACCGCCGCTGAAACGATCCCCCCCGCAAAGCCGGCTCCTTCACCACAAGGGTAAAATCGCTTGGTATCAATATGTTCCAGGGTTTCTTCGTGCCGTGGTATACGCACCGGTGAGGAGGTCCGGCTTTCTATACCGATCATCTGGCCGGCATCGTAATTTCGCATTTTCCTATTAAACTCCTTCAAACCCTGCTGCAGGGCACCGGCTATTCCTTCCGGCAGGATCTCGTGGAAGTTCAGGGCGGTGAGTCCGGGCTGATAGGAAGTTTCAGCCAGGTCAGGGCTGAGCTTGCCTTTGTAGAAATCCCGGATGCGCTGGGCGGGTGCTACCTGGGAAATCCCGTCTTTGACGCCCAGTTTCTCACACACCAGGCGATGGGCCTTTTGTTCCACACTTTTCTGAAGTTCCAGCGCGGCCGTATTGCCATAGGACTCAAACGCCTGCCAGTCGGGCGGGTTAATGGCCACCACCACGCCTGAATTGGCAAAGAACGAATCCCTCCGCGAGGGCGACATGCCGTTTACCACCAGCTCATTCTGGGCCGTAGACGCCGGTACAATAAATCCACCCGGGCACATGCAGAAGCTGAAGACGCCCCGCTGAATGCCACCAAAGTTAGTCTGGGCCACCAGGGAATAGGCGGCGGCCGGCAGCAGCCCGCGCTCCGGAGAATGGTACTGGCAGGTGTCTACAAAGCGCTGTTCATGTTCTATACGCACACCCAGGGCGAAGGGCTTATTTTCCAGGGCCAGGTTTTTACGGCTGAGCAGGTCAAAGATATCGCGGGCAGAATGACCTGTGGCCAGGATCACGCCGTCTGCCATCCATTCCCGGCCGTCTTGTGTTTTTACACCTTGTATAGTGCCGTTATTAATAAGGAGATCGGTTACTTTCTGGTCAAAATGCACCTCTCCACCATGATCCAGGAGGGTATTCCGGATATTTTCAATCACTACCGGCAGCTTATTGGTACCGATGTGGGGATGGGCTTCTATCAGAATCCGGTCTGTGGCGCCGTGCTTTACCAGGATCTCCAGGATACGGCGGATATCACCCCGTTTTTTGGAGCGGGTGTACAGCTTGCCATCGGAATAAGTACCTGCCCCCCCTTCTCCGAAACAGTAATTGGAGTCGGGGTTTACCACGTGGTCTTTGTTAATGGCAGCCAGGTCTCGGCGGCGGGAACGCACATCTTTGCCCCGTTCCAGTATCACGGGCTTTATACCCAGCTCAAGGCAGCGTAACGCGGCAAAGAGCCCGGCGGGTCCGGCACCAATGATCAGGAGGGTTTTCCGGAAGGGTTTCCGGCCATAGGCATATTCGGGAAAATCCGGCAAAGGAAAGGGGCCGTCAGTAGAGATCTCCACTTCCAGGTTTACCCGGATGTTCCGGCCGCGCGCATCGATCGACTGCCGGTGCTTCCGGAAGTGAAAATGGGAGAGGCCTGTCTTCTTCCGCAGAAAATCTTCCAGCATCGCCTCATCAAACGCCACTTCGGGCGAAACCACATACCGCAATATTTTGTTCATCCAGAAAGGTTTCTATCCTTTAAATGCCGCAAAGTTAACCATAGTTCGGCTCAAATTAGTATTTTTGTAACAGGCATATCATTAAATCGCTTTGGGATACTTCTCAAATATAGGCAAGGGCATCAAAACCACGGCAAAGGGCTTAAGCCTCACGCTGAAGCACCTGTGGGCAGCCCGGAACACCAAAGGCGCCATGGAGATCAGAGACCAGGCCTTCTTTGATGTCACCGAGGGAAATGTCACGCTGAAATACCCCCATGAGCAGCTGGCGGTACCGGAAACCGGAAGATACCAGTTGGACTGCGAGATAGACGACTGCATAGTCTGCGACAAATGCGCCAAAATCTGCCCGGTAGACTGCATTGAGATCGAAGCCATCAAGTCCCCCGACCTGATCCGCTACGCCTCAGATGGCTCACCCGTGCGCCTCCATGCAGCCAAGTTCAACATCGATATGGCCAAGTGCTGCTTCTGCGGCCTGTGCACCACAGTGTGCCCTACAGAATGCCTCACCATGACAGATGAGTATGATTTCTCCGTAGAAGACGTAAACCTACTAAATTTCGCATTTTCTAACATTTCAGCGAAAGAAGCGCAGGAAAAGCGGGAGCTGTATGAGCAGTTTGTGGCCGAAAAAGAGGCAGCGAAAGCGGTAGCGAAGGCTCCGGCCAGTACAGAGGGGTCCACTGCCCCTAAACCGGTATTCCGGCCTAAGCCGCCAGTAGCGGCTCCTGCGGCAGAAAGTTCTGCCGAAGCGGTGGAAGAGGAGAAGAAACCGGCGTTTGTGCCTAAGGCGAAGCCTGCATTTGTTCCAAAGGCCCGGCCGGAGGTAGGGGGGGAGAGTAAACCGGCGTTTGTTCCGAGGGTGAAACCAGAGGTGAGTGGGGAGAATAAACCGGCTTTTGTACCGAAGGCAAAACCGGAAGTAAGTGGAGAGAACAAACCGGCTTTCGTTCCTAAGGCAAAACCGGAAATGAGCGGAGAGAGCCGGCCGGCCTTCATTCCCAAATCGAAGCCTGAGCTGAGCGGTGAAAGTAAACCGGCTTTTATACCCAAAGCAAGACCGGAGTTAAGTGGTGAAAGTAAGCCAGCTTTTATACCTAAAGCGAAACCAGAGTTAAGTGGTGAAAGTAAGCCGGCATTTGTTCCGAAAGTGAAACCAGAGGTGAGTGGTGAAAATAAACCGGCATTTGTTCCGAAGGCGAAACCAGAAGTAAGTGGAGAGAATAAGCCGGCATTTATACCCAAAGCAAAACCGGAAATAAGTGGAGAGAATAAGCCAGCTTTTATACCAAAAGCGAAACCGGAGTTAAGTGGTGAAAGTAAGCCGACATTTGTTCCGAAGGCGAAACCAGAAGTAAGTGGAGAGAATAAACCAGCATTCGTTCCTAAGGCAAAACCTGAGCCCGCAGGCGAGCAAAAGCCGGCCCCACCCAGATTTGTTCCCAAAAACAAACCCCAGATAAGTAATCCCGATGACTGAGCAGCTGATCACCAATCTTGTTTTCTGGCTTTTCTGCCTGATCACGGTAGGCGGAGCGGTATATGTTCTGCTGAGTAATCATGTGTTGTATGCCGCATACGGCCTGCTGGTAGTCTTTTTAGGAGTGGCCGGCATCTTTGTCTTTGCCGGTGCTGAATTTGTGTCTGCCGCCCAGATTATGATCTACGTAGGCGGCATCCTGGTGCTACTGGTCTTTGGCATTATGCTGAGCTCCCGGAGAAAAGCCGGTATAGATCACCTCAAAGTGGAAAATGCCCCACGTGGAATGGGTCTTTTGGTTGCCGGCCTTCTCAGCGCTATGCTGATTCTGCTGGCCACCCGTCTCTCGTTCAGCGGCGCTGCCACCGGCCAATGGCTAGCCATAAAAAGCCTGGGTTTTTCCCTGATGACCACCTACGTGTTGATCCTGGAAGTAGTGGGAATGTTACTTTTAATGGCCCTGATCGGGGCCACATACCTGGCAAAAGATGATCAATAATATTTTACCCTACCTGGTGGTCTCCGGACTATTGTTTGCCATCGGTTTTGCAGTGGTGGTCAGCAAAAAAAACCTCATCTTAATGCTAATGGGGGTGGAGCTGATGCTGAATGCCGTGAATGTCAATTTTGTTGCCTTCTCCAAATTTGACCCGGATCCGGTAAAGGGCCAAATTTTTTCAATTTTTGTCATGATCATCGCCGCCGCAGAAATCGCTGTAGGCCTGGCCATTGTGCTCAAAATCCGCCGCCACTACCACGAAATCGACCCCGAAAAACTAAATAATTTGCGAGATTAGATTTGAATTTTTAAAACTTATTTCTACCTTTGCAGTCCTATCGGCTACGTAGTCATAAGGATTTATCAT
>JAHBUH010000013.1 GCA_019638185.1 Leadbetterella sp.
GGATCAAGTCAAAAAGTTGTGGAGTAGAGAATATATTTGTTGATCTTTGTGAGGTAAAAAAGAATTGCGATAGAGACCTCGATAGAATTATTAAAGTTAGTGTTGCCCTCTGTTTTAGTGGACAATTTTACTCTTGTTAAATCGGAGAAGCTAGAGAAGAAGGAAGTTCTTCACTTGTATTTTGAAGAGCGGTCAGATATTCCCGAGGAATTCAAACATCTCAAACTACATTCGAAAGGGTTTTACCCTCAAGCAACCATACAGGATTTTCCGCTTCGGGGTTTCCAGGTTTTTCTTCATATCAAGCGCCGCAGGTGGCAGGATGTGGTCAGTGGAGAAGTCAAGACAAGAACATGGGATTTAGTGGCGGACGGTACTCGAATAACGAAAGAGTTTGCCGCTTTTTTAAAAGAAGTCTATCGATAATCATGCGGTAGACAGCCACACCATCGGTCGTTTCTATGGAGTGAATGGCAAAGCCCTTTCCCGTCAGTATAAAGATCACCTGAGTGAATTTAAAGCATGGCCACAACTATCACATGCCGATAAATGGGTACTGTATCCTCAGAATCTGGGGAAGCGTCTCTCTATCGATGAAACCAGTTTATCCCATGGAGAACTTTACACGATTGTAACCAATAAATCCGCAAAAGGAAAAAAGGGAAGTATCGTAGCTATCGTATCGGGCACCAAAGCTGAAGAGGTCATTGAAGTGTTACGTAAAATCCCTAAGAATAAACGCAATAAGGTAGAGGAAGTAACTCTTGATCTGGCGGCTAATATGGGAGTGATCGTCAAACGGTCTTTTCCTAAAGCCGTACTGGTCTCGGATCGATTCCATGTTCAGCGACTGGCTTCCGAGGCTGTTCAGGAGATGAGAATAAAATACCGGTGGGAGGCATTGGACCAAGAAAATGAAGCTATCGAGCAGGCCAAAAAAAACGAAACAGAATACCTGCCGGAGGTTCTCCCCAACGGAGATACCCTCAAACAGTTATTGGCCCGAAGCAGGTATGTGCTCTATAAAGCCACCAAGGATTGGACCTCATCGCAAAAGGAAAGAGCAGAAATTTTATTCGATCGTTATCCTGACCTCAGGAAGGCCTACCAACTCGGTGAAGATTTACGGTATATCTTTAACCATACCCCTGAAAAAATATACGCCTTGACCAGGTTAGCTAAGTGGCATGAGAAAGTACGTCAAGCCGGATTCAAAGTTTTTAATACGGTAGCTAAAACAATAGAAAATCACTACGAAACCATTCTGAATTATTTTGACAACAGATCGACCAATGCCGCAGCTGAATCTTTCAACGCAAAGATCAAAGCTTTTAGAGCGCAGTTCCGTGGCGTACGAAATACCAAATTCTTCCTCTTCAGACTTTGTCAAATCTATGCCTAAAATCTAAGCGCTCCACAAGTTTTACGCTTGATCCCTGAATATTCATATGGCCGATAGAAGAGCTACTGTACGTCAAGGCTTCTCTGGCTTTTTTTCAGAAGGTTCCTCTTTCCACTTCTTGTTAATGGCATCTATCAAAATCTTCCATTCATCCGTATTTTGCGCATTGAGCAGCTCCTGAAGCTCCACTCCGGCTTCGTCCCTCAGCTCTTTCGCCACCTTGCCTATCATGAATAATCCGAGGGCCCGGTAGCTTTCGAACTGGCTTTCGCTGAAAAACTGGTCGGCAGTAGATTCATGCGGGAAATCGGCGTTGACCGATGCATAGTTCGAGATATCTTTAGCCTCACCACCATAAATACTGGGTTTTATGTAGAGCAATATCCCGTCTCTTTCCCCAAACAGCCCTTCCTTCCTGCTGTTTCGCTTATTTTCGGGGTATTGTACACGTCCCAATGCCCAGTATTTTCCTTTTTCACCCGCTTTCCTCGAATGGATATTAAACTCAAAAGGGAAGTCGATGGTGATACCGTGGTCGATTCGGATTTTCCGGATGGCGTTACCGAGGTCTTCCAGTTCACAGGAAGCGTCACAGGAGGCATCGCTTAAAATAATGAAACGGTTACGCCGTAACACCATTTCGTAAAGGCCCAGGTTTTCAAAATGCCCGCCGTCGGAAAGAAAAATATACGGGTTCAGCTCGTCGGTTTTTCCGAACATCTCACTGAGCAGCGGTTTCAACCCATATTTGGGAGAAGACAGGTAATAGGTATTATCGCCCAAAGGCCCCGGACTTCCGAGCCACCACCCTAACCTAAGGTTAAACAAAGTCATGAAAAATGCCACCAGTGGGGAAGTGTGATAGCCGGAGCTTGGGCTGACCGCTGCCCCCGAAATGGTGAGGGCTGTGCCGAGGGTTATTCCACTCCTGCCGCCATAGTACTGGTCTTTTTGGGGGTCTTCTCCTGAATCCTGCACCCCTGTCCTGCCTTGTCCGTTTACTTTTTCCTGGTAAGTTCTGCGATATCCCAGCAGCAGGGAGCCGGCATGAAGAGGAGAGACGGTAAAGGAAGCGGCCTTCCGTTCCTGCCAGGCCAGGTTTTCCCCCGCCACCAGGTTAAGCGCCATATTGATCACATGGAAGGGTTTTGTTAACGTTCCATTGGCCTGTACCAGGTCTCCCATGGGCAGGTTATCTGTTTCGTCAAAACCGGTAAAAGGATCCGGCCGGCGTGTTCCTGCGGGCCGGGAAGCCCCCAGGTAAGCCCGGATCAGGCGGGAACGATACAACGCATGGAGAGAAAAGCGGTTCATGTCAATGATCCGCGAGAAAAAGAGACAAATAGCCGCCATTACCGCAAAAACCAATAGAGACACCCACGGAAGCAAACCGGCAGCTTTAAGCGGGTCAAAATCTACACGCGATAACCTGGTTATCAAAAACACAATCAGGAAGGAAATAGCAATAAAAAGGATGATCACGGCTACTGCGGCCAACAGGGGCAGGCTGATGTAGGACATGATCCCCCCTGTTTTTCTATCCGTTTGCCCGGGTTTACTTCCCCCCACGATTTTTTGACCCAGGTAGGCAGTGACAAAACTGGTCACAGTGCCTAACGGGAATATGTATTTGAGCATCTCCTGCATCTGATAAGGCCCGTACAGGATGACACCCGACAGAATCAGCCAGCCCAGGCTGGCTACCAGGAACCACCCGCTGTAGCGGGCCATCCATTCCCGTTCTGCATCTTCCACAAATTTACTTTTCAGGCCTTCGTACACGAAACCATTGAACAGAAGCATGATCTGCACCGTGGGAAAAGCGAGACATGCATAAAGGATAGAAAAAAGAGGACCGGGGGCACATTTCGGCATCATAAAGTGTGTCATAGAAATCAGGATGACACCGAATAGTGTTCCTGCCACAAGAAGACACAGCATTTCTTTCCATCGACTTCCCTTAGCTCTTTCCGTATCAAAGCGCCGGGGGACAACACCCCACCACTCTGCCAATAAGTACAATACCCATTCCAAAAACATAAATACGATGACCACCGGCACAAAAGACTTCAGGGCAGCAAAGGGGAACTCCCCGTCTGCCACATCAACTATGTCATCTCTGAGCTTCGAAAAGAAAGGGGGGAGATCAACATCCGCATACATGAACCAGTACCATGCGGTAACCCAGCATATAATAGCCAGAATACCGGGAAGCAGGCACAGGGTTATAAAGTTTTTGTCCCGGGCTAAGCTCTTCCATTTTTCAGTTTCCTGCGCCGGCTGCAGCGGAGGATTGCGTTTAATAAAGAAATCACTGATTATAAAAAGGACTCCTCCCAGTACGAACATCCCACGCATAAGCCAGAAAGAGGGATGGATATTCAGGAACGTCACCATGATCCAGGGGATGCACACAAAAGCCGCGAGAAAAGGAATAATGCTGAGCCAGTTGATCACAAGATTCCGAAGATAAATAGCAACCAGCGCCCAGGTATCGGCCGAAAATAACCCCAGCTTGGGGCTAAGGTAATTACTGTAAGTCCTCAGATGACGGATCGGAGCCGGCTCCAGGGGGAATGAGAAACCGGGTTTCAGTTTCTTCGCTACCACGTCAGCACCTTCCTGGCGTATCCAGGCCGAGAGCCATCCTCCGAGATACCCCCCTCCAGATACGGTAGACATATAGGTAAAATCTGACGGTTTTATATTCAGCTCCGCCAGGCCCTGAAGAACCCCCAGGGCAAATGTGCCACTGCGTATCCCGCCCCCTGAAAGGCAGAGGGCTGCCTTGTTCAGGGAAAACATCTCCAGATACAGTTCATTTAACTGGATATCGTCTGCCCGTCCGCCCCAATATTCAGGAAAAATGTCTTCCACAATGAGCGTGTTGAGCTCCGTGGCGCGATCTTCTTGCAGCTGATCTTTCGCAGAAGTCTCCATTGGCATACTTCCTGAACCGGAACGCCTTCTTCGGGAAAGGACAGGTAAGTTAAAGTCCGAACCGTAAGTAGTCTTGTACTGTTCCAGGAGCGCCCGGGTATAAGGTCTTAAGGGGCCATCAGCCACCCACTCTTCCTTAAATACAAAGTCTTTATCCGCGATCTGATGCTCCAGGGCTATCCTGTACTCCTCCATGATCTTCTTCCATCCGGTAGGTAATCTTCTCTCTTTTCCTGTCTTGAGTGCCTTAACATCAGGCTTATCACCGGCATTACCGAAGGATTTTCCCCTCCATTCCTTAAGGCGCTCTTCACTGAATACCATAAATGCCTTAAACTGCTCGGAAGGTTCCGGATCAGGGCCCGGATTATCGTCAGAAGTATCCTGCGGTTTTTCTTCAGAGAGCTTCAAAATCCTTTGTTCCGGTTCTATTCTATAGAAATCGCCTAAGCCTGGCGTTTTCGTTTCCTTGGGCTTTTCATCGGAGGGGCCTGGATCCTTCGGCTTGAATGTCTTTCCATGCAGCTTGTTAAATTCCTCCTGGAGGATCTCGATCAGCCGCATTGAGCCGGTCTTGGGAATGGGGGTAGGTTCGGTTTTCATTTTATAGCGGGTTAATTAGATTTATGGAGTTTGGTACTAAGATTGAACAGGGGTATATCGGCTGTAAGTGAAAACCCCAGCCTCCAGGCAGAAACATCTGTGAGGGCGGATTCAACTTCTATTTTACGCAGATCGGGGCCATACTGAGCGCCAAATGAAACAGCCAGGGGCGAATTTTTAATTCCATGCACCAGGTATAAACCCGGAGCCAGCAGGTTTGACCAGCGAAGTTCCGGAAGTGTGCTAACCTGGTCTTTCATACGGAAGGCAAAAACGGTTCCTACATCAATGAGCGAAACGAATCCACCCCATGAACGCCCGTCCATGTTCAGGCGCTTAGCAGTTTGGGGGCTTCCCCAGCTAAAGGAAATCCCCACTGGAGCTGTGGCTCCCCATGCAAAGCCCGGCTTAACCTCAGACACACCGCCAGGAAGTGCAAACACCTTTTCACGGGCGCCAAAAATTCCTCCATAGGCATTCACTGCCAGGTTAAAGTAATTATTGCGTTTGATCCTGTAACTGCCCACGGGCAGGGCCGCTGTTTCAAGCGCCTGCAACATCTCAGCCGATGTTTCCGCTTTGGCAACCGTCACAATGAAGCTGCCGTACTTTAACAGCTGCCCACTAATCCCACTGCTATCGCCGATACTACGCTGAAGGGCGGCAATTTCCTCGGGCTCCTTATCTTTTTTCCCTTTATTCTTAGAGGTCAGAAGAGGTAACTTATGGGATTGCAGCAGCTTAACACCATGGGCAAGAGCCAGGCCGTAATTCTTCATCCACACATATTTAACCACAGGCACTGTTTTTCCGGTAAGGTCTAAATATACAGTCGGCTTTTTCGGTAAGTTGGGAGCTACCCTCTGCACAAAAGAATAGCTGTCTTTCAGGGTATTAACTCCCGTTTCAAACAGGTTGAAATAAAGTGAAGCCAGTTGAGCCTGATGATCAGGAGTTTCTGCATTCTCCTTTTTACTAGTGATCTGTTTTTCTATTTCCTTGAACCGGCTGAGTCCCTTACTCAGGATACCGATCTCCACCAGTAAAGAATCTATCTCCGGCTGCTTTTCCTCCATCCATATGTAGAGGTTTTTGTCATCCGTCACCGGGGTCGCTTCCAGGCGATCCCGCTCCTTTTCCAGAATCAGGCCGATATATAGATTAGCCAGATCCTTTGAAGCACTGAGCTTTGCCACTTCTGCCCGGGCCAGAGGGGTCTCGCTTCGACTGTAGGCATTGGCCGCCAGGAGGGAGAGCAGGTTTAATCCGGCTTTTAGCCTAGTATCCTGAATCTTCTGTACGGCTTGGCTGTTAATTAGTTCTGCCAGGATATATTGCCCTTCCTGTCCTGCCTGTACACCGGAGTAGAATTGCAAAGTGACCGCCAGAAAATCCAGAACGGGATCATTGTTCAGGTCCTTAAACCACTTCTTGTTGAACCGGATATAATCCAGCATATTTTGAGGAATATGCTGGAGATCCTGATGAAAAGCTTCCTGAAGAATCTGCAGGAAAGTAGTGTAATTATAGGGATCGGATTGCGATAGCACAAGATAGCTTTCCGGGAAGATACGTTTCAGCTCATCTTTACGCTCCAATGTTTCACGAAAGCGTATGAGGTAGGCTGCGTTAATTTCTTCTTTAAACCGTTTGGCAATAAACGTACCGAGGACATCAGCCACCATGGTGGGCGAAAATACCCCGGCAGCCGCCTGTGCATTGATAGTCGGCTCAGATAATGCGGCAGCCCCCTTGTTAGCAGAATAGAGCATACTGAATCCAGCTTCTTTGAGATAGGCATTGCAACAGGTGCGTGAAGGAATATGGGTGGGAAAATAGCCCCACAGAATCTTCTGCGCATCTTCAGGCTTACCCTTGAGTTCCAGGATTTTTATTGCATCCTGGTACGGGATCATGCTGGCGGCGAGTGACTGATTTCCAGCACCCGTAGCTGCACTACCGGAGTTTACACGAAGGGGGCCAGGGGGCAACGGGGAATCCAAATACCTTACGCGCATAACAGCAGGGGATGGTAATATCACGCTGAATAGCACCCGGTCACCCGGAAGTGGAACGGTCTGGTCACTCTTTAGCTGATGCAAGCGAGGCCCTATGATATCTCTGGGGAGATTACCAGGCCCTTTTTTGTACACCAATAGCTCGAAGTCCTGCCGGATGAACCCGGTGAAGCGGATTTCGGTAACTCCTACAGGTATTTCCACAATATTAACCGTATCATTAAGGTGGACAACAGGTATCTGTGCTCTTAGCGCCGATACTGCCAGGCAGGTCAAAACAAACAAAATAATGGTTTTCATAGGGCTGAGAGGTTAGGTAAAATAATGATTTCAAAGTCGGGAAGAATAGTTCTGAACTTTCTCTCAATGGTGGCCATCGGAATAGCGTAGGAATACGACTCGTTTCCAGCTACGATAATCCCTACAAGCAAGCCATCATCATCGTAAACCAGCGAACCGGAATCTCCATTGCTAGAGATGGCTTTCGGGGTCCCACCGTCAGAATTGGTGATCTGGATCAGGCCTGCAATGCCGTGCAGGTACGATCCATAACGAATCTGGATTTCAGACTCGAGAAGCGCAGAAAGCTTCCCGGAGGAAAGTCGGGTATCGCGGGTACCGTAACGAGACAGTATAATCTGCCTGGAAATATCGGCCTCAGTAAGGTGCCTTACACGCGGCTGGAGGTTAACCGCAAGCGGGTCCTTGTATTTTTTAACCTGTTCGGGGTTTATGGTTACCAGTGCGATATCAAATTCCCGATTAAGTTGGCCATATCGCCATTTTCCCAACGCGTGATTGCTGACTTGTACGGTATCAGACGGGTCTTCGATCCAACCTTTCCGGTCAATTTTCTCATTGGCTGTAAGCACGTGACTGCAGGTCAATGCAAAATAACACAACTTATCAGTGTCCGGATCACGACCTTTAAAGATACAGCCCAGGGTGCCCGTAAACTTAGAACCCCAAAGGTGAAGGGAATCTCCCATAGAAAACTGGGCAGACGGGATATCATCCACCACTTCATACACTACCGGTACCTTCACCTTTCGCCCGCTGACGAGCTGTACTTCTGCAGAAGCCGGTAGCTGACCAACGGTAGAGGCGGTGTTTACATAAACAATCAGCACGTCACGTACGGCACCCTTGACCCGTTTTTTCCCGAAAACCACGTCCAGAACCCCCGGCTGACTTTGAAGACGTTCTCCCTGTTGAGCCAACGCCATTTGTCCGAATTCCCTGGACGTCAACTCCGCAAACTCCCTAACTTCATCAGCACTCCCGGAAGTGAAGGTATTAGGATCCGACAGCTTCCGCTTCAGGTTGGAAGAATAGAGAAGAAGATCAAGAAGGTCATGCCAGAATTTAGAACCCAAACTGACAAACAGGCCGGTAAGCATCCAGCCTATGCACCTCCCGGCCACTTTCTTCCAAAATAACGCACTTCCCAACCAAAAGTCACATTTGCTAATATTCAAGGTGTGCACCCATCCATCCCAGGGCAAAACACCCTCCCAATACATGGAGCGGGTGTGCCCGGTGGAAAGAAGATAAAAGAAATCAGCATTAGCCATAATGGCTACAAGAATCCCGCAGAAGATGGCAAGGTTAATTATTCCGCCTACACGCTCTTTTTCCTCACCTTCCTCCTCCTCCACCCGCATCAGGTTTTTCAGCTTAAGCTTTCTTCCCAGCCTTTGCCTCCACGGAGAAGCTTTGGCATAGTATCCAGGGTCTCTGCGTGGGTCAGGGAACCAAACCTGCAGATTTAGTTTCAGGAAATTGGCTAGGCGCTCACTGATCATGCTCAGAACAAAAAGCGTGATCACGATTGTTTTCCAGACAGGCTCCAGGTCGCCCTGGGCTTGAAGCAAAATAAAGGTTTTCATAGTAGGTTTATAAGATAGGTGCCAGGGGTTTCTATTATAGCATGGATATCAGCGACTTAATTTAATCAACCCTTCTGAAAAAAAGAAATTTCCGGAACAAAATTTTCCCGGAAATTTAGTAAATGGTCAAAATCGCTCACTCTCTGCTTTATTCAGTGCTCCGGAAGTAAAAAGCCCGCTTTCCTGAGTTATCGCTCTGCCGGGATAGGAATCCTCTCTACTCCCTGAAAAACGGGGGTTTGATTATTCCCCGGCTGTATATTAAATTTGGTTGAAAATCGGAGACAGGCTTACTTTGTGCATAACAGGCACGCTACCTTTTGGCATCCCGGGATATATTAATGAAAGATTCTTACACAAACAGATCATACCTCATGAAAACGGTTTTACTAATTTCTTCGGCCTTAATTATCGCTTTTTCATCATTCGGGCAAACGCAGAATTTTGATAAACAACTCATTTATCAAATGACTTACCAAAAAGACACCACCGATATTAAATCCACCCAGATGGAACTAATGGAACTTATCATGGGGGAGTCTATAACTATATTCCAATCGGTGAAGATCGGCAAAAGAGACTCTATTAATAGTTATGGAAAAAGGGCAGATAAGGACTTTCAGCCAACCGACAGGCAAGTAATTGATTTACGGACACCCGTAAAATATAGTATATACAAACTAAAAAATAATTCGCTGCTTTTTAAGGAAAACCTGACATATTTTCCTGACAGTGAAGAAAATACCGTATACTATGAGGAGAAGCCCGAACTGGATTGGGAACTTTCAGAGGATACCCTGACCGTATCGGGTTTTAGCTGTCAAAAAGCTTTGTTACGCTATCAAAACCGATTATGGACTGCTTGGTTTACCCAGGAAATTCCAATTGAGGAAGGCCCCTACAAGTTCAGAGGACTGCCCGGGTTAATTATAAAAATGAATGATAGCTCAAAAACCTGGGGATTTGAATTACTGGGAATTAATTCCATAAGCCGCCTGGTTAACCTTCCCGATGAAACCGCCCTGAAAAAGAAAAGGCTGACCAAAGCGGAGTTTTACAAACAAAAGAGGTACCAAGTGGAGAATGAGACGGTGATCAAAGAAACCAATGGTCATCTGCATTTTTTTGACAGTTTGGCAAGGCAGAACATGATTGAGAAGGATAAAATGAAATCAAAACTGGACAATAACTGGATAGAACGCTATCCGTAAAGCTGATTTAACCCATTTTTATCCGGATACCGGAAGAAGTTTCCTGTTTTTTATAATTTTGGAGCCTACTAAGAAGAAGCTTACAAAATGACCTACATCATCGGGTTAACCATTACCTGTTTCCTGATCATCCTTCTCCTGCTCAGGAAAGAAAAACAAAAAGCCGACTACCTGTTAACTGTCTGGTTAACCGTCCTTGCCATTCACTTGTTTCTATCCTACCTGGAAGACTCCGGAATGGCTTACCACTATCCCCATTTACTGGGCCTGACTTTGCCATTGCCACTTTTGCACGGCTTATTCTTCTACGCGTATGCTTCTGAGCTGACGGGCACCCGTATTTTAAAAACCCGGCTCCTCTTCTTACACCTGATCCCTTTTTTTTTGCTGGTTATACTGGCCCTGCCTTTTTACAGCTTATCAGCGGCTAAAAAAATAGCCGTTTTTCAAAACCAGGGACAGGGCTACGAATGGTACAGCCGGATACAGCGCATATTTATCTGCATTTCGGGACTTGCGTATTCGCTGGCCACCTGGCTGAAAGTAAAGCAATACAGGAAAAAGATATTGAACTATTTTTCTAATACCGAAAAGAAAAAGCTGGAATGGACAGAATATTCGGCCATCGGGCTGGCGGTGATATGGGGGATTTCCGTTTTTTTCGATGACCTGGTTATTTTTTCCGCAGTGGCTCTTTTTGTGCTGTTCATTGGGGTGTGGGGCATTAACCACGCCACGGTGTTCTACTCCGGTTCGGCTATGGAAGCGGACGGGAAACCCGCTGAAACATGGCCCGAACAGGAAAAATATGCCCGGACAGGTTTAGAAGAGGAAGAAGCTGAAAAACTAAGTACCCGTCTGGAAACGCTGATGCATACCGAAAAGCCTTTTACAGACAGTGAACTGACCCTGAAAGACCTTTCGGCCAGGCTTCAATGCTCCCCTAATCACCTTTCGCAGGTGATAAACTCCCGGTACGGGAAAACATTCTACCACTACATAAACAGCTACCGGATCAAAGAATTCCTGGAATTGACTGCCCTCCCTGAGAACAAAAAATTTACTTTCCTGGCCATTGCGTACGATTGCGGCTTCCATTCCAAAACTACTTTCAACAAGTATTTTAAGCTGGAAACGGGGAAAACGCCCTCTGAATATTTTGCGTTCGCTTAGATAGCCGAACCACCACTACAGGTGCGTGCGTATAAGGGCGCACCCTTCGCCATTTTATTTTCCGGTGCTTTGCCGGTAAAATACAAAATATGCGAAAAGTTAAACGATTCATCCCCCTGCTCCTGATCACAGGATGCTGCGCCTCTTCCTGCCGCATGGAAGATGCCGCCAAACCCGGGGCACTGGTACCGCTTACCGTGGACCAGGACTTCACCCTTCCCTCAGTACACATTAACGGAACACACCTCCACGTAGAAAGTTTCGGAAAGCCGGGTGACCCCCTGCTGTTCATCATTCACGGAGGGCCGGGGGGCGACTACCGCTCCATGCTTAACGCCAGGGCGTATGCCAAAGACGGCTTCCATGTGGTTTTTTATGACCAGCGGGGCACAGGGCTTTCAAAACGGGAAAACGCTGAGAATTTCCAGGGTGAAAATGCCGTGCAGCTTTTCATAGACGACCTGGACGCCCTGATCACCTTTTTCCGGGTCACCGATACGCAGAAAGTATTCCTGATGGGGCATTCCTGGGGAGCCATGTTAGCTACGGGCTATATTAACCAGCACCCTCACAAGGTCAGCGGGGCGGTACTGTCAGAGCCGGGCGGGTTTTCCTGGGCCCAGACTTCAGAATACCTGAGCCGGTCCAATAAGGTAAAGTTTTTTTCAGAGGCATTGAGCGATATGACTTTTCCTGAGCAGATTTTTGCGGGCAGACCGGAGCACGAAATACTGGACTACAAGGCGGCTTTTGCGGCCAACTATGAAAACGGGCCCGGCAATACCATCGGAAATGCAGGGATTTATCCGTTCTGGCGAAGCGGTGCCGTATCTTTTAAAACCCTGATTGAGAATGCGGAAAAGTACGGCTTTGATTTCACTACCCGGCTTCATTTGTTCAAACCCAAAATCCTGTTCCTGTACAGTGAGCTCAATACCGCTTATGGGAAAAACTGGGCAGAAACCGTTTCCTCCCCCTATCCTGACGCCGAGCTTAAATTAATCCGGAACTCCGGGCACGAGGTGCTTCACTTCGGCTGGGCCGATTACTATCCTTATTCATTAACTTATTTAAACCAAATGAAATGAAAACCCTGTTAAAAACCGTTTTACTCACTTTTCTTCTGCACCCATCCTTATCCGCACAGGACATCAACTGGCGGGCCAAAGACAGCCCACGGCACCTGGTGGCGGCAGGCTTCGGCGCAGATTATAACTTTTACTATAACGTTTCCTACGGATACCTGTTCCGCAGCGGTTCTATCCCGGCGGCTATCGGAACGGAATTTTCCCTGCCCTTCGGCTCGGAGATCGCTGACGACTGGAAATGGCGTACATCCGTACAGGCCGAATTATGGCACCGCGGAAATCTCTCTTTGTCGGTCAGGCCTGCCTTTATTCTTCGCAGGCACGCGTCGCCCCTGGCCCGGATGTACAATGTAGCAGCAGATGTAACGGTCTTATGGGGTTACCTGAAGCCTAAATGGGGCATTATGGCTTTAGCCAACTATGACGGCGCCATAGCCACCCATATAAAACACCGGCTGTTAAAGGAATCTTACCCGGAAATCACAGACGGCTGGTATGGGAAAACAGGAGGTAATTTTAAGTTGGGTACTAGAGCAAACTTATCTGTTAAATCCTGGAATGTTTATTTTACAGCAGGTAAACATTTCGGACAAAACTTTAAGGATAACCCTACCTTACCCTTTTTCCTGGAGCTGGCGGTTCAGCGCCCTCTCGGAAAGTAACTGCCCGTAAATGGGCATCAGGCGGGCGAAAATCCGCTGAGATTTTGCAGATAATCTACGGAGAATGAATAGCTTTGTGATAAGGAATTAAAAGCCGGAAAATAGGATGACTGAAAAGTGCGGGAATTGCAATGAGGCTGTTACAGGTGATTTTTGTAACTCCTGCGGGCAGGCCCGGGAGCTCAAAAAAATTGACCGGAATTATGTAATCCAGGAGCTTTTGAGTTTAGTGGGCTACGAAAACGGATTTATTTTTACTTTCAGAGAACTACTGGTTAACCCCGGGGAGGTCATCCGGGAATACATCACCCGGAACCGACAGAAAATAACCAAGCCCATCACCTTTCTCATTCTTACTTCCGTAATTTATACCCTGATTTCCCACTATTTTAAGACCGATATACCCTATAATGATCAATTAAAGAAAGACTACGGAAATTCCAGCGTCTTTGAGATCATGAACTGGGTACAAAATAATTACGGCTACTCCAATCTCCTGTTGATCTTGCCTATCACCTGCTGGACCCGGCTGCTGTTCAGGAAAAGTAACTACAATTTTTACGAAACCTGTGTGGTGATTTGTTTCGTAATGGCCGAAGGCATGCTCCTTTTCTCTTTGGAATCCATTTTAAACGGGCTCTTTCCGGGTATGATCGTTATTAATGAGACGGTAACTTTTATCCTTGCGTTTTTCTACATCGGCTGGGGCATCGGGCAGTTCTACGGGAAAAAGATAAAAAACTACTTCAAGGCGTTTTTTGCTTATTCCCTCGGAATGATAACCTTTCAGATTATAGTCATTGTAGTAGGAATTACTTATGATATGATCATGAAAGGTTAAGCACTCCGGCAGGGTTTCCGCCCCGGACCCTATCACTCAATCTGTATAAAACGCATACATTTTATATACTTTTTCTTCATCATTGAAAAACATAACTTCTATAGCTTTCTTATTCATCACCGATTTGTAATACAGCGCAATGGAATCTATACCTTGTGTGACTTCATAAAGCTCAAAATGTAAATCAGGAATTTTTTCGAGGGCCTTCCCCCAGTACGCTGAAACAGCCTCCTTTCCTTTCAGTGTGCCATCACCCGAACCTAACGCCATTTTTATCATGGGAGTAGTCACTTCAATGTCCTCAGCGTAATGACTTAAAATATCTTCCAGGTTATGGGAGTTCCAGGAATTGACCCATTGTTCAGCAAATGCTTTGGCATCCATATGTCAGAATTATATTTGTTTACAATTTTCTATAACTTCACGTCAGCAATCCATCCGCCACCAGCCTCCGGAATATCTCCAGCACACCCACCACCTGCGCAGGTTCACCGGCGTAGCTGGCGGGGTTAAAAAAGCGAACGGCCCCGATCTCATTGCGAGGGCTTATGTCCTGCTGTAATGTGTGCAGGTAACAATCCTGTTCCATCAGGATATTTACATTTTCCCCGTATGCCGGTGCCGTGATATGGCAGTAGTAGTTCAGGTCTGCCTCCTCAATCCGGAGGGTAAGTTCTTCCCAAATCTCCCTTTGCAGGGATTGCAACGAAGTTTCTCCGGCATCTACCTTTCCGCCGGGAAGGTACCAGGCTTTTTTGTTTTTACTGTAAGCCAATAGCAGTTTATTGTCCCTGACCACCACCAGGCCGGCTGTCCGGATAGTTTTTTGTTTATCGTTCATCGTCATTTTAATCCATGATCTCCATTATTCTCCTGTAGTAGGCTTCGGCATAACGCATCATCCCGATGTCATTGGGGTGAATGAAATCCACTACGTCGTCTTCCGTGAGCCCGATTTCATTTTGGGTAAGATAATAGAGATTCTTCTTTCCTTTCTGTATCAGGGAGTCCACAATACTCTTCTGCTGTCTGTTCAGGGTCCTGATTTTTTCATTACCGCCGTTGTCATTTGCCACGGGTGTGCCGCAATGATCCGCAAAGAGGATCGGTACGCCGGGCCTTTTGCGCTGCAGGGTGCTTACCACATAATTTACTTTTGCAGACAAGTCAGTGCCTACCGCCAGGTTCGGGAGGCAGTCAATAATAAACAGGGATGCATCTAATTCGGCCAGCATATCCACCAGTTCCGGCTCCATCTTGCCATTACCGGAAAAGGCCAGGTTGATCAGGGGCTTATCGTTCATGCGGCTCAGGATATTGGTCCAGCCCAGTCCCGGGCGTGAGGCGCAGCCCCCCTGGGCTATGGAAGTTCCATACACCACAATGGGCTTTTGCCTTACGGGCAGAGGCTCAAAATAACTGTCTTCCGGCACCGAGATCTCCATCCATTTCACCGAATTATACAGGGGCAGGTAAAGCGTATAGTGATAGCGCGCCGCGGTTTCCAGGTGGGAGTACACATACTTCACGGTATCGCCGAAGGAATAAACGGGGCGTAATCGCTGCATCGCGTTATTTTCTCCCCTGAAATACAGATCTACGCCGCTTACACCGGTGGCGGGCATGTGGCGCATTTCGTAAGAACCGGCCACCCCGTATCTGATCTGCACTTCGCGGGCATTGGTCACAAAGTGCAGCTGCATGCCGGCACTGTTTTTCGACAGCCCCCACACCTCTTTCCGGACCGTTTGTTTAGCAGACGCCGGCAGCCGGTCATAAAAAGTTTCCCCATTTTTCCAGCCCTGCCCTTCCAGCGCATACACATCTCCGGCAGCCGGATTCCAGCTTTTGTACCCGGGCGTTTGGGCATAAGTAGTAACGGATAAGAGGAGTAGGAAAATTAAATTTTTCATTGGTGTAAAAATTCCATCCTGAAAAGAAGTCATTGCAAAACCGCTGATAAATATACGTTGATATCCTGCCCGGCGGAACTTAACTTTGGGAAAATTTAATTGCCCTGCCTGAAAAGAATATGAAATCCGTTCTCGTCTACTGCGGTTCCCGCTCAGGGAATTCCGATATCTACGTCAAAGCTGCTGCCCGCCTGGGCGAGCTACTGGCCGAAAAAAACTACCCCTTGCTTTTCGGAGGGGGGAATATAGGCCTCATGGGGGCGTTATCCAATGCCATGCTGGACCGCGGCGGACAGGTGCTGGGGGTAATGCCGCAGCGGCTGATAGACCGGGAGATCGCTAACCGTCGCTGCACAGAACTCCGTGTGGTAAACAGTATGCAGGAAAGGAAAACCCTTATGGAAGAACTGGCCGATATCATCATCACCCTTCCCGGCGGCTACGGCAGCATGGACGAACTGTTTGAATCCCTCACGAACACCCAGCTGGGCCTCCACCATAAGCCGGTCTTCATTTTAAATACCAGCGGGTTCTATGATCCGCTGATCGCCCAGATGGATAAAATGGTAGAAGAGGGCTTTCTGGTAAAGGAAAACCGCGATAAGGTACAGGTAGCCGCTACTCCGGAAGAACTGATGGGGATGCTTCCTGGATGATCGCGATCCGGCGGGGGATCCGGCTACCGGTTGAAACCGGTAGCCGGAACGTTCCGGAAATGGCCGCTATTTTATGTTCTGCGCCAGGAATGCGATCTCCTTATAGTTATCCTTTTCATACAGGATGCCCAGCGTATTTTTCTTCATCAGCACCAGGTCCGAATAGGCTGACCAGGCACCTTTGTACCCTTCCGGCGCCTTGGCGATCAGCCGGTTAGAGTACCAGGTTTTTCCACCGTCTGCAGAAAGACGGAGAGTGAGGTTATTCCGGTTCTTT
Source organism: Leadbetterella sp. (assembly GCA_019638185.1). GTDB lineage: Bacteria > Bacteroidota > Bacteroidia > Cytophagales > Spirosomataceae > Leadbetterella. The sequence continues at coordinate 16,674 of JAHBUH010000013.1, forward strand.
TCATCAGCGGCATTCAGATGCGCCAGTACAAAGCCTTTTCCTTTCTTCCAGGACAGCACGGAGCCCTGGTTAACGGGGTCCGGAAGGTTAGGGTCGGGCGCTGACGACACCCACGTCTGGCCGCCGTCATGAGATACCGAGATCACCCTTTGCCGCGGTGTAAGCTGCTGGTTCCGCGAGCTCATGTATACGCTGTTTTCCCCGGTTTGGGCGGCCATAGACTCGTTTGTTCCCGGAAAAGGCACATTTTCACTTAACTTAAATGTCTTTCCGTGATCATCTGAATAGTAGGCATGGGCGTTCCAGTCTTTATTAGCGGGCCGGGGGTCACCTGCATTGTGGTTAGCCGCCACATAGATCCGGCCTTTGTTAGGCCCGGCTATAAACTGAAATGCATGCCCGGGGGTATTGGCGTAGGTTCTCCAGTCTTCCTTAAAATTATACGCCGGGTTAAGCTGGGGCTGCTTAGGCCGGTGCGCCTGAGCGGTGATATTCACGGGCTCCGACCAGGTCTGGGCCCCGTCCGTAGAGGTAATGTACCAGAGTTCCCGCAGTCCCTTCCCTTTTCTCACCTCGCCTTCATGGTCATTCCCGGTATTGTAGAAAAGAAAAATACGGCCTTTGGGGTATTGCGGATCCAGAAGGTCGGTCACCGGGGCGGCATTACCGGCCTGGAGCTTGTCATAGTCAGCCACTACCTTCAGTGCACCCCAGGTTTTACCTCCATCCTTACTGATTTTGTAAACAATGTCTATGTTGCCAAAGTCGTCGGAATCATTTACCCGGCCTTCACAAAAGGCGATCAGCTCACCCTGCCGGCTTTGGATAATGGCAGGAATCCGGTAGCTGGCATAGCCGTCTTCTCCGGATTTAAAAACGGTGGTTTCCTGGGCAAAGCTGAAAAGGCCAAAGGCCAGGGCGCAAAAAGTTAAAATAAGTTTTTTCATTGTAAATCAGGTTATAGCATCTCTATTTCTCTCATTAGTTCTACGCTTCATTCTTCCAGGAAACGGTTTAAAATGTTCCAGCAATACCATTCCTGGCGCGGCAGGTGAAACGGCCCCTTAAACAGGTTTCCCTTGGCCGTTTGGGCTATGCGCCCGTCGCGATGAAGGTAACCGAACCATTCTCCCTGTTCCTTGTCGTGAAAATGCCCGTAGGCGTATTCGTGTATCCGGCGGTGCATTTCCCTGTATTTTTCCTCCCCGGTGGCCAGGTAGGCCAGCAGGGTGGCGATGATGGTCTCATTTTGCGGCCACCAGAATTTCATATCCTGCCAGTATTCCTGCACCGGTTTATGGTATACATCCCGGAAGTAAAGAATACCGCCATATTCCGTATCCCATCCCCGTTCCCACATGTAATCCAGCATGCGGCATCCCAGGGCTATTCCCTGCGGATCCCGGTTCCGGTACAGGGCTTCGTGCAGGATAAACCAGGCCCCTTCTATGGCATGCCCGGGGTTCAGCGTTCTTCCGTCTATATGATCCAGAATGCTTCCATCCGGTGCCACCTGCTCCATTACGCAGCGGATATCATCTTTTACAAAATCATGTTCAATCTCCCGGATCCATCCGCTGATGGCCTCGTCACAGCGGGGATCACCCAGGGTTTCACGAAGCTGCTGGGCGGTATTGATCATGATCATTGGAATGCCTATTCCTTTGGAAGGCCGGGTTTCTTCAAACTTCGGCTCCATAATACGTATTCCTGACGCATACTCCATACATACACCGAAAAGCCGGCGGGCCGTTTCTTCCGCCTCCGGGTCACCCGAGGCTTTGGCATAAGCTGCACAGGCAATCACCATGAAGGTCTCCGAGAAGAAATAACGCCGCATGCGGAGAGGGTTTCCGGCCCGGTCTACATGGAAGTACATCTTTCCTTCCCGGTTAAAGCATTTATCCCGGAGAAATTCATATCCCAGGCGTGCGCCTTCCAGCCATTCCGGACGCTTTTCTACGGTATTGTAGAGCGTAGACAGCAGCCAGCAGGCCCGCCCCTGGATCCATACGGCCTTATCGGTATCCAAAAGGCTGCCGTCACGATCCCGCATCAGCAGGTAGCCCCCGTATTCATGATCATACGAGCGGGTAAACCAGAAAGGCACCGTGTCTTCCAGCAGTTGCTTTTTGTAAAAATCCCGGAGGGATTCCAGGTATTCTTTATTCACCATAATCTACTACTTTAGGGCGTAACACCATCAACTGCAAGATCAACGCCGCCGCCACGATCACCGAAAGGATGGAAAAACCGGCGCCGAAATGCCCGTCATCCTTAAACCGGCCCAAAACCTGGGTGACCAGCGCTCCTGAAAACACACCGGCCATATTCAGGAACCCATAGGCCGTGGCACGCAGGCGGGAGGGGATAAACTGGCAGAGGATAGGCATATTATTCGCATCAAACATCCCAAAACCCACTCCAAAAAGTATGGCGGAACCCACTACGGTAATAAAACTATCTCCCATGCCCAGCAGTATCAGGGAAGGAATGGTGAGCCCCAGCCCGATGGCGCTGGTGAAGATCCGGCCGCGTACATTAGCCGCTACCCAGCGGTCACTTAAAATGCCACCGAGGATCACCCCCGCAAACGAGGAAACGGCAATAGTGATGGTAGACAGTGGCCCCGCTTCCGCCATGGGGATACCCAGGCTGTCAGCAAAGAGCGTAGGCAGCCAGTTTTTAGTGGCCCAGCCGGGAAGACTGGGGGCCGCAAAATAAAACAGGATAACCCAGAAGGCTGTCATGGAAAAAAGGCCGGCCAAGCCTTTCAGGAAAGGGATTTTAGCAGGGCCGACCGCACCGGATCCCACAGGTATCACCCGCTTTTTTTCATGGAGAAACAGGGCCAGGATAAGGGCATATCCTACCCCCGCAATGCCAAACCAGTGAAAAGCGCTGTGCCAGCCGTATTCATGCGCCACCGTGGCACCAAAGCCACCCAGTGCCTGACCCATGTAAAGGCCGGTCATGTGGATCCCCACCGCCAGTGACCGCGTGCTGCCCGTATGATAATCTGCTATCATGGCCAGGGCCGCCGGGATATACAGCGCTTCACTGAAGCCCATGATGGCTCTCAGCACCAGCAGCTGGTCATAATTTACGGCCATACCCATACTGTAAGTAACGGCTGACCATACAAATAAGCTGGCCACGATGAGCCACTTCCGGTTCACCCGGTCAGCTATGACCCCGGCCACCGGGCTCATCAGGCCATAGATATATAGGAATACAGCCATCAGCACCCCGAAGGCCTCTGCTTTTTGGAGCTCGCTGATGTCGGCCTGCATGGCTTCCCGCATGGTGGACAGCATTTGCCTGTCCATGTAATTCAGCAGCGCTACCACCCACAGCAGCCCTACCACTACCCAGGGATAAAACCGGCTATTTCTCATGTTTGTTCTCCTTTTTAGCGACCAGAACCTGGTCAGTTCGTACCCCGGCCCTTATCTCGCCGCTCGGGATAATAATAAGGTCACCGTAAGTAAGTGCCGTAGTAGTCACCGGGCTGGCGCCGCTAATGGGTGCCAGCGGAAACCATTTTTTCTTCTTCAGGTCATATTTATGGCAGGCCGGGGAAAATCCGGGGTGCGACCGCTGCACTTCTGCCTTCCGGTCATCCAATTCTTTTTTCCGGGCCGGATCGCGGGTTTGTGCTATTTCGGCCAGCAGTTCTTCCACCCGGTGGAAAGTTTCGCCAGTATCGCCGCCAAACAGGAGGATACTCCCCGCGGGATCCCATACCCCGGTACCCGCCGCCGCGGGCGCCGAAAGCGTGGCTATGCTGCGGACATCGCCTGACGCGCGGTCTACCTCCAGCAGTTGATCGTAAAAAGTACTTATCCCGTTTTCATTCCGCTTCCTGCCGCCGGCCAAGTAGATCTTATCCCGACCATCCGAGACCACCACGGCATTCGTCACCGGGTAAGGTAAACGGTAAGCCTCCCGCCACTGCCTGGTACCTGACAAATCAAATTCGTATATCTTATCCGATACCCGGTCCCGGTTTTCTCCGCCGGTAAAATATAATTTCCCCGAAGCACACACCAGGCTGCCGTTTGTAAGTGCCAGCGGTAAAGAGGGCAGGGTTTCGGTGACGAGCGAGTCCCCTTGCCAGCTGATCCTCATCACGGAGCTGACAGGCCCCCGGCTGTTTTCTCCCCCGGCCACATAAAGGGCTCCGCCTGCCGTACAGCTCCCGGCATAAGAAACCGCGGTTTCCAATACCTGCCGGTGAACCAGCCGGAAGACCCCGTCACTTATCCGGTAAACATAGGCCTGCCGGGAATATTCTTTACGCCCTCCCTCCCAGGGCATCTTTTCCGGAAAATTGGCACCGCCGGCTATCACCAGCCTGTCGCCGATCACACCGGTCATCGGGCCTGCCACACCCGGGTGGGCGGCACCGTTTTCCTGCGCAGGCAGGGAAAACGGGGTACTCCACCGGAGATCCTGTCCCTGGCTGCATGCTGAAATCAATACCCCCATGATCATCAAAAGCTTCATCCGCTTACCGACTTAAACGTATCAAAATCCAGTGCCGCTACCTCTTCGGAAAAGGCCTGGAAACGCTCTGCGCTCATGTTACTGACAGGCAGCCGGAACTCACCGCAGTCCATCCCCACCAGCTTCATGTAGGCCTTGCCTGCGGCAATCCCCCCGTATTTCCCCAGAAGCATGATCATATCGATGGCCTTCTGCTGCCAGGCATTCGCTTCTTCAAACGCCCCCCGGTCATATGCACTGATCAACTGATGATACAAAGGAGCCGCATAGTTATAGGTACTGCCTACCGCCCCCCGCGAACCCAGGATCAGGGAAGATAACATATTTTCATCCCGCCCCCAGAGCATATCGTATTTCCGGTTAGCAAAATTGATGCAGGAAAGAAAATCCATAAAATCCTCATGGGTATACTTGATCCCCCTGAAATTTGGTACATGCCCGTCTACTTCCTTCAGGAGTTCAATCATGGCAAAATGCCCCCCCGTGAGCACGGGAATATGATAATAATAAAAGGCGGTGTCAGGAGCTGCGGAGGCCACATCGGCGCAGCATCGGGCCAGCTGGGCCGCATTAGCCGGCTTAAAATAAAACGGAGACGTAAATGAAATGGCATCCACGCCTGCTTCCGCTGCCAGGGCGGCCAGCTCTTTGCATTCTCTCAGGTTAGTTCCGCCCAGGAACATGATCAGGGAAAAATCCGGGTCATTCCGGGTCAGGGCAGCCCATTCATTCATTACCGTCACCTTCTCCCGAAAGGTCAGGGAAACGCCTTCACCGGTAGAACCGCAGATAAATGCCCCTTTTACGCCGTTCCGTTTCAGGAAAGAATAGTAGGCCGGTATGAGGGCAGGGTTAATGTCTCCGTTCACATCAAACGGGGTAAAGGGTGCGGCTATCAAACCTTCTATTCTGGTCTCTACCATTACTTTTAAAAATTAGTATTCAAAAATAAGAAATTATGTGCCGGAATATCCGGGATTCTGATCTCCGGTAAGTTTCGGATCTGATGACATGGTATTCAGGTCTATGGGCCAGAGCAGCTTATGCCGCTGGCCTGCTGTATTCTGCAGCACCCCTACCAGGGGCAGATCGGTACGGAAAGCCAGGGGCAGCCCGCTACCATCCTGCATACGGCGCAGGTCAAACCAGCGCTTCCCTTCCGATACGAACTCCTTGGTTCTCTCGTAAAAAATAGCCAGCTCGTTCGCCTCAAAGGTGCCGTTAGTAAACTGGGGGGCAGCGCCGTTATAGGCCCGGTTCCGTACTGCCATGATCTCAGCGGTGGGGTCCTGTCCCAGCTTATTTTTAATTTCAGCCAGCATCAGGTAAGCATCGGCAGACCGGTACACGGGGTAGTCATCCGAATAATTCCGGATTCCTTCTACCAGGGTTCCCAGGAACTTCCGCATCACTACGGCGCTGACGCTGCCTTTGTTAAAATTCATGAAAGTGGCATTGGCCCGCTGGTCTGCCTTATCGTACAGTTTATACAGGGCCGGCTTGTATTCATACCGGATAATGGAACCGCTGGCGGCTACCTGCAGCGGGTCATTCGGAATAGCCGTGCCGTTTTCATCCACGTAACCGGAGATATCATCCGACTGCGCGTACAGGAAATTATTGAAGAAGTTAGTGGCTTCTCCGGCCTGGTAGCGCAGCGTAAAGATGATCTCGCTGTTTCCCTTCGATGCGGGTACACTGGCCGAGGTAAATACGCTTTTGTAATTATTCACCAGGTTGAACTTCGGGATAACCGCCTCCACGGCCGCTTTGGCCGTTTGCAGGTCTTGGGCGGTACTAGCCGGTGCCTGACCATCGGTATTCACTTTCGCTGACCACAGGTACACTTCTGCTTTCAGCATCTGGGAGGCGGCCAGTGACCACTGCCCTTTCTGGGCCAGCACCGTATAATCTTCTGAAAAATTACTTACTGATTTATCCAGGTCGGCCTTGATCAGGTCCAGCGTTTCCTTTTCGGTTTTGCTTCTGGCCGTGTAGGCTTCTTCTGCCGAGGAAGGCGTGCTGATGGCCACTTTGGGCTCGGTCACCAGGGGCACCCTTCCAAACGTGCGGTACAGGTAAAAATAATAAAATGCCCGTATGCCATACGCCTGACCCAGGTAATAGCCTTTTTGTTTCGGAGTCAGGAAATCAGCTTTCTCCACCTGGTAGATAAAATTATTTACCTGGAAAACAGGTGCATATAAGCCGGCCCAGGAGCTATAGCCCGGGGCACTTTCGCGGATATCCTGGGTGATAATGGAGGCCGAGTTCAGGGAGGCGGTGCCGGTAAAGCTGGTACCGTCACGCAGGGTTCCGCCCCGCAGCTCTCCCAGGTTCCAGAACACGTTCTGCTGGCCCCGCAGCTGGGCATGGAGGCCCACCATGGCGCCCTGTACCTGGCTCTCGTTTTTCCAGAAGCTGCCGCTGGCAAAATAATCTTCCGGCGCCAGATCCAGGCTCAGCTGGTCGCAGGATACCAGTAAAAAGGTGCTTAATACAACTATTGAAATGATTCTTTTCATAACCGAAATTCTTTAGAAAGTTAATTGAATACCAAAGATCACTGTTCTGGGCAGGGGGTATCCGCCTCCGTTTTGTCCCACACTTCCGCTTTCTGCCGAGAAGAGCGTATTCTTAGTCCAGTAGTGGAGGTTTTGCCCGGTTACGGACACACTCAGATCTTCCATTCTAAGCTGCCGGGCCATTTTTGACGGTAGCTTGTAGGCTAAAGACACTTCCCGGAAAGAGAGGTAATTGCCTTTGTTATAAAACATGCTGCTTTCGCGGCTGGTATTGTTTTTAAACAGCTGGTCAGCCCAGTAGTACGTAGGGTATCTGGCATCCGGGTTTTCCGGTGTCCAGGTATCAAACACCTGGGTGGTGGTATTGAAAGTTCCCTGCATCATGCCCAGGAACCAGGCCCTGGGGCCGTCATAGGCCACATATCCCAGGGCATAGTCAAAGCGGCTGTTCAGGCTGAAGTCCTTCCAGCGGGTGTAAATCCCGAATCCGCCGGTCCACCGGGGTACGGTGTTACCCATATACACACGGTCATAGGAATTAATGATGCCGTCGCCGTTCACATCCCGCCACATCACGTCACCCAGGGCCAACGGGTAATGCAGGTTTTTCTGGGCCGCGGTCATATCCTTAAATACATCCGGGTGTACGAGGGTTCTGGCACCGATCAGGTCACGTAGCTGCAGGGCATAGCGGTCCAGGTCTTCCTGGGTGCGGATAATCCCCACGGCTTCATAAGCATAGGCCACGTTAGGGTCTTGTCCTTCCTGGAAGCCCCCTACCCATACCAGCTCACCCGTTTTGGGGTCATACACCTGGAATCCGCCCTGGCGGTTATTTTCCACGCCGTTAGAAGGCAGTTTCAGGATTTTGTTCCGGTTATAAGCCGTATTCCAGGTGAAAGACAGGTCCCAGTTTTTGCTCCGCATGGCCTGGTAATTCAGATCGATCTCCACCCCCTGGTTCTGCATATCCCCGTTATTCGTGGTAATGGTGGTAAAGCCGGCTGAAGACGGGAGCGTCAGGTTCGCGATCTTGTCAGAGGTAGTACGGTGATAATAGGCTATCCCCAGGTCCACCCGGTTCAGCAGGCGGGTTTCCAGCCCTATTTCCTTGGTGATCAGGCTTTCCCATCTCAGGTTAGGAATACTGAGGCTGGACATGGTATACCCCACGGTACCGCCGTACGGAGAAGTACCGTAAGCGCCCTGCAGGGTGTAGGTGCCTATGCCGCCTACGTTTCCGTTTGCACCGTAACTGGCCCTCAGTTTCAGCGTGTTCACCACGTTACCCGCGCCTATAGTGCTGCCAAAGAAATTTTCCTTATGCAGGTTCCAGCCCAGAGATACCCCGGGAAAAGTACCCCAGCGGTTATTCAGAAGCGTGGAATAGCCGTCGCGGCGTACGGTCAGGGTCATCAGGTAGCGCATGTCATAATCGTAATTGATCCGTCCGAAATACGAATTTATCCGGGAACGGCTATGGTAGGAATCGATGCTGCGGCGGTTGGCATCCGGGCTGGTCAGCTGCAGATCCATGAAATCATCTGTAGGAGCCCCGCTGCCTGAGGCTGAAAATCCGTTGGAATAAGCATCCATAAATTCCCAGCCGGCCATGGCATCCACATAGTGTTTTTCCAGCAGTGCTTTTTTATAGCTGAGCACGGCATTGTAGGTCTGGTTCAACGATTTACCATAACTGGCGGAGGAGTTCCGGGTTCTCACCACATTGCCGGGGCCCGACTGGTAGTCTTTGTTAAAAGATTCCTGCTGGGTCTGATCCAGGAACCAGTTAGCGCTGACCCTCAGGTTAAGGTCTTTCAGCAGGTTAATGCCGAGCGCCTGTGAAAAAGTGATTTTATGGTTCAGGTTATTGCGAATGAACTTATCTACCGTCACGGCCGGGTTGCCATCCAGGTAATCCCGGCCTACCAACAGGTCACCTTTAGCATTCGTACCGCGCATGGTGGGAGGCGCACCCAGCGCCCGGGTCATGTAATTCCCTTCGCCGTTTATAGCATCCCGCCATTTGGTATTGGCAAAATTCAGCCCGGAAGAAGACGTTAACCAGGGTTTGATTTTATAATCCCCGTTTAAAATAAAGGTAAGGCGGTCATAAAAGGTGCTGATCGGTAATCCTTCCTCGTTATATTTTCCTACACTGGCATAGTATTTCCCTTTATCATTTCCGCCCTGCATGGCCACATTATAATCCTGCGTAAGGGCCCTGGGCCGAAGGGCGTAATCGGCATAACTGAAATCTTTATAGATCAGCTCCTTGCCGGTAACGGGATCGGTCATGGTTTTCCAGCCTTGGCCGGTATTCAGCAGCTCGCGGTTCGTATCGTCCAGGAACATGGTACTCCATACCGCTGTATTTACCATATTCCCGTCCAGGATATTGCCGCTGGCATCCTTATACCGGTTCCCGGTTCCGAACGGCCCCACGGCGGTCAGCTGGTTTAACTGGTTAGGCTGGTAAATGCCCGAGGTCTGCACTGATTTCCGGGACCAGTACAGGTAATCTTCCGCCCCCAGAAATTCAAAGGGCAAATTCGCATAACCCATCCCGGTCTTGGATTTAACCGTGATATTGGAGGTTCCTTCCTTTCCCCGTTTAGTATTGATCAGGATCACACCGTTAGAGGCCCGCGCACCGTAAATGGCAGTGGCCGAAGCATCCTTTAATACATCAATAGACTCAATGTCATCCTGGTTAATATCGCTGAAGCTGCCTCTGACCAGCCCGTCTACAATGATCAGGGGTGAGCCGCCGCCATTATAGGTGGTACCGCCTCTCAGCACAATGCTAGGTACTGCTCCGGGTCGGCCTGACGTCTGCTGTACCCGCAGCCCGGAAATAGTACCTGCCAGGGCAGATGCCGGGTTAGACCGTACACCCGTAGCCAGCACCTTATTATCCAGCCGGGAGACAGAGCCGGTAAGGTTCGACTTTTTGATACTTCCGTATCCCAGCACCACTACTTCCTCCAGGGCCGTCTGATCAGAAGTCAGAGTAACCTCCAGGTCCGTCCGGCTGGTAACTTTCATCTCGTACCGCACATACCCCACGGCAGTAAAAACCAGCAGGTCACCGGGGTTGGCCTCCAGGGAGAACACCCCGTTCTCATCACTGAAAGTGGCCTTGCTGAGGTTTTGATTTTTAACGGTTACGCCCACCACAGGGGCTTTCAGTTCGTCAGTTATTTTTCCCGTGATAACCGACTGCGCCAGTGCTACGGAGGGTAGCAGGAAAAGGAGCAAAAAACTTTTCTTTAAGGTTTTGATATAGGACATAAAAAATGAATTATGTTATACATAATAATTTCACAAATGTATGACATATTACTTTCTCAGCAAATTTTTTTAATACTTTTGCATAAAAAATCCAGGAATATGAACGACTCCGGCACCGTACGCTCAGAAAAATGGGAAGAAATAGACACTTCCAGCCTTGTAGATAAGGTAGAAGACAGGATCATGCACTTTATCCGGAAGAATAAAATGAAGGTGGGAGATGTACTCCCTAAAGAGCTGGACCTGGCCAGTAACCTGGGGGTAAGCAGAACGGTGGTCAGGGAAGCACTGCTTCGGCTGAAAACCATCGGGCTGATCGAGTCGCGTAAGCATAAAGGCGCCTTACTGACTAACCCTGACGTGCTTCTGCCGCTCCGCAAGGTCTTTCATCCGTCTATCCTGGATAGCTCCACGCTGAAAGACCTGTTTGAGATGAGGCTGGCCCTGGAAGTGGGCATGGCTGATTTTATAGTAAACAAAATAACGGCGGAAGACCTGGAAGAGCTGGAACAGATAGCCGGGACCATCGTATCAGGCGACAGCGCCGATCAGTGGGAGATTGAGGATGAGATAAAATTTCACGGTAAGCTGTATAAAATCTCGGAAAATAATATCCTCCTGGAACTCCAGGAAATGCTCTTTCCCATATTTCAATATGTTCACCAGAGCGGCCAGCTGGAGAAAAACATAGTCCGGGGTGATTTACTCTCCCACAAAGACCTGGTAGACGTTCTGAAGAAAAAAGATGCCGATCTGTACCGGATAGCCATCCGGAAACACCTGAATAATCACTTCCTGAGAATACTGACGCCTTAAGCTTATTTCACCTTGGCATTCAGCACTTTCAATACCTCATCCGAGATATTCGTGGTTTTGGTATCGTCGGCATAAAGAATGGCCCGGTAAGGGTTCATGGGGCTGTCAGCCTTATTCCGGGTAAAGACATAGGTAATGCTCTTCTGCTGCGACACCGTCCTGGTGGCTGCACGGATTTCCTCCTTCACCCGGGCTATATGCATACCCATAAACTCCTGGAGCTGCTTTTCGGATTCCCGCTGAAAATTTTCAGCGCTCTCCCTCAGCCCCTGTACCTTCTTCAGCTTGGCATTCAGCGTCTCGCTGGTTTCCGCAGCGATGTTCTTCATGCTCTCCTGGTATTTCACGTTAGCATCCTGGTATTCCAGGGCGATCTTATTGAATTCGGTCTGAAAAGTCTCCTGCTTTTTCTGCAATTCTTCATTCAGTTTCTTCACCCCGCTATAATTCTCAAAGATATAATCTTCAAAAATATAGGCGGTGCTAACCTTTTTCACCTGCGCAAAGAGCCCTGCGCCCCATAATAAAAGAAAAACAGTACAAGTAATTTTTTTCATGTGATCGTAAAGTGACACTCAAAATTAGGTAATAATGCTATATTAACCGTAGGTTTAACTAAAAATTGCATAAATGATAAAACATCCCGGTCAGGGATTATACCTTTTATCTCCCAGGAAGCCCGTACCGGTATCAAAATGATGGAAGCCGTCCAGCACCGTAACCTTCCGCGCCTTCCGGGCTTTGCTTTCCGGCGCCGGCCCGCTGATGGCTTTCAGCGCGGCGCCCAGCAGCGTTTCTGACGGGTCACCCAGCGGGCGGTACGGCAGGATATCTTCTTCTACAGGATAGTTAGCCGGTATACCGTCTTTATTTCCGTACGTAGACTCATTATTGACATTCAGGATAGACATCCAGGCGGGCATAATGGTAAAGGGATATTTGCCGGTTTCATCCGCCAATACGATAGAGATCACATTTTTCCCGTAAGTATTTCCACCCACCGTAAATACCGGCCGATACGGACGCAGGCAGTTGATCACCAGCTCCGAAGAAGACGCCGAAGACTTGGAAGTAATCACAAAAAGCCGGCTCAGTTTGGAGAGATTGGAGGTCTCGTTAGTAAAATACCGGCCGTTCTCTGACGCAGTGCCGTTTTGCTGCGCCTGTTTGGCCAGGTAGCTATTTGTCAAACCGTGAAAAAGCTCCACCGTATTACCCAGGTCAGGGGCCAGTAAAGAGGCCATTACCTCGGCATTAGGCGTTACCCCGCCCGGGTTAAACCGCAGGTCCAGGACCATCTCGTCTATCTTATTGTCTTTGAAATACTGGAAGATCTTCCGGGTTTCCGGCTCGTAATTAAAGAGAAACTGGGTATACACCAGGTAACCCACCTTCTTTCCCTGCCACTCAATGATCTTCGCCATCTGCAGGGGATCCACCTGGAACTTCCGTTTTGTTATGGTCAGGGTTTTCACCGAATCCTCCGGGGTAAGCACCGTAAAGGCCGCTGATTTTCTCTCCAGTAAGGCGGTGGTATTTCCTGCAGTGGGCGCGTCACCGTCCATACGCGTGATGATATCCCCCCTTTTCAGGCCCGCTTCTTCGGCAGGACTGCCCTTCAGCACCAGTGAAACCGCCATTTTATACCCCGAACTGTCGGTTAAACGCTTATACCGGAACCCGTAAGACTCCAGCTGGCCGTTCCAGTAATCCGCTATCTCACCGTACGTATTTTTAGCATACGAGTAGCGGTCCTTTTCTTTATTCAGCAGCGAATTAAAGTAATCCAGCGGCTCCAGGGCCTTATTCGTGGAATCTTCATCAGGCATATTGTCCGCCCATAAATAATTAATGGTCATCTGCTGATAAATCCACGTATTTTCGTCGAAATATCGAGGTTTAACAGGTGTTTTTGTAGTATCTGTGCTGATGGGTTTCTCCGGTTCGGGTTCGGGTACTACCCCTTTGCGGTTACACGACTGGAAGAACCAGAAAGTAAGGCCTAAAAGTAGCGCTATGGTTTTAGAAGCTCCTGACATTTTTCTATTATTGCCGGCAAATTTACAACATATTGAGTCAAAATATACCCCTCAAGCAGATTTACTGTTAACCGACTATAATAAATAAACGATCAAAAAGTTCAATAATTAATAAAAGTACCCCAAAATCGTGATGAAGTTTATCTACCTCCTTCCTAAAAAGAATACATCCTCACTTATCCTGTTCGCATTGTTATGTTCCCTGCCGGCATGGGCCACCCGCGTAAAAGGGGTGATCCGTGATACCGCCGGCCAGCCCATGAGCTTTGCCTCCGTGGTGGTCAGGGGCGAAACCACCGGCACTATGGCGAACGAGCAGGGGGAGTTTGTCCTCGATCTCCCCGCCGGCAGATCTTACGAACTGGTGTTCCAGTTCCTGGGCTACAAAACGGTCATTGAAAAAACTGACGTGGGAGAAAAGGAGGTGTCCCTGAACATCACCATGCAGGAGCAATCCATCCGGCTGGCGGAGGTGAAAATAGGCCGGAGCGATGAAGACCCCGCCTACTCCATCATGCGGAAGGCCATAGCCAAGAGCAAGATCCACGATAAGCAGGTAGACCATTACGATGCCGATGTCTACGTTAAAAATACCCTGCTCATCAATAAAGTACCCGGGCTTTTCCGGAAAAAACTGGAGCAGAACAATGTGAAAGTAGGCGTGCCTTTTATCTCCGAGGCCCTCCTGAACCTGAAATTCACCCAGCCGAATAAACGGGTCACCCGGGTACTGGCTAAAAAGCTCAGCCTGGATGAAGTGGATATCACCGGGGCATTCTACCTGGTTAACTTCTACGATATCCCCCGGGAGCTGGACCTCGTATCCCCCCTCTCGCCCAAGGCGTTTTCCTATTACCGTTTTGAATACCTCGGCTACTTTGAAGACCGGGGCCGGATCGTAAATAAAATAAAGATCATCCCCAAAAGCTACGGACCAGGCGTCTGCCGCGGCACCATCTACATCATTGACGATCTCTGGTGTATTCACAGCATTGAGGCCGAAACCGTTAACCAGGGCTTTACCATTAAGCTCAAACAGCTCTACAGCCCCCAGCAGGAAGTATGGGTGCCGGTAAGCCAGGTGATCGACTTCAGCGGCAAGCCCTTCGGGTTTGATTTCAGCGCAAAATTACAGATCAGCCCGAAATATAAAGCCCTCCGGATCAATCCCAGGTACGTAGCTGAAGTGAAGGTGCTGGATGCCAAAGACGCCCCCCAGCCCAAAGCCCGTAAAGACGTTTCCCTGACCCAGAAAGAGCTCACTCTGAAGGAGCTGAACCGCCTGGCCAAACAAATGGAAAAAGAAGAAAAAGCCGTTCAGAAAAAAGAGGAACGGAACACCGTGACTATTGATTCCGTTTCTACCGACTCCCTGGCCCTGAAGCGTTCGGCAGAATACTGGGAGTCCGTACGGTCTATCCCGCTGACGGTGGAAGAGATGAAAGGCTATAAGCTGGGCGACAGCATCCGGGTGGTGCAAAAGACGGAAAAAGACAGTACCCAAAAAGCCGGGCCAAAGAAAAACACGCTGTGGAAAGAAATATTCATCGGCGACAACTTCCGTATCCGTAAAAAGACCCGGTTCAGCTATACTTCCCCGCTATTGCCTTTTGTGGGGGTCAACTATAACCTGGTGGAAGGGATATTCACCCAGGCCCGCTTCAGTTTCAACAGGAATAACTATTTAACGCAGCAGAGCTTTAACCTCGACAATAAGGTACGGTATTCCTTCGGAATGAACCGCCTGATGGCCGCTTCTGATCTCACCGTGAAGAAGAAACGTCACAGCCTGATCCTGGGCGGCGGAAGTTTCACCCAGACCTATGACTCCGCTCAGGCCATCCCGGCTTATGCCAATACCCTGGTAAACCTGTTTAAGATTAACCTGATGCAGCTTTACCTTAAAGAAGGCGGCTACCTGGGCTATAACTACACCCGGACTAACATCTTCAGCGCCACCACTAAACTGGAATTTGCCCACCGGAGCCCGCTTACTAACCTGGCCAGCCTGCCCATAGCCATCGGGAAACGCGAGCCCACCCCTAACCTGCCGGCTAACGAAGAACTGGAAGATACCGGCTTTACCCCCCATAATGCCCTCATCTGGTCTAACACCCTCCAATACCGCCCGGGTGCCAGATACAAGATCCATAACGGCCACAAACTGTATTCAGGCAGCAACTGGCCCACTTTCAGCCTTAATTACACCAAAGGCATGAATGATGTGAACTATGATTTCCTTAGCTTCGGCCTGGATCATTCGGTGAGCAGCGGACCCTCCGTAAAACTAAAATACTATGCGGAAACGGGTACATTTCTGAATGATTCCCGCCTTTACCTCATGGATATGAAGCATGTAAACAGCGTCAAGATCTCGGAAACCGCCACCGGCACCTATTCGTTTTATCGCCTCCTGAACACCCACCTGCCGGTGCAGATCAGCCCGGATCATTATTACCGGTACTCCACCCGCGGCGCTTATGTGAAGTTCCACGCCATAAACGAGTTCCGGAAACTTCTGGTGACCCAGATTCCTATAGCCCGGTTTACCGGCCTGAAAGAAGATCTTTTCATCAACTACCTGAAAACTCCGGCCAAGAAAAATTACTTGGAGGTGGGGTATGGCATAGACGGTATCTTTAAACTCCTGCGGTTTGAGGTGATCACTGCCTTTGAGAAAGACATGAAACAAAGGTGGGGCTGGCAGATCGGGATCACCTTTTAGGGGCCCGAAACGCACCGTACCAACCGCGCGAGAAGGTTTTTTAAGCCGGCTCCTTCTCCAGTAAGCTCCTGAGGTAGACAGAGAGCAGCTTCAGGCCGTTCTCAAAATCATGATTATTATTAATGATGATATCCGCGTCCTGTTTGACAGGCCGTATAAAGCGCTCATAAGTAGGCGCCACGTGGTTTTCCCAACGGTAAAGAATAGAATCCAGGTCATACTGGCGTTCATTGGTATCCCGGATGATCCGCCTCCGGATCTTTACATGCTCTACGGCATCAATAAAGATTTTCAGGTCCAGCATGGCCGAGATCACCGGGTCATGAAAGGCAAAAATCCCTTCCACCACAATCACCGGCGCGGGACGCAGGGTAAGAATCTTCGGTTCAAAGTCGCACTCAAACGTGTACTCGTTCATGATGACCTTTTCTCCGTTCTTCAGCAGGTGGATATGCTGGCCAAACTGCTCGAAATCAATAGACTCCGGCACATCAAAATTAAAGACACCGTTGGTGTCTTTAGGTACGTGCTTACGTTCTTTATAATAATTATCCTGGGAGATGAGGCAAACCTCATCGGTCTTAAAGTGGGTGAGCAGGCTGTTCAAAAAAAAAGTCTTCCCGGAAGCGCTGCCGCCTGTAATTCCTATGATATACGGTGTAGTCATCGGGCCACCACATTAAGGATTTGCTCCAGGATCAGGAATCCGTTCGTATTTCCCACCGCTTTATCCGCCGCCCGCTCCGGGTGAGGCATCATGCCGAAAACATTCTTTTGGGCATTGGTCACCCCGGCAATATTCTGAAGGCTGCCGTTAGGATTAGCCTCTTCGGTGATATTTCCTAGCTCATCACAATAGCGAAAAAGCACCTGGTCATTATCATTCAGCAGCTTCAGGGTATCTTCATTCGCAAAATACCGGCCGTCGCCGTGGGCTATCGGGATCTTATATGCCCGGTCTTCCAGTCCGGCCGTCAGCAGAGCGGAGCTGCTCTGCGGTTTAAGATAAATATTTTTGCAGATATATTTCTGAGACGTGTTTTTCAATAAAACGCCCGGTACCAGCCCCGCTTCCACCAGGATCTGGAACCCGTTACAGATTCCCATCACATAGCCACCGCGGTTAGCATGCGCTATCACCTCGTTCATCACGGGTGAAAAGCGGGCAATAGCCCCGCTCCGGAGGTAGTCGCCATACGAAAACCCACCCGGAAGAAATATAAAATCGCAATTCTGCAGGTCATGATCCTTATGCCATATTTTCACCACTTCCTGGCCCAGGTTATACTTCAGGGCAAAGACCGTATCATCTTCACAATTGGATCCCGGAAAAACCACTACACCGAACTTCATAAAGGAGCTTTATTTTGTACCGCAAAATTAAGAAACGATTCGGGCATAGCCCAAACCCATCCCAAAAGTTTTTCCCGCTCCTACCACTTCATCTTAAATTCATGCGTTCAGGCCCTTACCCACCGGCCGCTTACCCCGTTAATCTTTTTTTTCAAAAAGTATTTGGAGGATATAAAATTACCCTATAATTTTGCACCCACATTACAGGAATGGCTGATGGTGTAATGGTAACACAGAGGTTTTTGGTGCCTTTATTCCAGGTTCGAGCCCTGGTCGGCCAACTGGGAAAGCCGCTCATACGAGCGGCTTTTTTCTTTTATTGCTACTTATATTTTCCGGGGAGGGGCGGAATTTCCGCGAAACATTAAATTACACCCCGTTTAAGCAATTTATTTTACTTAAATCTACGCTATCACTAAATCTGAAATCATGGCAAAGAACAAGAAAATTACCGTTCAGGATGTAGATATCCTGCTTTACGAAGATAACCTCCAGGACTATATCTCATTGACGGATATTGCCCGTTACAAAAACCCTTCCGAACCCAAAGATGTGGTAAAAAACTGGATGCGTTCACGCACTACTATTGAATTTTTAGGAATTTGGGAACAGTTAAACAATCCCCTTTTTAAAGGGGTCGAATTCGACTCCTTTTATATGAAGCCGGAAGCAATTCATTTACACTTTCTCCGTCAAAGTGGGTTGAAGCTACCCATGCGAAAGGCATCGTTTCAAAACAAGGTAAAAATGGAGGGACTTTTGCACATAAGGATATAGCTTTTGAGTTCGCTTCTTGGGTGTCATCGGGATTTAAGCTTTATTTCAACGTCTTAAAGACGAGGAAAGTGACCGTAATCAATTGGAATGGACTATACAACGGACTATTTCTAAAATCAACTATCGTATCCATACCGACGCTATCAAAGAAAACCTCATACCCAAGGAAATTACCCGACCACAAACCAATTTTGTGTATGCCACCGAAGCCGATTTACTGAATATGGCCCTGTTCGGAATAACAGCAAAAGAGTGGCGGGAGCAAAATCCGGACAAACCGGGAAACCTCCGGGATCATGCCAGCCTGGAGCAGTTAGTAGTATTAAGCAATATGGAGAGTATCAATGCACTTTTGATACGGAAAGAATTACCTCCGGGCGACAGGCTGATCGAACTGAATAAAGTGGCCATTACACAAATGAAATCCCTGTTGGAAAACAGAAGTATAAAGAAATTTACCCCGACCTGAAATCAGGAATAATGCTGTGCCCGGAGAAGAGCTAGGCCCGATTTTCACCTGCAAAAACCCGGATTTCACCGAATATTTCTTGGATTCCGGGTGGAATGAGCGTATTTAGCTGTGAGTTACAGTAAGCTCTCAGCCGTTAGTGGATCGCTGAAGGCTAAACGCTTTTACACGCATGAAAGGCCGCCCCATTCGCATTACAGCCCGTCATAAAAAGACCCTCCTTCACGTATTGGGGGTGGTGGTACTGCTTTCATTGCCTTTTATTCCCTTTTTCCAGGGCAAAAGCCCCAGCCCTTTTCACCCGCTGGCCATTGCAGAGCTGATCAGCTACTCCCTGCTGCTGCTTATATTTTACCTGAACTACTACATCCTGGTTCCGAAGATCTTCTTTCGTAAGCGTTACCTGCTCTATGCATTGACGGTGGCCGCGCTGTATGTAACATTCCGGTATGCCCGCAGCCAGGTATTCAACACCTCTGTATTTGATCAAAAACCCTACGTGGAACAGCCACAGGCAGGTAAAGAACTACAGCCTGGTCCGCCGGAGGAACACCTTCCACCCAATGGCCGGCCGAATCGTGCTGAGGCGGGAGATCGGTCGTCAGAAAGTCAGTACCCGGGACGCCAGCCACCGGCACGCCGGTCGCCGGGACGCCGGTCGCCGGAGGAGCACGGGCCGGACCGCGGGGAGACGGGTCACTACCCACCCAATGAAAACAGGCAGCATGAGTATGACCTCTTCATGGAGGTAGATAAGCACATCTTCCCCTTCCTGGTCATGATCGCTTTCTCTTTTGTGCTGAGCCTCAGTGGCCGCTGGCAGGAAACCGAGGCCGCCCGGGCCCGGGCGGAGCTGGCCTACCTGAAAGCCCAGATAAACCCCCATTTCCTCTTCAATACCCTGAACAGCATCTACTCCCTGGCCATTACCCAGCATGAAAAAACCCCGGATGCCGTGGTGAAGCTGTCGAATATGATGCGGTACATCCTGAACGAGTCGGAAACCGAATCCACCGCGCTGGAGAAGGAGATCAGCTACATCACGAATTACATTGACCTCCAGAAAATGCGCTTTGGCGATGCCTTTAAGCTTACGTATGAAACCCTGGGTGAATTTTCAGGTAAAAAGATAGAGCCGCTTATCCTGATATCGTTTATAGAAAATGCCTTTAAATACGGGATTAACGCCGAGGAAGAATCCGACATCCGCATCCGGATAGCAATGGACGCCCCCCGCCTTCATCTCCATGTTTATAACCGGAAAGTGAAAATAAATGACCTCCCGGAAAATGCGGGCGGCGTGGGACTGAAAAACACGCGTGAACGACTGGCCATTCTCTATCCTGACGCCCACCGGTTGAGCATACAGGATGAACCCGGGTATTATGAAGTGAATCTAACTATAACGCTCTGAATATGTTAAAAGCGATAGCCATAGATGACGAGCCGCTGGCCTTGACCGTACTGGACAGTTTTTGCAAAAAAACCGCCGGCATAACGCTGGAAAAAACATTCCTAAAAACCGGTGAAGCGCTGGCTTTCCTGGCAGAGGAGCCGGTAGACCTGGTATTCCTGGACATAAACATGCCCTCCCTCACCGGCACAGAGCTGGCCCGGAAATTACCCGTAGACATCCAGGTCATTTTCACCACCGCCTACAGCCAGTACGCTGTGGAGGGCTTTAACCTGAATGCTACCGACTATCTGCTGAAACCTTTTACCTATGAGCGCTTTCTCCAGGCTGTTGAAAAGGTTATGCTTCACCGGCGGGTGCAGGAGGCCCCGCCCCCCTACCTGATCCTGAAGGCCGACTACCGGCAGTACAAGGTGCTTTTCGGAGATATCCTGGCCGTAGAGGGGTTGGATGATTACCTGAAGGTTCACCTCGCAAACGCCCGGCCCATTGTGGCCCGGATGACCATCAAGACCATCACCGGCATGCTTCCCGCCACCGACTTCCGGCGGGTGCACCGTTCGTATATCATCAATAAAAACAAAATAGAAAACGTCAGGAACAAGATCATCTCGGTGGGCGGGCTGAAAATCCCCATCAGTAAAAGCTACGAAAAACCGTTTTTTGACGAGTTTGGAGCACAAAATGCCCCGCACATCAACCCATTAAACAGCCATGAAAACTAACCTCTCCAGGATGTTCCTCTCCGGGCAGCGGGTCAAAACTGCCCTACCCGGCTTCAAAAGCCACCACGGTTTTAACTTCGGAAATCATCAGCATCCGGGTAAAGAGCCGCTAACGCCCCTGACCGTATGGAATGACAATGCCCTTCAGGCCGGAGAATCCGTGACTACACCGGTAGAAAAGCCCTCCGATGTGCTCCTTTTACCCCTGCTGGGTGGGCTCCGGTTCAAAACGGCAGACCAGGAAGCCTGGGTGGAAAACGGGCAGCTGCTGAGCGCTTCATTAAACGCCGGCACATCCTACGAAATCCTGAACCCCTACCCGGAAGACTGGATCAGCTACCTGGAGATCGGGATAGAAAGGAAGGACCTTCCCGAAGCACTCCCTTCTGTCAGCACCCTTCCTATCCCCACCCACCAGGTCAATACTCTGCACCCCCTGTTTAGCTCCGGGCAGGCCCATGCCTTTTTCGGCATCTATGACGGCCGGGAGGAAGATATCTTTACCGCCGAAAACGACCTCTTCGTTTTCGTCATCGAAGGCGCGTTTGAGGTAGACTACAAACTCCTCGAAGCCCGGGATGGCCTGGCCATTTCCCGGCCGGGTGAAATAGAATTTGAAGCGCTGTCTGACCGGGCCATGCTACTGATTTTCGAGCTGTTCACCGCATAAATCCCGTCATTCACCTCATACCCGCTCAGCGGAGAAAACATTTCCCCCGGTTCTTCCGTCTTAGTTACAAAGCAGCCCTCTCCGGCTACGTTCCAGGAGGGCTCAAATAATTTTTTGGGGTAAATAACTAAAATTTGAATACGATGAAACGGCATGATTTTATCAAAAAGGGACTGGGCTCATTAGGCGGAATGGTAACTGCGCTGGCCTTCTTAAACTCCTGTGAAACCGATGAAGTGGCAGTGGTGGAAGAATCTACGGGCGTTACCTCTGATCCTACCGTCACCCCGGCCAGTTGTTCGGTCACTAATTCCGAAACCGAAGGCCCTTTTCCCACCAAATCACCGGGCTCATTTATCACCCAGAATATCGTTTCAGACAGAACCGGCACTCCCCTGACCATTAAAATCTACATCCGGAACGTGAATGACGGCTGTAAGATCATCCAGGGGGCCGTGGTAGACATCTGGCATTGCGATGCCGCCGGAAACTATTCCCAATACGGCGGCACCCAGATGCAATCCACTAATTACTCTTCCGTGAGCTTCCTGAGAGGCCGTCAGAGTACGGACACTAACGGGATGACCGGCTGGACCAGCATCTTCCCGGGATGGTACTCCGGCCGTGCACCCCATATTCACGTGCACGTTTACAGCGCGTCCGGAAACTCCCTCCTGGTAACCCAGATCGCTTTCCCGCCTGAAGTATGCAAGGTGGTCTATGCCCAGGGCGTATACGCCAGCCACGGCCAGGCAGACACCACCAATGAAAGAGATAACGTTTTCGGCGACGGCTACACCAATGAGCTGGCCACTGTAACGGGCAGCGTATCGGCCGGCTACGAGCTGACGCATACCATTTTTGTGAAGGGTTAAATCTCCTGCCGGGTAAGGGGACAAAACATCAGCTAAGGCGAAACTTTTTTAATATTTGTCAAAACGCTTGCGGTTTTCATAAGTTTTTACATAAATTGGTTTCCTTAATCATAAATGACCCCAATGAGTTTTACAGAAAAAGACCTTAAGCAGATAAAAGACCGCAATAGCGACCTTACGACCATTCAAAACCAGATTGAAAATTTCAAAACCGGTTTCCCCTACATTAATGCCGTAAAGGCCGCCACCATTGGCGACGGTATCCTCAGACTCACCGATGAACAGTTAAACAGCTACATTCAGTTCTTTGATGCACAGGCCCCTAAAAAGAGCCTTGTGAAGTTTGTACCCGCATCAGGCGCCGCCAGCCGTATGTTTAAAGCCCTGTATGCGGCGAAAGACGACGGCAAGACCGATAAGTCTGTGGAACAATATGACAGTGAGATCAAAAAGTTTGCCTTCTACGGCAGCCTTTCCCCCCACCTGCAGGATGGCTCGCTTCAGAATAAGCTGGAAGCCCTGCTGGGCAAAAGCGGACTGGACTACGGTAACCTGCCTAAAGGCCTGCTGGAATTTCACCTTTACCCCGATGGTGCCCGTACCGCCCTGGAAGAACACCTGGTAGAAGGGGCACTTTATGCCAATAACAAAGGCAAAGTAAGGTTGCACTTCACCGTTTCTCCCGAGCATAAACAGAAATTCCGCGCGCTGATTAACGCGGTAAAAGCCCGCTACGAGGAAAAATACGGGGTAAAATATAACATCACCTTTTCAGAACAAAAACCCTCTACTGACACCATTGCGGTAGACCTGGACAATAACCCTTTCCGGGATAAAGCCGGAAAACTGCTCTTCCGCCCGGCCGGCCACGGTGCCCTCCTGGAAAACCTGGATGACATCAAAGCCGATGTGGTCTTCATTAAAAACATTGATAACGTGGTGCCTGACCACCTGAAAGAAGAGACAGTAACCTATAAAAAAGCCCTGGCCGGGCTGCTCCTGGACTACCAGAAAAAGATATTCTATCTCATCAAACGCCTCGAAAAACCCGAACCCAGCGTTTTCATGATCAATAAGGCGGCCCGTTTCCTGAAAAATGAGCTGAACGTGGATCCGCCGAAAGGCTTCCGGCTGTGGCCCGCTGAAGAAAAACTGAAATTTGTGCTGGCCAAGCTGAAACGCCCTCTTCGCGTATGCGGTATGGTGAAAAACGTAGGTGAACCCGGCGGCGGACCTTTCTGGGTGGCCAATGACGACGGCTCCGTATCCCTGCAGGTGGTGGAGTCGGCCCAGTTTGACCTCAGTAATAAAAAGCAAAAGGTCATCTTTGAGAATGCTACCCATTTTAACCCGGTAGATCTCATCTGTTCCTACCGTGATTCCCGGAAAGAGTACTACGCACTGCCCGGTTTCCGTGATGATAAAACAGGCTTCATTACTGAAAAATCACAAAGCGGTAAAACCCTGAAAGCCCAGGAGCTGCCGGGTCTGTGGAACGGCGCTATGGCCGACTGGAACACCCTTTTTGTGGAAGTTCCGCTCATCACGTTTAACCCGGTGAAAACAGTTAATGACCTGCTGAGAAAAGAACATCAACCCGAATGACCTTATGAAGTTTTTGAAATATCTATGGAGCCCCGTGGTTGCCATAGCGCTTATCTACTTTTTTAACAAGCCCCTGGGCAGTATTCCGCCCCTCGGCAAGTTCTTCAGCCCTTTTCATGGCTTCCTTCAAAACACCACCCAGGAAGAGGATCTCTCAGAAGAGATATTCCTGAGGGGGGTAAGTGAGCCCGTAAAAGTAGTTTACGACAATAACTACGTGCCGCATGTTTTTGCGGCCAATGAAGAAGACCTCTACTTCACCCAAGGCTACCTGGTGGCCAAAGACCGGCTCTGGCAAATGGAGTTTTATACACTCGTTTCTTCAGGCCGGCTGACGGAAGTAGTAGGCGAGACCGCCTTTGAGTTTGACCGCTACAACCGGCGGCTCGGCATGGCCCGCGCTGCGGAAGAGATCATGGAAAACCAGAAAAAGGATGAAAAGATCTGGCGAATACTCACGGCTTATACAGCGGGGGTCAATGCCTATATTTCGCAGCTCAGCTATAAAAAGTTGCCTGTGGAATACAAAATCCTGGGCTACGAGCCGGAAGAATGGACGCCGTTAAAGACCATCCTGATGCTCATGAACATGCGCAATACCCTGAACGGGCACAGCGATGACTTCCGGCTCACAAACGTACTGGCCCGTTACGGTATAGACACCGTTAACGACCTCTTCCCGGACTACCCTACGGTGGAATCGCCCATTATTCCTGCAGGAACCCCGTGGAATTTCACACCGGAACCCGTAAAAACACCGGAAGTTACCCTTCCGCCCCTGCAAAAGGAGGTGCTGAGCCAATACATTCCCCGGCCTGATCCGGGCATCGGCTCCAATAACTGGGCCATTTCCGGGAGTAAGTCGGCCACCGGCCTGCCCATCCTGGCCAATGACCCTCACCTGGGCCTCAGTCTTCCTTCCATTTGGTACCAGATGCAGCTTTCCGCACCCGGCATAAACGTGTACGGAGTAGCCCTGCCGGGCTGCCCGGGCATCGTGATCGGCTTCAACAAAGATGTGGCCTGGGGCGTAACTAACGTGGGAAGCGATGTCATGGACTTCTACCAGGTGAAATTCAAAGACGGCACCCGGAAAGAATACTGGCACGATAACCAGTGGAAACCCACCAAAACCTACATCGAAGAATTCCGGTTTAAAAGCGGGAAAGTGGTAAAAGATACACTCATCTATACCCACCATGGCCCGGTAGTATATAACCAAAACAAAAAAGAGAACTTTGGGACAGACACTCCGGCCGGCCATGCCATGAAATGGATAGCGCTTTATACTGCCGGCTCCGACCTGGGTACTTTCCTGGCCCTGAACCGGGCTAAAAACTATGACGACTACCGGCAGGCGCTCTCCATATACTCAGCGCCCGCCCAGAACTTCATATTTGCCAGTAACGGGAATGACATCGCCATCACCGTAAACGGCAAACTGCCCCTGAAATGGAAAGACCAGGGGAAATTTATCCTGGATGGCACTAATCCGGAACACGATTGGCAGGGCTTCATTCCGTATGAGCAAAACCCTACCGTCAAAAACCCGCCACGGGGATTCGTGAGCTCGGCTAACCAGTTTTCTACCGATCCCAGCTATCCCTACTACCTGGGCTGGAAATTTGCGCCGGCCTATCGCGGGCGCAGGATAAACGACCGCCTCACCCGTCTGAAAAATGCTACGGCCGACAGCCTGCGGAGCATCCAGAACGATAACTACAGCCTCATGGCCGAGCGGGTGCTGCCTTCGCTTATTCCCACCCTGGAAAAACATGCCACCCCGGATGTCCTGCCTTCTATCCGGCTTCTGAAAGAATGGGACCGGGAAAACACGGCTACCTCGGTAGCCGCCAGCATTTTTGAAACCTGGATGGGGGAACTGTACCAATGGATCTGGGACGATGACTTCCCAATTGATAATAACATGCTCTACCCGGCTAATGACCGTACGGCCCAGCTGGTAACTTCCCAGCCCACTTCCAAATGGTTTGATAACGTGCTCACAGCAGACACCGTGGAAACCTTTGACTACATTGTCACAGGCAGCTTTAAGGCCACGCTGGACTCGCTGACACGGTACCACGGCCCCATGACAGAAGATAGCTGGGCCTGGTACAAAATAAAAAATACGGGCATTAATCACCTTGTACCCGCCTTTAAAAGCTTTAGCCGCAGCACGGTTAAAACCGGCGGTGGAAGGGAGGCGGTAAACGCCACCACTAACCGTACCGGACCCTCGTGGCGTATGGTGGTGGAACTGGATAAGGAATGGCCACGGGCTTACGGGCTCTATCCGGGCGGACAGTCGGGCCGGCCCTCCAGCCGGTACTACGATAACATGATAGACAGCTGGGCGGAAGGAAAACTAAATCCGCTGATCTTCATGAAGACCAAAGACGAAAAAATTAGCAAACACCTGAAAAACGTGATTATTAATCCTAAAAAGTGATGCTCTACCTCTTAATTATCATACTGGGCGCCATCGGGTCACTGGTAGGTCCGTGGTGGGCGCTGCCCCTGGTGGCCTGCCTTATCTGCGCCCTGAAAGCCAAAACACCCGGCCAGGCCTTTGGCGTATCCTCAGCCGCCGCTGTTACCTTATGGACCGTCTACTCGCTCATCCTGGTTTTTTCCGGAAAAGAAAACCTGGTAGACAAGATCGGAACCCTTTTTGCCGGTAACAGCGCTTTCCTGGCTCACGTACCCAGCCTGGGGCTTATCCTGACCATCGTCACCCTCGTAGCCGGCCTGACCACCGGCTTCGCCGGACTGGCCGGAAAGCACCTGCGAATGATGTTCAGCTAAATTATGGGTATAAAAAAGCCCTGCCTACTGCCAGGGTAATTGTTCCCAAACAGTGCAAAATGCAAGGCGTTGAGGATGAGGCCAAAGGAGCATACGAAAAGTATGTGACTGAGGCCGAACTCCGAAACAACGCAGCAGTTTGTGCTGTTTCGAAGCCCCTACTTAGCGCGGATAGCGATTACGGGGTCCATATTGGCGGCTTGTACGGCCGGAATCAGCCCGGCCACCACCCCAATGATACTGGAAATCACCAGCCCGAAAATCATATTGGAAGTAGTCAATACAATATCCATATCCCCCAGCTGGATAAAGCTGGCCATATACACCAGCAGTAAGCCGATCAGCCCGCCCAGCAGGCATAGGAAAACGGCCTCAAACAGGAACTGGAACAAAATGAAGAAATTCTTGGCCCCCAGTGATTTCTGAATGCCGATGATATTGGTCCGCTCTTTTACGGACACAAACATGATATTGGCTATCCCGAATCCCCCGATCAGGAGGGCAAACAGCCCGATCACAAAACCGCCGGTACGGATAGAAGAAAAAATAGCGGTCATAAAACCCACCAGGGCATCCGGCCGGTTCAATGCAAAATTATCATCAGCCAGGGGCCTCAGCCCTCTCAGGGTTCGCATCCTTCCCCGCACCTCGCTTTCCAGGTTATCCAGGCCATTATCCACGTCTTTTGCTTTGATCTGTATAGTTCCGGTCAGGTTTCCGGAGCTGAACATGCGTTTATGCTTCAGGAAAGGGATTAATATCCGCTGATCCGGGTTACTGCCTACCGTCACTAAAGACTTACCCTTTTTCTGCACTACACCGATTACCGTAAAGTTCTCCCCTTTTACCTTAATTCGCTGGTTTATGGGGTCTTCATCTCCGAAAAGGGTCTGAGCCACATCTACTCCCAGGATGGCCACAGGGCGGGCAGCATCCACTTCCTGCTCCAGGAAATATCGCCCCTTCTCTATGGGCGTTTCATTGATCTTATCGTACTCAAACGTCACGCCCTGCACCTGGCTGCTGTAACTATTGTTTTTCCGTTTCGCCAGGGCACTATTCCAGGCCATAATAATAATAGCATCAGCCTCACTCAGGGTATTTTTCAGGTTTCTGAACTCCCGGTAGGTGGGCTGAGGGCGCATAAAATACTTCCACCAGGGGTAATCGCCTCCATCCATTATCCAGGGAAACTTATCCACGTAAATGGATTGGCTGCCAATAGAGCTCAGGCCGCTTTTCACATTCGTCTCCAGGGAATCCACCATGGTATATACCCCGATAATGGAAAAAATGCCTACCGTAACGCCCAGGAGGGAGAGTACCGTACGCAGAATATTGGAGCGCAGTGCCTGCCACGCAAACCGGAAACTTTCAAGCGTAAGCCGTAAAAAAAGCATTTACCTATTTTTTATTGTAAAAGTCATCAAAAAATACGTAGTTTCAAGCCTTATTTTACCAAATACGCTTTTATAACAAACCAACGGTCAATTTTAGGGATTGACGGAAAACCTCCGAACTGATGAAAACCGGATTCTCATTTTTTGTATTTTGCTTTATTACCTTTCTTCTGGTAGGATCATGTAAAAACGCTCCTAAAAAAGAAGCTTCAAAAGATCTTTTCAGCCTCTTTGTGGAAGATCCAAACGCCCAGACTTTCTATTCCGACCGGAAAGGGGTCTTCGGCAAAAACGGAATGGTGGCCTCCGCCCACGAAGAAGCTTCCAAAGCGGGCCTGGAAATCTTACAGGCCGGCGGTAATGCCGTGGATGCGGCCATCGCCACCCATTACGCCCTGGTAGTGGTCTTCCCCTTTGCCGGGAATCTCGGCGGCGGCGGCTTTGCCGTGATCCGTGAGCATAACGGAAACTACCATTCCATTGACTTCCGCGAAAAAGCGCCCCTGGCGGCTCACCGCGATATGTACCTCGATAAAGACGGTAACGTCATAGAAGGCCTCAGCCTGAAAGGACACCTGGCCAGCGGGGTGCCGGGATCAGTAGACGGCACCGTGGAAATGCACGCCAAACTGGGAAAATTAGCCTGGGAGAAGATCCTGGGACCGGCCATCCGCCTGGCCGAAGAGGGCGTTATCCTCACCGAAAGAGAGGCCAGGGGGCTGAATAACTATAAAAAAACTTTCCTGGAAGTAAACGGGCCTGACCTTAAATATTTTATCAAGCCCGACGGCACCGAGTGGAAAAAAGGCGATCTCCTGGTTCAGAAAGACCTGGCCGAATGCCTCAAAAGAATTCGTGATAAAGGCCGCGAAGGCTTTTACAGCGGAAAAACCGCCGACCTCCTGGTAGCCGAAATGAAAAAAGGAGGCGGCATCATTACCTACGAAGACCTCAAACAGTACAAATCCGCCTGGCGGAAGCCGGTGACCGGCGAATACCGGGGCCATAAAGTAGTTTCCATGGCGCCTTCTTCCAGCGGGGGTATAGCCCTTATCCAGATGCTGAAGCTGGTGGAGCAATACCCCCTGCAGCAGTGGGGCTGGAACTCCGCTAAAACCGCTCAGGTCATGATAGAAGCGGAAAGAAGGGTATATGCCGACCGCGCCAAATGGATGGGCGACACCGACTTCGTGAAAGTACCTCTGGACCAGCTCATCTCTGAAAATTACCTGAAAGAACGCTGGAAAGACTTTAACCCGGAAATGGCCTCCAAAAGCGCTGACATACAGGGCGGTAATATCCCCGGCTACGAGTCCATGGAAACCACCCACTTCTCGGTAGTGGATAAGGAAGGAAATGCCGTATCCCTCACCACCACCATTAACGGGGCCTACGGCTCCAAAGTGATTGTAGCGGGTGGAGGATTCCTGATGAATAATGAAATGGACGACTTCGCCATTAAGGCCGGAGTGCCCAACATGTTCGGGCTGATCGGGAATGCCGCCAATGAAATAGCCCCCGGCAAGCGGATGCTGAGCTGCATGAGCCCTACCATCATTGAAAAAAACGGTAAGCTCTTTATGGTGGTGGGAACCCCCGGCGGCAGTACCATCATGACCTCCATTTTCCAGACCATCCTGAATGTCATTGATCACAAAATGACCATGCAGCAATCCGTCAACGCCCATAAGTTTCATCACCAGTGGCTTCCGGATCGCACCGTTTTTGAAAAGGGGGCCTTTTCGGATCAAACCCTGGCCGAGCTGCGTAAAAAAGGCTATATCCTGGATTCCCAGGGCGGCACGCTGGGCCGCATGGACTGTATCCTGGTGTATCCTGACGGCATGCTGGAAGGGGCATCTGACCCCCGGGCAGATAACACCAGTGTGGGGTATTGATCCGGTGAATTCCAACCATCACCGCCCTAATCCGGTCTCTGTAATATCTTAATCAAACAATTTATCATGAGAAAAGTTATTGCAGGAGTAGTAGTGATGTTGAGCTTATCATGTTCCAAGAATGACGAAGTGGGCCGTATGTGGTATATCATTGACGACAATCTTAATGTCTCCGTCACCGACTGGATCGGCGGGTTTGCCGATTACCCCGAAGGGGTGGAAGAAGATTGGGGCTTCTCTGTAACGCATGCCCACCTGCCCGCTCCGCTGGATACTACTAAAAAGGCTATCCGGATCTCGGGCAGTAACCACAGTGATGACCTCTTCATGTACCTGACTAAAAAGGTCAGGCTGGCTGAACCTAACCGGCTCTACCACGGGAAGTTCGAGATCCGGTTCGCTACCAATGCAGCCGAAGGCTCGGTGGGCGTGGGAGGCTCCCCTGCCCACAGCGTTTATATGGGCGTAGGCCTGGCCACGCAGGAGCCTAAAAAAGTGCTGGATCCCGTGTCAGGGGATTACCGGATGAACATTTCAAAAATAAACCAGTCGCAAAACGGCGAAGACATGAAGGTCATCGGGGACGTCTCTAACGGCAAATCCGAACCGGTATACACCCTGGTTACCCGTACGGGAGAATTTACGGGTAAAACCGACAGCCAGGGAAACCTCTGGATCATCGTAGGCACAGACTCCGGCTTTGAGGCCGTGACCACCCTGTACTATACCCGTATCAAAGTGGAACTGAATGCCATTACAGAATAAAATTGCCTGTAAAAAGAAAGGTCCTGCGAGTGTTCGCAGGACCTTTCTTTTTAGGTATTGACGGAGAGTCCGGGCCGGAAGAGCGTGGCCGGAAGACCAGCCGGTGGGCTATCTCCCTAATACGTCTTCGTCATATCTTTCGGAATAACCAGGTTAAAATCCGTCTTAACAAAATCTCCCGGCAGCGGTAAACGGTTATCTTCACTCTCCGCCAGTGAGATCACGGCCACCTTCAGGTCCGGCCGCGCCTGCTTCAGGTACCAGTAAATCCCGCCGTACTGTTTGCTGTGAAAATCACCGTGATAATGAAGTAAAAGCTTACCCGCTTCCAGGTGCTGCAGGATAGACTCGGCCATGGTAGCGTCTTTAATGGCCTGGGCCGCCACAAAATTCATGGCTTTCCCGCCGGCATGGTCGCCCATCATTTTTCTCATTTCTTCATATCCCGGGGTTTCCAGCGTAACCGTATACGGAAGCTTCACCACCCATGCCTTCTCCTGCGGTTCCAGGATCAGGCTGTCTACCCCCTTCCGGGCCACCGTGGAGGCATAACGTCGCGGAACGTTAGTAGCCACCATGGGCAGCTTCTTAGCTTTGGCAAAATCCAGCAGGGGCTTATAATCCGTAGGATGATTCTTCCATAAACGTGCCTCTTCCGCCAGCTTCTTGTCATCGGATTCTCCGGCCAGGTAGCGGTTTACGGCTTCCTGGTTATCCCGTTCAAACATCTCGGCACCCAGCATCAGGCGGTTACCCGCCTTTTCATAAAGCGCTTCCGTGGTTTTCAGTTCCAGCCAATGCACTATGGAGTTATTATGGTATTCTCCAAACAGCACCACATCGTACTTTTCCAGCTGCCGGATCATTTTACCAAAATCCACGGCCTTCCCTTTGGCATTATAAACCCGGTAAGCCGGCATATCCTGGGCTTGGAGTGAAAAGGCACCGCATAAGAGTGCCAGGAGTGAAAGTTTTCTCATAGGTATCAAATTTAGCAGTTAGCTGTGAGCTATGGGAAGGGACTGTGACCTGATTGCTACCCTACTCATAGCTCAAGGGATTTCACCAGCTCCTGCCACTCCGCCAGCTCAGGCAGTCCCGGCTTACGTTTTCCAAAAAACTGCACGATGATCTCGCCTTTATCGTTAAAGGCCTCCACGGAGGTTACAATCCCGTCTTCGGTAGGCTTACGCACCACCCAGGTCTCATGGATGCGGGCGGTGTCCAGGTGGAGATTGAAATCCGGATCCATCACATTGATCCAGCTTTCGTGCCAGAGTATCCGTTTCACCGGCCCGGTATGGATCTGGATATTCCCCCGGTTTCCTACAAACACCATGATAGGGAAATCTACTTTAGAAGCCTTTTCTAGCAGCTCCGCCACTTTTTCATTGCTTATTTTCCGGGAGTGGTACGCATCCGGCGCCAGGCGCAGGGCCTGGGTGCGGCTCACCCCGTACTTCCGCAGCAGCCCGAAGAAATGGTGGGTATCTTTCAGATCCAGCCATGCCTGCCGGAAACCTTCGGTATCGATCTCCCCGTCAGGTTTCTCCGCCGCCGGCGCCGGGATCTCTTCTACCACCAGCGGAGACTCCTGGTCTTCCGCGCGGTATTTTTCCACCAGCGCATCAAAAGCCGCCGGGTTACTGTCTTTGGTCAGGTAGATCTTGTGAATGGCGGAGCCGTCCTTGCCAAAAAACTGCAGGCTCTTTTTGTCGCCATCCGTCACCGCAAAAGCCGAAGCCCAGGCAGAAAGGAAAATCCGCATATCAATATCATCCCCCACAAAAATCTGGGCGTGCGGGTTGGAAAAGTCGCCGTTCAGGTACACGCCCTTACGCTCATGAACACACTCGTCATTACGGGTAAGTCCCATTACCTTGCCCAGTTGCTCCACATCCGTCAGGATGGCCGCAAACTCATTCCGTAAGCGGGTCACCCCGTTACCCAGGTCTGTAACCAGCAGTTCTGCCTCACTGACACCCAGCTTTTCAGCCGCATTTCTTATTCTTAACCGGGGATTTTCAGCCTTTAAGGCTTCCCATTTCTCTTTCAGCGATATTACCGTTGTTTCCATATATTTAACCAAATTTAAAAATCTCTTAATTTCCAAAAAGAATCACCGGGTGGTGATGCGCCGGGTGAATCCAGATCCGACAGGGAAAGCCATATGCTTCCGATATGACCTCTGCCGTGAGCACCTCCCCGGGAGCGCCCTGGGCCAGCACACGGCCGTTTTTCATCATCAGCACCCGCGTGGCAAACCGTGCCGCCAGGTTCAGGTCATGCAGCACCGTGATCACCGTATTACCTCTCCGGGCAAAATCCGCCATCAGCTCCAGTACCTGGTGCTGATGTTTTACATCCAGGTTATTCAGGGGCTCATCCAGTAAAACCAGTTTATGCGCCACTTCGTTCTTCAACTGGGCCATTACCCGGGCCAGGTGCACCCGCTGCTTTTCTCCACCGGAAAGTGAATTGTATTCTCTTTCCTTTAAATCCCACACCCCTGTTTCCTTCATCACTTCTTCTACTGCAGCGAGGTCGGACCGCTGGGGAATGGAATCAAAATACGGATACCGCCCCATCAGCACCACATCCTGTACCGGCAGGGGGATGTCACTGTTATAATGCTGGGAAAATTTCGCTTTATTTTTAGACAAATCCAAAATATCCCACTCCCGGAATCGCTTCTGCTTAAAATAAATATCGTCTGTATTCCGGCTTAATTCATTGGCCAGCACATTCAGCAGGGTGGATTTCCCTGCGCCATTCGGCCCTACGATCACCAGCATTTCCCCGTATTCTACCGACACATCCACCCCTTTCAGAATGGAATAGCTCTTATGCGAATACGATATTTTATGCCCTTTTACCATCACATTGATTTTTTATAACGGATAAGAATGGCCATAAACACCGGTGCACCCAGCAGGGCCGTCAGTATGCCTATGGGCAATTCCGAGGGAGCCACGATGGTCCGGCTGACCGTATCGGCCGCCAGCAGCAGGATAGCCCCCCACACGGCAGACAGCGGGAGGATCAGCGTGTAATTTGAGCTGAACAATAGCCGCAGGATATAAGGAATGATCAGCCCCACAAAACCGATGCTGCCCGAAAATGCTACAGCCGTACCCACCATCAGCGCTGTAAATAACACCGTCAGCCGCTTGATTTTCTCTACCCGTATGCCCAGGTGTTCCGCATCTTTCTCCCCCAGCATCATGGCATTCAGGGCCTTCCCCTTGGTGATGAGATAACTGTACGTTCCCAGCATTACTACCGCCAGGATGCCGTTTTTGGTCCAGGTGGCGCCTCCCAGGCTTCCCAGGTTCCAGAAGGTCAGGTCACGCAGCTGGTCATCTTTAGCCAGGTAGGTCATAAAGCCCACCAGCGCAAAACCCAGCGAGGAGATGGCCACACCGGCCAGCAGCATCACCACCACGTTAGTCTTCCCGTTTCCGGACGCAATAGTGTACACTAGCGAAATGGCCCCTAAAGCTCCCAGGAACGCCCCCATACTCACCAGCGAAAAATGAAGCGCTTCCGGGATCACCTGCCGTACCGACTCCCCCAATACAATAGTAATGGCCGCCATCAGCGTAGCGCCGGAAGTCACCCCGATCAGGTCAGGCGTGGCCAGCGGGTTCTTGAAAATCCCCTGCAGGCAGGTACCTGAAACCGCCAGGATACTTCCCACCAGCACGGCCATCACTACCCGGGGCATACGTACTTTCCCGATAATATAGGCGTCAGTAGCCGGCACAGAGCCATCGCCACTCAGGATACTGCCGGTAATTTTCCATACCGATGACTCCTCAAAGCGGTAAACCCCCATGTGGAGCGATACCCCGGCCAGCACCAGCAGCACCAGGAACGAAGCCAGCAGATAAAACGGCAGCTTATTCTTCAAAACCTTTTACTTTACTTTCTCCGCCAGCGCCTTATTCAGGGCCAGGGCGGCCTCGCCTGTTCTGGGTCCGAAATTAGAGATCAGCCCGCCATCCAGGGCTATCACCGCCTTGTTCTTCCCGGCAGTGGTCTGGGCCACACCCGGTACCGCCAGCAGGCCATCCACGCCGCCCAGGCTGGCCAGGCCGGAATCAAATAAAAGAATGACATCGGGATTTCCCTGCACCAGGGCTTCAGGGGTCAGCGGCCTGAAATCTTCAAAACCTGAAATGGCATTTTCGCCGCCGGCCAGTTTTACCATTTCCGAAAACGGTGTTTTATCTCCGGCCACCATCAGGGTCCCCGCACCGCGGGCATAAATGAAAAGTACTTTAGGCGCCTTTTCAAACTTCTGCACCTGCGCCAGGTCGGTATCGATCTTGTCCGTCAGCGCTTTCGTATCCGCATTCCCTAATAACTCTCCCACCGCGTGGATCAGGTCTTTGGCACCCTGCACGGAATAAACCTGGTCTATCAGCTTCACTTCAATGCCCGCTTCCTTCAGCTTAGCCTGTAACTCCGGGTTAAAATCTTTGGCACCGGCTACCACCACATCGGGCTGCAGCGCCACTACGGGTTCCAGGGTAATGCTCCGGATATGCCCCAGGTCCTGCGCATGCGCTTTCACGGATTCAGGGAAAGTACTGGTGACATCCACGCCTACCAGCTGGCTCGCACCGCCCAGGGCAGAAATGGTTTCGGTGATCGCGCCGTTAAGCGACACGATCTTCTTCCCGGCTCCTTCATCTGACTTTTCAGACGAAGTGTTACAGGACATTGCTATTCCCGCCAGCAGCGCCAGGCTTACAACTATCTTCTTCATTTGTATTTAAATTAAATCTAAATAAACACAAAACTAGGAAGATTTGCGGGAAGCAGAAAAAGAAATGAAGAAAAAGATTATCGCTAACTTATCATGGCTATAAACTCATGCTCGCTGATGGTCTTTACGCCCAGGTCGGCCGCTTTTTTCAACTTCGACGGGCCCGCCCCCTCACCCACAATCAGGTAATCCAGCTTTTTCGATACCCCGCTGACCAGCCGGCCGCCGTTGGCTTCGATCTTCTTTTCGATCTCCTCGCGGCTGAAATGTTCAAAAGTACCCGTATACAGCAGGGTCAGCCCTTCCAGGCCATGTCCCTCTTTTTCTGTGATGATATTGTCGGCTTCCAGTTTCACGCCGGCCGCTTTCAGCTTTTCCAGGAATCCCTGGTTCTTCTCTGAACGGAAATATTCGTGGATACTTTGTGCTACTTTTTCCCCCACATCGGGCACGGCTATCAGCGCTTCGTATCCGGCAGCGGCCAGCTGATCGATATGCTTAAAATACTGGGCCAGCTTCTGGGCGGTAGTTTCCCCCACAAAACGGATCCCCATCCCGAACAGTACCTTGGCAAAAGGCTCGCCTTTTGACTTCTCTATCCCTTCCAGGATATTTTGTACCGTTTTCTCCTTAAAGCTGACCTTTCTTTCCTTGCCCGTCTCTTCGTCGGTATGTACTTTTTCCAGGCCCAGCAGTTGTTCAAATTGCAGCGAATACAGGTCGGCCGCATCACCGATCAGCCCGTTTTCCAGCAGGATATCGATCTTCCCTTCGCCCAGGCTGTCAATATCCATGGCCTTCCGCTGGATAAAATGCTCTATAGTCCCCTTGATCTGGGGCAGGCATCCTTCCGTATTGGGGCAATACCACGCCGCCTCGCCTTCCGTCCGGTACAGAGCTGACCCGCAGGCCGGGCACTCTGCCGGGAACCGGATCAGCTGCCGGTCAGGGTTCGGCTGACTCAGGTCCACCCCGGTCACTTTGGGGATGATCTCGCCTGCTTTTTCCACAAAAACGTGATCACCGATGGCCAGGCCCAGCCGTTCTATCTCGTCCGCATTATGCAGGGTGGCCCTTCTTACCGTGGTCATGGAGAGCTCCACCGGCTCCAGCTCGGCTACCGGCGTTACCGCACCGGTGCGGCCCACCTGGAACGTCACGCCCCGCAGGCGTGTCGACTTGGACTCCGCCTTATACTTATACGCAATGGCCCAGCGCGGGCTCTTGGCCGTAAAGCCCAGGTCCTCCCGCTGATCATACCGGTTCACTTTCACCACTATGCCGTCTGTAGCACAGCTCAGGTGATGCCGTTTATGCTCCCAGGCATGAATATAGCTGATCACCGCATCGATATCCGTGACTTTCTCCCAGGAGTCTGATACATTAAAACCGGCGGATTTCAACCCGATGAGGCTCTCCTCATGCGTGGCAAACTTCTCATTATCCGAAATAAACTGGTAAATGAAACAATCCAGCCGCCGCGAAGCCACCACGGCCGAGTCCTGGAGCTTGAACGTGCCTGCCGCCGCATTGCGCGGGTTGGCCAGCAGGGCTTCACCCCGCTCCAGCTTGGCGGTATTTATCTCCCGGAATACCTCGTTCGACATGAAACCTTCGCCTCTCACCTCAAAATTACGTCCCAGCACCGCTTCAAACTTCCGCACATTCAGGGGCAGGGAACGGATGGTCTTCACGTTCGGGCTGATGTCATCGCCCTGCACGCCGTCGCCCCGGGTCACCCCCCGCGCCAGTATGCCGTCTTCATAATCTACCGAAAGCGAGATCCCGTCAAACTTGATCTCACAGATATATTCGTAAGGCTCGCCGTTCAGGCCCTTTCTGACGCGTGCGTCCCACTCCCTGAGCTCTTCTTCGCTGTAGGTATTGGACAGCGAGAGCATCGGGAACTTATGTTTTACCGTGGCAAAATTCCGGGTGATTCCCCCGCCCACCCGCTGGGTAGGGCTGTCCGGTTGCCGGAATACGGGATTCTCGTTCTCCAGTTTTTCCAGCTCCTTTAACAGCTGGTCAAACTCAAAATCGCTGATCTCCGAAACGGCGTCCTGGTAATACCGGTCGTTATAATAATTCAGTAGGTCGGTTAATTCCTTTATTCGGGCCTGTGCATCCATGAGTGTATTTTTACCTCCTACAAAAATAGCATTAAAACCGGCTATAAACCCAAATCCGGCCAAAACATCGCCCCGCCGGGGCGCCTGGTTTTCGCAATTTATTTGCTATTTCACCAGCCTGTCCGAAAAAATTTAGTAAATTGCGGGAAAATCTTAATCCAATTCATAGTACTGTATGGCCAAAATTTTAGTAATTGACGACGAGAAAACCATACGTGATGCCATGAGAGACATCCTCGAATACGAGGGGTATGAAATAGACGAAGCCAAAGACGGCCAGCAGGGCCTGGAAATGGTATCTACCGGGAAATACGACATCGCCTTGTGCGACATAAAAATGCCTAAAATGGATGGCCTGGAGGTACTGCTCAAAGCCCGGGAAGAAGGGGTGATCACCCAGTTTGTCATGGTATCTGCTTTCGGAAACGTGGAAAATGCCGTGGAAGCCACTAAAAGAGGCGCCTTCGACTTCATCACCAAGCCACCCGATCTGAACCGCCTGCTGGTGACCGTCCGGAATGCCATCGAAAAAAGTAACGACACCGAAGTCATCAAAACCCTGAAAAAACGGGTATATAAGATCAATGAGATCGTGGGAGATTCCCAATTGATCATGAAGGTCAAAGACACCATTGAAAAAGTAGCGCCTACGGAAGCGCGTATCCTCATCACCGGGCCTAACGGTTCCGGGAAAGAAATGGTGGCCAAACAGATCCATGAACGTTCTAACCGCCTGAAAAAGCCGCTGATCGAGGTAAACTGCGCCGCCATTCCTTCGGAGCTGATTGAATCCGAGCTATTCGGGCATGAAAAAGGAGCCTTTACCTCCGCTGTAAAGCAGCGTCTCGGGAAATTTGAGCTGGCCGATAACGGCACCCTCTTCCTGGATGAGATCGGCGACATGAGCCTTTCCGCCCAGGCCAAGGTGCTCCGTGCACTCCAGGAAAATAAAATCACCCGGGTAGGCGGCGAAAAAGAGATCAAAATAAACGTGCGGATCATTGCCGCTACCAATAAGGACCTGAAGAAGGAGATTTCCCAGGGCAACTTCCGGGAAGACCTTTACCACCGCCTGAACGTGATTCCTATTTATGTCCCACCCCTTTCCGAAAGACGGGAAGACATCCCCCTGCTGGCCGACAAGTTCCTGCAGGATGTGGCCGAAGAATATGGCGATCAGCCCAAAACCTTCAAGCCTGATGCCATAGAACACCTCAAAAGCCTCCCCTGGACCGGAAACGTAAGAGAATTACGAAATGTGGTGGAAAGGCTGGTGATCATGTGCGGACAGGAAATCACCATTGATGAAGTAAAATTGTATGCCGGATTAGGCTTATAATAAGAAAGGGGCCTGGGCCCCTTTCTTATTTAACTTCGTTTTATAAAACTGATCAGGAACAACACCACTAACGCACCGATCACCGCTGAAATGACATTGGCTATGATGCCCGAACCCAGCGAAACGCCCAAAGCTCCGAAAAGCCAGTTGCCTACCACAGCACCGATAATCCCCACGATGATGTTCCCGATGAGTCCGAATCCCATTCCCCGTTTGATCTCACCGGCCAGCCAGCCGGCAATAGCACCAATAATGATTGCATACAAAACGCCGTTCATACTATTCAGATTTAAGGTTTAAGAATTGATTTTCCGGGCACTAAATTAAGGAAATATCGGTAAAATCAAATGAATTGTTGATTTTATTACATTTTTTTACTTAATACTCAAACGTCCCCGCTTCGCTCCTTATAGTTAACTTTTTCCCCTCATAAGGCTCCACCCGGCCCACCACCTGCGCCTCCACACCGAAAGACTCCGCTATGCGGATCACCTCCGCCGCATACGCTTCCGGGAGATACACCTCCAGCCGGTGCCCCATATTAAACACCTTATACATTTCCGCCCAGGAAGTACCGCTCTCCTCCTGTATCAGTTTAAACAGCGGCGGCACCGGAAACAGCTTATCTTTGATCACATGCACCCCGTCTACAAAATGCAATACTTTGGTCTGGGCACCACCGCTGCAATGCACCATACCGTTTATCTTTCCTTTCAGTTCCTTCAGCAGCGCCTTCACAATGGGCGCATAAGTGCGGGTAGGCGAAAGAATCAGCTTTCCTACGTTCACCAGCAGGGAATCCGTGATCCTGACTTCATCCAGCAGGTCTTTTGAACCGCTGTAAACCAGCGAAGCGTCAATGGAACCGTCATAGCTTTCCGGGTACTTTTCGGCGTACTGCTTACCCAGCACATCGTGACGCGCCGAGGTCAGGCCGTTACTTCCCATGCCCCCGTTATATTCTTCTTCATACACCGCCTTGCCATACGAAGCCAGCCCCACGATCACATCCCCGGGAGCGATCCGGTCATTCGAGATCACCTCCTCCCGTTTCATCCGGGAGATCACCGTGGTATTTACCGTAATGGTCTTCACCAGGTCACCCACGTCAGCGGTCTCACCGCCTGTGCTGTAAATCTCTATCCCGTTTTCCCGCAGCATAGCCAATACCTCTTCACTTCCATTAATAATAGCCGAGATCACCTCGCCGGGGATCTTATTTTTATTCCGGTCAATGGATGACGACATCAGGATGGGCCCCGTAGCGCCCACACAGATCAGGTCATCGGTATTCATAATGATGGAATCCTGGGCTATGCCCTTCCAGACCGACAGATCACCCGTTTCCTTCCAGTAAAGATAGGCCAGCGAGGTCTTGGTGCCCGCGCCATCCGCATGCATAATATTGCAGTAGCTCTCGTCCCCCCCCAGGATATCCGGTGAGATCTTGCAAAATGCCTTAGGGTATAAGCCCTTATCCAGTTTCTCAATGGCCTTATGCACATCTTCTTTGGAGGCCGAAACACCCCGCTGCATATATCTTTCTGACATAGAAAATTAAAATTTACGGCAAAATTACGGATTTTTAGGACTCATCAATCAGTATCCCAGTAATCGTCTTCCGAAAACCAGCAGGCCCACCACCACGGAACCGGCTGCCGCAAAAAGTACGGCAGCCGCGGCCAGGTCTTTCACCAGCCCGATGGCCGGATCGCGTTCCGGCAAAAGACGGTCGCACAGTTTTTCCAGGGCGGTATTAAACGCCTCCGCGCTAAACACTCCGAAAATACAGACCGTCACCGCCGCCCATTCCCACAGCCGGATCCGGAAATAGATCCCCAGCAGTACGGCCACGCCCGCGGCCAGTAAATGAAAACGGGCATTATTCTCCTGTTTAAAAAGAGCAAAAGCGCCTTTAAACGCATAGCTGAAGCTTCGAAGCATTTTCCTGGTGTTCATATTTCCGGGCCAAAAACGAATTAACGCGAATTTACATAACTTTGCAAAA
The DNA here is from genome assembly GCA_019638185.1 of Leadbetterella sp. Taxonomy (GTDB): domain Bacteria; phylum Bacteroidota; class Bacteroidia; order Cytophagales; family Spirosomataceae; genus Leadbetterella. Next base: position 57,594 of record JAHBUH010000013.1, read on the forward strand.
AAATCTGATCAATGCCAAAAGCCAAATATGTGAGGGAGTCACATACCATTATGACCGAAATGGTTTTTCCAAATGATACCAACCCCCTTTCTAACCTCATGGGCGGGAATCTTATGCGTTTTATAGACATTGCCGGCGCCATCTGTGCCCAGAAGCACAGTAACCGCATCGTGGTGACCGCCTCGGTGGATAACGTTTCGTTTGTAAACCCCATCCCCATCGGGAACGTGGTTACCCTGGAAGCGCGTATTACCCGTGCCTTCAATACCTCCATGGAAGTGGTGGTAGACGTTTACTCCGAAAACATCCCCGCCGGTGTGAAAAGCAAGACTAACCAGGCTTTCCTCACCTTCGTAGCCGTAGATCAGAGCGGCCGGCCCATTGAAGTTTCCGAAGTGATCCCCGAAACCGACGAAGAAAAAATCCAGTTCGAAAAAGCGCTGCACCGCCGCCAGTTGCGCCTCCTGATGGCCGGCCGGTTAAACTCCGCGGATACCGAACAACTAAAAAAGACATTTTTTGAGCAATCGGCTTCCATTTAATCAATACTCCTCGTATCTTTGCGTACTTTTTGAGGCAAGGCACTCTCTGCAGAACCTTCCTCAGCCCCATGGCTCCATAGTTTAAAGGATAGAACGAAGGTTTCCGGTACCTTTGGTGGGGGTTCGATTCCCTCTGGAGCTACATACAAACCCGTATTCGCTTGTATACTAAGCGGGTACGGGTTTTCGATTTTCTAACATTATCAAACTGGAATACAGGGTGCGTAGAAATGTAAAAACTGACAAGATTATTTTAGATAATTTTGCTAAATTTAATGTTAGAAACCAATCATATTGAACGTGATGATATGCCGGATTGTTCCGCAACCTCCTACCAGAAGCTAATCACGTAAGATATATTGTCAAGAACAAGTTAACCCAAAGGACTTATTTTAAGAATAAAAGAAATGACAAGCATAATTCAAAAACAGGAATTACAAAATAAAATTTGGAAGATAGCCAACGAGGTGCGTGGATCGGTAGACGGATGGGATTTTAAACAGTTTGTGTTAGGAGCTCTTTTCTATCGTTTTATTAGTGAAAATTTTACCAACTACATGGAAGGTGGTGATGATAGTGTTGACTACACAAAATTATCAGATGATGTCATAACACCTGAAATTAAAGCCGATGCAGTAAGAACAAAAGGCTATTTTATCTATCCCAGCCAACTTTTCGTAAATGTTGTCAAAACAGCCCATACCAACCCCAATCTGAATACTGACTTAAAAGCCATTTTTGATGCTATCGAAAGCTCTGCGAATGGCTTCCCATCCGAACAAGATATTAAGGGATTGTTTGCGGATTTCGATACAACCAGTACGCGTTAGGAAATACTGTGAAAATAAAAACAGCCGGTTGGCAGCCGTGTTGAAAGGTGTTGAGGAACTGAATTTCGGGAATTTGAAGACAACCAGATTGACCTTTTGGTGATGCTTATGAGTTTCTTATTGAAGTATGCCGCCAATGCAGGAAAATCCGGTGGTGAGTTTTTACACCACAACACGTTTCCAAACTTATGGCGCAGTTGGCTATGTACAGGCAAACAAGCGTAAACAAAATTATGACCCAGCTGCGGGGTCGGGTTCTTTGTTGCTGCAAGCCAAAAAACATTTTGACAACCATATTATCGAAGACGGCTTCTTTGGGCAGGAGATTAACCATACCACATACAACCTGGCTCGTATGAATATGTTTTTGCACAACATCAATTACGATAAGTTTAATATTGCATTGGGTAATACGCTTACAGACCCACAGTTTGGCGATGAGAAACCTTTTGATGCCATTGTGTCCAATCCGCCTTACTCGGTTAACTGGATGGGTAGTGATGACCCTACTATTAACGATGACCGTTTTGCTCCTGCCGGTGTATTGGCTCTAAATCCAAAGCCGATTTTGCCTTTGTATTGCACGCGCTCAATTTACCTTTCCGGTAAAGGAAGGGCGGCTATAGTATACTTCAGGGATATTTTACAGAGTGGCGCCGAACAAAAAATTAGAAAATATCTGGTAGACAACAATTTTGTAGAAACCATCATCGCTTTACCATCCAACCTGTTTGGCACTTCTATTTCGGTAAATATCCTGGTGCTTTCCAAACATAAGACCGATACCAAAACCCAGTTTATAGATGCTACAGGAAAAGGTTTCTTTAAAAAAGTAACCAATAACAATGTGTTGGAAAAGAAACACATTGAAAAGATAATGGCTCTTTTCGATAGCAAAACCGACGAAGAGCATATAGCAGTATCTATCGATAATACCAAAATTGCCGAAAACGATTATAACCTCTCCCGTAGCTCGTATGTGGGCGAAAGATAATCGGGAGCAAGTGGACATTAAGGAGCTGAATAATGAGATTGCAAAAACAGTGGGAAAGATAAATAAACTGCGTGCGGATATTGATTCGATTATTAATGGAATTGAAAATTGAAGAAAATTCAGTTATCCGGAAATTCCGGACAACTGCTAAAATCTTTTCAAAAGACAATACACATTAAAAATTAAAAAAATGGACAACAATAACATTCTAATATATCAAGACGACAATGGACTTACGAAAGTTAGTGTTCGATTTTCAGAAGAAGATCTATGGCTGACACAAACACAAATTGCTGAATTATATGATACAACGCAGCAAAATATCAGCCAGCATATTGACGGCATATACAAAGACAATGAGCTCGATCGGGAAGCAACTCACAAGGATTTCTTGTTAGTTCGGACAGAGGGGAGCAGACAAGTAAAAAGGAATATAGACCATTATAATTTGGATATGGTTATTGCTTTGGGCTATCGGGTACAATCGCAAATTGCCACACGTTTTCGTCGTTGGGCCTTTGAGGGCTTCACGAGTATATCCAAAAGGATTTGCAATGGATGACGAGCGCTAAAACAGGGGTGGTTCCCGATATTTTCGAGAATTAATACAACGTATTCGTGACATCCGTACTTCAGAACGCAATTTTTATCAGTTGGTTACCGACATTTATGCTACTGCAACAGATTATGACCCTCGTGCCGATTTGACAAAAGCATTTTTTGCTACGGTACAAAATAAACTTCATTATGCCGTGCACGAACATACAGCAGCGGAAATTATTTACGATAGAGTGGACAACGAAAAACCGCTTGTAGGTATGACCAATTTTAAAGGAAATTATATTACCAAAGATGATGTAAAAATTGCTAAAAACTATCTCTCGGAACTTGAATTACAACGCCTCAACTTATTGGTTTCTCAATTTCTTGATTTTGCAGAATTTCAGGCACTGGAGCAGGTATCAATGTCTATGAAAGACTGGATAAATGCCTTGGATAATCAGATTGTCGCTAACCGTAGAAAATTATTGGAGGGGGAAAGGTAACATATCACACAAGCAAGCTATCGAAAAAGCTGAAAAAGAATTTGAAATTTATCGTGAACGAGAAATGCAGCAGCGAAAGCGACTTCAGTAGAATGATTAAACAACTTCCTCCAAAAACCAACAATTAAAAAATGAGTTATTTAGAGAAATTATTACAAGGCGTGGAGGTAAGGTGGGATCCATTAGAGGATTTTGCCGACTACAGACAACCAACTAAATATTTAGTCAATTCAAATCAATATAATGATGATTTTAAAACTCCTGTTTTGACTGCGGGAAAAACTTTTATTCTTGGATATACTGATGAAATTGATGGCATCTATAAGGCATCAGAAAACCCGGTTATAATTTTGATGATTTACCACAGCTAATAAATGGGTTGATTTTGACTTTAAAGCTAAATCATCAGCGATGAAGATGATTACTTCAGGATGAGTCTAAGCTGTTACTAAAATATATTTATTATTGGCTGAACACATTGCCAAGTGAATTAGTAGAAGGAGACCATAAACGTCAATGGATAAGTAATTTTGCTAACAAAAAAATCCCCGTTCCACCACCTGAAATTCAACAAAAAATAGTTGGAATATTAGATAAATTCACCGAGCTTACAGCAGAGCTTACAGCAGAGCTTACAGCTCAAGCAACAGTATAATTATTATCGGGAGCAATTGTTCTGTTTTGATGAAAGTGAAGTACAACATTTACCTATGGGTGATGAAAATATTGGAGCGTTTCAAAGAGGTAGCGTTTTGTAAAAACTGATCTACTTACCGAAGAGGAGTTCCTACCATTCATTATGGTGAAATGTTACATTACGGTACTTGGGCGGAATGAAACCTTATTTCTTTTGTAAGCGATAAGTTGGTTAATGATAAAAAACCTTAAGGACTGCTGAATGGTGATGTGGTCATCGTTGCGGCTGGCGAAACGATCGAAGATATCGGAAAAGGGACGGCTTGGTTGGGCGATGAAGAGTGGTTATTCATGATGCTTGTTTTCATATAAAACCGTTTTAAATCCAAAGTTCGTTGCTTATTTTACACAGACAAACAATTCCACGATCAGATTAAAAGTACATATCTTCTGGTAAATTTCTGCCATTAATGCAAAGGGTTTAAATAAGACGGTAATTCCAATACCTTCTCCTGATGAGCAAGAACGTGTGGTTTCCATTCTCGACAAATTTGACATTTTAACTAACTCAATAAGTGCAGGTCTCCAAAGAAATAGAATTACGGCAAAAACAGTATGAATATTATGGGGATATCTGTTTATTAACTTTTCCAAAAAGATGGGATAAGCAAATAATATGGGACAAATACTAACTGAAATAGCCCAGAGCCTTAAGGATGCAACATTTGCAATTAATGCTAGACCTGAAAGTACTGTAGACGTAAAAGTACAACTTATTTATGCTTTTAATGGAACAGGTAAAACTCGCCTTTCCCGCGAGTTTAAGAAATTAATAACTTTAGTAGAACTACAATCAGAGGAGGTTGATACAGTTGAAAGTACCAATGTAAATGAATCTACAAATAATGAGAAGGTATGCTTGACGATAATATAAGTGCTTTAGACCGTGAAGAAGTAGTAAATTTGATTCTGAAGAAGAAGAGAAAATTAAAGTATTGTATTATAATGCATTTACCGAAGATTTGTTTATTGGGACAATGATACGGCGAATGGTACAGTTGAAGACCAACTTTAAAAATTCAACCTAATACTTTACAAATTGGGTACTTGCCGAAGGTCAAGATCAAAATATTACATCAATTTTTCAAGCATTATACTAATGATAAGTGACACCTAATTTTAATGAAAATTTTCAAATAAAATTTTCACGAACGAAGAAATGAAGAACATTCAGAGACTGTGAAAATTTCTAAAGGTGAAGAAAGCTGTTTTATCTGGAGTGTTTTTTATAATTTATTGGATCAAGTTATAGAAGTATTAAATGTGCCTGATGCAGATGAACGTAGTACAAATAAATTTAATGATTTAGAATATGTATTTATTGATGACCCTGTAAGTTCATTAGATGAAAATCATTTAATAGAGTTGGCTGTTAATTTAGCTAAATTAATAAAGTCAAACGAATCCAGATGTTAAGTTTATCATAACCACTCATAATCCATTATTCTATAATGTTTTGCATAATGAATTAAAAGATGGAAAATATAAAAAATATCTTTTAAAGAAATTGGATGATGGGACATATGAAATATCTAATCAATCTAATGATTCCCCTTTTTCATATCACTTGTTACTAAAAAAAGAAATTGAAAACGCTATTATCTCTGGTCAGATCAGTAAATATCACTTCAATTTCTTAAGAAATATTCTGGAAAAAACATCTACTTTTTTAGGGCTTAGTAATTGGGGAGAATTATTACCGGAAAGGACGACAGGAGAAAAGAGATTTATATTTATCTCGTATTATTAATATTTCTAAGTCATTCTAAACGTCAAGTGAGGAAATATCTACAGTTAACGGATGAGCATAAAAGAATTCTTGCGTATATTATGAGGAGAAACGGAGATTTTTAACCATTTTTAGAAATTGAACGTGTGCCACAGTATAATACCCTAGTAGAATCAAACAATTTCATCGTCCTTGATAAGTACGACAGACATTCAATGGTGAATGAGCCGTCTGTTGGCTATCAAACAGAGTATGCACTCGAAAAGGAATTTATCCAGGATTTAATTAATCAAGGATATGAAAACCCTGCTAACCTTACTACGCAGCAAGCCATGTTAACCAATGTAAGGGTCCAATTGCAGGCATTGAATAATATGGTTTTTACAGATGCGGAATGGGTTCGTTTTGTAGCCGAGTATTTAGATAAACCCGGAGACAGCATAGTTGATAAAACAAGAAAGTTACATGATAACTATATTTACGATTTTGTATTTGATGATGGTCATATCCAAAACATTTATTTAGTAGATAAAAAGAACATTGTTCGCAACAAAGTGCAGGTTATCTCACAATTCGAACAAAAGGAACGAATGCTAACCGATACGATGTAACGATTTTGGTGAATGGTTTACCTTTAGTACAGGTAGAAATTAAAAAACGGGGAGTGGCTATCCGTGAGGCGTTTAATCAGGTACATCGTTACAGCAAAGAAAGCTTCAATAGCGAAAACTCTCTTTTTAAGTATTTACAGATATTTGTTATATCAAACGGTACGGATAGCCGTTATTTTGCCAATACGGCAAAACGAGACAAAAACAGTTTCGACTTTACCATGAACTGGGCAAAAGCTGATAATTCTTTAATTAAAGACCTGAAAGATTTTACAGCAACCTTTTTCCAGAAACGTACGCTATTAAATGTTCTCCTCACGTATTCCGTTTTTGACTCAAGCGATACATTGCTGATAATGAGGCCGTATCAAATTGCGGCAACAGAAGAATGCTGTGGAAAATTTGAGTTCCTTTAATGCTAAAAAATGGTCAGATACGGAAAGCTGGCGGATTTATATGGCATACCACCGGTTCTGGAAAAACATTGACCAGTTTTAAAGCGAAGGCGATTGGCTACACGAAACTCGATTTTATAAAGATAAAGTATTATTTTTGTGGTGGATCGCAAAGATTTAGACTTTCAGACCATGAAAGAATACCAACGTTTCTCACCGGATAGCGTCAACGGCTCTGATAGCGCAGCTGGTTTAAAAAGAAATATTGAAAAAGACGATAACAAGATTATTGTTACTACAATACAGAAGTTAAACAACCTGATGAAAAGCGAAGGTGATTTAGCCATTTATCAAAAGCAAGTCGTTTTCATCTTTGATGAGGCACACCGTTCGCAATTTGGTGAAGCACAAAAAAACCTGAAGAAAAAAATTCAAAAGGTATTATCTATTCGGTTTTACCAGGAACGCCTATTTTTCCTCAAAACGCTTTGGGTGCAGAAACTACGGCAAGTGTATTTGGTCGCGAATTACATTCTTATGCCCACCGATGCCATTCGGGATGAGAAAGTACTGAAATTCAAAGTCGATTACAACGATGTACGTCCACAGTTTAAGAGCATAGAAACAGAACAGGATGAGAAAAAGTTAAGTGCGGCAGAAAACAAAAAGGCTTTACTTCATCCTACCCGTATCCGGGAAATCTCTCAATACATTTTACAGAATTTCAGGATAAAAACCCATAGAAATCAAGGAAGCAACAAGGGATTTAATGCCATGTTTGCCGTGAATAGCGTTGAAGTAGCCAAGTATTATTATGAGGAACTCAATCGCTTGCAAAAGTGAGAAACCACTGAAAATTGCAACCATCTTTTCTTTCGCAGCCAACGAAGAGCAAAATGCCGTTGGCAGAAATTGTTGACGAAGCTTTTAGGCCCTCGCAATGGATAGCAGTGCAAAAGGAGTTTTTGGCGAAAGCTCCAACGACTACAATGCTATGTTCAAAACCAGTTATGGCGTTGATAGTAAAGAATTTCAGAACTACTATCGTGACCTTGCAAAACGGATCAAAAGTAAAGAGGTGGACCTTATCATTGTGGTGGGTATGTTCTTACCAGTTTGATGCACCACTCAATACACTGTTTGTAGATAAGAACCTGCGCTATCATGGGTTAATGCAAGCATTTTCACGTACCAATCGTATTTATGATGCTACCAAGACCTTTGGTAATATTATTACTTTCAGAGATTTAGAACAAACACATTGGGCAACATCTTGGATTCAAATACCAAAAACGTAGTACTGGAGAAAAGTTATACGGAATATTTAGGGCTTAAGGACATCACAACAGGAGAGAAGCTCGTAGAGGTTATATGGATGTGGTTAAAATTAAATGAAAAAATTCCCTGACTCGGACGAAATAATCACAGAAAAGATAAAAGAGTTCTCAAAACTATTTGGAGGTACTTACGCGTAGAAAACATTCTTCAGAACTACGATGAATTTACTCATCTAAAAGCACTACAAGCAGTAGATAGAAATGATGCCGAAGCTATTGAGGTGTTTAAAGAAGCTCATTTTTTTACAGATGAGGATATAGCTACCATGCAGGAAGTGGAAATACTACCGGAACGCAAAGTACAGGACTATCGCTCCACTTATAATGATATTCGTGACTGGTTAAGAAGAGAGAAAAGTGGTAAAGAAGCAGAAGAATCAAAAATTGACTGGGACGATGTGGTGTTCGAAATTGACCTGCTTAAATCACAGGAAATCAACCTTGATTATATTCTTGAATTGATTTTTGAACATAATCAAAAAGCAAAAGATAAAACCGCATTAGTAGAAGAGGTTCGTCGTGTTATCCGTGCAAGTATTGGCAATAGAGCAAAAGAGAGTTTGGTAGTTGATTTCATTAATGAAACAGATCTTGACAAGGTTCAGGATAAAGTGGGCATTATTGATTTATTCTTCGTTTATGCACAACAAAAACAGAAAACAGAAGCTTCAAAATTAATTGTTGACGAGAATTTGAACGAAGAAGAAGCAAAGCGATATATATCGATTTCTTTAAAACGTGAATTTGCCAGTGAAAATGGTACGGAATTGAATGCACTTTTGCCAAAAATGAGTCCTTTGAACCCTCAGTATTTGACAAAAAAGCAGAGTGTTTTTCAAAAACTATCTCAATTCATAGAAAAGTTTAAAGGGGTTGGCGGGCAACTTTAGATGAGGACAGCATACCAGATTCTTAATAAGATTGTTTAATATGAACAAAACCTACTGATGAAATTTCTTCTTAACTTTCTATCACTACTTTGCATCAGTACTATCTCTCTGGCACAGGCAGACAGTACCAAAACCCTTCAGGAAGTAACCGTCCGGGGTTTTGAGACCCGTCAGACTGCGCTGAAGACGCCGGCGTCTGTAAGCCGGATCTCTGCTGAAGACATTGACCGTCACACCCTTTCCGATCCGCTGCCCGTGTTTAACGCGCAGGCGGGAATCCGGATGGAAGAACGTTCCCCCGGCAGCTACCGTCTCACCCTCCGGGGCTCATCCCTGCGCTCTCCTTTTGGCGTCAGGAACGTGAAGGTCTACTGGAACGGCATCCCGATGTCAGATGCTAACGGCACCACCTATTTTAACGCCGTGGATTTTAACACCCTCGGGTCTGTAGAGGTCCTGAAAGGCCCGGCAGGCAGTATTTTCGGGGCGGGTTACGGTGGCGTGGTGCAGTTAAGCACGCCCACAGCAGCACCCGGCCATGAAGTTTCCGCTGGTTTCCAGGGAGGAAGCTACGCTTCTCTGGCAGGAAATCTTCGCTACCAGCTGGGTTCCCGGCGGGTAAACCTGTTGGTCGCTCTTTCTGACCGGGGTTCTGACGGTTATCGGGATAACGCCGCCATGCGGGGCTACCGGCAAACGCTCTCCGGCTCTGTTTTCCTGGGCCACAGCCATAGCCTTACCCTGTCTTATACGGGCGGGCACATGAATTACCGTACACCCGGCGGACTCACTCGGACACAGATGGAAGCTAACCGGCGGGCGTCACGTCCGGCCACGCCCACGCTTCCTTCGGCACGTGACCAGCAGGCCGGTATTTACCAGGATTACACCCTTTTGGGCCTGACGCACGGGTGGCAGATAGCGCCCAAAACTTCTTTTACCACCACCCTGTTTGCTTCCCGGTATAACCTGGCTAACCCTTTCATTACTAACTATGAAGAAAGACATGAAAAAACTACCGGCTACAGGCTTTTAGGCCGTACCGTCTACGGAAAGGTCATTCTTTACGCGGGTTCCGAGGGGATATTTACTTCCTCTGATTTTTATGTAACTAAAAATAATCTCGGTGAAAAAGGAGACTTCCTTTATGACACCGACCTCCTCTCCCGCCAGCTCACCCATTTTGTGCAGGCCCAGATCTCCCTGCCCGGCCAGGTGGAAATCACTGGCGGACTCAGCTACAATACCCAGTTTTACCGGAACGAGACCCGGGAAGCAGGCGGTGAGGTTCTTCTTGTCAAAGAGGCCCCGGGCTTGCCCTGGAGCCCCCGTATAGCCGTACTCAAATCCCTGAATGAAAAAGCCGGCCTGTTCTATACCTTCTCTAACGGCTACTCCCCGCCTACGGCCCAGGAAATGACCGCTAATTTTGAAAACGGCCAAAACCTGCGCCTCCGGGCCGAGAGAGGAGTAAGCCATGAGATAGGGTGGAAATCGCAGTGGACAGGCGCTTTCCGTACTGAAATAGCCGCCTATCACCAGGTGGTCCGGAACGCCCTGGTGCGCCAGGTGAAAGATGACGGCAGCGAGTACTTCCAAAACACCGGCAAGGTCATCCAGAAAGGCCTGGAGATCTCTAACCGGCTTACCCTGGAAAACCGGGAACGCTTTATCCGGGCCACGGATCTGCTCCTTAACCTGACCCTGAATGACTTCCGCTTCGGATCCTACCTGAATGAAGGCCTGGACCTGGAAGGCAAAAGGCTCCCCGGCGCACCCAAAGCCAGTGTGGCCTTCTCCGGCAGATGGGTGCAGAAGCAGGGCATCTACCTGACCGCCGATCTGAATTACATCTCCGCCATGTTTCTCAATAACCTGAATACCTTCAGCACGGACAGCTATACCACCACCCGCGTAAGGATGGGTTGGAAATTCCCGGCGGGCCGGAAAATCCTCCTGAACCTGTACGCCGGAGCAGATAACCTCCTGAACGAAAAATACTCGCTGGGCTTTGATTTTAACGCTATCGGTAACCGCTTTTATAACCCCGCTCCCCTCCGGAATTACCACGGCGGCGTGGGAATAACCTATAAATTCCGCTGAGTCCCGGATGCTAGTATCCCAAATAATACCTAAATTCGCCTGCCAATAACGTAGCAAACACTTTGAGCCTGGTAAACGAAGTAATCGGTTTTTTCATGAAAAGCAGGATGGGCAGAATTGAGCATTTCAAGAGCTATCCTATAGAAACCCAGTTTGACGTCTTTCACAGCCTGATAGACAGGGCCCGCTTTACCGAATTCGGTCTGAAACACGGGTTTCCCGATATCAAAACCGTCCGGGATTTCCAGGAACGGGTGCCCGTGGTCACCTATGAAGAATTCTTCCCCTGGATGGAAAGAGTGCTCCGCGGTGAAAAAAATATTACCTGGCCCTCGGAGATCACCTGGTTTTCCAAATCTTCCGGAACCACCAATGCCCGCAGCAAATTCATCCCGGTATCAGAAGAAGCCCTGCACGAGTGCAACTACCGCGGCGGCCGGGATGTGCTCACCCTTTACGTGGAAAACACCCCGAACACCCAGCTGTTTACCGGCAAGTCCATTTCCATTAACGGTTCCCTGCACCCCAATCCTTATAATGAAAGTGTGCTGGCAGGCGATGTCTCCGCCATCATCACTAAAAACCTGCCCAAATGGGCGGAATATTTCCGGACCCCGCCCGCGGAGATCGCGCTGCTGAGCAGATGGGAAGATAAAATGCAATACATGATTGAGCATTGTGCTCATGAAAATGTGGTGGCCATGCTGGGCGTTCCCACCTGGGGGGTAGTGCTGATAGAACGTATCATGGAAGCTGCCGGGGCTAAAAACGCCCTGGAATTCTGGCCTAACTTTGAGGTCTTCTTTCATGGGGCCGTTTCCTTCACGCCTTACCGCTCCATGTTCCGCGACAGGATATTTCCTTCTTCCCAGGTGAACTATATGGAGTCTTACAATGCCTCGGAAGGCTATTTTGCCATCCAGGATGACCTCTCCCTGGAAGACGAGATGCTGCTCATGCTGGACTACGGCGTTTTCTTCGAATTTCTGCCGGCCGATGAGTGGGAAAAGCCCTTCCCCCGGGCGCTGACCCTGGATGAGGTGGAGCTGAATAAAAACTACGCCATCGTGGTTTCCACAAACGCCGGCCTCTGGCGATATAAACTGGGCGATACTGTGAAATTCACCTCCCGCTATCCTTTCCGGATAAAAATCTCCGGCCGGACCAAACACTTCATTAACGTCTTCGGGGAAGAACTGATGGTGGAAAACGCAGACCAGGCCCTGGCTTACGCCTGCGAAGAAGCCGGTAACGAACTCAAAGAATACACCGCCGCCCCCATTTTCATGGATACCGATTCCAAAGGCGGTCACGAATGGATCATTGAGCTGGCCTCACCACCGGAAAACCCGGAGGCTTTTGTACACATGCTGGACACCCGCCTGCGGGAGATCAATTCCGACTATGACGCCAAACGGCAGAACGACATGGCCCTGCAAATGCCCAAAGTACACTTCTGTTCCCAGGGAACCTTCTTAAAATGGCTTCAGCAAAATAATAAGATGGGCGGGCAGCACAAAGTACCCCGTTTGAGTAATGAGAGGAAACTGCTGGAAGAAATACTGGACCTGGCCGGTTAATAAAGCCGGGAAGAATCAGAACTGCTTATTCCCACTTGTAACTGCCGGAGTCAAAATCACCCGGCTCCCGGGTTTCCTCTACGCTTCGGTACTGCTCAAAATCAATATGGGGAAGAAGCTCGTGCTTGATATGGTTAACGGCATCCTGCAATGCGTCAGCTACTTTATCCAGGTCTTCTTTGTAGACAAAAAGCTTAGACTTCTCAAAAACAAAATCGCCGTCTTTTTGAAATCTTCTGCTTTCCGTAATAGTCAAATAGTAGTCATTTGAACGAGTGGATCTAACATCAAAGAAGTAAGTTCGTTTACCAGCCCTTATCTTCTTGGAATATATCATTTCCTGGTCATCTCTTTCCACGCTGCCAAAATAGTTTTAGAGGTTCATAAAAACGATCAAAAATATACTTTAATTAAAAATAAAAAAAATATTTACTCACAAAATAATCCCTTTATTTGATATTTTTCTTGGACTTTTCCAATAAAAAGTGAAATATTTGTTGTCAGAGAAGCAAAATACAGGAGGGGCAGCACAATAAAATCATAAATAATGCATTGATTTGCAGTATGAAATATTTAAATAGAAAATTTTCATGGGTACTTTTGACAGTACTGATGACGTTAATGCCTAATTTAAGTATTTACGCCCAAAAGGTCGATATCGGCCACGCTTTTAGAGGGTATGCATCGTATTATCATACCAAATTCCTTGGACGTAAAACCGCCAACGGTGAGATTTTTGAAAGGGGGGACTATACCTGCGCTCACAAATCACTCCCCTTCGGAACCTTGATCGAAGTAGAAAATACTAAAACAGGCAGATGGGTCATAGTCCGGGTAAATGACCGCGGACCTTTTTCCAGGAACCGCGTCCTGGACCTCTCCATTGACGCTGCCAAACAATTAGGCATTATTGAAAAGGGCATTGCCCACATCTCCGCAAAAGTGGTAGGCTTTGACGGAAATCTTGAGCTGCTGCGCGACGGCCTCGCCCTGGAGATCTACAATTGTTTCCTGGGCATAGGGAATAATCCGCTAAAAATTCCTTACTTGCCGTCAGAAAAAAGCAATGGGCTCCTGAGGATTTAGAGCTTGCCCGAACTTTATGCTGGAACTGGATCTTTCAAAAGTCCGTGAATACGGTCGCCTCGACTTCCTGGCCAAACAGCTGGTGGAAGGTTTTATTACGGGACTTCATAAATCTCCCTTTCACGGGTTCTCCGTGGAATTTGCCGAGCACCGGCTCTATAACGCCGGGGAGAGTACGCGGCATATCGACTGGAAAGTCTACAGCAAAACCGATAAGCTTTTTGTCAAAACTTACGAAGAGGAGACTAACCTCCGCTGCCACCTGCTGGTAGATGTATCGTCTTCCATGTATTATCCCCAGAAAAGCAGGGGCAAGCTGGCCTTCTCCGTGCTGGCCGCCGCCGCCCTGGCCCACATGCTGCAGCGCCAGCGTGACGCCGTGGGGCTCGTTACCTTCTCGGATCATATCGAAACCCAGACCGAATGCCGGTCTACCTCCACCCATCTCCAAAAGGTATTCCATGAATTGGAACAGGTGCTTAACCGCGAAAAAAGGCACCAGACCACCGCCGTGGCTGACACCCTCCACCTCATCGCCGATAAAATTCATACCCGCTCCCTGGTGGTCATCTTCAGCGATATGTTTGAAGACATGGAAAACAGCGACAGGCTCTTTTCTGCACTTCAGCACCTGAAGCACAAAAAGCACGAAGTACTCCTCTTCCACGTCACCGAGAAAAAAACCGAAATGGACTTTAATTTCGCTGACGGCCCCTATGAGTTCATTGACCTGGAAACTAATGAAAAGCTGAAGCTGCAGCCCGCTGACGTGCGCGAGCGCTACACCCGGGCGCTGAATGACTTCTACCACGAGCTCCTGATCAAATGCGGCCAGTATAAAATTGATTTCATTGAGGCGGATATTGAAAAGGGCTTTGATCCTATCATGTCTTCTTTCCTGGCCAAAAGAGCCAAAATGCTCTGATTACTACCGTTCAGCATTAAAATTAACCCATCTTAAAAAGGAAGTTGCGCAGCACCTGCCCCGTTACTTAATTTTGAAGAAAAAAGATGTTACTGACAACAACCAACAACATTGAAGGCCGGACCGTAGTGGAATACAAAGCACTGGTGACCGGTGAAACCATTATCGGCGCCAATATTTTCAAGGACTTCTTTGCCGGAATCCGGGATATCGTGGGCGGACGTTCAGGTTCCTATGAAAGGGTACTCCGGGAAGCCAAAGACGCCGCCATCAGCGAAATGGTCAGCCGGGCCCGTAATTATGGTGCCGATGCCATCATCGGGATCGACCTGGACTACGAAACCCTCGGAAAGCATAACGGCATGATGATGGTGACCGCCAGCGGTACCGCAGTGAAACTGAACTAATCCGGAAATAACAATGTTAATCTTAGCCCGGCTTTCGAAAGAGCGCCGGGCTGCTTAATTTTGCAGTTCCGGGGAAAGAAACCCCGTTTGTTCAATGTTCAGACCATGCTCTATCCCAAAAATATAGAAACCAAACTGGGTTTTGATAAAGTAAAAGAACTTCTGGAAGAAGAATGTGTGAGCTCACTGGGAAAATCCTTTGTGGGCAAAATGCGCTTTTCCCCGAAATTCGACCAGATCCGGAAAATGATGGCCCAGTCGGCCGAATTCCGGCTGATCCTGGAAACCGAATCGGCTTTCCCCAATCAGCATTACATCGATGTTACTGATTACCTGAAAAAAGCGGCCATTCCCGGCGCCATTATCTACGAGGAAGAATTCTTTGACATCCGGCTGTCGCTGACCACCATCCAGCAGATCATCCACTTCTTTCATAACCGTCCGCCTGAAAAATTCCCGGAGCTGCTGACGCTGATGCAGGCGGCCGTTCCGCCGCATAATCCCAAAGGCTGGGAAAGCCTCCTCACCGAGATCACAGCGGTGATTGATGAACGCGGAAAAGTGCGCGACAACGCCTCCAAAGAACTGTACGACATCCGCCGGAAGCTGGCCATAGAGCAGGCTAACGTTAAGCGGGCGCTGGACCGGATCTACCGCACCGCCAAAAACTCGGGCTGGATAGGCGAAGACATGACCCTGGCCGTACGAAACGGTCGCCTGGTGCTGCCCATACTGGCAGAGCATAAAAGAAAGCTCTCGGGTTTTGTGCATGACGAAACCTCCACCGGGAATATTGCCTACGTGGAGCCCGGCGAAGTGCTGGAGGCCAATAACGAGATCCGCGACCTGGAAATCCGGGAGAGAAGAGAGGTCCTTCGGATCCTGGAGCAGCTCACCACCCGCCTCCGCCCTGATCTTCCTGACCTGGAACGGGCCTACGTATTCCTGGGGCTGATGGACTTTATCCGGGCCAAAGCCCGCCTGGCCATCAAAACCGGCAGCACCTTTCCGCTGCTGGTGGAAGAAACGGTTATTGACTGGCAGAATGCCCGCCACCCCCTCCTGCTGCTGACCCATCAGAAACAAAACAAGCCGGTCGTCCCGCTGAATGTATCCCTGAACAGCGAAGAGCGCATACTGGTGGTATCCGGCCCCAATGCCGGCGGGAAATCGGTCATGCTGAAGACCATAGGCCTGGTGCAGTACATGGCCCAATGCGGCATGCTCATCCCCGTTTCTCCCGATTCCAAAGTGGGCCTCTTTAAAAACCTGTTTATTGATATCGGTGACGAACAGAGCATTGAAAATGACCTGAGCACCTACAGCTCCCACCTGACTAACATGCGGGAGTTTCTGCGGCATGCCGATCCCGAAACCCTCTTCCTGATCGATGAGTTCGGTACCGGTACTGAGCCCTCCCTGGGCGGCGCACTGGCAGAGTCTATCCTGGAGAGCTTTGCGGGTAAAAAGGCCTTCGGCGTGATCAATACGCACTATACGAACCTGAAGGTCTTTGCCGACAAAAACGAAGGCCTGCTGAACGGCGCCATGCGTTTTGATGCGGAAGAGCTGACGCCCATGTTCGAACTGGAAATGGGCAAACCCGGCAACTCGTTTGCGTTTGAAGTAGCCCAAAAGATGGGACTGCCCGCTCCTGTCATTAAAAATGCGCAAAGGAAGCTGGGGAAAAACCAGATCAACTTTGAAAAGCTGCTGAAAGAGCTGGATATCGAGAAAAAGGCCTTTGCCGAACAGAATGCTTCCCTTCAGAAGCAGGTGGAAGAGCTGAAGCAGCGTTCCGAACAATACAACGCCCTGAAAAACTTCCTGGAGGCCGACCGCCAGCGGATTATGGCCCAGGCCAAGGAAGATGCTAAGAAAATAGTGCGGGATGCCAATAAGACCATTGAAAACACCATCCGGCACATCAAAGAAAACAATGCTGAAAAAGAGGCCTCGCGGCTGGCACGGGAACAGGTAAAGGAATTTGAAGAAAAAGTACTTCAGCCGGAACCGCAGGTGGCAGCGCCCAAAGCTCCGCTTCAGAAAGCCGAAGGCCCCATTGAGCCGGGTGACTACGTGCGCATAAAAGGCCAGGAGGCCCTGGCTCAGGTGCTCAGCCTGAACGGCAAAGACGCCGAGATCCTGCTGGGTGAGCTGAAGTCCAACGTGCGCCTGAACCGCCTCGAAAAAATATCCCGGAAAGAATTCAAATCTTCCCAAAAGGAATCGGCCAAAAGCATGAAGGGCGTAGACCTGAACGAAAAGATGAGCGAGTTCAGCTTTAACCTGGACATCCGCGGCAAACGGGGCGAAGAAGCGCTGGTGGCCGTAGATAACCTGGTAGACGATGCCATCCTGCTCGGCTACCCCCAGCTGAGGATCGTGCACGGTAAAGGCGACGGCATCCTGCGGAACCTGATCCGGAACCACATCAAACAGTACAAGCAAGTGGGTAAAATGCAGGATGAACACCCGGATCGCGGCGGCGCCGGAGTGACCCTCGTGGAAATGCGGTAGATACACCGGGCTATGGATGCGCATGGTCACGGGTCTAATCGTACGCTACCACCCGTACCCGCCGGCCTGCCGTGGATATGTACGGCCGGCCCTATGTCTCCCCGTGGAAAAATCATCTGATTTCCGGGTATAATTCCCGCCTTTTCAGATAAATTAACCAAATTTCAACTCCCCTTGCACATAAATGGCCCGGTGTGCCTGCTTTTTCAGGAGAGCATTATAATTTTGCGGCAAATCGTTCACCATGGCCAAAGTAACCGAACATATCGCTAACAGCAAGGGGCAACCCCTGTTTTCCATTGAGATCATTCCGCCCGTAAAAGGCGGGAAGATCGATGAACTCCTGCAGGACATCACGCCCCTGATGGAGCTGAAGCCGAAATTTGTAGACGTTACCTATCACCGCGAAGAATACCTGAGCCAGACCCGCGCAGACGGTACTGTGGTGGAAGTCAAAACCCGGAAACGGCCGGGAACCGTGGGCATCTGTGCCGCGCTCATGCATAAATTTGATACAGACCCCGTGCCACACGTGCTGTGCGGTGGCTTTACCAAAGACGACACCGAAGACCTGCTCATTGACCTGAATTACCTGGGCATAGAAAACGTCATGGCCCTCCGCGGTGATCACGCCAAACCCTTCACTACTTTTAAGCCTAAAAAAGGCGGCCACAGCTACGCTTCAGAGCTCATAGGCCAGATCCGGGAAATGAACGCCGGGAAATTTCTCCATGAAACTTCCGAATACCTGAACCGCTCAGAATTCTGTATCGGTGCAGCCGCCTACCCGGAGAAACATTTTGAAGCCGACAGCGCCCGCCAGGACTTCGAAAACCTCAAACAAAAAGTAGCCGCCGGCGCCGACTACCTGGTCACCCAGATGTTTTTCGATAACCGGAAATACTTTGATTTTGTGGAAAAATGCCGGGCCCACGGCATCACCGTTCCCATCATTCCGGGCTTAAAAATCCTCTCTACCAAAAAGCAACTGGAAGTGCTGCCCAAAATATTCTACCTTGATATCCCCTCGGAATTTGCCACTGCCATCCGGAACTGTAAAGACGATAAAGAGGCCCGCAGGATCGGGATCGAATGGTGCATTCAGCAATGCCGCGAACTGAAGGCCTTCGGTGTACCCGCCCTGCATTTTTACACCATGAGCAAGTCTACCACCACCCTGGCCGTGGCCCGGGAAGTGTTTTAAAAGCAGGCATATTTTTTCCTTTTAAATCATATCATTTACTATCAATAAACAATATCATTCATTACAAATGAACGATATCTTTTATTACTAATGAATGATATTATTCATTACTAATGAATAAATCCATATCTTTGCAGGTATTATTCTTTTAATATGCTGTTAGATAGCCAGATAAGTGAAGTAGCCGAGCGCCAGAAAAAAACTTTTCTGGGCAGGAATACCGGTGTATCACGGGAAAAACGCCGGGAAATAACGCTTTATGAAAACTTTGTAACGGTCATAACCGGAGTCAGAAGAGGGGGAAAGAGCACATTGATGCTCCAGTTACTGGAAGATAACCCCGGGGGTGTATTTTTCCTGAACTTTGAAGATCCCCGCCTGGCCGGCTTTGATACCGATGATTTTTCGAGGCTGGATATGGTGATCGAAAAAACAGACGCCCGCATCCTGTTTTTTGATGAAATACAGATGCTGACAAACTGGGAGCTGTATGTCCGCCAAAAACTGGACGAAGGCTTCCGCATAGTGGTCACTGGCTCTAACGCCACCCTTTTAAGCCGGGAACTGGGCACCAAGCTCACCGGCAGGAACCTCCCGTATGAGCTTTTCCCGTTTTCCTACCGGGAATTCCTGGCCTACGCATCGTACAAAAACTCGGATAACAGCGCCTGGGAATACCTGGAAAACGGCGGCTTCCCGGAATACCTTAAAACCGGGAACGGGGCCGTGCTTAACCGGCTCCTGGAAGACATCCTCATGAAGGATATCGCCGTACGGTACGGGCTTAGGGATGTAAATTCATTGCGCCAGCTGGCGGTGTACCTCCTTTCCAATATCGGTAAACCGGTATCCGCCACCGGCATGAAAAACCTCTTTGACATCCGCTCCCCGGCCACCATCCTGGAATATTTTTCTTACCTGGAAAACACCTACGTGGTCCAGTTTCTGCCTAAATTCAGCTATTCCTTAAAAGTGCAGATACGAAACCCCCGGAAAGTCTATGCCATAGATATGGGCCTGTTTACCCATAACTCCATCGTTTTCACCGATGAAGCCGGCAGGCGCCTGGAAAACACCGTTTACCTGCATATCCGGAGAAAATACACCGAACTCTACTACTTCCAGGATCAAAGGGAATGTGATTTCATTGCCATCCACAAAGGCCGCCCGGCAGAGATCCTCCAGGTATGTTACGAACTCACAGACCTCAATAAAACCCGGGAATTTACCGGCTTAAAAGAAGCCCTGGACTTCTTTAAAGAAGAAAAAGGCCGTATCATTACCTTTAACCAGAAGGATACTTTTAAGTTTCACGGGAAGGTGATCGAGGTGGTGCCGCTGACAGAGTTTTTGCTGGAATAGTTTAGCGAATCAGCTGCAACAGGTTTCTCCTGTAGCTTTCACTTAACGGCAGCTCTGTTCCTTTGACAATAACCGAACTCTTCTTAACCTGTTCAATGAAGCTTAGGTTCACAATATAAGACCGGTGAATCCGGCAAAATTTTGAAGACGGGAGAATATCTTCCAGGTATTTCATGGTCATATAACTGATGTGATTACCGCCCCCGCTTTTTACCAATACATAGTCTTTTATGGATTGAATGTAATACAAATCCTCATGGTTTACTTTAACCAGGTCACGGGAAACCTTAAAATACGTATAATCAGGATCAGCGGGTGCTTCCCGGTTCTCTCTCCGTAACACCCTGTCGATACTCTTTTTGAACCGGTCATAAGTAACCGGTTTTAAGAGATAATCTGCCACTTCGAGGTTAAATCCTTCTACTGCATATTCACTGTAAGCAGAGATCAGAATAGTAGCAGGCGGGTTCTTTAAGGACTTCAACAAATCCAGTCCCGAAATTCCCGGCATCCGGATATCTAAGAACATCAGGTCTACGATCCGGTCATTCAACCCCTGAAACGTTTCCATCGCATTTGTAAAAGTGCCCACCAGCTCCAGGCTTTCGTGCTGTTTCACATAACGCGTCAGGAGGTTCAAAGCCAACGGTTCATCATCTGCAATTATACATTTCATCTTGCCGAATTTATCATAATCTGCACCTCATATATCCGGTCTTCCCGCACTTCCATGGCATAGTTATCCCTGAAAAGAAGATCCAGCCTTTTCCGGGCGGTTACAAGACCAATTCCCTGTTCTTTCACGATCTCTTCTTTCAGCGAAACACTGTTTTTTATCTCAAAGATCAACTGATCCTCTGTTTTACAAAAAACAACGGCTACAAAGCCGCCCCCCGTGGCATCTTCCAGGCCATGTTTAAACGCATTCTCAATATACGGTAGAAACAAAAGCGGTGCGATCTTATCGGCCGGCTGAATGCCCTGCACATCAAAGCTGATTTCAAACTTCTCACCATAACGAATCTTTTCCAATGCCACATACTCCCGCATAATATCTGTTTCCTTTTGAAGGTGCACCCACTCCTTATCCGACTCATAAAGCATATAACGCATAAGCCTTGAAAGCCCTGAAACCATTTCAGGGGTTCTGTCGGAGTTCTCTATAGCCAAAGCATAAATATTATTAAGGGTATTAAAGAAAAAATGAGGATTCAGGCGACTTTTCAGATATTTCAATTCCGTTAATAACTGCTGTTCCTTCAGGGTTTTTATGGTCCTGGCCTGTTCCAATGCCCTGACCAGGTAGGCCAGCCCCGTAATAGCCAGAAAATCGTGTGACAGTTTGTAGCTGATGATCGTTCTGGCCGTAAGTTCGTGGTACTTTAGTGTGTGTTTCTTCAGGTAAGCCGGGAAAAAATCAAAGCGGATAATACTCCATTCCATCACATATTTATCATAATAATTGCTCAGAATAATCAGCAGGGGGAGGCTTAGAAATACCAGCAGGTGCCGGTTACTCAATACCAGCTTTTTGATAACAAACCAATAGAATACCGCACATATAATAAATTTAAACCCCATCCATATCAGCAGCATATCTAATTCCTGGTAAAAAGAAACCGGGCTTGTTCCATCATATATCTGATACTCTACATGAGACAATAGGGCTAACCCAAAAGTGATAAACAAAAGAGCGCCTGATTCAATAAAGAAATACCTGTTTTTCCCATACATAATGATAAAGTTACAGCCTCTACCGGATTTTGATTCTTTCTTTCGATAAGTAGCCCCGTTTTTTCGACCAGGCGGATAGTGTCTAAAAAAAATCATTGCCAGTCTAAAATTCCCGACAGGACACCTCAACCCTTTTTAGCTTTGGAGCATAAAACATCAAATATATGCGAACTACCCTTCTCCTCCTGTGCCTGGCCACCTTTACGTTCAAAAGTCAGGCACAAAACTCAGCAGCCCAGGTCTTAGAAAACTTCAATGCTGCGGTTCAAAAAATTAAACATATCGAATACACCGGGATTCTCGAGATCAATAACCCTGGAGATGATTATTTTCATAAGGATACCACTTTATTGTATGTCGAATTCGACAAATCCTACCCGGCAGATCTTTACAGATACATCCGTACTGCAAAAACCTACAAAAGGATATACACCACACAGGAAGATATTATACTGAATACCTCGGACAAAGACTATGAGGCTAAAAGAAGTGACCTGTCTGATGCAGGTATCTATCACTCCATTCTGACTCTCCGGGTAGCGCTCCCACAACTCCTCAACACTGAACAACTGGAGAAAACAGTCAGTGACACCGTCATCAATAACCGGGTGTTTGTACTGCTAAAGGTCAAATTGCCGGAAGGAAAGATTATTGATTTTCCCACCGGGATAAATCAACTATCCCTCAAAACCATTGTCTCCTTACATACTTTCGTATTAGACCCTGACACCTGGTTACCCTGGCTTCTGATCTACGAAAACAGTCACAACAAAGGGTACTCGGTTAAAAACTATTTCCTGGATATCAACCTGAATCCCTCAGCCCCATCACCCACCACCTGGACACTTGCCGGCTACCCGGATTTTAAAAAGAAAAGCGATCCCGAACTTAATCCCTTCATCAAAGTCGGAGAAGCATTTCCTGATTGGGAATTACCTGTTTTCCAACCCGGCAAAACACCACAAACTCTTTCATCAAGCCATACAAAGGGGAAATTTACCCTCATTGAGTTTTGGGTTAAAAACTGCGGCCCCTGCCAGGAAGCCTTCAAGGATATGAAGCAGCTTTCTCAGAAATACCAATCAATTAACATACTAAGCATCAATATGGAAGACAAGGATACTGAAAAGGATCTTGACTTTATTTACCGGCGGGAACAACCCCTGTACCCAATACTTTATCGCGGATCCGGCCTGGCAAAAGCCATCGGGGTCAACTCTTACCCCAGGGGCATTCTTCTCGATGAAACCGGGAAAGTAATATTTACCATCATAGGATTCAACTTTGAAAAAGTAGATACCTTTCTGAAGACGTATTTACCCTAAAAAATAGCAAAAGGGCGCCCGAATCCACTTCAGGCGCCCTTTACTTTCAGAACTGTTTTTTAATTCACCGCTACCAGCTCCAGCTCAAAATTAAGCTCCTGGCCGGCCAGGGGATGGTTAGCATCCAGGCGCACATACGCGTCGGTTACTTCGCGGATAATCACCGGAACGGCTCTTTGTCCGTCATGCATGTTCAGGGTTTCGCCTACTACCAGCGGAATATCGGCGGGAATATCGGCCCGGTCAAAATTAAAGATCATTTCTTCACTGGCAGGACCGTAAGCGTCCTCTACCCCGATGTGGATAGACTTCTTTTCGCCTACCTGCATGCCCTGTACGCCTTCATCAAACCCTTTGATCACCATGCCACTGCCTACTTCAAACTCCAGGGGTTCACGACCTTCGGACGAGTCAAAAAGTGTACCGTCATTCAGCGTTCCTTTGTAGTGGATGGCCACTTTATCTCCTGATTTTACCATTTTATTCGATTTTAAATTGATTTAATATGCTTTGGCAAATAAAACTCTGCCGCTGGATGGGCGTCCTGAATACACACACACACCCGCCTCTTCCTTAAAGTCTAAAGGAATACAACGTATGGTGGCTTTGGTGAGTTCCTTGATCTTCTCTTCGGTCTCGGAAGTGCCGTCCCAATGCGCCGACAGGAAACCCCCTTCTTCAATCTGGCGGGTAAACTCTTCCCAGGTATTGACCTCAAAGATATTTTCCTGCCTGAATTTCAGCGCTTTGTTATAAATATTGGCCTGAATATCATCCAGCAGGGCCAGCAGGTAATCGTAAATACCATCCAATGACACCGTCTCTTTGGTCTTGGTATCCCTCCGGGCCACCTCTACCTGGTTATTTTCCAGGTCACGGGCGCCTACGGCTATCCGTACGGGCACGCCTTTCAGTTCGTATTCTGCAAACTTCCAGCCGGGCCGGGCGGAGTCGTCATCGTCAAACTTCACACTCACCCCGTGCGACTTCAGCTCTTTGATCAGCGGCAGAAGCCGGTCGTAAATGGCATTCAACTGCTCTTCACCTTTATAAATGGGCACGATCACCACCTGGATAGGCGCCAGCCGGGGAGGCAGTACCAGTCCCTGGTCATCGGAATGCGCCATGATCAGTGCGCCCATCAGGCGGGTGCTTACACCCCAGGATGTACCCCACACATACTCCAGGTTACCGCTCTTATCCTGGAACTTCACATCAAAGGCCTTGGCAAAGTTCTGGCCCAGGAAGTGGCTGGTTCCGGCCTGCAGGGCCTTACCGTCCTGCATCAGGGCTTCAATACACAGGGTGTCATCGGCGCCGGCAAAACGCTCGTTCGGGGTTTTTCTACCTCTCACTACGGGCATGGCCATCCATTCTTCCGCGAACTTTGCATATACTTCCAGCATCTGCGCGGTTTCCGCTACGGCTTCCTCGCTGGTGGCATGGGCGGTGTGGCCTTCCTGCCAGAGGAATTCCGCCGTGCGCAGGAAGATCCGGGTACGCATTTCCCAGCGCACCACATTAGCCCACTGGTTAATGAGAATGGGGAGGTCACGGTGCGACTGCACCCAGTTTTTATAGCTGTTCCAGATCACCGTTTCCGAAGTGGGCCTTACGATCAGCTCCTCTTCCAGTTTGGCTTCGGGGTCTACCACCACGCCTGCCCCGTCCGGGTCATTCTTCAGCCGGTAATGGGTGATCACCGCACATTCCTTGGCAAAACCCTCCACGTGTGAGGCCTCTTTGGACAGGAAAGACTTGGGAATAAAAAGCGGAAAATAGGCATTGGTGTGGCCTGTTTCCTTGAACATATCGTCCAGGGCCCGCTGCATCTTTTCCCAGATGGCGTAGCCATAGGGTTTGATCACCATGCATCCTCTGACCGCCGAATTTTCGGCCAGATTAGCCCTTTTTACCAGTTCATTATACCATTCTGAGTAATTTTCACTTCGGGTGGGTAACGATTTCGACATCTTCTGAATATTAAATTTTGTAGGGTTTCCCGGTGCTCTTTCGTTAATTAATAGTTAAGGGGAAACTTGGAATTTGCAAAGATAAGTTATATAATTACATTTGTAATACTTAAAACCGGCTTTATGGGGTGTTAAAAAAAATGTTAACGGGGTACAAACCTTTGCGCATCATTTTAGTCTAATAAGTAAAGCGAGAGAGTTTAAGACTTTTAAATATAATTACGACTATGAAAATCAATAGATTGGCATTGTTTTTAGGAGCAGGAGTCCTGATGGCGTCCTGTACCGGTAAATCCGTACCGTCGAAAACCGACACGGATGACCTGTACGTGAAGTCAGGTGACCTGGTTCTTCCGGGAGCAGTAGCCTCCTCCAGAACCCAGGCTCCGCCGGCGCTTCCGTATGACGACAGCTATGACCGGGTTACCGATGGTTTCCAGGGAGGTACAGATGAGTACTTCGATGAGAGTTATCTGAGCAGTAAAGACCTGAAAAGAAAGCCGGGAGCAGTAGCCGGATACTCTGATGGTTATGCCGACGGCTACAGCCAGGGATGGTCAGATAATTCCTGGACCTTTGCCGGTGGCGGGCGTAACTGGAATTCTCCTTATGGATTCAGCTCGTTTTATCCTTCTTCCTTCCGTTCAGGCATGTTCTTCTCGTACTCGCCTTACTTCGGAAGTTCGTGGGGATGGAGCTCCGGCTGGGGTTCAAGATGGGGCGGCGGCTGGTATGATCCCTGGGATTCGTTCTACGGGTCATATGCTTACGGCTTGGGCGGTTACCCTTATTACGGGTATAACCGGTTCTACTCGCCCTGGGGCTATAACTCTTATTACGGCTCCGGCTGGGATTATTACGGCTATGGTTACGGCGGAATCAGATCTCCTTACTACGGATATCCTACCGTATATGTGAATAACATTTATAACGGCAGAACCGTGAGAGAAAGAAACTCCAGTGTGGCTAACAGCCGCTACAATGACCGCCTGGTGAGCAGAGCTTCAGCTAATAATGCCCGGGTAGCTGCCGTAGACAGAGGTTCGCGGTCTGCAGTGAGCAGAAGCTCTGGCAGCGCCCTTAACTCTTCGGCCAGAACCAGCTCAGCCGACAGAAGCAGTTTCAGCAGAAGTTCAGGCACAAGAAGCTATGATGCGTACAGTCGCAGCAGCGCTGCCAATGCCTCACGGGCATCGCAGTCAGACGGCTCACGGGTAGGCTCATCAGCCAGCAGAAGCTCTTCTTCTATGGGCAGACAAAGTTCTGCTACCTTTGACCGCTCCAGCCGGAGCTCGTCGCCCTCTTACAGAAGCGGCAGCCCGAGCAGCGGCAGCAGAAGCAGTTCTCCATCTTACGACAGCCGCGGAAGCTCTCCATCCTATAACAGTGGAAGCAGAAGCTCTTCGCCCTCATACTCTCCCCCTGCCCGCTCCTCTTCCTCAGGAAGTAGTAGCAGCAGCAGCAGTTCTTCCGGCAGCAGTAGCCGGAGCAGCGGCGGCGGTGGCAGCAGAGGCCGTGGATAATTTTTAAACAGGAACATCGTTATATTCCCCGCTGATTAACCAATATCGTTCGTTGGCGGGGATCTTTTTTTCCAATACATATAATGAAAAAGTTAATTTTAACGGCCCTGACCGGAATGAGCTTTGCGGTAACCGCTAAGGCCCAGGGTACAGATGAGCCCTTCTTCCACCTCCGGAAGTTTTATAATTATGGCAATTACGGCACAGCCCGGAGCCAGGCCATGGGCGGCGCCTTTACCGCTTTGGGAGCGGACCTGAGCAGTACCTACATTAACCCGGCAGGCTTAGGTTTTTATAATCGCTCGGAATTTTCCGGTACCCTTAACTTAATGAGCGGAAAAAGCACCGCCACCTATATAGATAAGGCCAGCACCACTAACCGCTCGCCTATGGATATCGGTCAGCTGGGTGTGGTATTTTCAAGAGAGGGCTTGGGCTCCCGGCTGAAGAAAAGTAATTTCGGTATATCGTACAGCACCCTGTCCAGCTTTTACCATACCTATTCCTATGGCGCGTCTAACACCGCTCACTCCATCTCCGATTCTTTCGCCGAGCTGGCGAACGGCTCCGGCTTGAAGCCTGAGGAGATCGCAGCTGATTATGATAAGTACGGAAATGCACCGGACGGCTACTCCATGGCACTTATGGGGGGGCTATTGTATTACGACGAAGGCGCTTACCGGCCCAATGAATTCGCCCTTCCCGTTAACCAGGCGGGCAAGGTGACCGAATCCGGTAACCTGGGCCAGCTGAATGTAAGCTATGGCGCCAACTTCGATGACAAAACCTACATCGGTGCCGGCTTGGGTATCCAGATGCTGCGTTTTGACCGTTCTACTACCTTTGATGAAACATTCACTTCCAATCCCACCTATCTGCGGTCACAATATTATGATAATGACCTGTCTATCACCGGCGCTGGTGTTAACCTCACCGTAGGCGTCATTCAGCGGCTCAATGACCACCTGAACCTGGGAGCGTCTGTCACCTCACCCACTTTTATGCGGGTTACGGATAGCTTTATTCAATACGGAGGCGTAGACCCCCTGCCCAATGTACCGGATGCCGTTATGTACAAAACTTCCGCCAGTACGGCCCTTGACGAGTTTAATTACCGGGTAGTTTCCCCTTTACGGGCCAGTGCCGGTGTCAGCGCATTTTTACCCAAAAAGATAGGGGTGGTGAGCGTGGAAGCCGAGTACGTGGGCTTCAGCAGGATGAGCCTCAAATCCAAAGATGCAGCCGTCTGGTCAGATGATCAGAATGGGATGATCCAGGAAGAGTACAAGGATGTGGTCAATGTGAAAGCCGGTATAGAGCTGAGAAAAGGAATAGGCCGGCTACGGGGCGGATTTAACTTCATCAATGACCCCCTGCGCTATGCTTCAGACTACAAAGTCAAGAAAAACACCATGATAGGAAGTGCCGGTATAGGCATCCGGAAATCCAATTTCTTTGCGGACCTGTCCTACTCTCGTTACATGAACACCGGAGCGTATAATCCGTATATCCTGAATGATAACAGTCATCAATCGGTTACTTTCAAACAGGCAAGAAGCACCGTGGGAATAACCGTAGGCTCCTTCTTCTAAAAGCTGAAATCTAAAATATTCAGGGCCGGGTCTCCGGCCCTTTTTTTATGGGCGGGCCCGAGAGCGGTTTGTTTTCTTACAAAAGCACGCGACATTTGTATCGTGAATCAGCGGTTTAGCATATTTGACGTCATCGTCGTATCCGGTATTATACAGGGTCTGCTCTATAGCATGATTCTGTGGCAGAATCCCGTAAAAAGCCGTGTAAAAAATACAGCAATCTCCCTGCTTCTGGTCATGGTGCTGCTAAGTTGCAAGATTCTACTGCATACACTCGGACTCTGGAACCAACCTTTATTCCGATATTTCCCGCTGGCCATTGATACCCTTTTCCAACCTTTAATCTACCTATATGCGCTGGCATTGACCGGTGATTCAGAAAGGATCAGGCAGCAGAAAACCCTTCATTGGCTTATACCGGGATTCTTTCTGGCTCACGGCCTCCTGGTTTACTTTCTGACCGTAGGAGAACCTAACATGGCCCTGAAGGAAGCTGTAGCTAAAAAATGGCACTACAATTCGGTCAAAAGGACAGAAGACTTCCTGGCGATCGTTTCTGCCGTAGGATATTGGATAGCTTCCTTTTTGCATATTCGGAATTATAGAAAGTGGCTTTTCCAGAATAAATCGGCTTCCCGCTATCCCGAACTAACCTGGATGCGTAATTTACTGACGGGTTCCGGAATTTTTATTATTGCTTTATTCCTGTCTTCCTGGCAAGCCAATATTCTTCAGACCGGGTCACCGTTTTTATATACCCAGCTTTTCTATATTTATCTTACTTTCCTGATCTATTTCTTCGCCATATACGGCAGCCAGTACCTATGGTCTTTCCCCTTTACAGAGCAGCTTTCCCATTCCGGGAGTGAACCCGCTGTAACCGGGGAGCAAAAGATCCCTTTTGAGAAGATACATGAGGCTATTCTTGAAGGCCTGGAAGTAAAAAAGCTGTATCTTGATCCCGAGCTGACTTTAAAGCAGCTGGCCGCTTATACCGGGTATCCCCTTGCCCAGGTCTCCGCCACCATTAACCGGACATTTGATCAGAATTTCAGAAACCTCATCAATACCTACCGGGTTAACGAGGTCAGGAGAAGGTTATCGGATCCGGCTTTTCAACACCTTACCCTGCTGGGTATAGCGCTGGAGAGCGGGTTTAATTCAGAAGCCAGCTTCTACCGGATTTTCCGGAAATTCGACGGGGATTCCCCCAAAAATTACCTCCGCTCTCTTAAAGGTCATTGAATTTACACTCAAAACGCATTTTGAGTGGGGGAACTGGTTTCCGGGCCATTGTTTTGCCCGAAAACTATTTTAAATTATGAAAAGATCAATTGGCCTGTTTTGCCTTCTCTTCAGCTCATTCTCCGGCCTTTGCCAGGTTAGTAAAGACGCCAAAGCCGCACAGCAACCCCTCGAAATGAGCGGTAGCTTTCTTTTGAAAACCCAATGGGACCAGGGTGGAATTTACACACGGTTTGCTCCGGAAAATCATGTATTGGGCTGCTGGAGCACCAGCCTGGCCCAAATTCTCTACTATCATCGCCTGAAGCCCTCCGGCATAGTGGATTACACCTGTTCCCGGGGGTACCGGATACAGGAAAACCTGTCCGGTTATGATTTCAACTGGGATGAGTTCGAAAACCGGATAACCGGGAACAGCCCCGTTAAAAGCATTGAAGCCGTAACCCGATATTCCTATTTGACGGCTGCCGCAATCCGCAAAGATTTCGGTACCGGTAAATACCTGGAGCTGGTTAACCCCGGGCCCTGGCTGGAAAAACACTTCCCTTGTACCTCCGAATTTTACGGCTCGTTTACCGGTCCAGTCCCATTCAGCGATGAGCAGATGAAAGCTATTGTTCAGCAGGAAAATATCCGGCACCTGATCCGTGCTGACAGTGTCAGGATCCTGATCAAAAGGGAGATAGATGAACGCCGGCCGGTGTATCTCCACATGGGAAATTTTACCACCTACGGTCATTCTACCGTCATTGACGGCTACCAGGAAAAAGACGACACCTTTTATGTTCATCTTAATTATGGCTCCGGCGGATTCCGGTCCGGGTGGTATGATCTGTTTAAACCCATTGATGTAGCAGATGATATCCGCCTGCGTGCCTTCATTACCATAAAACCCCTCGGTTAAAAACAGGTTTCCTCCCGCCCCGGCTCTTCCCTGTCTGTCCGGCACGGGAGGGCCGGATATCAAAAGACACGGTTAATTTTGGCAATCCCCTTACTTTTCCCTACCTTAACCGCTGTAAATCAACAGATATTATGATAGTAATACTGATTTTTGTGGCCCTGGTCGTATTTTTTCTGCTGTATGGCGTTTCTGTTTACAATAAGCTGGTCCGGCTGAGAAACCTGGTGAAGGAGGCCTGGAGCAGCATTGATGTGATGCTAAAGAAGCGTCACGACCTCATTCCTAACCTCGTAGAAACGGTTAAAGGCTATGCTGCGCACGAAAAAGAGACGCTGCAGTCGGTCATTGATGCCCGTAACCAGGCGGGTGGGAGAGGTTCCGTTAAGGAAGTGGAGGCGGCGGAGTCCCAGTTAAGTTCGGCCCTGGGCCGGCTTTTTGCGCTGGCGGAGCAATACCCCGATCTGAAAGCCAATACCAATTTCCTGCAATTACAGGATCAGCTGGGGGCTGTGGAAGGTGATATTGAGAAATCAAGACGATATTATAACGGAACGGTCAGAAATTACAACACCGGGATCGAGTCTTTTCCGGACAATATCCTGGCCGGGATATTCAATTTCGGGAAAGAAGCCTATTTTGAGCTCAATAACCCGGATGAACGGAATGTTCCGCAAGTGAAATTTTAGCCATGAAACGCCTTCTGATCTTCCTTATCCTGGTCCTGACCGGCGCGCCCGGCGCTGCCCAGCAGTATAGTACCGAACGTATTCTTTCGTATGAGATAGCGCTGCAGGTAGACACCACTTCCCGGCTCACCGTAACTGAAAAGCTGAAAGTAAATGTGCTGGGTCAGCAGATTCAGCGGGGGATATTCCGGTCTTTGCCTGTCCGGCGGGAGATCAATGGCCGGGACCTGTCGGTCCGTTACGACGTCAGGTCGGTCCGTAAAAACGGCGCAGACGAAAAATATCACACCAAAAACGAAAACGGCGGGTTCGTCATTTACATCGGGGATAAAAACGTTTTGCTGGCTCCCGGGGTTTATGATTACGAGATCACGTACGACACCTACCGGCAGATCGGGTTTTTCGAGGACTTTGATGAACTCTATTGGAATGCCACCGGTACCGGCTGGGATTTCCCTATAGATACCGTTACGGTAAAGGCTATCCTGCCTGAAAACGCGGCCATCCTGCGGCACGCCTGCTATACCGGTTATGCCGGAAGTACGGAGCGGAACTGCCATGCTGTCCAAACGTCGGATCATACCCTGGAATGGACTGCCGGGTCCCTGGGCTCTAAAATGGGCCTGACCGTGGCTGTAGGTTTCACAAAAGGGGTTGTAAAAGAGCCGCCGCTTCCTGCCATACTGAAAACCGCTAACCTGTCAAAGTTCCTGGCAGTCATCGGGGCTCTATTACTGGCCTGGATGGGCCATATATGGAATCGCTATGGCCGGGATCTCTCCAAGCCCACCGTCTACCCTCAGTTCGGGGTTCCGGATCATCTTTCCCCGGCTTCCCTGGGCTTCCTGCACGGTGGCCGGTATCGCCAGAACATGATAGCCGTCTCCCTGATCAATCTCGCCGTAAAAGGTTATATTGAGATTCAGGAACCAGTCAAAAAAGGGATCTTCAGCCGTACAAAGTTTACCCTTCAAAAACTGAAAGACGCAGATATGGCGCTACCGCCGGAAGAAAAAGCACTGATGGAGGAGCTCTTTTCCATCAGCCAGAGCCAGATCACTGTAGACGGAAAGTACAATTCACAAATCGCCGGAGCTGTACAAGCGCATAAAAATTGCCTGGTGAGCGAAAATCAGCCTAAGCTTACTAAGGGGAGCAACTGGCAAAAGGTGCTCTGGCCGTTTTTAGCGATCTCGCTGGTGTATTGGGCAGTAATCATCTACAGTTACCGGACCCTGTATGAGACGGGAAAGCTGGTAGCAGGGATAATTCTTTACGTGGGGGCCTGTTTTACCCTCCTGGCGGTTCTGGCCAGCCGGCTCAGGGTGGCCCGCTACATCTGGCTGGTTCCGCTGCTCTTTGCGGGTGGAGGAATACTTTTCTGGTACCTGACCTCTGACAGAAATCCGGATTCTTTTATGCTGGCTTATCTCTTTTTACTGCTTGCGGTGCCGGCCCTGGCTTTCTTTAATTATTTTGTAAAACAGCCTAGTGAAGAGCTCCTGACCCAACAGTCGCTGATTGAAGGTTTTAAAATGTACCTGGAAGCCGCAGAAACTGAACTGCTGAAATTTCATAACCCACCGCAGGTTACCCCGGAGCTGTTTGAGAAATACCTGCCCTATGCACTGGCGCTGGGCGTAGAGGGTATCTGGGGCAGGAAGTTTGAACAAAGCCTGCAGGACCAGGCTCAGCCCTATCAAAGTCATTGGTATACAGGCACTCATTTCTCGGGTAACCTGGCCGGCAGCCTCAGCCGTAGCCTGTCAGGCACCATGAGCTCCTCATCTGTCACCCCGGGCAGCAGCGGATCCGGCGGGGGCGGCTCCTCCGGAGGTGGAGGGGGCGGCGGAGGGGGCGGTGGCTGGTGAACCCTTTCAGCTACCTGTTAACCAAGCAAACAGAACAGATTTACGAGATTTTTAATATCTTCGGGGCAATCTTTGTGCATTCCTATATTGGCCCCTGGTTCCCGGTTAATGTATAGTCATGTACGTTAATGATTCAGTAACGGAGAAGCCCGAGCTCCTTATCGCCGCACCTGGTACCCGATCAGGCTGATGTGCCGTTTACCGGGAACAGCGTGGTAGACAAAGACCTCATAGGTGTTTCCGGCCTGCTGGAAGTCGCCTTCAAAATAGCTGCGGTCGGTTTCACCGGTGGCAGTATTCCGGAGGCCGAAGGCAAAGTCATAAACGCCGTTTTTCAGAAGCAGGGTATGCTGCAAAAAGCCGGATTCCGGGTCAAATTCCATGGGCAGGTAGTGCCAGTCGGTTAGTTTTCCGTAAAGCACAGGTTCAGTGCCGTCAGGGTAAGTACCGGGTACCAGCCGGAAAAATACGTTCATATAATCGGAACCGATATCAGCATCGCCGCCGTCACGATTAGAGATCACGAACCCGCCATCACTGTCATAGGCATCTACAAAATTGGTCCCTGAACGACTCCGCTGAGGCGTAGTGAAGACCTCGTCCGGCTTACCGCGAATAACCTCTTTCACATTTTGCCCGCGGCTGAAGTTGCTGCTGATATCCAGGTAGCGAAATTCATTCCCGGCCGGAAAGAGGTAGTCGTTATTGAACTGCTGCAGGGTAAAGGCATTGCTGCCGGAATTTACCAGGTCTGTATTATTCACTTCTTTCCACAGGTTCTGGTTAAACCGCAGGAACACCTTCAGCTCCCGCCGGGGGATACCGATCCGGTAGTTGCCCAGGTCCAGCCTGAGATCCAGTTGTTGGTGTGTTTTCCAGAATTCCGGGTCGCGGGCCGGTTGGGCGGTAGCTATGATATTCACCAGGTTCTCGTAGATCCAAAACTTCCGTTGCACCACCAGTTCGTCATTTTCAAAGAGCTGTAGCACAAAATTCCCGGAGATGGTGGGTTTAGGCACCACGAAACGGTAATGATAATAGGGAATCTTGGTGTTTTGGGAGACCTGGAAGTCATTCAGGAAGAACTCATTAATGGCCGTGAGGTATTCCATATCCAACAGACGTGAACGCGTCCAGTCGGCCTCGCAATGCATGATCCTTACCTTGTACTGGGAAAACCGGGCTCTCAGGTCATCAAATTCCAGGACGATCTGCTGCCCCGCATTCTGAAGGTCAGCCACCGGCGGATTGAGGTAGCGCGTTTCCGGCCGGTCACCCCGCGCAAAAGCATAAAGGGTGACGGTCTTCAGCGATTCGCTTCCGGTCAATTCCTCATACGGCTGCTGCGCCCGGATTTCTCCTGAAAGCAGCAGGATGACGGCGATGATGACTTTTTTCATGTGTATACAGGTTTTCAGCTCTCCGCTTTTATCCCCCGGTCGGGTGGATAGCCGCCGTACAACGCGCCTGACGGGCTCAAAGTGGAGGGCTCATAGCTATTTCAATTTTCCCGGGATACCTACCGCGCTTCATCCAGCTCGGTAACTTTCATTTCCCACAGCCCGTGCAGGTCCTCCAGCCGGGTCTTGGATTCCGTATAACGCCGGTTCAGCTGTTTCAGCTTATTTTCATCCGAATATATTTCTTCCCGGGTCATTTCCAGCTCCAGTTGGGCCACTTCTTCCTCTTTCTGAGAGATCTCCTCCTCGATCTGCCCGATCTCTTTCTCCAGCTTTTTCAGGTCAGCGGATGAGGTGCGCATGGTTTTTTCCGGTTGGGCCGGTTGGGCTGCCGCCAGCTTCGCCGCCTTTTTCACGGGTTCATCCAGGGTTTTGCCCTGCTCTTCCATCCAGGTAGCAAACTCCTCGTAACTGCCCGGGTATTGCTTGATCTCGTGGTCTTCAATGTACCAGACCTTATTAGAGACCTGTGAGATAAAATGGCGGTCATGCGATACCACCACGTAGGTGCCCTCGTACTGATCCAGGGCCTGCACCAGGATGTTCACCGACTGCATGTCCAGGTGGTTAGTAGGCTCATCCAGCAGGAGGAAGTTCGCTTCCGAGATCAGGATTTTGGCCAGCGCCACCCTTGATTTTTCGCCCCCTGACAGCACTTTGATCTTTTTGAAAACCTCATCGCCGCTAAACAGGAAGCAGCCCAGCACGGAGCGGAGCTCCGTTTCGCTTTTGGAGCCATCGGCATATTTCAGCTCTTCCAGGAGGGTTTCATCCAGGTGCAGTGATTCCAGCTGGTGCTGGGCATAGAATGAGAAATTCACATTGTGGCCCAGCTTGCGCTGTCCCTGGATGGGCTCGGTACCGGCTATGATCCGTAGCAGGGTGGATTTCCCTTTCCCGTTAGCGCCGATCAGCACGATCTTGTCGCCCCGCTCTATGGTAGCGGAAGTGTTTTTCAAAATCACGCGGTCGCCGTAGGCCTTGGACACATGATCCAGCTCCATCACGTGCCGGCCGGGCTGGGTACCGAACTTAAACCGGAAATGCACCTTGGCGGTTTCGTCAATGACATCGTCTATGAGCTCCATGCGGTTCAGGGCTTTCACCCTGGACTGCACCTGGCGGGCCTTGGTGGCTTTGGCCTTAAATCTTTCTATAAAACGCTCGGTTTGCCGGATCTGGGCCTGCTGGTTCTCAAAAGCTCCCTTCTGGATCTCGTTACGAAGCGCTTTTTCCTCCACAAAAAAACTATAGTTCCCGGGGTAGTAGACCAGCTTGTTATTTGTCACCTCCACGGTTACGGTACAGACGTTATCCAGGAACTGGCGGTCATGGGAAACCACGATCACCGCATTCTCATAATTGGAAATGTATTTTTCCACCCACTGGATAGACGGAAGGTCCAGGTGGTTAGTAGGCTCATCCAGCAGCAGCACGGAAGGCTTGGAAAGCAGCAGCTTAGCCAGCATTACCCGCATCCGCCATCCGCCTGAAAACTCTTTGAGCGGTTTGGAAAGCTCTTCGGTGCGAAAACCCAGCCCTTCCAGGATCTCTTCGGCTTTGGACTGGATGGTGTAACCGTCCAGCAGGTCAAACTCGTGCTGAAGGGTACCCAGCGTATCCACCAGCTCATCGCGGTAGTTGGTTTCCATTTCATGCAGAACGGCATCTATTTCTTTCTGCAGCTGGAGCTGGCGTTCAAAGCCCTCCATGGCCACGGTGAGAATGGAATCTTCGGTCTGGTAAGAGAGCAGATCCTGGTTCAGGAAGCCTATGGTACAGTCGCCCGACTTGGAAATACTACCGGCATCGGGCTGGTATTCTCCCACGATCAGCTTTAGCAGCGTGGATTTCCCTTTCCCGTTTAACCCGATCAGCCCGATCTTGTCCTTGGGTTTTACCTGTAAATTAGCGTCTTCAAAAATGGCCCTGCCTCCAAAATAAAAGGACAGGTTGTTTATATTCAGCATCTGATCATTTTAAAAAAGTCTACAAAATTACGACGCTTTTGCCAGAATTTTCCATGGATATAAAACAAAAACGCCGGCATAAGTTGCCGGCCCTTTGCAATTAACCCTAACCATTATAGAATATTTATTTATCCGTTTTTCTGGATTTCATCAGATTAACCACTTCATATACAAAAAGGATCAGCAAGAGCGGTACTATAAACAAAACGTCCAGCCTGCTGAAGAAGATCCCGAACCCTTCGAAATTAGTCAACATGTCAGAAAAGGTTTTAAGTGCAAAAATAAGCTTATTACATCAATCCACAACCCGTGAAAACACCCATTTTTAAGGGGGTGTTTTCACTCTTTAGACCGAAAACTTTCCCTCAGGTCACCTAAAAACATAACTTATTTTCACAAAACAGCCAGCCATCCCCCTGCATGAACCATTCACCATTAATAATTAACCATTAATTCTCTCCTACTTAATGAGCGCGGCCATGGTAAGCGACAGGTCCATAAACACGATTTTTGCGCGGACATTACGTTCAATATGCATCATAGCCCCTGAAATGGCTTCAGAGACCCGGTCAATATTATCAAACCGGAAGACTTTGGAAAATTTCTGTATAAAGGTCAGCTCCTCATTTTCCAGGCGGATCATCTGGCTGAGGCCCACATTCTCCAGGTAGATCTCCCGCAAAACTTTTAACCCGTATTCCAGGATGTTCTTTTGTTCTTCTTTGGAAAACTCATCGAAACGATCCGCCACCGGCACCAGTTTAGCCAGGTCAAAAACAAAACAGTACCGCATCCAGTTTACAAACCATTCCTTATGATCTGTTTCCTCCTGGCCCAGGTGGCTCAGGGCCAGGTTAATATTTCCCTCTGTCAGAAATGCGGTGCGCGATGCCCTCTCCCGGGTCTGCCCGCGGCTATTCACCAGGAAATCCATCATTTCCTGCTCTTCCAGCTCCCGGACCGCCACCCGCTGCACCCTGGACTGGATAGTGGGCAAAAGCCGGTTATAATCCGATGTAACCAGGAGAAAAAGCGTTTTTTCAGGCGGTTCTTCCAGGATTTTCAGGAGGGCATTGGCTGCCGGGGCCGCCATAGACTCCACGTTCCATATCACCACCACCTTATAGCCGCCTTCATACGATTTCAGGGAAAGATTCTGAATGATCTGCCGCGATTCTTCCACCGGGATATTCCCCTGGCGGATGTTAATGTGATTCAGCCAGTCGGAGTAGGAACCGAAGGGGCTTTCTTTTACAAATTCCCGCCACTCGGCCATGAAGTTTTCAGAAAGTACTTTTTTCCCGCCGGCAGTAGGAAAGGTAAATGAGAGGTCTGGGTGCATGAGTTTACCGTACTTGTTACAGCTGGCGCACTGCCCGCAGGAGTCGGTTTCACCGGGATGCTCACAGTTAACATAGGTGGCAAATGCCAGGGCCAGCGGCAGGGCGGCGCTACCGCTCCGGCCGTCAAACAGCAGGGCATGGGCCACATTTCCCCGGTTTACGGAGTCAATTAGCCGCGCTTTGATCTCATCCAGGCCGGGTATTTCAGCAAACCTCATTTTCCGCGATGTATTTCAATATCTCCTGATCTCCGGAGTCCAGGGAAAGCGACCGCCGGGCCATGGTGGCATGGATCACTTCCAGGGCCTTATCAAACCGGTAGGGCACATAGCCTTCCGCTTTCCCGCCCCAGGTAAAGCTGGGAATGTATTTATCCTGGAAACCGGCGCCGTACACATTGCTGCACACCCCGGCCACGGTACCGGTATTAAACATGGTGCTGATACCGGCTTTAGTGTAATCGCCCATAAAGGTACCACAGAAGATCTCACCCGTATCGTAAAGCCCGTTTAACGCATAAGAATGCAGGCTGACGGACTTGTAGTTATTCTTCAGGTTAGAGTTATTGGTATTGGCCCCCAGGTTACACCACTCGCCAATGTAGGAATTTCCCAGGAAGCCGTCATGGGCTTTGTTAGAGTAGGCATGAAAAACGGAGTTTCCCACTTCACCGCCCACCCGGCAGTAAGGCCCTATGGTGGTATTGGCCCGGATTTTAGCCCCGAAGGCCACCATGGCATTTTTACCGATAGCCGCCGGCCCGATGATGATGGCCCCCTCCTGGATGATGGCGTCGTCATCAATATAAACCGGTCCGGCTTCCGCATTGATGATGGCGGCCCTCACCTGTACGTTCCGGCCCGTAAAAACGCGGTCTTCCCCGTATACGGCGGTGTGCGGGTCATTTATCTTTTCCGGGGTACGGTTCCGGGTCAGCAGCTGAAAGTCTGTCTCTATCTGGGCCCCGTTATTGAGGAAAAGATGGGGCAGTTCCCGCAGGAAAGTCATCTCCCCCTCGTAAGCGCTACCCTGGCCATCCGGCTCAAAACCGTACTCCAGGTGCTCCGAAGTGCGGAAAGCCACCAGCTCACTGCCGGAATACAGGCTTTCTCCCGGATTTAGCTGCCGGATCCTGCTGACCAGTGCATCTTGGGGCAGGCAGGAGCCATTGATATAAAGATTATCTGCCGTATAGCGGGCAGGGAATTTTTCTTTCAGATACTCTTCCGTCAGAAAAGAGGCTTCGGTTTCCAGCCTTATCTCCCATTTCTCCTGCACGGTAAGTATCCCGCAGCGAAGTCCGGCTACCGGCCGGGTCAGGGTAAGTGGTTTCAGAAATGCCCTGTGGTGCGGGGTATCAAAAAGGATCATTTTATTTTGCTGAGGTTATTTCCAGGGCCATTTTAACGGCTTCATACGCATTTACCACGCCACCGGTGGCGCTGATGTCTTCCAGGGTAACGAGCTTATCTTTCACACTCACCTTCTGGCCGGGAACTTTCACGGCTGATTTCAGGATGATGTCTTTCACCTCGTAGTGGCTAAGCTCAGGGAAGTAGGAGAACAGCATGGCGGCCAGGCCCGACACTACGGGGGCCGCAAAACTGGTGCCATCCAGCTCCTGGTATTCCGAACCCGGGGCCGTACTGTAAATGGCCACACCCGGTGCAAAAACATCTACTCCTTTTTTACCGAA
Source organism: Leadbetterella sp. (assembly GCA_019638185.1). GTDB lineage: Bacteria > Bacteroidota > Bacteroidia > Cytophagales > Spirosomataceae > Leadbetterella. The sequence goes on from JAHBUH010000013.1 coordinate 97,173, forward strand.
ATTAGAAAACGTAGCTACCATTTTCTCGCCGTCTTCAAAGTTCAGTGCGCCTACGGATATCCAGTTTTTATATTCTTCGCCTTTTAAGCTTTTACGGTTCGGGTACTGCGGTGTGGCATCCACATCCATGTTATCATTTCCGGCAGCTGCTACCAGCAGAACCCCTTTGGAATCGGCATACTTTACGGCTTCATCCACCCATTTTTTCTCGGGCGAGTAACCTTTACCAAAACTCATATTAATGACTTTTGCGCCATTATCTACTGCATAACGGATGGCGTTAGCCACATCTTTATCGCGCTCATCGCCGTTAGGTACGGCGCGGATAGCAATGATCTTCACGTCATCGGCTATCCCCAGAACGCCTTTACCATTAAAACGGTCAGCACCGATGATCCCGGCCACGTGCGTTCCGTGCATGGCATCAGGCCCCGTTACTTCGTTATTACCATATTTACCGTACTCCAGCGCTTCGGGGTTATCGCCTACCACGTCCCGGGCCCGGTAGTCGTAATTCAGGTTATATTTTATCTTGTCCTCGAAATGCTCCACTCCTCTTTTCAGCTCGGTTATTCCGCCCAGGCTATTCATGTGCAGCCACATTTCGCGCGCGGCCCGTCCCTTCCGGTCCAGCTTAGCCACGTCCAGCCCGATCACCAGTTCAGTGGTAAGCTCCTGCTTGCCCGATGCCGTCCGGAGGATGATCTCCGCCTGCTCCAGGGCCGTCAGCATATTCTGGTACATGGGCAGGTATTGCTCGGCTTCTTTGCGGTCTTTTTCGATGCTTTCATGAAGCCGGTTCATGAGTTCATAGTCTTCCTTATTTTTCTTGATGGTCTTTTTGCTGGGATTATCCCCGAATTTTTTCTTCAGGGTATTGTAAAGCCTGACGCTTTCCAGCTGCTCCCCATTAATGTCTTCTCCCTTCGCATTTCCCAGGAAATCCCATCCGTTAATGTCATCAATAAACCCGTTCTGGTCGTCGTCAATACCATTCCCGGCTATTTCCCTGGTGTTTTTCCAGATATGATCTTTCAGGTCTTCGTGGTTAATATCTACTCCGGAGTCAATCACCCCCACCAGCACGGTCTGGTGCTTCCTGTTTTTAAGCAGCTCACGGTAGGTTTTTTCGGTACTGATCCCTCTTACCCCGTTTTCTTTGAGGTCAAGGTTATACCAGTTGAATTGTGTTTTGAGATCCTGGGCAGCAAGTGTGGTGGAAACCAAAATACCTATGGCGAAAAATAACTTCTTCATACTTATATGATTGAATTAATATTGCAAGGGGCAAATATAACACAAAAAGTGCGTTGGGTCATCACAGACCCACGCACTTACAAAAAATTACAGACGGATTTCAGTTATGGATCTTATAGGCCACGCCGCTGGAATTCCGGCCTCTGCCGGCCGGGGTGATCTCCACCTGGCTGAGCTGTATACCGTTATCCATCAGGTAGTCACGGATGGCGTAGGCCCTGTCTACCCCCACTGATCCCGATCCCCGCAGCGGGGTTAGCACCAGTTTTTTACGACCCTGTTTTAATGAGCTTACGAGGGAGTTAAGGGCGGATCCGCTCACCACTTCCGCGCTGTTCTGCGCAAAAACCGTGGCCGGCACCTGGGTCAGGCCCGCGGGTGTATTATCTTCAGACACTTCCTCTTTAGGAGACTCTTTCCGGGTTTCGGGTTCGCGCCGGCTTAAGGGTTTATCTTTTTCAGCAGGCTTTTCTGTCGCTTTGTTTTGTTCTGTCGCCTTAGCCTTTTCTACAGGCTCTTCTGTTTTACTTTTTTCTTCCGGGACGGGCTTAACCTTAACGGTATCTTTTGCCGCGGGCAGGGGCGTTACCGGCACAGAGGCCGTAGAATCCTGGGGTAAAAAGATGTCCGGCTGCTCTTCTACCTGGGCCAGAGGCTCGGGTTCGGTGCTTCCCTTGGAACGGGTGAAATACCAGATCATTATTCCTACCAGCAGCAGCAATACCCACGGCAGGATCATACTCCATTTCTCCCCTTTTCTTTTTTCGTCTTTGTTCAGCTCTTTTACCGCTTTGTGATGACTTAAAGGCGAGCTCTTGCTCCGGCTGTACCGGGGCAGGTTAAGCGCGTGCAGCAGCGAAGACGGCAGGGCTACGGATACCTCGTTTGTGGCTCCCGCCAGGTAAGCCTTCAGGTCATGGGCATTCATATTTTCTTCCCGTACGGTTTTTCCCAGGAAGCCCAGTACCAGCGGGGCGGAAAGGTTAAGCAGCGCAGAAGAGCTGCTGTTTTTAATCCCGGACTGAAGGGCGATCTTATCCGATAACCCCAGCGACTTGTCTTTCAGAAAATGGTTAACAATATTCCCGCCTATGGTTTCCAGAAGCCTCGATTTTTCGGGATTTCCGGAAAAAGTCTCAAAATTATTCAGGATATCACCGGTGTGACCGCCATCATTCAGGATTCCCAGCAGGTTTCTGCCGGTTTTATCGGTAGACGCCAGTTTTATTACTCCGGCCAGGAAAGTAGTGATCCCCAGGTCCAGCCCCACTTTGGTCCCGTTAATATCTTCCCCCAGATAACCGGCCAGGTTATCTATGGCAACATCCGAAACAGTTTCTTTAATAGTAGTCAGTAAGTCCATTCCCAATTTTTAGTCTAAACCGCCTTCAGCAAGGAAGGCTCAGTTTTTAACATTTACAAAAACCATGCCCAATAAAAAAACAGGCTATGAAACCCGTTTTACGAAGCATTCCCCTTACTTATTTGTTTTGAAAATGCTGTTTCCCTCCACTTTTTTCCCTATTTTTGATTGGGAAAAAATACCATACGAAATACACTTTGAAAAAAATATTGTTAATAGAAGACGATAGCCAGGTATGTTCTATCGTAAAAAAAGGCCTGGAGGAAGAGGGTTTCTCCATTACTATTGCCACTGACGGGGAGTCAGGGCTGGCCCTGGCCCTGGAGAAGTCGTTTGACCTGATCCTGCTGGACATCATGCTGCCCCGTATCCAGGGCCTGGAAGTATGCCGCCGGGTCAGGGAGGTGAGTAATGTGCCTATTTTGCTGCTTACCGCCCTGGGTACGGCTGAAAACGTGGCGGAAGGCCTGAATAAGGGGGCCGATGACTACCTGGTGAAACCCTTTAAGTTTATTGAGCTGATAGCCCGGATCAACTCCCTCCTGCGGCGGGCCGGGCAGAGCCAGGAAGAAGACCGTTCTGAAATTTACCGCTTTGCCGGCGTGGTGCTGAATAATACTTCGAAGATCGTGACGGTGAATGACCAGGAGGTGGCCCTCACGTCTACCGAGTTCAGGCTGCTTCTGCTCCTGATGAAAATGCCCAATAAGGTATATTCCCGCCAGGAGATCCTGGAAAGGGTATGGGAGGTTAACTTTGACCTGGGCACAAACGTGGTAGACGTGTACATCAATTATCTCCGGAAAAAGCTGGATAAACACGGCTCTCCCCGGATCATTCACACGGTGGTGGGAATGGGCTACGTCATGCGCGAAAAATAACGCTCAGAGCCTGCCTGAGCGGGCCCGGAGCATGAAATCTGCCAGTACCAGTGCCGACATGGCGTCTACGATAGGCACCGCGCGCGGAAGCACGCAGGGGTCATGACGGCCCTTACCTGACACGATAACCGGTTCTCCGGCCTCGTTTACACTTTCCTGGTCACGCATGATGGTGGCCGTAGGTTTAAAGGCTACCCTGAAGTAAATGTCCTGGCCATTGGAAATGCCGCCCTGGATACCCCCGGAATGGTTGGTTTTAGTGAGCACCTTTCCGGCTTCCACATAAAATTCGTCATTGTGCTGCGAGCCCAGCAGCGCCGTTCCCTCAAAACCGCTGCCGTATTCAAAACCCTTCACGGCGTTAATGCTTAACATGGCCTTACCCAGCTCGGCGTGCAGCTTATCAAATACGGGTTCTCCCCAGCCGGCCGGCACGCCTTTGATCACCCCGGTGATGACGCCGCCCACGGAGTCACCCGCTTTCCGGATCTCATCAATGTATTCAAACATCCGCTGCGCCATCTCCTCATCCGGGCAGCGCACGGCATGATCATCGATCCGGCTGAGGTCCAGTTCGGTATAGTTTTTATCCAGTTTCAGCTGCCCCACCTGCGAAACGTAGGAGCAGATCTCCACACCGGCTTCCTTCAGGATGCGCTTAGCCACGGCTCCGGCGGCTACCCGCGCGGCGGTCTCCCGGGCCGAACTGCGCCCTCCGCCGCGGTAATCGCGGATTCCGTATTTTTCAGTGTAGGTATAGTCAGCATGCGAAGGCCGGAATTTATCCGCAATATGGCCGTAGTCTTTACTCCGCTGGTCTTCATTAAAAATCACGAGGGCCACCGGGGTACCCGTGGTTTTCCCTTCAAAAACCCCTGACAGGACCTGGAAGCTGTCCGATTCCTTGCGCTGGGTGGTGATCCGTGACTGTCCCGGTTTCCGCCTGTCCAGCTCATACTGGATCTCTTCTTCATCAAAATCCACCCCCGCCGGGCATCCGTCAATGACCACTCCTATGGCTTTCCCGTGCGATTCCCCAAAAGTGGATATTTTAAAAATTTTACCGTATGTACTACTCATTTTTTCTTCCAGATATAAATTAATGTCATTACCATAAAGATCAGGATAAAATTAGCAAAGACCCGTAAAAAGCTCCTTGCATTAAATTCATTTTTATCGGTGCGGAGGTTATCTATGCCGGTGTAAATGTCTTTCACCAGGTTATTTTTGGAGACAATGGTGCTGCCCGTCACCCGGATCTTCCAGCGGGCCATCAGCGTATCGTAACGGGCCGTTTTGATATTGAAATAGATCAGTGAAAAATAGCTGCCCAGGTCATAATCTCCGGCCACTTTGGGCAGTATTTTGTAATTAAATACTTTGGACCCGGCCAGCTTACCGCCTTCCTGCTGCAGCCGTACACCTGACTCAAAGAAATCCAGGGTTTTGTCATTTTCTATCTTCCCGAAGTTCAGCACATCCATATTCCCCTGCCCTTCCAGGGTGATTCCAAAGTTAAAGCTTTCACCGGTCAGCTTATCCTCTCCGCCCTGCATATTTTCTTTGAGCCGGAACGTGCCTACCGGAACCTTGTCCCTGAGCGGGTGTGCGGGGAGCTCCTTTACCCGGATCACCCGGGGCTTCGAGTTCAGCGGGGCGGAGCGGTTTTCGCCTTTATTCATGCGCAGGGTTAAGGCCGGAATGGTCATGTTGTGATTATTCAGCGGGTAGTATACCGCCTCAAAGAGGTCATACACAAAATATTTCACGCCTTTGATGTATTCTTCCCGCTGGCCAATGGAGCTGATAATGTTCCGGCTTTCCAGGCTGTTCTCCGGCTTTATTTTCCGGGCCAGAGCCTCTACCTGGTCGCCGATGTCTTTAGGAAACTGCCAGTTCACCGTATTTTTTGCTGAAGAGTAGAAAGAGAGCCGGATCTTGACCCCCTCCCCCACAAATATCTCTTTTTTGGAACATTCCACCACAAAGTCGGCATCGTCAATATCGATCAGCAGGTCAGCATAGCCCTCCTCATCGTCTTCCACAATGATGCGGGCAGCCTCTGATCTGATCATCCCCCGGTTTACCTCAATCTCAAACGGCGGAATGATAAATTCACCGCCTTCTATGGGCGAGTAGTATTTGGTAATGGTGTGAAGCTCGGTCTTACGGCCGTCTATCTGGGTTTCGCTGTGCGCCACCGTGCGTTTTCCCCGCTCAAAACCGGCCAGCTCGGGGAAGTCATCCAGCGCATAATCCGGCCCGTAAACCGTCACGGTCACGGTCAGGTAATCGTGCATGGATATTCTTTCCGGCCCCACGGTGATTTTCGGAGCGGGGTACTGGGCCATCAGCGGCGTCACCATGAGAAAGAATACGAGAATTCGGAATGACATCGTGCAAAATTATAAAATTATCCATGCATTATTCATTATATTCACGTCAGATTTACAGCAGTAGCTGTGAGCCTTGAGCTATGAGCGGTAAGCAGCTCACAGCTAAATTTGATACAAATGAAAAACGGTATACTCCTTCTTGCTTTTACTTTACACAGCCTCTTTTCCCATGGTCAGTGGGCCGTTTCCACCTTACCGGAGCAGCCTTCCCTGCGCGCCATGGATGCTTCCGGGGGTCATAACATCTGGGTTTCCGGATCCAAAGGCAGCATTTTTGTCACTACCGATGGCGGGCAGAGCTGGGAAAACCGCTGCCCGGAGGAGTTCCGCCACCTCGATTTCCGGGGCATTGCCGTGCTTACTGACAGCGTGGTACTGGCCATGAGCGCCGGTGACGGCTCGGAAGGCCGGGCCATCGTGATCAAAACCACCGACCGGGGTAAAACCTGGAGAAAGGTGCTGGAAAAAGGCGAGAAAGGCGTATTTTTTGATACCATCAAGTTCAGGAGCCCCTGGACCGGCTACCTCCTGGGTGACCCCATAGATCCCTTCCCCTACCTGCTGAAGACCGTAGACGCCGGTGAAACCTGGGTGCGGGTGGCTAACCTGCCCGAGGTCATAGAGGGGGAGGCCTCGTTTGCAGCCAGTAATTCCTGCATCACTACTTCAGGCGATAACGTGTGGTTCCATACTCAGAACCGCATCTTTCATTCGTTTAATTCCGGTGAGTACTGGCAGGTGCACAATACCCTTTTCATGAAAGGGGCCAGCCAGGGCATCTTCGGTATTTTTGCCATTGATCCTTATACGTTGATTGCGGTGGGGGGTGATTACCTGCCGCATAAGGAGCCCATGCTGCAGTATGCCCATTCCGGTTCAGGCGGACAGGCCTGGTATACCAGTAAGGAGTACTGGAAGATCGGGCTTACGGAGTGCATCAGCGTTTTTGGGCCTCAACGACACCTCATCAGCGTAGGTACACACGGTACGGCGCTCTCGCGTGATGGCGGCTTTACGTGGAAACCCCTGGATGGTGAGTCATTCCATGTGGTGAAGTGTTTCGGGAATACCTGTATGGCGGCGGGTGCAGACGGGAGAGTAGGAGTTATCAGTTTGTAGGGTCATCCGAAAGAAAAATCCCGTTTCCCACCAGTAAACCTGGTAAGAAACGGGATATAGGATAAAGGCTCTTTTTATGCTTCCAGTGCCGCCACACCCGGCAGTACTTTGCCTTCCATGTATTCCAGCAGCGCGCCGCCACCGGTAGATACGTAGGAAACGCGGTCGCCGTAACCGGCGTTATTAATGGCCGCAGCAGAGTCTCCTCCACCGATCAGCGAGAAAGCATTATGATCATCGGTTGCTTTTACCACGGCTTCAGCGATGGCATTAGTACCGGTAGCAAAATTCGGGAATTCAAAAACGCCCATAGGTCCGTTCCACAGGATGGTCCTGGATTCGGAGATCACCTTGCTGAACAGCTCAATGGTCTTCGGACCGATGTCCAGTCCCTGCAGCTCATCCGGGATCTCACCGGTAGCGTATACGGCACGGTTAGCGTCATTACTGAAGCTGTCAGCGGTTACGTTATCCAGCGGCATATATACATTGACGCCTTTTTCCTTGGCCTTTTCCAGGATTTCCAGGGCCAGGTCCATCTTATCAGCTTCCAGCAGCGACTTACCGATCTTTCCGCCCAGCGCTTTGGTGAATGTATAGGTCATTCCGCCTCCGATGATCAGGTTATCTACCTTATCCAGCAGCCTTTCGATGATCAGGATTTTATCTGAGATCTTGGCACCGCCCATAATGGCTGTAAAAGGCTTCTCGGCATTTTCCAGGATATGGCGGGCGTTATCCAGTTCTGCCTGCATTACCTTGCCGCAGATTCTGTCGGTGAAAAACTGCGCGATCACCGCAGTAGACGCATGCGCCCGGTGCGCGGTTCCGAAGGCGTCATTTACCCATACATCTCCCAGTTGGGAGAGTTTTTCAGCAAAAGCCGTATCTCCTTTTTCTTCTTCTTTATAGAATCTGAGGTTTTCAAGAAGCAGCACTTCGCCGGGCTGTAATCCGGCAGCCAGGTCTTTTGCCTGTTCACCGATGCAGTCGTCCGCAAATTTCACAGGCACACCCAGGATCAGGGATAATGGCGCCACAATGTGCTTCAGGGAGTATTTCTCGGTAGGGCCTTCTTTGGGCCGGCCCAGGTGAGACATTAAAATAACGGACCCTCCGTCAGCAAGTATTTTCTTAATGGTAGGAATGGTGGCTTTGATCCGGGTGTCATCCGTAATTTCAAAACGCTCATTTAAAGGAACGTTAAAGTCTACCCTGATCAATGCTTTTTTGCCCGAGAAATCGAAACTATCAACTGTTTTCATAGACTTCTGCAAATCTTCTTTTTGGTTTTAAGGATTCAAAATTAAAATTTATAACCTAAGGGGCTTCATGTTTTGGCGAGAATTTTAACAAACGGGCTTCCCAACATCCGTATTGTACAAAAAAATACAGAATAAATCATATCAAAAGAAGCGGGGTATGCGGGTCTTCCGCATAAACCTGAAAAATATCTTCACAGTTCTTTGATTTTCAATCATAAACCTCTATTTTTGCAGTCCGATTTTCGGAAAAAATTATTTCTTTAATTTATTTTATTAGTCAAATGTTTCAAAACCAGTACGAAACAGTGTTCATTTTAACTCCCGTTTTATCTGATGCCCAGATAAAGGACGCTGTTGACAAATTCAAGTCAGTTTTAGCTGATAACGGTGCTGAGATCGTTAATGAGGAGGCATGGGGGCTTAAGAAGCTGGCCTACCCCATTCAGCACAAAACCACGGGCTACTATCAGCTAGTTGAGTTTAAGGCAGATCCTAAGTTGATCGCCACATTGGAAACTGAATATAAGCGTGATGAGCGCGTTCTCCGTTTCTTGACCACCAAGTTAGACAAGCATGCGATTGAGTATTCTGAGCGTAGAAGAAAAGGCGGTTTCAAAAAAGCCGAGGCAGCTGTAACAGAGTAATCACCTAACATTAAACATTCATCGTTATGTCATTAGTAAACGAACCGGTAGAAAGAAAAGAGCAGAACCGTAAAAAATACTGTAGATTTAAGAAATTAGGCATCAAGTATGTAGATTACAAAGACCCTAATTTCCTTTTAAAGTTTTTGAATGAGCAGGGTAAGATCCTTCCGAGAAGACTGACAGGTAACAGCCTGAAGTTCCAGAGAAGAGTGGCTATCGCCATTAAGCGTGCCCGTCACCTGGCGTTACTGCCTTACGTGGCTGATGGTCTTAAGTAATCAATCAAAACATTAATTTACAATGGAAATAATATTAAAAACAGATATTGCCGGGCTGGGTTATAAAAACGACATCATCAGCGTTAAGCCTGGTTACGGACGTAATTACCTGATCCCTCAGGGATATGCGGTTTTAGCATCCGGATCCAATAAGAAGATCCTGGCTGAAAACCTTAAACAAGCGGCCCACAAAGCCGAAAAAATCAAAGCAGATGCAGAAGCTATTGCTGCTCAGATCGGTGACACGGTGGTAACTATCGCTACCAAAACCGGTGAAAGCGGTAAGATTTTCGGTCGGGTGACTAACACCCAGATCGCTGACGCCCTGGCTGAGAAAGGCATCACGGTAGACCGTAAGAAAATCACCGTAGGTGACATCAAGTTTGTAGGTGACTACACCGCCGTTATTGACCTTCACAAAGAAGTGAAGCATGAAGTAGCCGTGAAAGTAGTAGCAGAAGCAAACGAAGAGTAATTTTCCGACGATACGTATTTTCTAAAGACCGCCCCTTCCGGGCGGTTTTTTTATTTAACACCCGGCCCCATCTCCGGGTAACCTTATGACAAAAACCGCACCCGCAGCACCCGTGCATTCACCCCCAGGTCCCGGAAGGTCCTCAGCCAAAACAGCTGCTGGTTACTGAGGGTGTCATTGGGGGATTTGATCTCCAGGAGCTCGTAATGACCCTCGTTCCAGATCAGTAGATCGGGCATGCCGCGGGAGTTTTCCACCAGGTTTTCGGCCATGGTCTGTACGATGGTCTTCAGGGCCGGGAGGGAAATCCGGGAAGCCAGCACTTTCACCATGCCCCATATTTCGTAATCCCATACCACGAAGGGGTTAGCCGTACCGAAATGCCTTTCAAAGGTCTCCCAGAGGTAAGCCACCAGCTCATCGGGATCCTGGAAGCCCTCCAGGCGCTGCTGCACCTGCGTGCGCCGTTTTTCATAAAAATCAGGCAGGTAGAGATCAGAGGGCCGCCGCTGGAAGGGGTGGTGGAAAGCCACCAGGGAGGGGTCAAAGATAATGTCCCACAGCAGGAGTCCGAAAAGGGCACGCCATGAGAAGTTTTCCGAAAACGCCCCGGAGTAGCCCTGCTCCAGGAAATATTCCAGGCTGCCCAGCTCCACGCTGTGCCGGTAATCAGCCGGGATGCTGATCTCATCGGCCTCTTTCAGCCAGGCGGTGGTCTGCTTGCGGTTCTTTTTGCCGGACAGCGTAGTGAGGAAGTATTCGGCGAAGTACTGCTCATCCACGTTAAACGGCGAGCGGATCATTTCTTCACACACCGCCCGGGCCTCATCGTAGAATTTAGCCCGGGCCATGCTGCGGGCCTTCCGTTCGCGCGCCGGGGGCACCTGCGCGTCTTCGTACAGCTCAATGGCCAGGTCGTAGGCCTTGTGGCGCTCCAGGTGCCGCCCAATGTTCAGCTGGAGCTTTTGAAAGGCCGGAACGGCTATGGAGCTGAGCTGGCGGTTAGCATCCCGGAAGCTGCAATACCAGTCGAAAAGCCGGCCCGGCTCATAGGTTTCTTTGATTTCAGAAAAAACGAGGAACTGTTCCGACACCAGCCACTTGTCTTCGGCCTCCTTCCGGGTGGTGAAGCGGGCCACCAGGTCGTCATCACTCTGCCGGTAATACTGCACCAGGCCCAGGTCACGCAGTACAAACTCGGTCATGTCCATGCTGCGGTTACCAAAAAACAGGAATTTCAGGAAGGAGGTCTCCTCTTCAAAATTCACCTTTACCAGCGGAAAGGAGCGGCTGATGACGCTGATGATCTCTTCCGCACTGCATGTAGCCCCGAGATGAGCGGTGATCTCCTCTTTTTTAGCCGCTTTCAGCTCCCGGAGGCCAAAGGCCCCTGCCAGTTCGCTGCGGGTCAGCAGGGAAAGCAGTTCCCGGATCCAGAGCTGGTGATCCTCAAAGTTCAGCGGAGTAACAAACCCGCGTTCTTTAAGTATTTCCAGGTTTCCCGGGATATCTTCTATCTCGGCATATTTCAGCGTATTAACCTTAAAAAACAGGCCTTTTCGGTTTGTAAAACGGATAAACAGGCACTGGGCGTCTTCAGGCAGCGTATAGTATTTTCGCAGGAACCTCCACTCCGGTTCTATCAGCAGGTCTGCGTATTTGTCTTTTACAAAGTTTAACAAATACTCAAAGTTATCGTGATAGTATTTCGGTGGAAGTTCCGGGGTGCTCATACATCAAACGCTGATTTGATGGCCTTTCT
>JAHBUH010000014.1 GCA_019638185.1 Leadbetterella sp.
CACAAATTGGTGCTTTTTTAATCCCGTTTGTTGATGGTGATGCTGCTGGCAATGGGTATGTAACTAATTTAAAAAATACTCTTCCAAAACCACCATTTGTTTTACAATTAAAAAATAATCATTATCTAGAACATCTTTTAGCATGGATTTTACTACCATCAAATTTTCAAGATGAGCGAAATCTTAAAACTATTCTAGACAACAAACCAATTAACTACTATGATATAAACCAGTTAGGTGATTTACTTGCTAATGACTATAAAAGTTACTGGAAAGTACACGATGACTTAATAGAATTGATGGTTGCCAGTTCAGAAATGACATTAAAAGTAAAAAAAATAATAAATGCCTTTGATAAGATAGTATTAACTTGTGACTCTAATAGCTTGAATCCTGATTGGGTAATAAATACCGTTGAATCAAATTCAGATACGACCGTATTAACTCTGAATATATATTAAAATGGGAAAGGTCAAAGTATTCACTGGACAAGCTGGAACTGGGAAAACTTTTTCATTGATGCAATCATTGTCTCAAATTATTCCAGAAAGAGAATGGTTAAAATTTGAAACAATACTAGCGTTGACTTTTATGCATGGTTCAAGGAAAAGGCTTGAAACAAATCTTAAGTTTGTTAAAACAGATTTTAAAGTTCGTTATGAATGCTCAACAATAGACAGCTTTGCTCTGACAATGCTAAATTGGTTCAGAAGTTACATAGGTATTTCTAAGATTATACGACCAAACGAAGAAGTTGTTTCAGAAAATGAGTTTGAACACTTCATGAGCCTAGAAATGGTAAGAGAAAAAACAGTGCATCTTCTACAATTCGATTCAGTGAGAAGGTTTATTGAAAATTCGTATCCATATATTGTCATAGATGAATTTCAAGATTGTACCGGGACCTTATTAGAAATAGTTAAACAACTTTCAAATTCGACAAATATTCTGATCGCTTCTGATCAATTTCAGCAGCTATCGAATCCTGAAAGTAAGGAAGGTATGCAATGGATTATTGAAAGTCAATTTGAACATAAAAATTTAAATGAGAGTGGAGTAAAAAGAACTAATAATAATAAAATATTAGTATCGGCAACATGCCTTAGAACTGGAGTTCGTACAGAAGGTTCAAAAATTAAAATTTTTCCTTGCCCTGGAGGTAAAAAGGGCTCATTCCCACTCGCTGAATATCATTTAAAAGCTAATATATATTATACTCTCGCATGTGGAAACATAGCTATTATCTCACCAACACAAAATAGTCCTTTTGTAAGTCGGTTATTAGAGAGTCTTTCAATACCATATACGTACAAAAAGGCTCCCTTTAAAACAATAGGCCCATATAATCAGCTATTAGGTTTTGAAAATTCTGTAGATATTGACGAATTAGTTAAAGATTTACCAAGATCTCCTTTTACCAAAAAGGCTCTTAAAGAGCTAAAAACAAAAAACCAGTTTATATTAAATAAATGTGTGGATAGGTTAAATAAAAGGCTCTCCCTTAGGGGCATTGACACAATTTCTTATGATGATTTTTATTACGTACTTAAACAAACAGCTCACACTTATGACAACTTTTACAAGAAGGAAAATACTGCAAAACTTATTTTTACAACAGTACATGGCGCTAAAAATCGTGAATTTGACAACGTAATAGTTTTGTGGCCTTACAATGTTACAAGCAACTTGATGCAGAAACGTAAACTACTATATAATGCAATTACTAGAGCAAAACAAAATGCTGTTGTTATTATACAGTATAAGTCAGACAAAGTTGCTGACTTGGCGAATGATGATTTATTCGGATTAATTATAGACGAAATTAATAACCAATAAACTACAAATCTATAATTTTTTATTGGATGGTGCCTGGCAATTAATTATCCTTTGGAGAGGACTTGCTTCATTTTTGAAATTACACTCTCCAAATAATCAAATACTTCAAGGTTACTTAAAAAAATATCCTTTGAATAATTTATATAGTAACTACTGCCATTAGTCTCCATAACCCTTAAAACCGGCCTAAAATCAGGATAAAGAAAGAACAATTTACCATGAGTAAATCTATCTCTATCAACTACATAGTTTTCATAAATTTGCCTGAATTTTTTACGCTTACTACTATCATTTAGCTCTTCTATTTCATAAAAAGAATCGTCAGTCTTAATTATTAATCTCATAATATTCTTGAGATTACCATATGTTAGAATTTCTAAACTCTTCTCTATATGATATTCTCGCATTTTTTCACACTCAGCGCTTCGTTTATAAAAGGCCTCTACATCATTTTTTTCAAAATATTCTCTAATAAAAAAATGGAGGTTATCCTTATTAATCTCACCTAACCGAACAATTTTACCAACTCCATAAGTATAATTGTTAAATTTGTAACCTAACTCCTTAGTGAACATTTCATCCACAACAGGTAAATGAAATTTACCACCTCCCTCTTTTTCGTTTGTAAGAACTAAAGTAGGAAAAACTAAAATGTCAACAAATTCTCCTTCTATGTAAACTTTTTGATGTGTAGAAAATTCAACTATTAGTGCTTCTTCATCAATATTTAAGATATCGGGTCTAATAATATGCATACCTTAACAGTTTAACTATCTATAAAGTAAAATACACGTAACTGTAATTTTAATCATTCATTTGCGATATGATCTAATATTACAATAAAAATATGGTAAATTGTAATTACTTACCAATCAACTTCTCCAACCTCGCCAACATCTCATCTTTCTCCTTCAACATTCTCTCATACAATTCAATCTTTTCTGCATTCAGCTTTTTGATTTCTTCCAGTGCTTCCAACCATTTTTCAATAGGATTGATATTGGTTATAGGATGTATACTTACGCCACTTGATTGATCATGTGTATTAAATGTATTCGATATAATATTCACCGCCTGCTCCTCATCAAAATTCTTAATTGCCTCCACAGGAATTTTCAAGGCCTCGGAAATTTGCTGTAACAGAGTATTGTCAATAGTCTCCTTTTGCTCTAACAAAGAAATCTTTTGTTGGTTCCAGTCTTCGCCCAGTTCGAAGGCCAGGGCGTCTTGCTTGATGCCAAGCATTTCGCGGAAGCGTTTTACGTTGCGGCCTTCGTGAATCTTCAGGTGTTTGGTGGTATGTGTCATCGTTTAAAATATTTTTTTGGTTATCATTTAATTTGGCAAGTACTTCGCCATAATGGGGTGATTACAGGTCAGTAAAATTGCGTAGAAACAAAAGTAGTGTTTCTTTCAGAAAAAGAACGGTATAAAGATATGTAAAAAACATATAAATCGCTCACCAGCTACGGTAAAATACAAATTCACGGAGTGGGATACCTGCCGGCGTCAGTCAAACTTTGCAGAGACAAAACGAAAATAATTATGAAACGAGTTCGCACCATCAAGATTTATGATAAGTATACCACCCGAGGGAAAGACCCTGAAATCAGGCTAACCGGTAAATGGCTGGAAGCCTTCGGGTTCAAAATCGGCCATCATGTAGAAATAGCTACCCGAAAGAATAAGCTGACCATTACCCTGATACCTGACAGCGGACCGGAGAAAGATTATATGACCCTTCTTAAAGGAGAATTACTTAAGAAATGGTCGAAGGGAGACAGGGCAGCAGAACGCAAGTGTTTATCAAAGGCGGGGATGTGAGGTATTTTGGAGGAAGGGTTTTAAACTGATAGTTCTGGTTCTTAACAGCTTGATTAGAAAATTTTGTACTATGATACTCGTTTGAGGTAGGTTGTACAGGCTCGGTTCTCTAGAGCTTCGCTCGCAAACTTCGCACTGTCGTGCTCGTTTGTGCTCGAACTGACAGAAAGGACTGCTACTTGTCAGTTCGAGCGTAGTCGAGAACCACGTGAGTAGAAAGCTATCTTAAATATTCAAAGTACTCCTACCTCCGAATCGCTTCCGCCACTTCCACCGGCAAATCAGATTCCAGAATATCGGCACCCGCAGAGAATATGCTGCGGTAAGCCTCGGCGCGGGCCTGGGGGTCTTTCAGTTTGTCGTAGACTGGGGCGGCGGAGATCATGCATCTTATGCCGCGGGCGTGGAGGAGGTCGTACATTTTTTTGTTTTCGGGCTTGTTTTCGGAGCCGATGTAGGCGATCATGTTTTTCCAGGGGACGCCGGCGGCTTCGTACTCTTTCATGGCCTCCTCGGTTTTTACAAAGGCGCTCATCATGCGTTTGGGGTTATCGTGGTAATAAAAGAGGGCCTGTTCGGCGGTGTGTACCGTTACCATCATGTAGGTGTCGGCCTTGTTTTTACGGATGATTTCGGTGATCATCTGCATGGGTACGTCTTTCTTGTCGAGGTTCAGGACGGTTCTGCCTTTGGCCCAGTCCATAGCCTCCTGCAGGGTAGGAATCCGGTACGGGGTGAGGTTTCCTTCGGCGTCTTTCAGGCGGAGTTTTTTTACTTCTTCCCAGGTGTAGTCGGCCAGCTTGCCGGTGCCGTTGGTTGTGCGGTCCAGTGTGGCGTCATGCAGGAGGACGATCACGCTGTCTTTGGTCAGCCGGGGATCGATCTCGAAAAAGGCCGGGGTATGGTTCAGCACATATTCGAAGCCTTCGATGGCGTTTTCGGGGTAGCCGGCGATGTGCGTGCCGCGATGCCCGCTGATGATCTTGCGGCCGTCATCGGGATGGCCGAACCAGGCACTGATGGCTTTGAAGTTTTTGAATTTCAAGCGGTGCTTTTGCGCTTCGGAGGAGAAGGTTACGCAAAGGAGGGTCAGGAGTGATAAAAAAATCTTGTTCATAACTATAAAATAAGTTCTTAATAAATAATTCTAAATGAGTTATCAACTATCACCTCGATAGTAGTCAACCGCTAATCAGCTACTCTGGCAAGTTTCGGGTTCTCACCCTTAAATTGTACTCGGCGTGCCCCTCGTCTTCGCTCGGGGTGACAAGTGGCAGCCGCTCATGTCAGTTCGAGCGCAGTCGAGAACCGAACACAAACGAACACAAGAGCGCGAAGTTTGCGAGCGAAGCTCTCGAGAACCGAACACAAACAAGCGCGAGTGACTTGTTCGTTAACCTCCGGCGCTCTTACAAAAATAAATCACAATTTAGAATTCAGCAATTCCAGCGTAAATCCTTCATCATTACTTAACGTAAACCGCGTAACGGAGGAGTTCTGCTGTACTATGCGCCGGTAGTTGGCCAAAGGCATACCCAACTTGTGCGCCATAAACAGTCGATTCACCCCGTTATGGGCTACCACCAGGAAAGTACCCTCCTGGTGCGTACCCAGCAGCTCTTCAAAAAAGGCATCTACCCGGCTCACTATCTCCTGCCCGGTTTCTCCGTTTACCCCGGCTCTGTTAGTAGAGGGATCTGCGCTCCATTTTTCCCATGAATCAGGGTGTTCTTCTATAAACTGCTTACGGGTCTTGCCCTCCCACAATCCGAAATCTACTTCAATGAGGCGCTTATCTTTCGTCACCTCCCTGCCCGATACAATCTGCGCGGTCTTGTAGGCGCGCAGCAGCGGTGAAGAGTAAACGCCTGTAAAGTTCACGCCCTCCAACTGTCGACGTACGGCTTCGGCCTGAGCACGTCCTTTGGCATTCACCGGGATGTCAGTACGGCCGCAGTAGCGGTTATTTTGCGCATTAAAATCGGTTTCTCCGTGTCTTAAGAGGTATATGGTCAGCATAGTTTTAGCTATTAGCTATCAGCCGTCAGCTATCAGTGAGTAGCTGCCGGGCTGAGGATTAAAGGATGTTTCTTTTTTTGAGTTCAATAATAAAATTACGGTAGCTATGCTCGTAGTCACTGATCATAGACGCTACAGGTTCCACCACTTTTTCGGGCCGGATCATGGCCTCTGCCGCTTCCGAAAGCGAAGAGTAATACGTACCAGATGCCGCCAGAACCGCCGCACCAGCTGCACCGGAAGTGTTTTTCATTTTTTGCACCGGCACCTGCATTACCGTGCTTCGGATGCTCAGCCAGACATCGCTGTTGCTACCGCCCCCGGCAGAAAATACCCGGTCCACTTTTTCGCCCGAAAGCTCGCGGATGCGCTCATAGGCATAACGTTCCACATAGGCCACGCCTTCCATGCAGGCGGCAAAAAGTTCTTCCTCCGTCCATTCGGTGTTCCAGAAGCCTGAGGCCTGCGGAGCGAAGAAGGGGAATCGTTCGCCTTTCTGTAACAGCGGCCAGGCGGTCAGCCCGGTAGGAATGAGCTGGGCGGCTTTTGCGTTCAGGGCCGCCAGATCTCGATTTCCGAACAGTCGGGTTACCCAGTCGGCACCGGTATTGCTGGCTCCGCCGGGCATCCAATAGCCTTCGGGGTGGCGGTGGTTATAAATAGCGCCGGTTTCGTCGCGGATTTCGTTCCGGGTCACCCCTTTGATCACCAGCGTGGTGCCGATGGTGGTATTCCACTGCCCGGGCTGCACGGCGCCGGAGGCCACCTGGGAAACACAGCCGTCGGTCATGCCGGTGGTGACAGTGACATCGGTAGGTAATCCCCATTTTTCAGCAAGGTCTTTCCGGAGGGGAGCTATCGGTGTGCCCGAAGGTTTTACTTCCTGCAGCCATTCCTTGCGGATGCCCAGCCCGGAAAGATATTCCGGCCAGGTCAGATGATGCAGGTCGAAGCCAGATTTGAGGGCATTAGTATAGTCGGTTACGGCATACTCACCGCACAAACGGCCGGTGATAAAATCGGACGCATGGATAAATTTGGACAGCTTCTCCGCCTGCTCCGGGAAATGATCCAGGAACCAAAGCATTTTGGGCAGTCCGCTGGAGGTATTGAATGCCCGGTAGCCGGGAATCCGGTTTTCTTCTGCGGCGGCTTTGCACCGGGCAGCTTCTTTATCCGACCGCTGATCGCTGTACATGAGAGCGGCGTGAAGCGGGTTACTGTCTTTGTCTATCGGGATGATGGTGCCGGAAGTAGAGGTTACCGCCACGGCTTTTACGAGCGATAAGTCAACGGATGCGCGGGCTTCGTTTAAAACGGATTCCATCAAGAGGGAGGTGATTTCCCACCATTCTTCCGGCGACTGCTCCTCACGCGAGTTTTCGGTGAGGGCAAAGGCCTGATCGTGGGCCGAAATGAGAAGGCCTGTTTCATCTAAAAGTGCCACTCTGGCTCCCTGGGTGCCTATGTCTATTCCTATGAAATATGCTTTGTTCATAAACTCACCTCCCCCTGCTTCCTGAAAAGCGAGCGCACGCCTGCCCAGTTAGTATACAGCCCATCATAATACTCTTTCTTATTCGTCTGCGGTTTTGCACTCAGGTAATCCGTAGGTATCGCCGCCGAAGGCAGCTCCAGCGCATCATTACAGTGCAGCGCCGAGCCGATCACCGTAGCCTGCTCAAAGCCGGAACGTACCCGCACTTCCTTCCCGGTCATATCGGCGATGAGCTGCCGCAGGGTAGCGCTCTGAAGTCCGCCGCCACAGGCCCACAGGTAGGTTTCGCGGTGGCCGGCGCATTCGGCCAGTACTTTGTAATTTTCTACAATGGAAAAGGCGATATCCACCAGGCTGGCCCAGACAAAACTGCTTCGCTTCAGCTCATGGGTGACCGGTACGTGAAAAACAAATCCGCCGGTAGTCACAGGCGATTTCTCCGATGCGATCAGCGAACCCAGGCTGCCCACGCAGTTATCATATAAATTCTCACTCAGCTCTTTTTCGATGACATCATACGATTCGTTCGGATAAAAGACCTCTTTCAGTCGCTGGTAATTCAGTCCGGTTACCCCGGCGTTGGCTTCGAAAACGAAGCGGCCAGGTTCAATGTCGCGGCTGGTCCAGGTACGCTGCTCGTCATCGGTCAGGAAGCCCCCTTCCAGCTTCACCACGGGCGTGGTGGTTCCCGATACCAGGATCACGTCGCCGGTATGCGGACGGGTGCTTTTAATGGCCATCTGGGTATCACCGCCGCCTACCACGGCCTTCACGTGCTGGCCCAGTCCCCAGTCGGCAGCTACATCAGCCTTCACCTCCCCTACCACTTCGCCTGACGAGCGCAGGGGCGACAGCAGCCCTTCCGCAATACCGTACCGGCTGCACAGCTCAGGGCTCCAGCTTCCTGCCGCCACATCGTACAGCAGGGTTTCGGAGGCCTGCGAGTGCTCGTACACCGCTACCCCGGAAAGCGCCCAAAGCGCCCAGTCGCTGATACTCAGAAAGGTTTCTGCCTCCTGCCACAGTTCCGGTCGCTTTTCCCGAATACCGATCAGCTTGAACACCGAAAAAAGAGAGGTAGGATACCGGCCGCTCAGGGCATATACCCGGCCTTTATCGCCGAAGGCATCTTCCCATTCGCGCCCGCGGTGGTCGATGTTCGGCATACCGATCAGCGCCCTGCCGGTTTTGCCGATCAGCACAATTCCCTCCCGCTGGCTGGTAGACGTCACCGCCAGCAGCTTTACCTCGCCGGCCTGGGAAAGCGCCTTTCGGGTCAATGCCTTCAACGTATCCAGCAGTTCATCCGGCTTAAAAAAGATGGAATCGGGGAAAACCGTATCGCGGTGATAAATGATATCCGCACGTTCCACGCTCAGGATTTCGCCCGATGGTGTCACCACGGCCGAACGTACGTTTCCTGTTCCTATATCGAGTACTAAATAAGCTTGTTTCATGTTTGTATATTTGAGCTATCTCAAATTCTCTCCAATATCTGACGGTTTGCAATGCGTTTCGGATTCACTTCTCCCTTCTCCAGCCATTCCGACAGCGCCTCGTTCAGAATCCGCACGTGATGGTCTTCTACCTCGTGCGTAGCACCGGCTATGTGCGGCGTGGCCAGCACGTTCCCGGAACGGATGATCTTGTAATCCAGCGCATCGGGTGGCTCATGGTCAAACACATCCAGGATAGCGCCGCGAATCTTTTTCTGTTCCAGCGCTTCGAACAGGGCATTCCGGTCCACCACCACGGCCCGGGCCGTATTGACAAAGATAGCCTCCGGCTTCATTAAACGAAACAGGTGTGCATCGATCAGCCCTTTGGTTTCGTCTGTTACGGGTAAATGTACCGACACAATGTCGTTTTCCGCAAACACTTCCTCCAGGCTGCTGTTTTTATAGCCCGGAAAAACGGCCGGATCCACGTAAGGGTCGTAATAGGCGATCTCGCAGGGAAAATCTTCTATGCGGGCTGCAATCAGCTGCCCGATGGCCCCGAAACCCACAAAACCAACTTTTTTACCCGCCAACTCATTTCCTTTGAAAATCAGGTAGGACGTGTGAGCACCTTCATCCCATTTGCCCGATTTCAGCCATTCGGTAGCAAATATCGTGTCACGCAGGAAGGTGATCACATTAGCAATGAACAACTCTGCCACCGCCTGGGCATTCCGCGCCGGGGTATAAAACACCGGGATATGGTGCAGGCTGGCGGTTTCCAGCGACACATTGGAGGGCGTACCCCGGCATACGCCAATAAATTTCAGGTGCGGAAAAGCATTAATCACCTTATCGGTTACGTGGTCATGCTCCGTGATGAGGGCCTCCGCGCCCGACTCTTGCAGAAGCGCAAGCAGCTCGTCTTCATTAAAGGCCCTGCCATTCACTTTCCACGGCCGGTACACCGTTTCGCCCAAAATCCGGTTTAGTTCTCTTAATCCCCCTTCGTTATATGGAGAGGTTACCAGTACTTTCATAATCTAATTGGTATATAATGTTTATTTAGCTTTCAGCTTAAAAATTAGTTCCGAGTGGATAGTTGTCAATTATCCATTGTCAATTCTTTGGCTCCCGGAATAGTAATAAACCGCGTCAGCACCGCACTCAAAAAGTACAGCCCGGCCAGTATCCACACCACCCCTTCAGCTCCGGCACTTCCTATAAATATTCTCACAATGGCCGGGCCCGCAAAAACGGCCAGCCCCGCGCCCAGGTTTAAAACCGACATGGCCGCGCCCTTATCTTTCTGCACCAGTGAAGGCACCAGGGCCGACAGCGGTACGTAGCCCGCCAGGCAGGCACCCCATAAAATACCGGCAGCCAATACCAGTGCATAACTGCCCCCGCCTATCTGTGGCGAATAATACAGCAGGAGCGTAGTGAGCCCGCACCCTACCCCGCCAAACCAGATGATGGTTTTCTGCCAGCCCATCCGGTCACCCACAAATCCGAAAATGAGGTTAAAGGCAATATTGCTCGTAAAAATGGTGCCCCAGATGTACAGCCACTGGGTGGTATTAAACCCGTGCGACTCCATGTACACCGGAAGAAATACCGGGAAGGCAAACTGGGCGGTGGTATTGATCACCCGTACGATTCCCCCCAGGGCCACCTTGGGCTCTTCCTTCATAATGGTCAGCCCTTTCAGCAGCTCCTGCCACTTGCTGCCCGCAGAAGCCGTATTGGCCGGAAAGCGGGCTTTGTTAAACACCAGCGCCAGCAAAGCGCCAATAAGCACCCACAGCACTGCGCTCCAGAGCGCACTGATGTGCCCCAGGTTTTCAATGGCCCAGCTGGAATAAAAGGCGCCCAGCACGTTCAGGCCACCGGTAAACACAAACCAGAACCAGCCTACGGCCCGCCCGAGTGCTCCCTGCGGCACCACGTAAGATATCCATACCAAAAAGGAATAGGCAAACAGCGGGTAACCAAAACCGCGCAGGGCATACGTGATATAGAGGGTGGTTATATCCAGTGAACCCAGTCCGCGGGAAATAAACAGCACCGTACCGATCAGGTAGATCACCAGCCCCAACAGCATGGTGCGCCGCGGGTTCAGGGTTTCGGTCAACACGCCCGAGAACCAGGAAGAAATGGCAATGGTCACTCCGTACAGTGAAAAAAGTGTGGCCGTGTTCTGGATGGTCAGCCCCCGGTCTATCAGGTAAGGGCTCAGCCAGCCCTGTTCCATGCCATCGCCCATCATAAAGATAAGGATGCCCAGGTAACCCCACAGCAGGTTAGCGGGAAGGCCTATTTTATTGGCAAAATTATTCATTCTTTAGTACAGTTTATCTTCATAAAAACTCCGGCTTAAAAGGTTACCATAGAGGTAACGGGTAAATGGTCTGACGGATAGCGGTCATCTTTATACGTATCCGATATTACTTTGTAATCTTCCACCTTAAAATGACGACTCAGGAATATAAAGTCGATCCTGTATTTGGGAGACCCCTGAAATACCCCTCCTGAAAATGCGGTTTCTTCTACCCCTTCTCCCGGCTTTTGGGTGATGTCACGGGCATCATTAAGCATTTCTTTTACCGCAGTGACCTGGGGAGAGCCGGGAGCCGAATTAAAATCTCCCGTACAGATCACGGGGGTGTCTCCGGCTATCTCCCGGATCTTTCGGGCCAGAAGCGGGCCTGATTCGGCCCGGGCTTCTTTAAGCCGCCAGTAAAAATGCGTATTGAAAAAATAAAACTCCCTGCCTGTTTCTTTAACCCTGAACCTGATCCATTGCCCAATGCGATGGTCAGAAGCATCCCAGCCTACACTTTGCACATCGGGAGTCGGACTGAGCCAGAAAACACCGCTGTCCAGAACTTCAAAGAGCGCCGTACGATAAAATATAGCACAGTTATGCTGATTGGCAGAAACCACTCCATACGAATGGGCAAGGTAGTCAAAACCTACCAGGCGTTGCTTCATATCGGCCAGTTGTCTTTCGCTCCCTTCCTGCGTTCCTACGATATCAAAACCGTGTGTAGTAATCACTTTCACCAGGGCGTCTTTTCGCAGGTTCCACCCGTTTCCCGACTGTTCGTCAGCCTGGGTAGCATACCGGATATTATAGGTAGCCACCCTGAAGCGGCTGTCGTTATTAGAAACTTCCGGCCTTTTACCGTCGTTCCACAGCATCAAAAGCACTAAACCTATCCGCAGCAAGCTCATCATTTCATAGTTAGGGTATCATTGCTCATAAAATCTCCAGGTCAGACTGCACAAAGAAGTGGTCACTCGGGTACACGCCACCGATATCATCCCGGATGATCTCTGCTGCCACCGGTTTAACTTTCCCCCGGTACCAGATAAAATCGATCCGTCCGCCGACCGCTGCCTTTTCGTATTTCATTCCCTTGAAGGCGTGCCCGGTAAAGCCGATCTCTTTCTGGCCGTACAGGGTTTCCAATGCATCTTTCCAGCCTTCTTCCCGAGCTTTTGTAAAAACAGGGCTGTCAAAACGCGAGTTAAAGTCGCCGGTCAGGATCTGGTTAAATTCAGGCAGGTACTGCTTGCTTTCTTCTATCACCATCTTCAATTGCTGTAGCTTGGCTTCTGCCGATACGTGGTCGAGGTGGAGATTGATCACCCGGAATTCTTTCCCGGTGGCTATTTCTTTCAGCCGTACCCAGTTGGCATGGCGTGCCCGGGCGGTATCCCACGATTTGCTTCCTGCCACCAGGGGCGTTTCCGACAGCCAGTAGGTACCGGCGGTCAGCAGCTCATATTTTTTCTTTGAAAAGAGAATAGGATTCTTCGCAATGCCGTGATAGCCGGTGGGATGAGCGTCCATTTCGGGGCCGTCAAACCCGATCAGCTGAAAGTCTTTAAAGTATTTCTTAAAATCGTCTGACTGGCTCTTTAAAACTTCCTGGAGACAGATGATGTCCGGCTTGCGATTACGGATGATCTTCAGGCAGATATCGCGGCGCGACGACCAGCCCACCCCTTTCTCCTCGTCTTCGTCCAGGGCTACACGAATGTTACAGCAAAGTACCCGGTGCGTGGCACCGGCCGCTGCAAAAGTTTCTGTACCGGCCGCCGCTATAAGGGGCACGGCCGAAAGTGAAAATTTCAAAAAATTTCTCCGTTCCATCGTTTATTCGTTTATTTCTTCAAAATCACGCAGGAAAGCCCCGGATTCTACCAGTTCTGCCTGCAATTGTTCTACTGAGACCTCTCCTACCTGCACGCCTGTTCGTATGGCCAGTTTTGCTGCCCTTCCGGCGGCCTCGCCCATGGCCATACACGGCGCCATCACCCGGATAGCCGACATGGCCTCGTGGGTGGTAGATATACTCCGGCCGGCCACAATCAGGTTTTTCACCTTTTGCGGAATCAATGAGCGGAAGGGAATATCGTAGCAGTCGCCACACCACGTAAGCGTACAGCCGCCACCGTCAGGATGATGAATATCCAGCGGGTAGCTGGCCACGGCAATAGCGTCTTCAAAATGCCGGCAGCTCAGGATGTCTTCCTGGGTCATGGTGTACCGGCCATTGATCCGGCGGGTTTCCCGGATACCTACAAAGGGCGCCGTTTTCAGGAAGTACGCATTTTCAAAGCCCGGAACATACTCAATCAGGTATTTCTGGATATCGTGAATCTGGCGGCGGCCTTCGGTTTCACCATGGCTGAGGCTTTCCGGATCGGTACCGTTCACACCGTTAATGCGGGTCATGTTGATCCAGGCTTCGCCTTTCCGGAGGCCGGTGATGATGATGGTCCGCTCTACGGGCAGGTGCAGGCCCTCTTCGGCTGCTTTCTGGATCAGGCTGCGAAGGCCCACCACGATGAACTGGTTGTTTTGCCCGAAATATTCCGCCGGGATAAAGTCGGTCAGGTAGGTCCGGGGTTCTTCGGCAATGCTCAGCCGCAGCTTTTCCGTATCTACCCCGCCCAGGCAGAACATCAGGGTGGGCGGTTGCACGCCACCGGTTTCGTTGCCGTATTCACAGGGCACGCCGGAGCGGTAGGCCACGTCGGCATCACCGGTACAGTCAATGATGGTTTTAGCCAGGATGGCCTCGCGACCTGCCTTGCTTTCAATGATGATGCCTTTCAGCTCGTCGCCTTCCATCACTACATCGGAGCAGAAGGTATAGAACATCACTTCCACACCGGCTTCCTGCAGCATTTCCAGGGCCACGGTCTTCACCGCTTCCGGCTCTACCAGGGTCAGGCTCATGTGCAGCGGGCACGGCCGGTGCTCGCTGGAAGCATCCACTGCTTTCAGGCGATCAATGAATTTCTGGGGGATGCCCTTGATGATCTGGTTGCCTTTCTGGCCCAGGAAACCCAGGATAGGCAGGCCGATGGTCATGTTACCGCCGAGGAAGCTCCGGCTATCCAGCAGCAAAACGTTCAGGCCGTCTTCTACCGCCGCCAGGGCCGCGGTGATCCCGGATGGGCCGCCTCCCACTACCAGCACATCTACTTCTTTTCTTACCTGTATCTCCCTTGCGGGCTCTGTGATTGTCTTTTGTAGGTTTGACATGGTTATGTTTTATCTAAAATTTTATCTTTTATTCTGTTTTTCTTGTTATGCCGGGTCTTTCCTTCCGCACCATCACCCACAGCAGCAGCACTGCCAGCGGATGCATCACCGCCATGGCCAGAAATATCTTTTCGGTACCCATGGTACCCATCATTTGCCCCACAAAGTAATTAAACAGCACCGCGCCTACCGCGCCAAAGCCCCCGGCAATGCCCAGCACACTGGCCACATTGGCCACCGGAAACGCCTCAGCGATCACCACGCTCAGCGAAAACAGCCAGCTCAGGCAGGCCACCGCCACCAGGCTGAAGAGCAGAATGGTCACCCACGGCCCCGACAAATAGGGCGTTACTGCGCAGAGGGGCGCCAGTACCGCCACTGTGGTCAGCATGATCTTCCGGGCCCGCAGCGGCTCCATACCCTTTCTCACCAGGCGGTCTGACCAGGCCGAGGTGCCGATAGCCCCCAAATCCGCGGCCAGGAAAGGAATCCAGCCGAACATGCCCACCTGGGCCAGGGTAAGACCCGATTCTTCCTGCAGGTAGCCGGGCAGCCAGAACAGGCAGAAATACCAGACGGGATCGCTCACAAAACGGATCAGGATAACGCCCCACAGGCTGCGGGTTTTCCATAGTTCTGCCCAGCGAAATTTCACCGTGCTGTCTGCCTGGCCTTCTTCCGCACCGGTTATGCCAGCCGGCGGTTCCCGGTAAACCAGCTTCCAGAGCAAGGCAATGAAAAGCCCGGTTATACCCATGGCCACAAAGGCCATTTTCCAGCTGTAGGTAATGGCCAGCCAGGCGATCAGCGGCGGGGCAATGATAGCACCGATACTGCTGCCGGCCACGCAGAAGCTGTTAGCCGTAGCCCGGAGCTTGCCCGGAAACCAGACGGTCACCACTTTGATCTGGGCCGGGAAATTAGTAGGCTCGGCCATGCCCAGCATGCCCCTGAAAAAGCCGAACTGCTTTACGGTGGAAGAAAGGCCGCCGCCCAGACAGGCCAGCGACCACGCAATGATGCCGTAAAACATCACCTTCTTCTCACCGAATTTATCAACCATCCATCCCGTTACCGGATACATGGCTGCATAACAAATGGTAAAAATGTTGACAATCACCGCATACCCCTCGTCGTTCAGTGAAAACTCGGTCTTCAGCATGGGTTTCAGGATAGACACCAGCTGGCGGTCCATGTAATTAAATACGATGGCCACGAAAACCACAGCGATGATGAGCCACCGGCGGGTATCAGGGCGGATGCCTGTGTATGCGTTATTTATCTTCATAGGTTATTAGTTCCGGGTATATAGTTCCGGGTAGAGAGTACCTCAATTGTCAATTCTTTACCTCAGGCTCCATATACGCTACTTAATCCAATTTCATCACAAATTCATTTTTGGCATCTCTCTTCCACGCATACTGCTGCGTAGTGGGAGAAATGGCAAATAAAGGCGAGAAGGTTTTTACTTTCACGGTTTTGTTATCGGGAAGGAATTCCATGATTCTCAGCCAGCCGTCGCCGCCGTTTCCGTCGCGGTGCCCACCGCCATAGCTTTGCGCATCAAAAAGCATCTGGTGAACGGTTTTCCCGGCTTTGTTCTTATCGTTCCGGTATCCTTCCCCTGAAATATGTCCGCACAAGACCATAGAGAAATTTACAGACGGGTAAACCAGTTTCTCCCAGATCTCCTGCCCGTTATTCGACTCCGGCAGCGTGATCCGGGCCGATTTCTCCACCACTTTATCCACGTAATAGGGCTGGTACATAAACCATTTATTTTCACCCGTGGTACGCTCATCTTTCGTATTCAGGTAGGCATGAGTCACCAGCACGATCCGGTGGTTTTTATATTGTTCCAGCCCGGCTACCCGTTTGGCCCAGCTGATCACGGTATCGCGGGGTGCATATTCCACGGTCATGAACAGGTAGTCTTTGCCGTTCAGGGACTTCAGCTCCAGGGCCGAGTTTTCCAGCGTATGAATATCCTGCACGTTCCGGGTATTCTGCACCAGGTGTTTGGTATTCAGGAAGTTTTTATCGGCCGGAAAATATTCGGGATAACGGGTGGTTCTTAAACCGTCTTTATTGATGGAATAGTCGTGATTACCCGATGCGGCCAGGTAAGGTACCTTCCCGTCCAGCCTCTTGAAGGAATTAGAGATATACTCCCACTGGCGCGGCGCCGATGTATTTCCGTCAATACCGGGCACCACAATATCATCCAGCTCCACCAGGTCACCGGTACAAACCACCATCCGGACGTTCAGGCTGTCCAGGTTTTCTTCTATCCAGGCCATCATCAGGTCAAAGACGGGTTGGTTCCGGGTCCATTTTACATAGTTCTGCGGATCGGGAATCATGATCACAGACCAGGAGTCTTTGTTCTCCAGCCGGGGTTTTACGTAGCTCTGCTGGGCATATCCACTGCCGGCCAGGAGGAGGAACAAAACAAAAACGATAATCTTTTTCATAGTCAATCAGGTTAAGTAAGGGGTTTGTCCGAGCGCCGGACAAACCCACTTAGAAAACGATCAATATCCCGGATTCTGTGTCAGGTTCTTATTGGCATTTATCTCTGCCAGCGGAATCGGCCAGTATTCGTCTTTGTTGGTTTTGTAAACCACCTGCTGGGTATTGAAATATTTTAACGCCTCGGTTGAATTGTAGACCGGCGTGTAATTTTCGTCAATTTTTACCAGCACCGCTTTCTTCCACGGAGTGGCCGCCCGGTTCAGGTAAAGTACCCCGTTCATGACGTCCTGGGCAATGCCCCATCTCCGGATATCGTACCATCGCAGGCCGTCGTCAGCCAGCTCTACTTTTCTTTCGTAGCGCAACGCCGTTCTCATCTCCGCCTGGTTGAGGCCGCTTTTCAGGTCGGGCATCCCGGCCCGTTTCCGGATCTGGTTAATGGCATCGTACACGGAGGCGTCAATAGCATTGGCTTCTATTTTGGCTTCTGCATAGATCAATAATAACTCGGCAAAACGGAATATCCCGCAGTTCATATCCGATACACCGGAAACAGAGTTCAGGGCATAATCAGCTATATCCGAATGCTTTCTCCACAAATACCCGCTGAAAGAACGGTAGGCATTGGTAGCGTCGGTGTTAGCTACCTGGGAAGGGGTGCTGCTTTGCCCGTTAATCACCGGCCAGTAGTTATTCACCCGTGTAAAACTGGAATGCGGTTCAAACTGGATGCCCAGCAGCCGGGAATGCGGACGTACGCAGTAGAGGTCCAGCCGGGGATCACGGTTCACAAAAGGATTCTCGGCATTGTACAAAGGCGACTGGTCTATGGGTAGCCCGTCAATGGCCTGGAACGAATCGATCAGGTTCTGGGTGGGTCCCCAATAGCATACTCCTTTGCCCAGCCGGGATCCCATAAAGTAGCCCTGGTTATGGGTATTCCCGCTGATGGATTTATTGTATTCGGCCACCCATATCCATTCCTTGCTGGATTTATAGCCTTCGTATCCGAAGATATTGGAGCTTGCCGGCTCACCCACATCATAGGTTTTGTTGGCAAAGCTCTTAGTCGCATTGAACGGGGTCAGTTCATAGACCCCTTTCGACAGCTGGATGGCTTTTGCCGCGGCTTCTGCCGCCACGGTATACTGCTTGCTGTACAGAGCCACACGCGCTTTGAGCATATAGGCCACCACGCTTCCGGCCCGTACGTTCCCGTAAGCCGACTGCGATGCCGGCAGCTTATCAGCCACGGCGGTCATTTCATCAATGATCCATTTCTGAATTTCACTTTTAGGCGTGCGGGGCACGTCAGTTTCTCCGAGCTTAAGCCCATGGGTTACCAGGGGCACATCGCCGTACAGCTCGATCAGCTGCGAATAGGCATACGCCCGGATCACCCGCAGTTCGGCGTTCAGCTGGTTATAAGCGGCCTCCTGCATGGTAGATTTAATGCTCTCCAGGTTATCCAGTACCGAGTGACACCGGGCAATGGTCTTGTAATGAACCTGCCAGGGCTTGATAGCCGATGCATTAGTGGTGGTCAGCGAGCTGGTGATCGGCGAAGTATAGTTTTCACCCGGACGCGCATAACCGATATCCGTAATGTTATCCATCACGTGCCAGATAGGCGTAGAGGCCGCATCCAGCAGGGTAAGTCCCTTGTAGGCTCCCAGCAGGCCCATTTCCGCCTCCTGCTGCGTGGCAGGGAAAGTGCCCGTAGTAGGCCCGTTTAGCGGGAACCGATCCAGTTCACAGGACGTGAAAGCAAATAAAGCCAGCGTAAGTATGATTATCTTTTTCATGTTCTGTTTAGAATTTAATATCAAGTCCTATTGAATAAACTTTTACCTGCGGATAGAAATTTCCGCCCCCCAGAGACACCCCGTCAGCAGCATCAGCGTTATAGGCCACCTCCGGATCATATCCCTGCCAGAACTTCGTAAAGGTGAGGATATTCTGCCCGTTCACATAAATGAGCGCCTTATTTAATTTCAATTTGCTGATCACATTCTTCGGTAAAGAATAGCCTAATTGTATATTCTTAAGCCGCAAGTAGGAGGCATCTTTCATCCAGAAAGTAGAGTTCTGCTGGTTATTTGCCGAGGTGGTGGACAGACGGGGCAGTGAAGCATCGGGATTCTCGGGTGTCCAGTAATCCAGCTGCCAGGGTTTGATAGAGCTGGAATTGATGGTAGGAATAACGTAATGCGAGTTCAGGTAGCCGTTTGCCTTTCCTACGCCTTGCAGGAAGAGATTCAGGCTCAGCCCTTTCCAGCCCAGGTCCAGGTTTGTCCCATAGGTATACCGCGGAATAGTACTCCCGATCACCACCTTGTCGTCATCGGTGATCTTACCGTCAGGAATCGGGTTCCCCGCCGCATCAAAAGCCCCGGCGATGTCCTTATACCGGATATCGCCCGGTTTCAGGGTACCGAACTGCGTAGGGCCGGCATCGATTTCCGCCTGGTTCTGGTACAATCCGTCGGCTACAAGGCCAAAAATAGAGTTCACGGCGTAGCCTTCTTCCTGTCTTAGCAGCGTTCCTGAAGTCTGGCCTTTCATATCCACAATTTTGTTTTTAACATCCGAGATATTGAAGCCCACGCCCAGCTTGAAGTCGCCCCAGCTGTCATCATAATTCAGTCCCAGTTCCCATCCTTTGTTACTTACTTTTGCGGCGTTCTGGTAAGGCGCATTTAAGCCGGTCAGCTGCGACGTGTACAGCGTAAGCAGGATGCCGTCAGTCATTTTATCGTACCAGTCGGCGGTAATAGAGAACTTATTGAACAGGGTAGCGTCCAGCCCGATGCCCTTCATGGTGGTTTCTTCCCACTTCAGATCCGGGTTAGACATCGTATTCAGGGTCACCAGCTGGTATATTTTTTCAGCCATAGAGATACTACCGATGGCCAGGGTTTCAGCAAAAGGATAATACGAGCTGCCGATGTTCTGGTTACCCAGCTTACCCCACGAAGCCCGGAGTTTCAACTGGTTAAAAATAGGGCGAAGGTCCTGCATGAACGATTCTTCGGAGATCCGCCAGCCGGCTGAAAACGAAGGGAAAGACGCCCAGCGATTGGCTTTAATGAAGCGGGAGGTTCCGTCGTAACGGATATTGGCCTCGAAAAGATAACGGTTGTCAAAATCATAATTCAGCCTGCCGAAGGTAGACACCAGGAGCCATTGTGCCTGGGTTCCGTCGTTATTACGGGTCTCGTTATCGGCTCCGGCCGTCAGCACCTCATAGGTATCGTACGTAAAATCTCTCCGGTAGCCCATCAGGTATTTTTCATCGTAGGTCTCACGCGAGGCGCCCCCCAGGATACTGAAGTTATGCTTGCCCCAGTTCTTAAAGGCAGAAGCCAGGAACTGGTAGTTGCCGAAGTTATACCGGTAGGCCGTTTCCGTTAATTCGGTGAATGTATTCGCCGCACCGGACTGGCTGCCGTCATCGTTATAGGTCATGATGCTCTTAACGAAATTATGCGTATTGGTGGTCCGGTACCGAGGCGCCACTACCCCGGTCAGGTTAAGCCAGCTCAAAGGCTTCCAGGTAGCACTGAAATTAGCCTGCAGCTCCATGGTATTGGCTTTCCGGTTACCACCCTCATTGATCATGGCTACCGGGTTAATATTCACCCATCCTTCTGACCACAGGCCGTTTCTGCGGATGGGAATATTAGTAGGCATCCGGCCCAGGTAATTCCAGATGGTTCCTTCACTGGCTATCTGCAGGCGGTCGCCTTTGGTATACGACAAATCCATTTTCAGTGACAGTTTGTCGTTCACCTTAACGTCCATATTGTTCCGCAGGATATAGCGTTCGTAGCCCGTATTTTTAATGATACCGTCCTGGTTAATATAGCTGAAAGAAGGCATGATCCGGATCTTATCGGTATGAGCCGACAGCGATACAAAATGATTCTGGGTAAAGCCGGAACCGTTCAGAATGGCCTTTTGCCAGTCAAAATTGTCTGGATCTGCCGCATATTTCTGCCTGAAATCTTCAATGGCCTGGTCGCTGTAAAGCGCGTAACCGTTATCATTCATGTTGGCTTCGTTGAACACCCGCATATAGGTCAGACCGTCGGTCACTTTCGGCACATTGGTGGCCGACTGCCAGCCCACGTAATCGCGGTAATTCACCTCCATCTTACCGGCTGCGGCTCTTTTGGTGGTGATCAGGACCACCCCATTAGCCGCCCGTGAACCGTAAATAGCGGCAGATGCGGCATCTTTCAGCACAGAGATGGATTCGATGAGGTTGATATCGATCTGGTTGATCAGGCCGGGCACACCGTCAATCAGCACCAGGGGGTTACTGTCGGACCCGCCGAACGAGTTAATCCCCCGTATCCGGATCTGGCCGCCGTCTGCACCGGGAGAACCCGTTTGCGAGGTCACCGTAACCCCGGGCGCTACCCCCTGCAAGGCATTGGAAGTGGAAATAATGGGCCGTCTCTCCAGTTGCTCACCCCCTATGGCCGACACTGCCCCGGTCAGGTTTACTTTCTTCTGGGTACCGTATCCTACTACCACCACTTCTTCCAGCGACTGCGTATCTTCCCGGAGCTCAATGCTGAGCTGGGTCTGGTTGGTGACAATTATTTCCCGGCTGATATAGCCTATAAATGAAACCAGCAGGATATCTCCTTCTTTCGCAGCCAGCTGGAACTTACCGTTTACGTCGGTCATGGCGGCCGTGTTAGTCCCCTTCACCACCACATTTGCCCCGATCACGGGTTCATTTTTTTCATCCGTAACCACGCCGGAGATCCGGTTCTGGGCGAATGCCCCTGAAAAACAGGATAACATGCATATCAAAACCAGAATAACTTTCGGCGGGTGAAAGCTTTTTCGTTTTAATAAAGAGTTCATCATAAAATAAAAAATTAAGGTTAATTGATAACATTCTCCATTTGTGTGAACGTCACCTCCGGATGTCCTGTTCTTTCCCTGTAAAGCCGCCGTTTCAAAGGCCGGGCGGCCCGCTCAGAAAATAGAAATATTCCAACACAAAAGATGATCTATTTTATTTTCACTACAAATGAAAGCACAAAACAAAAGAAAACAAAACAAAATGAAACATTTTTTAATATTTTTTAATCATTTGATAATATTCAAATGAAATAATTAATGATTTTATAACGTAAAGCGGCGAAAAAGTCGATTTTTTAACTTATAATTGCTTTCATTTTATTTCAATTAGACAGCATGACGATCACCGAACGGCACCAGTACATACTGGCGGAACTACAGAACAAGGGAAGTGTGCACATACAGGATCTCTGTGATCAGCTGGAGGTTTCCGGCGTAACCCTCCGGAAAGATCTCAAAATGCTGGAAGAAAAAAACCTGCTGTTCAGAACCCACGGCGGTGCCTCGCTGAATAACCCCTACGCCGCTGAAAGGCCTATTCACGAGAAGCAGCACATTAACAGCTACGAGAAGCAGCGGATCGGCCGGGCCGCCCTGTCTATCCTCGGTGAAAACGACTCCCTGATGCTGGGTTCCGGCACCACCATCTTTGAATTTGCCCGGCAGCTGAACCCGGCCCATCCCATTACGGTGATCACGCCTGCACTAAAAGTAGGGATCGAGCTGTCAGATAAACCTAACATCGAGGTGCTTCAGCTCGGCGGACTGATCCGCCAGAATTCCTCATCGGTAGCCGGAAATTTTGCGGAATATATGCTGGAAAGTGTGTCATGCGGTATTTTGTTCCTGGGGGTAGACGGCATCGACCTGGATTACGGCTTCACCATCAGTAACCTCACAGAAGCCGGCCTGAACCAGAAAATGATCAGTACGGCCCAGTCGGTAGCCATCCTGGCCGACCACACCAAGTTCGGCCGGAGAGGCATCTCCAAGATTTGTGACCTGGAAACGGTACGGTACGTGATTACCGATTCACTGGCTCCGCGGGAGAGCGTTACGGCACTGGAGGAGATGGGGATCCAGGTGATTATGGGGTAGGATTCATTATTGTAATTTCTATAACCTCACTTGGTTCTCGACTACGCTCGAACTGACATTTTAACCGCTTCTTGTATTCATTCAAGCTAATGCGTATTCCTCTTTAAGTAAGGACGCCACCTGTCAGTTCGAGCACAAACGAGCACAAGAGTGCGAAGTTTGCGAACGAAACTCCCGAGAACCAGGCACTTTAAAATTATCCATATCAATACACACAAATCTCACTTTTCCGCATTCAGCACCGCCTCTATCCTTCCGTAAATTTCTATCAGCGTTTCAAATTCAGGATTTTGTTTATGAAACATAAAAGAGGTATACAGAACACAAATTGTGTCCTCTCCGATATCTACTTTGACTATATTATCCATTTTTACAATGGTTTCCCGGTAAAAAGAGGTTTCATACCACCTGGAAAAAACTTTGTGGCGGACTTTCGAGTCAAATGGCTCCAACTCCTCTGTTTCTTTTTCCACTACCAATTGATAAATACCGGAAATTTCCTGCCCTGAGAGGGTAGAAAATGTCTGTTCAACCACAAAAGAAACCCGGCAACAAATGTTGTTTT
This sequence comes from Leadbetterella sp., assembly GCA_019638185.1. Classification (GTDB taxonomy): domain Bacteria; phylum Bacteroidota; class Bacteroidia; order Cytophagales; family Spirosomataceae; genus Leadbetterella. The sequence goes on from JAHBUH010000014.1 coordinate 23,199, forward strand.
TTGTAGTAAAGTTGTAGGTATCAGTTGTATTGTCAAAAACGTAATTATAACGGTTTTGCAAGTCGGATGCCATTCTTAGCTAAAGCTTGAGCAGAAATCTCTCCCTTCAAATAAGAGCGCACCAACCTCTTATTGGCTACAAGCCTAGCCAACGAGTTGATAACGGTTTCCTTATTTATTCTATTAATATCCGTGATCTTCAGGCGATTACCTGCGGGTAAAATTGCGTACTTTCTTGCAAGACACCACTCCCCCCATAATTAGTTCCCCTATCACATATAAATTTAATTCCTACCCCTTCACCCTGTACTGCCCCGGCGTAACCCCTTAAAACTTCTTAAACTGCTTGATAAAATAGGATGGGTCATTGAACCCTGCTGAAAACGCAATAATCCCCACTGCCTCGTCTTTATCCTCTTTCAATAAAACCAGGCTGCGACGCAGGCGGATCTCTGTCACAAAACCATTGGGTGTCTGGCCGGTGATCTCCTTGATCTTGGTGAAAAGGGAGCTCCGGCTGATGTTCAGCTCCGCCACAAACTGATCTATGCTGAATTCGGGGTGATCGAGGTGCTTTAAAACCACCCGGGTGGCGTCGTGAATCATCTGCTGGTGCTGCTTATTGCTGGAATACACCTAGTCGGATACCGGGGCCAGTACGTCTTTCAGCAGGATCCGGTTATTAATCAGGCTGTTGCAGCGGATAATCAGCTCGCGCGACTCAAACGGCTTCGTAATGTAATCATCCGCGCCGATCTGCAGACCCTCCAGCTTCTTTTCGGGTGCTGCAGCCGCTGTGAACAGCACTACGGGAATGTTCCGCGTGGCCAGGTCGGATTTGATCTTCTTGCAAATCTCCATTCCTGAAACATAAGGAAATCATCACGATGGGAGAAGAAAAATTAACAAAGTGCTGCATGAGCTGGCGGGGCACCACAGCTATATCACCTGTGTTTCTTCAGCCGGGTTAAATCATATGGGCGGCTACACCTATTTTGATACGGCCTCCCTGAGAGAGCTAGGCCGGAGATATGCGGAGGCCCTGACCCGTTATACGGCTAAACCCTAAAATCGCAATTTACCAGAAAGGAGAAGACGATGAAAAGCTGATCAGGCCGTAAACATACTTCCTGTATGCTGCACGGGTGCTAAAAATTCTGAACTGGGAAAGGGGCTTCAGGCACTGATCACCTTCTCAAAAGCCCGCCGCGCACTCCCCCTGAAATACACTTCACCGCAATAGGTGTAGCCCAGCTTATCCAGGATATGCAGCATGGGGCCGTTATCAAAGTTAGTATCTACCTTAATGCTGAACACGCCGTTTTCCTTTGCTATCTTTTCCAGTTCAATAAAGAAAAACGTGGCCACGCCCTTGCCCTTAGCCAATGGAGAAGCCGCTACCCGGTGAACACCCACATATGCGCCATCGGTGAGCCATTTGCCTTCGATATCGTTATAGGCCGGTTCCTCATCAAAAATGATGGCACCATAAGCTAGCAAAGTGCCTTCATCATCTACCACATACGAATAGCCTTTCTCAAAATCGGCACGGATAGAATCCGGGTTAGGATAGCCGTCCTGCCACTGCCGGCTGCCGTCAAGCCGGCGGCGTTCTATCGCATACTGAACGATTTCCCAGATGGCTGGCAGCTCACTTTCCAGGGCTTTTCTTAATACCATTGTTTTACGGTTTTCGGTGGCCCAAAATTAGGGATTTTTATTGAATCCCGGAGTTACCAATAGGTTAATTCTACCGTATCAACCGGTCTCCGGACTCGCGTTCCTCATCCGAACCCGTGCCTATCCCCATGAAGCTGAAAACGGTCTCTTTTTACAGCTATTTTGCCTTATATTTGCGCTTAAATGATCCGTTGTGAAAACCAGTACTGAAATATTGTTCCTCCTGAGCGCGGCGGGTACCTTAAACGGTTTGATCCTGGCGATCTATTTATTTTTCAGCCGGAAAAACAAATCCGTCTCCGGCATCTTCCTGGCATTTTTGCTGCTGATGCTTTCTATCCGGATCGGGAAGTCGGTTTTCCTTTATTTCAGTAGCGACCTGCTCCATATCTACCTGCAGATCGGGCTTTCTGCCTGTTTATTCATCGGCCCTGCCCTCTATTGTTACACCCACGCCAGCTTTACCCATTACGAGCGGATTCCAAGGGCATGGTTAGTGATGCTGGGCCTGTTGCTTTTCCTTGTGATAGCCGCAGGAACCGCTTTTCCTTACCAGTATCATCCCGGGGCCTGGAACCGGGTAATTATTCCCTATATTATTTACGGCGAATGGCTGGTTTTCCAGCTCATAACGCTGTTTGTCTTGTGGAAAAACCGGCAGGAGGCCGTAAAAAAGCCCCTGGTTACTTCTGTGGTTATCGGCAATTTCCTCATCGTTCTGGCCTATATACTAGCCATTCTGAACTGGATACCCGGCTCCTATATCCTGGGCGCCATCATGTACTCCTTCATTCTGTACATTTCCCTCTTTATGGTCATTAATAAAAGAAAGCTGGAGAAGCAGGAAGAAACTGACAAATACCAGAACAGGAAAATAGCGGAGAAGGATGCCCTGCCTATCATTAACCGCCTGGAAAATACTATCACAGCCGCCAATCTTTACCGGGACCCCGAACTGAAACTCAATAACCTGGCTCAAAAGCTCAATATTCCCGCCCACCAGCTTTCGCAGGTATTGAACGATAACCTGGGAAAAAGCTTCTCCACCTTCATCAATGAATACCGGATCAACGAAGCGGCGGAAAGGATCCTCCGGGAGCCGCACATCAAAATCGAAGAAATCGGTTACGAAGTAGGCTTCAATTCCAAGTCGGCCTTCTTCATCGCATTTAAAAAAATCAAAAATACGACCCCGCTAAAATACAGGGAGCAGCGTACTGATTTATAAATCGGAACTTCTGAATTCCGAAATAAGAACTACTGTGGAATGAGGCCCGGATAGTTTTGTGCAAAAATTATTTTCATGAAACTCTTCCTTCTGTTTCTGTTCGGCACGGTAACCGCTTTTTCACAGACCTCCGTACGGGGTATCGTAAGCAATACCGAAAACCGGGAGCCCCTCTCCTCCGCCTATATTTACCGGGTTTCCGCGGCAGACAGCAGCATCCGCCTGCTGACCATCACCGACTCGCTGGGAAGGTTTCAGCTTGAACTTCAGGATACTTCTCAGGTCACCCTCCGGATAGCCGCTGTAGGATTTGAAAGCCGGACAATCGTTCTTCAGCCGGGCCAGGCTTCCATAGAGCTCGACCCCATCTACCTGTCACCCGGCACCACGCTCCTGGATGCTGTGGTGGTCCGGTCGGCCATCCCCTCTTTCACCAGCAATGCCGGAAATACCGTATTCAGGATAGCCGCTAACCCGGAGCTGACCACTACGCCTAATGTAATGGAAACCCTGAAGCGGATTCCGGGGCTGATGGTGAGCGGCGAAAACGCGATCCTCATGACCAACGGGGTATCGCCGGAAGTATTTATCGACGGCAAGCCTTTGCATCTGAACGGCCCTGAGCTGGTCTCTTATCTGCAGGGCTTATCTCCGGAAAGGGTTTTGTCCGTGGAACTGATTACCAATCCGCCTGCCCGGTACGACGGCGAGTTCAAAGCCATTATCGATATCCGTTTAAAGAAAACTACCCGTACCGGCTGGACGGCCGGTTATAGCGGCCAGCTAGAACAAAATGAGCTGACGGGTACGTATCAGAACCTGAACCTGGCGCTTAACCGGCATCCGCTGCAGGTCTTTGCTACATTCAATTACGCAGGCGGTAAAACCATCTACCGGTATGCTGCTTTTCAGCATCTGCCCGATACCCGTTTCATGACCACCCGGCTGTACCAGGCTAACGGCCAGAATAATTACAATCTGCAAACCGGCCTCGAATATGCCATTGACTCCAAAAATAACCTGCGGGCCCTGGTAAGATATTATCGTCCGGATAATGACCGGGAGCGCCGGGGCGATATCCTGACACTGGCCCAGAACAAAAAAGACACCGCGTTTCACTACTTAAACACGAATCCGCTTCATTACGAGCAAAAAAACCTGGCTCTGACCCTGGATTATGCACTAAAGCTGAAAAACTTTCAACTGGACCTGCTGGCGAACCGCCTGGCTGTTCGTAACGCCCAAAACGATGATTTCCTCAATACGAATGCGGCAGACGGAAGCCGGATCGACTACTGGGAGTCGGATTTAAAGAACCGATTCCTGATCCACAGCCTGCAGGCCGACCTGTCGCAAAAGCTGAAAAACTGGACGGTGGAGGGCGGGATCAAAACGGTGAACTCCGTTTCCGCTAATCATCTCCGGTTTGATGTATGGAACCCCGGTAGCGAATCGCTGATCTATGACCCGGCCCGGAGCAATGTTTTTCAATATACCGAAAAGATCTGGGCTTTCTACCTGGCTTTTACCGGCACCTGGGAGAAGCTGACACTCAACGGCGGGTTACGAACAGAGCATACCCGCTCGGTTTCCCAATCCGTTTCGCTCGACTCCGTAGTGCATAACCGTTATACCAAATGGCTGCCCTCTCTCAGTGCCGTTTATACGATCAACCCTCACCAGGACATCACCTTTTCTTTTTCCGGCCGGCTCACCCGGCCTAATTTTACCCAGTTAAATCCTTTCCGGTTTTATTTCAGCGTGTTTAATTACTGGATCGGCAATCCCTATCTTTTACCGGCAGCAAGAACCCAGCTCGCGGTCAGCTATCGTTACCGGCAGTTCCGGATAGAAACCCATCTGGGTAAAGAACGGGATGTGCTGGCCCGCTACCCCATGTACGATTCATTAACCAATGAAATGGCTTTCCTGGGGGCCAACTTTCCCCAAAAGAACTTTGCCAATGTGGTCATCAGCTTCCCGGTCACCATCACTCCCTGGTGGAAGCTGAGCTACCAGTTTTCAGGGTATTACAACAAAGAAAAAACGCCTTACCTGAACGAAGTTTTTGACCTCAATGTCTACAATTACGTTACCCGCCTTAACCAGACCTTTTCACTCCCCCGGAATACGGTGCTGAATCTCCTGGTCAATTATGAATCGCAGACGGGTAACAGCCTCTATATTATCCGGCCCATGCATAACATTGACCTGAGTGTTCAGAAAACCTGGATCCAGGGAAACCTGGGCGTAAAGCTGGCCTTCCTTGATATTTTTGATACCTACCGCCAATACCTGGTTTTCAGGCGTAAAGACATCATCAACAATGAGTTTTACCATTGGTGGGGAGCCCGGAAAGCCCAGTTGACTTTGACGTATAACCTGGGGAATTCCAGGTTCAATACCCACAGGCCCACGGTAACGGATGAGGAGGCGAGAACGAGATAATCTGTAAATGATGAGGGACCAGCAGGCCCGGTTTCCGGGAGCTTCGCTTGCAAACCGGCACGGCCGTTTACCCTTATGCAATTATCTTATCCGGCGTAACCGGCAGATCCCGCAGCCGTTTCCCGGTGGCGTTATAAATGGCATTGGTGATGGCCGCTGCCACACCAATGATCCCCACCTCGCCCAGTCCTTTGGCGCCCGAAGGGTTAATATTCACATCGGGTTTGTTGATAAACGCCACTTCAATGACCGGGGTATCGGCATTTACCGCAAAATGATACCCGGCCAGGTCATTAGCAATCAACCCGCCCACACGGGCATCGATCAGCATCTCCTCCATCAGGGCCATGCCTATGCCGCCCGTTACTGCGCCTGACATCTGGTTAGCTGCCGCCTGGGCATTAATGATCTTACCGCCATCCGCCACACAAACGTATTTTTCAACCTTCACCCGGCCGGTGCGGCGGTTTACACGGAGCTTCGCAAAATGGGCTGACGTGGAGCAGAAAGCAAATTTCTGCCGCTCTTCACCCGGCCCCGAGCTGGCCTCCAGCTCAAGGCTTTTCAGATCATTCTTCTCCCAGATCTGGTGGTAGCTCACCACGGCACCGGGATTGGTTTTCAGGGCTATACCCTTATCGGTCAACTGCACCTCATCGGCTTTCAGGCCCTGAAATGCCGGGTTAATGCCTGCTGCATATTCTGCCAGGCGGGTTTTCAGGTCATTGCTAACCGCCACCACGGCGCCACTCACCGAAGAGAGCCCGGTACTACCGCCCTGGCTGGGGGCTGCCGGCAGGCTGGAATGCCCCAGCTCTATCGTAATTCTGTTTTTGGGAATGCCTGTTACCTCGTGGGCGATATTCCGCATGCCGGTGCCCGTACCCGTACCGATGTCGGTCATGGCGGTACGCACCGACACGCTGCCGTCTTTCTGCATTACTATACCCGCACTGGCATAGCCCCTTCCGGCATTCCATGCGCCTACGGCCATGCCGTAACCCGTAGCCCAGTCGCCCTCCAAAAGCTGCAAAGGCTTCGATGGACGCTTTTCCCAGCCTATCATCCGCGCCCCGGTTTCAATACACTCGTTCATGTAATTGGTAGACCAGGGCAGGCCGTTGTTAGGATGCTTATCGATGGCTGTATTCTTCAGGCGCAGTGCCACGGGATCCATGTTCAGCACATAGCTCAGCTCATCGATGGCGCTTTCTATGGCAAAATCCCCGGTGCAGTCGCCCGGCCCCCGCATCCAGGTAGGGGTGCTGAGGTTCAGCGGTACCAGTGCCCCTTCGGTCTTCAGGTTAGGGATATGATAGATGAGTCGGGTCACTCCGGTGATCCATTCGTTAAAATCCTCGTAGGTGGATGTGCCGTTCATGGCCTGGTGCCAGCCGCCCAGGAAACGACCCTCCCGGTCAGCCCCCAGCTTTACTTTCTGCCACGACGCCGGCCGGTAGCCCGTCAGCATAAACATCTGCGGCCGGGTAAGCATCAGCTTCACCGGGCGCTTCACCATTTTTGCGGCCATCGCCGCCGCCAGGGTATTAGACCATACCCGTAGCCCCGAACCGAAGCCCCCGCCTACAAACTCACTGAACACTTCAATATTTTCAGCCGGAATCTCAAAAACCCGTCCTACGGTCCGCTGTACATTATTTACGCCCTGGTTTTTATCATACAGCTTCAGCCGGTCAGCCGCCACCCAGTGGGCTATGGTGGCGTGCATCTCCATGGGGTTATGGATTTCCGCCGCTATGGTATATTCGGCTTCCACGGTAGCGGCCGCCTGGCTCCAGGCCTCCGGGCTCCCTTTCTCCCGCCCGGTAGAAGCTAAGGTTGCTTTTCTTCGTGCCTTATCAAAATCCAACTCAAATGGCCCCGCCTCATACTCCCCTTCTACCAGGGAGGCGGCATAAGTGGCCTCCTCCAGCGTGCGGGCCACCACCAGGGCTATCGGCTGGCCTTTGAAAAAAATCCGGTCGGTATGGAAAACGGCCAGTCCCAGCCGGGATTCCCGTATTTTCGTTTCATCCGAAAAACCCGAAACCACCGGCTTATTCAGATGCGTAAGGATCTCTATCACCCCCTCCGCCTCTTTTGCTTTCTCCACTTTCACTGATTTCAGCTTCCCGGCCGCCAGGGTACTTACTGCAAATACCCCATAGCAAACTTCTTCCACCGGGTACTCGGCTGCATATTTCCCGCTACCGGTCACTTTCTCCCGGGCTTCCACCCGCCCGTCTGCGGGCGGTGGCGCCCCACACGTATCTATTATTTTCATTTGTCTGAAATTTAGATTTTAGAAATTAGATATTAGCTGCAGCGGAGCATTTTATTCATAGGAGCAGACCACTTACCACGGAGAGACACTCGCCAGGCACATCTAACTCCTAACCGCTAATAGCTAACTGCTCATAATTTATTGTTTATAGCTCTCCTGGGTTATACAATTTTCCAATGCCGTTTCCACCGCCCCTTTCAGCATAGGCACCTTAAAGGCATTTCCGGCCAGGGGTTTTATCCCTTTCACTACCCGTTCTGCCGCACCGGCAAACACCTCCGCCGAGGGCGCTTTCCCTTTCAGAAACTCCTCCGCCTCATACCAGCGCCAGGGTTTATGCGCCACCCCGCCCGAAGCCAGCCGGGCCGCCGTGATCTTCCCGTTTTCCAGGTGCAACGCCGCCGCCACTGAAACCAGGGCAAAGGCATAGGAGGTGCGGTCGCGCAGTTTCAGGTAGGCAAAATGCTGATGAAAAGGATTCTCAGGGATATACACATGCGTGATCAGGGCATTTTCCGGGAGGGTGTTATCCTTCCAGGGCGTAGCTTCCGGCAGCTTATGAAAATCACGAAAAGATATGCTTTTCTCCTTCTTCTCCCGGGTCATGATTTTCACCTCGGCGTCCAGCGCCGCCAGGGCCACACAGAGGTCTGAGGGATGCACGGTCACACACTGGGCATTATAGCCCACTATGGCGCTCATCCGCTCGGCACCGTGCAGGGCGCCGCAGCCGCTGTTTGGCTTACGTTTATTGCAGGGGGTACTTACATCGTAAAAATACGGGCATCGCGTGCGCTGCAGCAGGTTCCCGCCCACACTGGCCATATTCCTGATCTGGGGGGAAGCTCCGGCCAGCACAGCCCGGGCCACCAGCGGGTAGCGGGCCAGGATGTCTTTGTTCAAGGTCAGATCGGTATTCCGGGCCATGACTCCTATTAAAAGGCCCCGGCCGGATACAGCGATGTCTTTCGGTAACGCAGAAGACACATCCAGCAGCGCTTCCGGCTGGGCAATGTGCTTCTTCATCAGGTCTACCAGGTTAGTGCCACCGGCAATAAACTGCGCCTCCGCTTTCTTATCTTTCAGGGCTTCCGCCGCATTATTCATTTTTTGAAATGCAAAGGGTCTCATTGGGCAGCAACTTTTTGAATGGACTGAACTATACCGTTATACGCACCACAGCGACAAAGATTACCGCTCATAAACTCTTTGATCTCTTCCACAGAGCCGGTCCGCCCCTCTTTCACACAGGCTACCGCCGCCATGATCTGACCGGGTGTACAATACCCGCACTGGAAGCCGTCGCACTCTATAAAAGCCTGCTGCATGGGGTGAAGCTCATTCCCCTCAGCCAGCCCTTCAATGGTGGTCACCTCCTGCCCGGGCACCATAGCGGCCAGGGTCAGGCAGGAAAGCACCCGCTCGCCGTTAATATGCACGGTACAGGCACCGCACTGCCCGTGATCACATCCCTTTTTGGATCCGGTAAGGCCCAGGTTTTCCCGCAGGAGGTCCAGCAGGGTGGTCCGGCTGTCGGCCAGCACCTCATACTCCCGTTTATTCACCTTGATTTTGAGCGGAAGGGTTTGCTTAGGAGGCAGCACCACGTTTTCCACGTCCACATAAAATGCCTTCACTCCGGCCGGCAGTGCTGCCAAAGCCGTAAAAGCTACCGACGACCTCAGGAAGAAGCGCCGGCTATACTGATGTTTTGTCATGCCCAAGAAAATTAAAAACCGACTCAATTTAGGAAAAACCGGGTATAATCCATGCTTCACAGGGCTTCATTTTCCGTCTTCCGGCTAAATTCCCCGCTAAAGCACGGGGCTTAGCCGCAGGTTATAAAAATATATCCACCTGCTCTCTTTAAGATTACGGCTTTCCGTTACCTTATAAATCACCCATCCCGTAACCCTGCAGACTGCTTATAAGATGGACCCTAACAGCGTATGAAATTCCGGCCGGTCCGGAGCAGAAGCGTTGAAATCATGGATCAGGCCTTTGTCATCCACCACGATGTAATGGGGTAATTTACGGATGCGGGCTTCTTTCACAAACGCCGCCCCCGCGGGAAGCCAGTACTCCTGCAGGTTTTGGCCCTCCTTCCGGTCTTTGAGATAACTTTTCCAGCCTTCTTCATCAAAATCCACGTTCACTGACGCAAAAACCACGTTCCGGTACCAATAATACCGGGCAGCTGCATCTCTGAAGGCCTGCCGGGAACCGTCAGCGCCTTTTGACCAGAGTTCAATCACCACGTATTTTCCCTTAAAATCTTTGATGGTTTTGGAATCATTATCCACATCCATAATCGTGATATCCGGGAAAGGCAAACCTTTCAGGGTTACCTGCTGCTCCGATAGTACCTGTTCTAATTTTTCAGTATATCTCGGGTCAGAGAATGCATCGGAATACCGGTTAATCAACTGTTGCCGGGCCTGGAAATCAGGGAGTTTTTCCATGGAGGTCGCTATCTGGTAGCTCAGGAGTTTGTCTTTTATCCGCCCCTTTTCCAGGGCGCTTACGCCCGCCCAGGTGGCACTGTCGGCCCGGGCCCCTTCCTGCGAAAATGAACTTAGCTTAAACGCCAGGTAATTAGGGTTAGCCAGGGTCAGCTCTGACGGCTTCTCCAGCTCTTTTTCCAGCCGGGTCACCAGCGCTTTATAAGCTTTCTCTTCCCCGCTGTTGTTGCGATAAAAACCCTGCGCCGCTTTCAGGAAATTCACCGCCATGTCCTGTTGCTTAAACAGCAGGAAGTCATCCGCCACCGTGTAATTCTCCGCCGTACGGAAACTCTTCATTTTTTCCAGTGACCTCTCCCAGGCTTTGTTCATTTCCTTGTAATATTCGCCGGGTTTATCCTGGAAAAGCTGGGGAAAGTAGGAAATTTCAAAGCCAAAGGGCATGCCTTGCAGCCCGATTTCTGCCTTTCGGTTAGTTTTGAGAAAACTGATATCCCCGGAAGGCCCCCGGAAAACTTCAAAATTGTAAAAGTCGCCCTTGCCCAAAAACAGGCCTGTGTTTATGGAGCGGTCATCGGAAATCAATTTGTAAAAGCCCAAAGGAAGCTCCTCAGAACTGCTCCACGTAAATTCACCATTCACCAGCGGAATAGTGGCCACCTTTTGATTAAACTCCGGTTCGATCAGGTAAAGTTCTTTAGGAAGATCGGGGCCTTCCAGTTTCCCCGACAATGAGGTAGCGGCAAGAGGCGCCACCTGCTTTGGTTTTTGAATGAAATAGTACGCACTTCCCAGGACAAGCAGCATAAGAAGGGTCCTGATTCTTACTTTGGTATCAAAAATAAACGCCCTTTTAAAGCTTTTCCGGCTGTACCAGAGGTACCCGATGAGGAGAAAACTGATGGTCCAGAAAATACTGAGCGCTTCTGAAAAACCAAAAAAGGTATTCAGACTCCGGGTATCCTGGCTAAACGCCAGCTGCTCGGTATGCATGGGAGAATACGGGTAAAACTCCTTCCGGATATAGGATACCAGGTTCAGCACCAATCCCAGTATGCCGATGATAAAAGGCCAGATATACCCCTGGAAAACCACGGATACAAACAGCATGAAACCGGATATTCCCAGCGAGGAGACAAACAGTTTCAGGAAATCCTGCAGCAGCCAGCTAAAGCTCAGAGCCCATTTTGCCTCCGTTTGCCCAAAAAGCCATTGATTCAAAGCGGTAAACAGAATGGTAAACAGGAAGAAAAATGCGATAGTGAGGAAGGAAAGAAATACAATATTTAGATATTTCGCTAAATATATACTTAACTTTTTCACCGGCTGGGTTTCCATCAGTAACCACCCTCCGTTTTTATGATCTATCTGGCATATCCGGTTAGTGGCCACCACGATAAACAGGATAATAAAAAACTTGGCAAACGGCCCGGTATCGCTCGTTAAAGCATCTTCAAACAAAGAGATGCTGGTTTCGGGAGGGCCGGGTATCCGGGGTCCGAAGATCTTCCCGGTAAATTTCAACAGGGGCATTACCAGCGCCAGGCCGGCTCCGGCATATATTAATCCCAATCCTTTGATTTTTATCCACTCAGTGCGGGTAGCTAATTGTAGATTTTTCAGCATGACTTAATTCTTTTTCGTGATTTCCATAAACCATTTTTCAAAGCTTTCCACCGCACTTATCCGGTAAACCTCCGCCCCGTTTTCAATAAGCGTCCGGTTCGTGCGGGCTATGATCTCGATATCGCCGGTGTCCACCTCCAGGGTATTCTCGTCTATCAGCCGGGCGTGGTCTATGTATTTCAGAAAATCGGGGGCATTTTTCAGTTTGATCTCCACCTTATCAAAACCATAGCGGTCGCTTAACTCCTCCTTACTTCCCTGGAACTTCACCTCCCCGTCAGCAATAATGGCCAGGTGGGTAACCATCTTTTCAAGTTCCTGCAGCAGGTGGCTGGAGATAAAGAGCGTGGTCCCGGTCTTTTGATTGAGTTCCACCAGCAGCTGCCGTATTTCCACCATACCGTTAGGATCCAAGCCGTTAACCGGTTCATCCAGGATCAGCAGTTGCGGTTTCCCCAGCAAAGCCATGGCAATAGCCAGCCGCTGTTTCATGCCCAGGGAGTACTTCTTCATTTTAATAAACCGGGCATCCCACATGCCCACCAGCTTCAGCGCTTCATCAATGTTCTCCCGGGGCAGCTCCCGCAGGATGGCCAGTGTGCGGAGATTGTCAATACCACTCAGGTGGTCATAAAAAGCCGGGTAATCAATGAGCGTTCCCATCTTACGGAACGTCTCAGGATAAGCCGTCTCAATAGGCTCCCCAAACACCTTAACCGTATGATTCACTTCAGGATACACCCCCAGGATCACACGCATGGTAGTAGATTTTCCGGCGCCGTTAGCCCCTATAAACCCATAAATGCTACCCTTAGGCACCGCCAGGCTAATATTTTTAAGAATCTGCTTTTTCGGAGAAAACCCAAACGAAAGGTTCTCAATTTGTATAATATTTTCAGCCATAGCGCACCCGGTTAAAAAGGTCACCAATATTACCCATAAAAAAGCAGCGCCCACCAAAATAAATGCTTAAAAGGAAAATACCGGTGATAAATGGCAGCACAAAACTTCCCCATAAAAATATCAGGCGGCCTATTGTCCCGTAAAAAGGATTTTTCTACCTTTGCATCACTTTTGAAAAAGGCCACCCGCGCCAATTTCAACAGGTCCTATAGCTCAGTTGGTTAGAGCACCTGACTCATAATCAGGTGGTCCCTGGTTCGAGCCCAGGTGGGACCACCCTCAGAATGAAGGAGTTAGACGAAAGTCTGGCTCCTTTCTTTTTTTACTTGCCCAACATTTTGCCGAACATTTAGGATTGATCCTTTTTTAATAGTAAAAGCCTATATTCTGGTCAATAAACTCACAAAAGATTCCCTGCGGTTACGAGCTATGGGCAGTTCTGCCCCGTTAGTCATTTTTACAAATCCACCCTCCCCTTTAATGTATTGGGTGATGTAGCTCATATTGACCAGAAATTGCTTATGTATCCGGAAGAAATTTTGTAGCGAAAGTACTTCTTCCACATCGCCGAGTGTTTTGGTGATGAGGAGTTTTTCGCCGGTTGAAAGATAAAATTTGGTGTAGGCACTGTCTGACTCGCAGTACACTATTTTATTGATTTCTACAAAAATATAGCCCGTAGCATGAGGAAGTGCCAGCCGATCGGGGTTACGGCCGGGCGCGTACAGGCTTTGGCGCAGGAGTTCAATCTGTTGTTTTTCGATGTTTTTTTTATTTTCTGCTTTGGCAACAGCTTTTTGGAGTTCATCAATATCTATAGGCTTCAACAGGTACTCCAATGCACTAAACTTAAAGGCTTTTACGGCAAAATCATTATACGCCGTAGTAAAAACAATACTGAAATTGATGTCAGCATCCAAATTTTCGAGTAGCTGAAACCCATTCATCACAGGCATCTCGATGTCTAAAAAAACCAAATCGGGCTGATGCTTTCTAATGGCCGAAAGCCCTTCTCCTCCCCCTAAACCCTCCGCCACGATGCTGACCTGAGGACAGTATTTTTCTATCTGTAATTTCAAAATAGAAATACAAGCGGGTTCGTCGTCAATAATTATGGCTCTTAACATGGTATTTCGATGGTTACTTTTGTTCCTGTTGTATGACCATCTTCCAGATCCACTATCCTGATCTGGCTATCGATTTTGTATAACTGGCTCAGGATTTTTAGCCGGTCAGAGGTAATTTGCATCCCAAACGATTTGTCTTTTGTGGCTGTTTTACTTTTCAATTCCCGGGCTTTTTCTCTCCCCACTCCATTATCTACGATTTCTATTTTGAGGAGGTTTTCGTTGGGTTGAACTATATTCACCCACACTTTCCCGCCTTGTACTTTATGCATAAGTCCATGCCAGATGGCATTTTCAATGTAGGGCTGCAGTAACAACGGCGGCAATTGCACAAAACGCTGATCAATATCCTCCTGAACATTAATCTCGTATTGGACTTTGCCTTTGAAGCGCATAGCTTCGAGCTCAATATACAGCCTGAGAGCTTCGAGTTCACTTTGTAATGTAATTAGTTCCGACTTTGAGTTTTCTAAAACCAAACGGATGAGTTTTGAGAATTTGGTTAGATAAATCGAGGCAGACTCGGGATTATTTGAAAGTGTGAAGTTGTTGATTGAATTTAAAACGTTAAAGATAAAATGAGGATTCATTTGAGCTCGTAATGCCGTCATTTCTACCTCGTAGAGTCGTTTTCGGTGTTCAGATTCCTGTTCAAATAATTCTTGTTGGGTGGCGTACAGCTCGTCGGTTCGTTGCTCCACCCTGTTTTCCAGTTCTGAGTTAAGTTTTTTCAACTCACTTTGATAGTTTTCTATTTCACTACTTTTCTCTTTCAATTTACGATTCACAAACCATAAAAAAGCTACGAAAATCAGGATCAGGCCCAATACACTTGTCAACCAAATGTTGTTTTTTCGCTGCTGTTGATTTTCTGTATTTTGCTGTGCAATGAGTTGTTGCTGCTTTTTATTTTCGTATTCATAGTGCAAGGCATCCAGTTTTTGGTTAGTGCTTTCTTCCGACATCAGATCTTTATATTTCATCCAGTTGATGTGAGATTCTAAGGCTTTGGGAGTATTGCCCAGCAATCGGTAACACTCATACAGGGTTTTTGAAGCATCTCTTTCAGAGTAATAAATATTGAGTCTTTGGGCATTTGCAAAGGCCCTTTCTGCAAAATCAATAGCCGTTTTGTATTCTTTTTGACTTAAGTAAACTTCTGCCAGATAGTTTTGTGCATCGGTTTTCAGATAATCTGAGTGGTCTTTCTCATACAACGCAATGGCCTTCAAAAAATAGTCAATGGCTTTGGTGTACAACCCCTGTGTTTTCGCCCAGATGCCATAAATAGCAAAACCGTAGCCTTCAAAAGTATTGTTCCCGAGAGAATGGGCCAGGTCTATTCCTTTTTCGATATGGGTTTTGGCGGTATCAAATTTCTTCAGTTTAGTATGTATGTCTCCGAGGTCTATGTAAGTGGCCGCTACATTTTGTTTATCGTTTTGATTTGTCTTTAGTTGCAAATTCAAATAGTGCATTGATTTTTCGGGTTTTTCGAGCCAGTGGTAGGCATCGCCCAGGATTCGTAAGAAAGTAGCCTCCCAAAAAGCGTCTTTGACACTTTCGGCAATCGCTCTGCCTTTATTGGCCAACTCTATTGCCGAATAATATTTACTTTGCGTGCCTTCTACCTGAGCCAGCATTTTGTAGCCATACATCTGGCCCTTTTTCCAGCCGATAGTTTCCGCCAATTTTAGCATCACTAAAGCATCCTTTCTGGCGCTATCGGCATTAACAGACTCGGTTTTGATCTTGGTCACTTCGGCCAATAACAGCACTTTAAGCGTATCGTTTTTAAAAGACGGGGCTGATTTCAGGAGAGAATCTAAACGTTTATTAAGCATTTCAAGCCTTGTATCCGCCTGGGCAGATACAAACGGAATGTTAAGCAAAAACAATATACTTACATAAATGATTTTCATAAACTAAAAGTAGAGAAAATACAGATACCGATGCAAGCAAAAGCTAATAAGCAGTTGTTTTGAATGAGCTATTGGCGGCTACCTTGCAGTAATCGGTTTTCTGTTCACTCTTCCAAAACAACACTTCATTAACCCAAACCGACACCCACCTAAATCCAGATTTTGTATCCAATAGGAGATGCCTATGTTTGTCTTATCAGAATCAAACAAATATACTCATGAAAAAAGCATCTGTATCTTTCGGCCTTTTAGAATTTGTTTTTCTCGCAACTCTCTCATTAACTCAGATAGCAAATGCCCAGGTGCCTGAAAAATCCTATGCCCGGTTTGATTTTTTGCCCGGCGATAAAGTTTTGTTTGAAGATGATTTCCTGGATGAGAGTGTTGACGAAATCCCCTCCCATTGGGTAGTTTCCGGAAAAATTGAAATCGTAAAAATCAATAACGAATTAACAATGGGCCTGTTAGACGGTACGCCTACCGCTTATCCGCGGTTAAAAAATGATCTATCTCCGCAGCGTTTCACCGTAGAATTTGATTATCTGTACCGGCATAATACCAAAACATGGAAACAGGCTGTGGCAGATGGAAATACCGGCGGCAACCGGTTAGAGATACAGTTTGCCAATAATGATGATTATTATAACCGGGAACTTCAGGACAACGTTCTGGGTGATTTCTATAACAATACCCTGATCATAGGAGCCGAAGGCATTGTTCAGTTTGCCAATGCAAAAGGAAGCTATACTTCCGGCAAAAAAATAGAAGATCTGGGTGACACTTATGAAGATCTTTGCGATAAGTGGGTCCATGTTTCTATTGCTGTTACCGAAAAATCACTAAAAGTATATCTCAATAGCGAAAGAGTACTGAATGCCCAAATCACCAAAGGGCGGGCTCTGGGCTTCCAATTGTCGGCCAATACCTCATCTTACGAAATGGCCTCACAGGTTTTTATCAAAAATGTAAGAGTAGCTGAAGGGGGTGCAGATCCCTACAAAACCCTCTCTGCGGATGGAAGGTTTATTGCCCGGGGAATCAATTTTGATGTAGCAAAAGCCACACTCAAACCCGAAAGCATGGGCACATTCAATACTATTTCTGCTATGATGAAGGAACATACTGACCTGAAACTGGAGATTGGAGGCCACACCGATGCCAGCGGTGACGATGCCGGCAATCTCAAATTATCGCAAGAGAGAGCCGATGCCGTAAAAAACAAACTGGTATCGCTGGGAGTAGACGCCAGCCGTTTAAGTACCAAAGGCTATGGAGAAACCCAACCCATCGGCGATAATAATACTTTTGAAGGGAAAGCCGAAAACCGCAGGGTAGAATTTGTAAAAATGTAAACTTCTGTTTAATTATTCATCTAAAATTTATCATTTCATGAAAAAAAATATACTCTGCGGGATCATGCTGATAAGTATTTCGGCATTTCGCCTCATCGATGACCTCGCCAGGTACAATATCAATGTACCCGAATTTAAAGAACAGCTG
This sequence comes from Leadbetterella sp., assembly GCA_019638185.1. Taxonomy (GTDB): domain Bacteria; phylum Bacteroidota; class Bacteroidia; order Cytophagales; family Spirosomataceae; genus Leadbetterella. Next base: position 40,379 of record JAHBUH010000014.1, read on the forward strand.
CAAAGCCTCGCAACCAAAAGCGAGTTTCCCAATTTTTCGTTTTATATGCCCCGAAACATCAGGGAGTTAGCCCAAAAACTACAGGATAACGAAAAAACCGCTATGGCAAAGGCGGTTGGGGAATTCGCAAAAACCTATGTCTCGTCTGCCTCTTTTAAGACAGAGGCAATAAAAATGCTTGATGCGCAGAAAGAATCAACAGATCCGGAAAGTGCCGGACTAAAAGAGGAATATCAATACAAATACAATGAGCAAGTGGCCGAAATAGAGGGCATGATGCCATTTTTAAATGAAGATTTTTTTAATACACAACAGCAAATGGCGGAAGGCCTGAAGGCAGCAATCAGTACCCTCCCAGACGATACCAGTGCCGATGACATGGACAATCTCAAAAGAACAGTTGCTGAAGCGGAAGCCATCGTCTTGCTGAAGCCGCTGTTTAAAAGTGACAAAAAGGCCTTTGTAAAGAAGTTAGCCGACCAGAGGGCAAGAAGTGCAGTCAATGAGATAATTGCCCGGCGAAAACAACGTAACAACGAAATAGACCGTCAGAAAGATTTTAAAGCCAATATCAAAAAACAACTTCAACAGTTTTTAGACGAAACCGCAGATGTAGATTTTAATGCTCAAACCAAAACCGACTACGGCAGAATAGTATTTGTGAATCCGGCATACGAGCAAAAGTCCCGTACCTGGAAACAAGCCTACCGCATAGGAAAAGCAGGAACAGCCGTGTTTAGAGACATTGCCCGGGAATGGCTGAAAGAACTTTAAGCCAAAGTATTCAAAACTCTCCAAGCCTGCGTTTATTGATTAAATCCACACCTCTTTTAGGGAGAACATCTATATCACGGTAAATTGTCCTTGCACTTATATTGAATTTATCCGCAAGGTTTGTCACTGACCCATAGCTTTATGGAAATAAATCATCACCTCAAATAAACAATATTCGCCACCTTCCGCTGCCCTTCATGGTCAAACTGCTTGTTATCAGAAGGATAATTCACAATGCTCTTTCCTTTAATATACAGCGCGCTGCTTCCTCCCCCGTCTAAATTCATGGCATCTTCTGCACCCAGCCATTTCATTACGCGGGCTAATTCCATCAGCGACATGCCATGAGCTTTGCTATTTCTGCCATCCACTACCATTAAAATCAGCTTATGGTTCTTTTGGACAGCAATGGCCGTTCTGGGGTGCCGGTTGGAATTAAAGGGATTACTGTCAAAGTTTATACCCTCTCCATTTAAAACCAGCAGGGGCCCGGAAAGCATTACATTTTCTGCCGCAGATTGCTCTGTATTTTCCGGGGTGGCGGCTTGGATGCTTATCTTTTTCTTATTCAGGGTCAAAACGGAGTTCGCCCGGGCGGATTGTGTTCGCGTAGCGTTAACCACCATTCCGTCTACTTTAATATAGTCTACCGCCCCTCCGTTTTTCACATCAAAAAAGCCGCCATTAATGGCTACCAAAGCCCGGTTCTCCTCTGCAAAGGTACCCGTGGTTTTAAGCATCTTAGGATCAGCCGCCAGGTGTACGCGTTTGGCGAGTTTTTTAAGGTCTATTTCCACATAGTTGATTTCCTGTTCACTATCAAACAGATCGGTGAAATGTCCCTGCTTCCAAACCACCCCCTTTGCTATCTTTTCTGTTTTCCAGTCTTTATTCACCACTGACAAAGAGTCTTTTGTGTTTTGGGCGGAAGCCGCCAGAGAAACACAGCACAACAGGCAAAAAATACGTTTGTTCATATCCATTTAAGAAATAATATTTGCTAAAACCGACTGGGTGATCGGAGGCAAAAAACAGATCAGGAGCCTTCGGGATCGGACTGTTTTGTATACCATGAAATCACCGCTTAAAAATACCTGAACATTTCGATAACCCCAAAAATGCAGTAGAAAAACAGGTTTCTGATGGAGAGTTAGCCCGGTTTAATGGTTTAGGTATTCGACAAAACCCTGCAGATCCCAAAATACGCTATCGTTTGAAAATTGGCCAAATTTGCGACAGGAGATATTCTAAAAAAACCCTTGTTGTTTGTCGTTTATTTCCCAATTCCTGAAGGTAATATGTCTATATATTCAAGTATTGGAACTGAACTCCTTATATAAATCCCGCTTCTAATATAAGTACCACAGCTACATTCAAAATAATGATAATAGGCGTATTTCTCTTCTTTGGATATTATCTCCTCAAAATTTTCAAGATGAAATGATTGCCCGGCTTGAACAGCTCATTAAGGCAAAATAAGATTTGTATCCTAAGGTTTTAGTAAACGAAACTTAATATATATTCTGGCCAGACTTCCACATATGCAGGCTTCCAAAGCCTGATCTATAGTACTGATTATTTCCATCTTCTTATTTTTAAAAATTCACTTTTATGAGCAACATCAAACTTTTTGAAAGCAAACAAATCCGTTCTGTTTGGGATGAAACGGAACAGAAATGGTATTTCGTAGTAGAAGACGTTATCGCCGTATTGACAGACAGTAAAGATCCGAAGCAATACATTACGACGTGACGAAGAACTCGCTAAAGGGTGGGTACAAATTGTACCCACCCTTGCGATGGACACCGCTGGAGGCAAACAAAAAACGGGCTGCACTGACACCAAAGGCCTTCTGCGTATCATCCAATCCATCCCATCACCCAAAGCAGAGCCCTTTAAACTCTGGCTGGCGCAGGTAGGGGCAGACAGGCTGGAAGAGATTGAAAACCCGGAACTGGCTACCCAGCGCACCCGTGAACTCTATAAATTGAAAGGTTATCCCGATGATTGGATCGAAAAACGGATGCGAAGCATAGCCATCCGCGAAGAACTGACCGAGGAGTGGAAAAACCACGGCGTAAAGGAACAGGTAGAATACGCTATCCTCACTTCGGAAATCTCTAAAGCTACTTTCGGACTTACGCCATCAGAATACAAAAAGGTAAAAGGCCTGAAAAGCCAGAACTTGCGTGACCACATGACCGACCTCGAACTCATTTTCTCCATGCTGGGTGAGGCATCTACCACGGCCATCGTAAAAACGCAAAACCCGGAAGGATTTGACGAAAACAAAAAAGCCACCAGACAAGGTGGAGCTGTGGCTGGAAATGCGAGAAAAGAATTGGAAAGCAAAACGGGGCAGAAGGTAGTATTTGAGCAAAACTACCTGCCTGAAAGCCAAAAGAAAAAGCAGATTGCAAAGAAGTAAACCAGCCCGGTTAAATGCCTCAATCCCAATTTTTTACATCCATTATTTTCAAACTATAAAAATAAAGCCTACCTTTGAATCATTAACCAACACGACACCTCTCTCAACACACAGACCCGCTTTTAACTGTAACTCAGCAAATAATAACTTCAAACTTTAATGCGTATGGCTACATTTTTAAAAACTATCCGTAACACCGTGAAATACTGGTATGTGCCGGCTATTATTGGTGTATTGTTCATTGTGGTAGGAGTTAGCAGTTTCGGCACACTTGAGAAGACCTACCTCGCGTTGGCGTCACTGTTCAGCTATTCCTTCCTGTTTTCCGGTGTGCTGGAAATCTGGTTTTCGGTAGAAAACCGGAAAGAGCTGGAAGGCTGGGGCTGGTACCTGGCCAGTGGTATTCTTACTTTACTTATTGGCATTCTGCTGATTGTACATCCAGCACTAGCCGCTGCCACATTACCGCTTTTTGTGGGTTTCAGCCTGCTGTTCCGTGCTTTCCAGGGACTGGGGTTTGCGTTTGAGCTCAGGAACTATGGCATACTGAAGTGGGGAAACCTCGCTATTGTAAGCATTTTGGGTATTATTTTTTCATTCCTGCTCATTGCTAACCCGATCATAACCGGTGTGTCGCTAGTGGTGCTGACCTCCTTTGCTTTTATCTTTGTGGGTATAAATGCCATTGTGCTGGCCTTCCAGCTCAGGAAGCTGAAAACCCTCCCGGGAAAACTGCAAAATGAACTGAAAGACAAAATTGAAAATCTGAAAGAAGAGTACTACAAAAATCTTAAAGATAACGAATAAGCTAAGAACGGGGCAGTCCAAAATGGACTGCCCCGTTCTTTTCCACTTCTCGTTTTTGATAGAGGAGCCGAAATTCGATCCAAAGAATGGACACAGAACGCCTTTTCATAAGACCGCTATCTGAAAAAGACGCCCAATTCATCTTTGAGCTGTTCAATACCGAACGCTGGATCCGGTATATCGGCAACCGTCACATTCATTCGGAAACCGATGCGTTGGCCTATATCCGGAAAATAAATGAAAATCCCGACATCATCTATTACACCGTAACGCTCCGGCAAAACTGCGTTCCCATCGGCCTGGTCACCCTCATCCGGCGCGATTATCTGGATTTCCGGGACATCGGTTTTGCCTTCCTGCCCGCCTACTCCGGCAAAGGCTATGCTTACGAAGCCGCCAAAGCTGTGGTGGAGCATCAGGCAGAGAATGCAGAAACCCTGCTGGCGGTGACCTTACCGGATAATACCGCCTCCATCCGGCTGATTGAGAAGCTCGGTTTAAGGTTTGAAAGAGTGATTGAACGGGATAAGGAAAGTTTATACCTTTACAGCAGCCTAACAGGTCAGGCCTTTAGATCTTAACCGATGTCAATGAAATTGAAATGTTGCCAAAATACTTTTGTCTCAAAATCAAATGAACAAAAATATGACAACATTCAAAACAGTAGCATGGGGATTGGGCCTGACTCTCTCGTATTATCATCTATACGCCCAAGACAGCCTTATCGTTCAGCCAAATGAATCGTTCTATTGGGCAGAAGCCGACACCAGCGGCACTTTTTCCGGCAATGAAATGCAGGCAAACTCCCTGGAAGCTCCCGGTCAGAGTCTGCCTGGTCACCCTATCTTTAACGCTACCTTACTCCAAAGCCCGAATACATGGTTATATACCCGGCCACATGATAAAATTACCCTGAATACCGGGAAAGCCGACTTCTTTCTGAGCAACCGACGGAACCGTTATTCGGCCCTGTGGGCTTTCACGTCTTTAAATTACCTATACGCCGATTTGGTGAATCTGATGGATAAAAACATCCTGAAGCAATACCAGAACGGCGTGGTAGACGGCACCAGGATCACACCGGGATTCTTGACCCTGGCCGCAGGATTTATGCAGGTACCCCTCGCTAACGTATTCCTTCCCCAGGTGATAAAGAATGAAAAAACGCTGAGATGGGTCCAGATTGCCTCGGGTACGCTGATGACGCTTGTGCAGTCGGGTACATTGTTTATGGGCAAGCCCGCCCCTCATTATGTTCTTTTTTCAACGATTGAAATCGGAACCACTGCCTATATCGCTATAGATGCCATCCGGTGGAAGCCCAGAAAGAAATAAAAAAAGTGCTTTTGTCCCGTCAAACCCGTTCCTGTTTAATGGGACAAAAGCCGTCTAAACTTTCCTGTATAATTTCCGCCTGATCCGGCTCAGAGATTCGGGTTTAACACCTATGTAAGTGGCGATGTCGTATTGGGGTACTCTCTGAAAAATGCCGGGACGTGTTTTCAGGAGATTCAGGTAACGTTGCTCCGGATTTTCGGTAATATAAGAAGTAGTCTGATGGTGCCGCTCTTCAAAGACGGCTTCCATAATCTGGCGTGAAACGGTCTCAAAATGAGGAAACTGCCTGAACAAGGCTTGCGCCTTCTCCTCATTGCCTGCTACGAGAACTGTATTTTCCATGCAGATCAGATTGTACCTCGATGGCTTCTTTACTTCAAAACCGTCCGGCGAAATGATCCATTGCTCTTCGGTATAAAAATTGGTGGTTACATCATTACCTTCCGTTATGATAAATTCCCTGACCAGGCCTTCCAGCAGAAAGTAGGTGTCGTGGTGCAATTGCCCTTCTCTGACCAGGTAATCGCCTTTTTTGAAGCTCTTCACCATCATGCTTTCTGTCAAAACCCGTATCTCACCGGCGGAGAGGCTCGTGATTTTCAAAAAGTAACTGATCAGTCTGTTATCTATGGGCTGCATCATATCTGAATCGTGCTGTGAAAGTTCGCAGTTTAGCAAAAATAGTTATTTTATTTATTGACAATAGTCAATGCATCTTTTCTTTCCGGCCTGTATTTTACTTCAGTTTTCTATGTACAAAGGAAAACACGTGCTCCTATTTCGATAAACTCCAGGTGTACACCGGCTTGTACCCCGCATTTTTCCTGCTTATCTATGTAGGGACAATACTTTCAGCACAAACGTTCCTCGGGCTTTACACCTACTTCTACTTTGGTGTTGCCGGGCTCAGCACCTTCCCGTAAAATCTTTTTTTCATCCCTTATTACGGGCTCGCCGTGGTGTCACTTTTCAGACACCTAGCCGCTCTCCACAGCAGGAAAATGAGGCCATCTGTTCGGGGCCTGCGATGGCCACGCAGGCAAACCCGATACCGGCAGGGGGAATACTACTCCCATTCCTGCTTATTTACGCGCTTACCGGCCGGTTTCAAAGGGTGGAAATCCCGGAGCCTTATTGTATCTTAGCGCAATAAATACCTTTGAGCAAGTTTGATAACCGCAATAGCCCTTCTGCTGATCCTGGTCTTCTCCTTTCTTTCGGCCCTTCATGTGTATTGGGGTTTCGGCGGGCGCCGGGGAAGCGCCGCCGTACTGCCCACCAAAGACGATACCCGGAAAGTAATGATGCCGGGCGCTGTTCCTACGTTTACGGTGGCACTGGGACTTCTTTGCCTGGGCGGAGTGGTTTTTCTGAACACCTTTGAGATAGAAACGGGCCCGGCGGCGCTGATAGGCCTGATCCGCAAATACGGCCTCTGGGCCATTGCCACCGTTTTCCTCTTACGGGCCGTGGGCGACTTCAATTACATTGGATTTTTCAAAAAAGTCAAAACCACCCGCTTTGCCCGAAACGATACCCGGTATTACTCGCCCCTGTGCCTCCTTATCGGGCTGCTGGCTATCGTGCTTGAAATAAACAAATGATGACTTATATTTCTTATATTACAGACAGTCCTCCGATGAAATCAAAAGAAACCCTGAAAACAGTAATTATTGTCCTGATCTGTTTTGCCCTTTATCATCTCCTGTTCCTGAGCTTTAAGCCCATAAAGCTCGGGCTTGACAAAATCACCCGCCAGGGGCTGGTCAGTTATGTTCTGACCTACCTGGTTGTGGGAATACCCGTCTTTGCAGGTACATGGCTCCTCAACCGCCCCGCTGGTATTTTTAAAAGCCTGGGACTTTCTCCGGGTATTGTGACCGCCGTGGCCGTAAGCCTGTTATTTACCCTGCCCATGTTTGCCGGAGGTTTTCTCTTCTTCCGGTTTAACCACCAGATAGAGATTCAAAACCTGGTAGCCGGAACATGGGTGGCTGGCTTTATGGAAGAGTTATACTTCAGGGGTTTCCTTTTCGGACAGCTGTTCCGGAAAACCCGCCTGGGCTTTGCCACTTCCATTTTGCTGGGAGCCGCAATCTTCGCTTCCGGACATTTATACCAAAGCCAGGATACCCGTGAGCTCATCGGAATCTTCACGATCACCTTCTCGGGCGCCGTATTTTTCGCCTGGCTCTATGTAGAATGGAATTATAACCTGTGGGTTCCGATACTGACTCACACCTTCATGAATCTGGCCTGGAGCCTGTTTAAGATTGATGATTCTGCCCTGGGAGACATGAAAGCCAATGTTTTCAGGGGGCTGACCATCCTGACGGCCATCGTGTTTACCATTCTTTACAAAAAGAAGAAAAACCGGCCGCTGGTGGTTACCCGGCAGGCGTTACTATTTAAAAAACAAAGTCTGATACCGATGTAAAGGCATTCGTATGGTTCCATAAAACTCCTGCTCTCCTGAATCTCTACAGCGTCTCTATATCCGGTCCAGCTGATGTTTTGTCAACTCATTCTCCGTATCGCCGGTGTTCAGGGTGGTGGCCGGTTCAAAAAGCATCACCAAAACTTCATTTTCGGCTACGGGCCTGTGTTCCACTCCTTTCGGAACAATCAGGAACTCATTTTTGTGGAGGGTAACGGTTTTATCCCGGAATTCTATTTTCAGCGTTCCGTCCACAATAAAAAACATTTCGTCTTCGTGGTCATGTTTATGCCAGACAAATTCCCCTTTGAATTTGGCAAGCTTTACATGCTGTCCATTGAGCTCACCGGCAATTTTGGGCGACCAGTATTCAGAAAACAGGGAAAATTTTTCGGCTAAGTTAACTTTATCCATGGTTTTGCGTATACAGTTATTTACATCAGGAAACGGCTCTTTCGGGCAGATCAGGTTTCAACCAAGCTTTCCCGGATTTCATTTTCCCTTCGCTAATTTACAGGTAAATTCCGTCTTTTTATGGGTTAGGTCCCAGGTTGAAATTTCTTCAAGCACCAGGTCAGGATATTTTTTACCGATATCCCGCAGGGCATTGCCCACTGATTTTCGCAGATATTCACTGTCATCTGCCTTATGCTGACTGATAAGCTTTATAGCCTCAGTGGGGTGATCTTTAAAGTAAGGCCGGCTTGTCCAGATCCGGAGTCCTTCAATAACCGCCCGTTTCACATTCGGGTTTTCGTCGGCCAGCCATTTCCGGATAACCGGCAGGCTCTTTTCATAGCTGGTTATCTTGCAATAATGGTCAAATGCCTTGGCCAGCATCTCCTGCACCCGCCAGTTCGGATCTTCCGCCACCCGGGTTTCAAGGAGGGTGAGCGCCCGGGGATTTCCGGCAGAAAGCTGCCCCAGCAGATAAGTAGCCAGCATTCTCACCTGGTAAGCAGAATCCGCCAGAAACTGTTCCGCCAGGTCAAAATGCTTTTGCGTTTTATCGGCCAGAAGAATGTCCCCAGCTTCCATAATGTGTTTGAAGCCGTGTTCTATTTTCAGAATATTCTCAATGAGTTTTTCCATAATACGAGACTCACCGATTTTCCGCCTTCCCATCTAATGAATATTGCAGTGGGTATTTCATTAATCTCTTCTATTAACTGTTGTCATTATTTTGCTCAATTTGTGGTATATATATTCCTTGGGATTTCATAAATGAATTGAATAGCATATTTGTTAAATTTCTCCTTCATTATATACCGGATTTTGAATTGGGTGTATGATTACAGCTAACTGTCAAATATAGGGAAGTTTCAGCCAAGCCCATTCCGGATTTTGAATTTTTAGGTATAATTACCAATGATACTACTGAAACAGTATTCAATAAAATAATGCACTTTTGTAATATAAAAAGCTAACCGGGCATCGCTCCCTGTTTTAAGAAATGGATTAGTTATCACAAATGACAAAAACCTTAAAAGAATGAAGCTTATAAAACTGACTTTCATAGTATCCTCACTTCTACTTTGGAGGTGCAACCCAACCGACCGTAAAACTACTTCAGTAACCGGGAGCCAGCCAGCTGACACCCTTCCAACGCCGGGACTTGAAAGCCCTCAGGCAGACGATATCAAAAGTGTGATAGCCTTATTCAAAACAGGAGATCCGGATAAAATTGCAGATAAGATTCATTTTCCTTTAAACAGAGAATATCCGATACCCGCCATTAAAGACAAAGAAGAATTTAAGCAGCGCTTTAGTGAAGTTTTTGACAAGGTTCTGATCGACAAAATTGCGAATTCCAAAGTGGAACAATGGTCGGAAGTGGGTTGGAGAGGAATTATGTTTGAAAATGGTATTTTGTGGATGGCCAACTCTGATGGAGTGATCACTGCGGTAAACTATCAAAGCGACGTTGAAAAGAAATTAAGGCAGGATTTAATCACGAAGGACAAACAAAACCTGCACGCTTCATTAAAAACTTTTGAAAGTCCGGTTTACAAAATAAAGACAAAAAAATACCTGATCAGAATTGACAAACTAACCGACTCCAGGTACAGGTACGCTTCCTGGAAAATAACAGAAAAAGAATCTTCAAAACCCGACATCATCCTGGATAACGGCGAATTAGAAGCGGATGGAAACGGAGGAAATCACGTAATCACTTTTTCTAAAGATAATTACACCTACAAAATTCACCGGATTTTAATGGGTGCAGAAGGTTCGCCCGAGGTTACACTTGAAGTGGAGAAGGACGGAAAGCTCATTTTAGCCGAAGATGGAGAACTGATCATGGAATAAAAGAAATAACGAACCGAATAACCTAATGTATATTCCCAAAATAAACGAAGCCACCGACAGAGATGAAATAGTGGCCTTCATGAAGCAATTCAGTTTCGCCACTATCATTACGGCAAAAGACAGCTTGCCGGTGGGGACGCATCTGCCCTTCATCGTGACCGTCCGGGGAGAAGATATAGTGCTGACTTCCCATTTCGCAAAGGCAAACAGCCAGTGGAAGGATATTGAAAACCATCCGGTTCTTGTTATTTTCAGTGAACCTCATGCCTATATTTCGCCCACCCACTACGACAAAGAACTCAGCGTTCCCACCTGGAACTATATTTCGGTTCACGCTTACGGGCACGGCAAAGTGATTGAAGACCGGGAACAGGTTTTGGAAATCCTTAACGTTACCATTGATAATTACGAAACCTCTTACAGGCAAAAATGGGACAATTTTCCGGACGATTATAAGACAAAAATGGCGAACGGTATTGTAGCCTTTGAGGTTATAGTGACCGGTTTACAGGCCAAGAAAAAGCTGAGTCAAAACAAAACGGAAGCCGAAAGACAAAGAATCATTGACACGCTTTCCGGGAGTACGGACACTAATGAAAAGTTAATTGCTGATTATATGCGGCAAAACAACATTTAATGCACTTTTTTGATAAATTGGCTACAGATACACGAACCATCAGAGATTCTGTTATAACATCCCCTGTTTAAGCTACTTTTCCCGGGTAAATCTTCCGGAACTTTGTACTGTTAAATAATTCAGAATATGGACATCACAAAAATCCTGATCATCGTCACCAATATCGGCCTTTATGACAGTGGAAAGCTGGAAACGGGCTTGTGGCTCAGTGAATTGACTCACTTATACCATGAGGCAAAACAGCAGGGCTATGAAATCACCATCGCCAGCCCGAAGGGCGGAAATGTGCCCATAGACCCGGAAAGCCTGAAGCGCTTTACGCTCGACAAAGTCTCAAAAAAATATTGGGCGGATCCGGCATTTAAAGAATTACTGGTCCACAGCCGGAGCCTGAGTGAGGTGGCCGACGTAAAGTTTGACCTGGTCTACCTGGCCGGCGGACACGGTACGATGTACGATTTCCCGGACGATCCCCAGATGCAATCCATCATCCGGAACCACTATGAAAACGGGAAGCCGGTGGCCGCCATCTGTCATGGAGTGGGTGGCTTGCTGAACGTGAGATTATCAGATGGCCAATACCTCATTAAGAATAAAACCATTACCGGCTTTAACTGGTTTGAGGAAAGCCTGGCTAACCGGAAAAAAGAAGTGCCGTTTAACCTCGAGGCCTCGTTAAAAGAACGGGGTTCCAACTACCAGAAAGCGTTTATTCCCATGACTTCCAAAGTGGTGACCGACGGGAATTTAATTACCGGGCAAAATCCCTTCAGCTCCAAAGAAATGGCCAAGGTGGTGATGCGTAAACTGGAAACTTCCATTTAAAAATCAGGAAAAATGCAAACTATTTTAGGAGCCAATGGCCAGATAGGCGAAGAACTGGCCCGGGAATTGAAAAGAAATTTCACCTCCGATATCCGGATTGTAAGCCGTAAACCCCAAAAAATAAATAATACAGACGAGGTTTTCCCGGCAGATTTATCCATCCGGGAAGAAGCCATCCTGGCCGTCAAAGGCAGTGAGATCGCTTATTTTACCCTGGGCCTCCCGGCCAGCGCTGACCTGTGGGAACAGCAGTTTCCGCTGATTCTGCGGAATGTGATTGACGCCTGCAAGATTCACGGAGCTAAGCTGGTGTTTTTTGATAATACCTACATGTATCCACAGGATGGCCGGGTGCTCAGGGAAGACACCGTTTTTCACCCCGTGGGGAGAAAAGGAGTCGTAAGAAAGGAAATGGCCGAAATGGTTCTGAAGGAAATGCAGGCGGGTGAACTGGAAGCCGTGATTTGTCGTGCGCCAGAATTTTATGGTCCGGGGAAAACACAGAGTATTACTAATACATTAATTTTTAACAACATAGAGACAGAGAAAAGGCTAAAAGTGCCGCTGTCGGCTGCTAAAAAACGAAGCCTGATCTGGACACCGGACGCCAGCCGGGCTACCGCCCTGATCGGGAACACGCCGGATGCTTTTGGCCAGACCTGGCATTTGCCGGTGGATGAAAGCCGCCCCACCTATAAAGAATTCATAACACTGGCTTCTGAGGTTTACGGTAAAGAGTTGAAATACTTTATTATACCGGAATGGGTTTTCAGCATCGGGGCCCTCTTCAATAAGAGCGTAAAAGAACTGCTGGAATTGCTGCCCCGGTATAAACACGATAATATTTTTGACGATTCAAAATTCAGAAAACGCTTCCCGGACTTTACCGTCACTTGGTACAGGCAGGGAATAGAGCAGATCCGGCATGAACAGCTTTCTTCCCGAAAAGAAAATCACTAACTTAGCAATGAGCTTTGAGCAGTGAGCTATGAGACGGGTGACGCTTCGCTTTGATTCAAAAGGCAGTGGTACGCCGTCTTTCCCTATAGCTGCTCAAAGCTCATAGCTCAAAACTAAAACAAATTATGAAAACACCGGAAAAAGTCTCCTCCATCAGTGCCCTGCACCAGTTGTTAGGACTGCAAAGGCCCTCCCATCCGCTGATCAGTGTATTTAATTTTGACGATGTAAAACTACAGCCGGAAACCATTCTCCACGCCGTTACTACCGATTTTTATGTGATTGCCTTAAAGAAAGACTGCGCCGGCGGGAAATGCCGGTACGGTCAGCAATATTATGATTTTGACGATGGCATCATGTACTTTATGGCCCCGCACCAGGTGATGCAGTTTGAAGATATCCTCCTGAATGGGGTGAGGGGATTTGTGCTGGTGGTTCATCCTGATTTTTTGCAGGGGTATTCCCTGGCGGCCGGAATCAAAGACTACGGCTACTTCTCGTATGCCAGTAACGAGGCACTTCACCTTTCCGAAAAGGAGGAAAATGCGGTCATGCATATCATAGAAAATGTGAGCCGGGAAACAGACGCCAATATGGATGCCTTTACCCAGGACCTGCTGGTATCCAATATTGAGCTGTTACTGAAATACTGCGACCGCTTTTACCACCGGCAGTTCCTGACCCGCAAGAAAGTCAATAACGATCTCCTTACGAAGCTGGAAGCTCTGCTGGATGATTATTTCAGAAGCGGTAAATTAGTGGAAAAAGGGATCCCTACCGTTCAATGGGTGGCAGATGCACTTCATCTCAGCCCCAATTACCTGACAGATATGCTGCGGGTACAAACCGGGCAAACCACGCAGCAGCATATTCAGAACCGGGTGATCGAAAAAGCAAAAGAGCTGCTGTCGGTCACAGGAATGTCGGTATCCGAAATCGCGTATCAATTAGGCTTTGAGCATCCTCAGTCTTTCCATCGCCTGTTCAAAAGCCGCACGCTGATTTCACCGCTGGAGTTCAGGGCTTCGTTTAATTAGGATTCAAACCACATTCTGCTTGATGGCCTTCGCCACGGCTTCGTTCATGGAATGCACCTCCAGCTTCTCGTAGATGCTGCGGATGTACTGGCGTACCGTGTTAATGGAAATGCCCAGCTCGGCGGCGATCATCTTGTAGCTATTGCCGTTTACCAGGGATAACAGGATATCTTTCTCCCGTTTCGTAAGGTTATAATCTTTGGGGGCCACCTGTTTAATGGCGGCGAAAGAGCGGATCACCTTCCGGGCGATAGACGGGCTCATGGGCGATCCGCCGTTCATGGTGTCGTGGATAGCCTCGATGATCTTTTCCGGCGAGGTCTTCTTCAGGAGATAGCCTTTAGCCCCCAGGCAGATACTGTCGAACACGTGCTCATCATCTTCAAAAACGGTCAACATCACCACCGGCGTGTCCGGGTAGTTACGGATAATAAACCTCAGCCCCTCCAGGCCGTTGACCACCGGCATGTCGATATCCATCAATACCAGGTCAGGGCGGTAAAAATCCATGATCTTGGCTATGCGGGCACAGTTTTCCCAGCTTCCGCATACTTTTATTTCCCCGGCGGTGCTGAGCAATTCGGTTAATTGCTCCCGCAACAGCACGTTATCCTCAAAAACCGCTACATTCACCATTATCCCGATTTTTTTACTTCAAAGTAAGCAGCTAAACACCGCTTTCGCCATTACATGATTATGTGTAAGGAAACTGAACGCTCACCAGCGTTCCGGTTGGGCCGGCAGAAGTGATCTCCAGGCTTCCGGCGTTTCTTTCCGCCCGCTTCTTCATGTTATTCAGGCCGTTACCCTTTTTGACCCGTTTCTCATCAAAGCCGGTGCCGTTATCGCGGATGATCATGCGGATAAAATTACCGGCTTTCGCTATCCGGATCTCGGCGCGACTGGCCCGGGCGTACTTGGAAAGGTTATTGACCGCCTCCTTGAAGATCAGGTAAAAATCACGCCTTTTCTCGGACGTCATCTTCAGCTCGCTTACCGCATCTTCCATTTCAAACGTATAATCCACATCGCTGGTTTCCAGCACCGTTTCCAGGAAATCGATCATCCGGGCCCGGATGGCCGGGAGGCCGTTATTTTCCGGGTTCATACTCCATACAATATCGCTGATGTTTTCCATCACATCGCGGGTATTGTCGCGGATCTTCTCCACCTGCTGGCGTACGGGCGTTTCCGGTGCGGTGTTTTTCATGGCCGCGTATGACAGCAGGTTAATAGCCGTCAGTGTGCTCCCCACCTCGTCATGCAGCTCTGCGGAAATTCGGTTTCTTTCCTTCAGCAGCATATTCTTCTGCTCGATCTTCTTTTTCAGCAGCATCCGGTTCACCAGGAAAGCGATCACCAGCAGGCCCGCCAGCGCCAGGGCGATCACCAGGTTACGGGTCAGCTTTTCGTTCCGGATACTTTTCTCCTTCAGCAGGTTCTCCTGTTCCACCACCTTTTTTTGCTCATCCAGGTAGCGGATCTGCATTTCGTTCAGTCGCAGGGCCTCGTTCTGCCCGGCTATCTTCAGGTCGCTGATCTCCTTTTCTTTGGTCAGCAGCTCGATCTCCTTTTGCTTTTCCAAAGCCTCCAGCCGGTTACCACGGATCAGCGCATTCTGCCTTTCTATCTCCAGGGTCTGAATTTTCTGCTCTGCCGAAAGCTTATCGATCTCCACCTGCTTTTTCTCCGTTTGATACTGCACTTCCAGCTCGTTAAAGTCCTTCCGCGATTTTTCATTGACGATACTGTCTTTGTAAGCGTGAAATTTTTCCAGGAATGGGTAGGCCCGGGCTTTATCGCCCTTCACTTGTCCATAATAAAAATTTTGCGATGAATGCCAGTCGCGCAGCGCCTCCCTGTCGTTTTCCTTCATGGCCAGGGCATAACTTTCGGCATAATACCGGTTCATGAGCTCTTCATCACCGGTATAACCGGCAAACATGGCACCCGTACGGATGTAGCGGTGCAGCTTGGGCTGACCGATCTTCCGCCCCTCTTCTATGGCCTGTTGCATATACTTCAGGGCATTTTCGCGGTCTTTCCGGCCATGATACATCAGGGCCAGGTCTACCAGGCTGATAAACCGGGCTTCTTTCCGGGTAGAGCGGGCGGCATACTCCGCTGACTCCGTAAAGTAGCGGGTGGCATTCTCTGCGTCCCCGCTCAGCTGATACATCCGGGCCAGGTTACTCAGCTGTACGGTCAGCTCCTCGTAATCCTTATGTTTTTTCATGGCCTCGATCCCCTTTTTTGCATAGTCCACAGCACGCTCCTTTTCACCAATCAGGAAGGAGACATTGGCCAGTTCACCGTATAGCTGGTGCGCAGATTCTTCATCGCCCAGATGATCGTAAATCCTCAGGGCTTTCAGTAAGAAGTCATTGGCCTCAATATGCTTTGAATCTTTGGCTTTCAACTGGCCATAGAGATAATAAATCTCGGCCAGAACCGGCTGAAATTCCGGCCGGTTTCCGGCCAGCCGGACGCCCTCATCCAGGAAGCGGTAAACCTCCGGGTTTCTCTCTCCTGTCTTGTGCCAGGTGGCTTTCAGCTTATTGAGATGAATTTTCAAAAGGGTATTCTGCGTCTCATTGCGCACCCGGAAGTTTTCCATAGGTCTCCAATCGGGCTCTTCAGTGCCAAACTCACCATTACCTATGGCATAGTGCGTTTTCCGCATCATGGCCATGGCTGCCACAAAATCGTTCTTCTCTTTCACCGCCTGCGCATACAGTTCATCCAGCACCTGTATGGCCCGGGGGTATTCCGACTGCCGCTGATACCGCCGGGCATCCTCCAGCTTCTTTTCCATATAGACGTTATCCACTACCTGCGCCAGGGCAGCAGCCGGGAGAAGTAGCAGCAGCAGAATCAGGTGTCTGACCATCCAAATACGGTTAAAGATGTTAAATATAAGCTTTCTTTCTGATAAAACCAGCTATTCCCGGCCGGGACAAAAATACAAAATAGTCCCAAAGCCCCTTACGCATGGTTATGCGATTTCCGGTATAAAATCTTATGTTATAGATTTGTAATCTCATCTCAGTAAAAATGAATATAGTTTCTTCTGGTATGATAGAAAAGTGGTTAACCGCCTGGTCTTTATCCAGGAATTTACCGCCACCTGTTCCGTTCAGGTCGGGGTTTAAAGTAGACGTGGGATGGGAGAATCAGAAAACCCGGTATGTATTTCCGGAATTGAATGAAGATTTTATTCAATTGTCTGAAAACATGGATGAGCATTCTGTATTCTTAAAAGTTTGTGCTTCTCCTGATGAACTTAAAAAGGTTATTTCCCGAAAATGGGTCTTTCAACCCCAAGGCTATTTGATGTCCTGCTTTCACAAAATGAAGTTCAGAGACAAGAAACTATCTCCTGATTACGGGTTATGTTTTGATAATTATAACTCCACCCATGTTATCCGGATAAATACGCAGCGTAACGAAACCGCTGCCATAGGTCGCGTGGTTATCGTTGATGATTTAGCCGTGTATGACAGAATTTTAACTGACCATCAGCACCAGCGAAAAGGACTTGCTACTATTCTGATGAAAGAGCTTGAAAGGATTGCCCTTTCTCACGGGGTTTTCAAAAATTTATTAGTTGCCACAGAAGAGGGCAAATTATTGTACGAGTCCATCGGCTGGGAAACGTACAGCCTTTACACGTCCCTGGTTATACCCGCTTAGCCCGGCGGCTCCGTACGCATCATTATGCGATTTCAGCCGTAGGGTTTTCTACCCAACTTTGTGGCAGAACTAATGAATAAAGCAATGAAAACTACATGGGCCTTAATGCTTTTGCTCTGCCTGGGATGTGGACAAAAAACCAACGTAAACCCCGGTGGCAATGCCTACATTAAACTTACCGTGGCCGGAAAATCATGGAACTCAGACGGGGTAGCCGTGATTGGCATATCCCAGACCGATGGTAAGCACAATCTTACCATTTCCGGCCGCGATGAGGGTTTTGAAGGGGAAACCTCCAGCTTTGCCGCTGTTTTTTCCTCAGCGGCTGAAATCACCATTGGCACCTATGCGGTAGGGGCTTCAGACCCGGGAGTAACGCTCACCAAACTTAACGGCAAAACCTATATAGGTGGAGGGCTGGCCCGTACTTCATTTGTCATTAATATTACGGAAACCAGCGGCTCGGGCAGTGCTAAAAAGCTGAAGGGCACTTTCTCCGGGGAGATGAAAGGCACGGCCCCCGGAGATGTGGTAACCGTAACCAACGGGGAATTTTCTTCCTTATAAAAGTGCAAATACATTCCCCGTCAAAAAAGCGGTGACCATAACCAACAGCAAATTTCTCAGCCAGAAAAATTCTCAAAACAATGAAAAAATTATTGATTCCGATGATGCTCACCGTAGCATTTTGTATCGCAGGGTGTGGTAAAGAGGGACCACAAGGACCCGCAGGAAATGACGGCGCTACGGGACCTACAGGACCGCAAGGGCCGGCGGGAACCACAGGAGCCACAGGACCGCCGGGACCGGCAGGGACCACGGGAGCTACAGGAGCCACCGGAGCTACAGGAGCCACTGGCGCTACAGGCCCGCAGGGGCCTGCCGGAACAGCCAATGTGATCTATTCCGACTGGATACGACCCACCGCAGCCACATGGAACAAAGTTAACAATGCCAGGCGGAAACTGATGGAAATCACCGATAGCCGCATTACCCTGAATATCATAGAACAAGGCGTGGTGTTAGTATACCGGCAGACAAACAATGGCACTACCTTTCAGTTTCCTGATCATCAGATCAGTTCTTCCGGCACCCCTACCATCAGCTATACCCATTACCTCCATGGGAAACTACACATTGAAATCCGGTCTTACAACCGGGATATTGAACCTACAGAATACCTGTGGGAGCCCTCGGGCTCTGCCGCAAAACACGCCCGGTTCCGCTATATTATTATTCCTGGTTCAATCCCGACTGCTCCCTCGGCAAGGGTGGCGGCCTATCAACTGAATGGCAAAGCCTATTCAAAGCAGGAACTGGAGCAAATGTCTTACAACCGGATATGCGCGGTGTTAGGGATAAACGAGTAAACTTCCGGCGCCGGCTTTGTTTGGGGAGGTGTAAACTACAGAAATCTTTTAAACTAGTGAATATGAAAACGATCATGCTCTTTATTCTCGTCCTGCTTGGGGGCTACGGTAATACCGGTGCCGCAGTGGAGAAACCATCCCCTCCTGACAAACAGGCTCCGAAACATGCTCCCGGCCATAATACCTCCCGGGAGACCCGGGAAGGCCGCCCTGCAAATACACCACCCCACAGCGACTTTGAGCCGGGAACCCGTGTCCTGGTAGCCGAAAACTTTGAACAGGATGCTATCGGCGACTTTCCCGCTAACTGGAACACAGATGCTTCAGCCAAAGTAGTTACCCTTCCCGGTACAGAAGGCAAATGGCTGGAACTTTCCACGCCCGGTACTTTCCTGCTGGAAACCGTAAAACAGCTGCCGGAACATTTCACCCTGGAGTTTGATCTCTTTGTACCGCCCACCTTCTCGTATTACGACTACCCCCTGTGGATCAGCCTGGCGCAAATGCAAAACAAAAAAGACTTCTTCATCTGGGGAAGAGGCAAAGAAAAAAGGGGAAAAGACAAGCGAAACGGTGTACTGCTGATGCTGCACCCCCAGGAAGAAGGTGGGAAAAAACTGGGTTACAGCGAATATGAGGTCTGGGAAAACGGAGAGAAGACGGTTTCTAACAGGATAAAGTCGCTGACAGCCTTTAACGTCAACACAAACCGCGTACGGGTACAGATCTGGCGACAAAAGCAACGGCTCAGGGTTTACCTGAATGACACCAAGGTATGGGACCTGCCCCGGGCATTTGATGCAGAGGCCGGCCTGAACACCCTCATCTTCAGTCGCTATGAGGCCAAAGAAGGCCACTGTTTCCACATTTCCCGTATCCGCCTGGCTTCTTCGGAAGAAGATGCCCGTTCAAAAATTCTGAAAGAGGGCCGGTACTCCACTAACGCCATCCTGTTTAACACGGGCTCGGCCGGGATTAGACCGGAATCAGGCCCGGTTATCAAGGAGATTGCAGATATCCTGAAAGAAAACCCCGCTTTGAAACTAAAAATCATAGGCCATACAGATACCGACGGAAAGAAAGACAGCAATCTTTTACTTTCTCAGCAAAGATCGGCCGCCGTAAAAAATGAGCTGGTGCAAAAATACGGCATTACCGCTAACCGCCTGGATACAGACGGTAAAGGAGATACCGAACCCGTAGCGGATAATGCTACGGCCGAAGGAAAAGCAAAAAACAGAAGAGTGGAATTTGTAAAAATGTAACTCCGGATCAAAATTAATATTTACAAAACCAACCGCTTAAATTTATTACCTATGAAAAATCGGATATTCCTCCTCCTGCTGACAGCAATACTATTTTTTGTTTCCTGCGGTAAAACGGGTGAAGCCGGCCCACAGGGCGAGCAGGGCATACAGGGTGTGGCCGGAAAAGACGGCGGCACTTTCCACAGCGGAAATACCGCGCCCGCTGCATCGCTGGGAAAAACCGGCGATATGTACCTCGATAAAGCCACCGGCACACTTTACGGGCCCAAAACGGCCGACGGATGGGGTACGCCTCTGAGCCTGAAAGGGCCAGCCGGTGCCACCGGGCCTACAGGCGCTACGGGACCTGCAGGCACTACGGGCCCTACAGGACCGGCGGGACCCGCAGGGCCTACCGGACCAACCGGATCCACCGGGCCCATGGGACCGTCCGGACCGGCGGGATCCACCGGACCTACGGGCGCAACGGGCCCGACAGGGCCCGCAGGGCAAGCTGGCAGCCAGATCCTCAGCGGAACCGCCAATCCCACCGCCTCACAGGGTAATATCGGTGATTTTTACCTTAACAAAACCAGCGGTGATCTTTTCGGCCCCAAAACCTCCGCCGGCTGGGAAACTCCCATCAATCTAAAGGGAACAGCCAACGCAGTGGCCAGTAAGTGGGTAAACTATAGCTGGAACACTCACGACCCTACCTGGAAAAGTATGAGATATACTATTCCTGCCCCCATGTTCAATGCCATAGGGCGTACTAACCTGATCGACTTCCTTAACAATGGAGGCGCGTTACTCGTATATGGTCAAAATTCCGGAAGCTTAGGTCATTACCCGTTCCCCTACGATTTACGTAATGCCAGATATACTATGTATCCCCTCGCTGCCGATATGGGATATTTAATCTTGGAGATTCGAAGTATTAGAACAGTGGCCCTCCTTGACATTGAATATGACGCCGCAAGAGGAAACAAGTTCCGGTATGTATTGATCTCCCCTGATAAGCAGCTGACGGGAGTGTTGCCCGGCGAAACGGCAGCCAACATCAACTGGCCCAAAATGAGTTATGAAGAAGTAAAAAGCCGGCTGAATCTTCCGGACTGAGGGATTTACTTCCTCAATTCAGATACCATTCACAGGAATCCTCCAGCCCATTTTTGGCTTTTACATTTATCTCATTTTTCCCGGGACTTAGCGTTACGTTTTCCCAGATCACCCGGTTCAGCTTATCTTTCTTTCCGGTTCCGATTTTTTTGTTATTGATATAGAGGTCGGCCTCCGGGGCATTGGTATATACCCGGATATCCGTAACGGGCCGGGTTCTGCTGGTAAATCTCCGGCTGGTGATGTAAATCATGGGTTCGGGGTTCCAGTTGGCTTTGTAAAAGTAGAAGGCATCTTTTTTGGTTTTGTAATCGTAGGTGATCAGGCCTTTGTTATTGATCCTTTCGGTGTCTCCCTCCGTGCGGATAGAAGACCCGAAGTCGGCAAAAACCCAGATGTATTTCCCCCAGATAAAAGGGCGGGTGGATAATTCCTGCCAGTTGCCCTCATGATACAATGCCTGCCATTCTTCGGGGTGATACTTACTGGTGGGAACAGGCCTTTGGGCCGGCCATTCGTGCTGGGTGATACTACCGCCTGCCCCATATTCCGAAATGCCCACGGGGGTACCGTTAGAGTTTTTCATGGCGTCTTCTGTAAAAGCGCCGATCTGGTGAAAATCACCGCCATACCAGCCATAGTATTTATTCCAGGCAATGAGGTCAGTGGTGCCCAGGAAATAATCCTGGTCAATAAACGTGGCCAGGGTAGTTAAGCGGGAAGGGTCTTCTTTTTTGGCGATGTTATGCAATTCTCTCACAAAAGACACGGGGTTATCATAATCCATCTTGACCTCGTTAAAGATCCCCCAGAAACAGATAGACGGGCTGTTAAAGTTCTGTTTAATCAATTCCAGGAGCATATTACGGGTATTTCTTTCAAAATCAGCGGTTTTCATGTAGCTGGAGCTGATATAACCGCCCGGCCCCACAAAAGGGATTTCGGTCCATACAATAATACCGTTTTCATCGCACAGTTTATACACCGGTTTTCCATGCGGATAATGGGTGAGGCGCAAAGAGGTAGCGCCGGATTCTTTTATCAGCGCCATTTCTTCCTGATAGTCTTCTTCCGATACCGCACTACCTTTCCCTTTACGGTCTACGTGCTTGCAAAACCCGTACAAATCCAGGTATTTCCCGTTCAGGAAAAACCCTTTCTGATGATCCACGGAAAAGTAACGAAACCCGGTCTTTTCAGCCACCCGGTCTACCGCCACACCGTCATTCAACAGCTCTACTTCCACGGTATAGAGGTAAGGGTTCTCTTTCCCATTCCATAAAACAGGGCGATCAATCACCAATTTCTGGGCGGCTTCTGTTTGGGAGGAATCTAAAATTTTCTTCGTATTTTCTTTTACCAGCTGCCCGGCCTGATCATAGACACAGGCCCTTATTTCGTAGTTTTTACGTTTATCTTTGAGCGAAAGCATGGTTTGAACCTCAATCTCAGCGGCATTTTCGGTTATGTTTTTCTGTTGAATATAAACGCCGGAAGAAGCATAATCCAGAGGAGATATGCAATTTTGGCCCGTTACCAGTAAATGTACTGGACGGTGCAAACCGCCGTAAATATTAAAATCGCCGCTTAATGGCGCCACATCCAGGCGGTGAGCATTACTCACATATACCTCCAGGTCATTCTTTTCCCCGAAATTCACGTAATCGGTGATCTCCAGGCAGAAGGCCGTATATCCCCCGAAATGATCTCCCACCGTTTTACCGTTGACAAACACCTGCGCTACGGAATTGACTCCCTCAAAATACAGGAAAAGCCGCTTGTTTTTCATAGACTCCGGGATATCCAGTTTACGCTGATAGATAGCGGCCTCCCGGTTATATTTGAGGCTTTCAAGCGCATCTTTGGCATTCCAGGTATGGGGCAAAACCACCTGCTCCTTCTTTACATCTTTAAGCACGTTATAAGCCGGATAATACGTCCATTGATCATTCAGGGGGATCTTTTCCCGGTAAAGCGCCTGTGCGGCCGGGACGCCGACGAGGGAGAAAAGAACGAGTTGAAATAAGAAACTACGCATCATGCTTAAATCAGTTTAGTATCAGTTGGTTTTCCGGTCATATACACGTACATAATCAATCAGCAGCTGTGCAGGCATGTATTCGGGAACAGGCGTTCCGGCATGCCCTTCAATGCTGAAAATGATATCCCGCTCTTGTTCGTTGAAGTTTTTACGGTATTCTTCCGGGATAAAGGAATCAAACGTTCCTTTGGTATCATGTTTTGTTATGTCATTGGTCCAAAACAGGATGTTGTCAAAATAGAACAAAATTTTATTGTCATAGCGTTCAATCGTCCAGATATGATAATGATCACTGAGCGGTGTGCTTATGCTGTGATTCAGCCACCCCAGGCTCTGATCATTGGAGCTGGTGATGCCTGTGGCCCACTGGGGCTTGTTCCCTCTCCACCAATAATGTATCCCGCTGGTAAAACGCTCATTGACGTTGCCTTTATTCAGATACGTCTCCATGATGTCTATTTCCAGGTTAGGGCTGCCCTCTGTGGTGGGGGCATCGGCTATCCATAGCGCCGAGGTAACATGCGCTCTGTAATCGGGCAGTTTGGCCCGGATCTCCACGCGGGTGTTTGCGCCTACCTTAAATTTAGAGCGGGCGGCTCCGGCTGAATACTTCTTCCCTTCAAAATCTTCCTTCCGGGCTTCTATGACCAGGTTACCGTTAGTGACGTAGGTGTTGGCGGCATTAAATGCAAAGTCGGAAGACGTTTTATACCACAGGTCGGTTCCCCACCGGGAAGAATCCCAGCTGTTGAAATCATCGCTTTTACTCTGATTTAATACCCATGCTGAGGATGAAGGAGTCGGAATCTCCTCCTCCGGGTCTCTATCCAAATTAGCACAGCTTATGAAGCACAGGATCAATAATGCATAGCCCGATACGGGACTTAA
Organism: Leadbetterella sp.; assembly: GCA_019638185.1. Classification (GTDB taxonomy): domain Bacteria; phylum Bacteroidota; class Bacteroidia; order Cytophagales; family Spirosomataceae; genus Leadbetterella. The sequence goes on from JAHBUH010000014.1 coordinate 64,290, forward strand.
CTTCTGAAACAGGTAATTTATCATATTTTAAACTTTATTGCTGATAAAAGAAAGTATTGGGCTTTTCGATCACTGTACGTTTAAATCCTTTCTGCTTTTCCAGCTTAACGGTTTCGCAATGGAGAGCGCTGACTTCTTTTATCCCCTCTCCTTCGTAGCTATTACCATAAACAGCCACATTTTTACCATACTGGACGTCGATATATGGGAGACCGGGATAAATGGGTGCATAGTCTTTCGACTGCATAAAGCGGTTATTGCGGATGACCAGGCTATCCACACTCAGGGCATAGATCACCTGGGCGTCAAACGTCCTGACGAGGTTATTCTCAAACACGATCTTTCCGTGATAAAAATTTTCTTCCCGCCTGTCTTTCGGGATTTCCGGTGATATCTGCAATACCGATTGGGGCGCATTGCCCCCCTTTCCCATGTTGACGAAGGTATTATTTCTGATGGTCACATCCGATACCCTGCCGGATTCAAACCACTTATTGGCGTCTCCGGCGATCAGGATACCGGCCATCATGGAATCGAAATAGCTGTTTTCAATCAGCACGGGTTTGGGAGTAGATATCAAGAGGCTCCGGGCCCTATTATTCCTGACCGTACAGTTTTTCATGACCATAGCAGGCATGTTACTTATATTTTCAATGGCCGTATTTTCCAAAGATTCCGGCACGGGCGTCCCGGAGTAAATCAGGCCATAGTTTTCATTTATCCATTCTACCCCTTTTACCACCAGGCGGTGAAGTGGCTTCAGGCTGCCCTGGTCTATGATTTGGAGGGTATCTCCCTTCCGGGCAAACAGGAATCCTTCCTGCTGAAAGTGGCCGAATGTTACTGAAAGGCAGTGGGTATCTACCCGGGTGGCCTTCATGTAGACCCCATGTATATTGGTGGCATCATCCAACATGTTTTCAAACAGGCAATCTTCAAAACGTATTGTTCCTCTGCAATTCACAAAGTGAGTGGCATCGGCTGAGGCAGAAATATAGCGCCCAGATCCGCTTCGTAAGCACACGTTGAATTTTTGCATCGAAATATCGGCTGAATTCTCCCCGATAAGCGCCATGGCTCCAGCCATAAAGATTTGGATATGTTCCAGGCGGATACGGGCAGAATTATGGATGATGATGGCGGGATAAAGCCTATTTTCTCCGTGAAGTCCTTTATCGGTGTAGATGGAGCCTACCGGGGGCACTTCATTCCGGAACCCGGAAAGCCGCACCATCCGGTTTCCCAGGTCAGTTACCTGCAGCTCACTCTGCCTATTGCTGTGATTATATTTGTTAGTATTGTAATAAGGGGCGCGTGTTTTCTTATCGAATACAATGTTCTCCCCCAGCGACCTCTCCCAGTTATACCCCCCAAAGAAAAAGCGGGAGCCCCGGATATGATATTTGAACTTGTCGGAGATCCGCAGATCTATGCTCTTCTCTGCCGGATTATTGGCCATGACTTCTCCCTCAAAAATGAAGGAGAAGTCATAATCGATATGTATGCCTGACAGGGATATATCCTTACAGCCTTCCAGAAAAAAGGGGACTATCTCGCCATGAAACATAAACTCCGTGCGATTCCCCCTTACAGAAAGGCCTTTCATTCCCGAAAGATCAAAGGCTATGGGCTTGTAACTATTGTCATTATTGGATATGCGGATATATTTTCCGCTTGCCTTTTCGGGATAAAAATGATATACCCCCTCCTCAAATTGCAGAATGACATTTCCTGCCCTGTTTTCATCCAAAACCCTCCGGATGTGGTCAGTATAGTCTTTTCCCTCCTCGAAAGGTATTTTAACAACAGGCTTTTGCCCAAACGCCATTCCCACGGTGAGCAATACCAGCAGGCTGATTAAGATTTGCTTCATAAAACGTTAGTCTAGCCAGCCCTCGTTTTGAACAATATTTCGGTTCATTTCTTTTTCTGTTCTGGGGATGGGCCACTTGTAATAATAATCGCCGGGCCATACATTGGGCGAGCTGTCGAGCTCTCCCCAAACCTGTTTCCCCCCGCTGTCCGACTTGAACTTCGTCAGATGCCAGGTTCCCCAGCGATACTCGTCAAAGAAGTTAACCCCTTCCAGGTTAAATTCCCAGCGGCGTTCGTTACGGATACGCTCGCGCAGGTTACTCTGCCCGGATACAAAAGTGGGTTTTGAGCCGTCTGCGTTTTGCAGAAGGGCACAGCCTGCCCTGCTTCTGACCTGGTTGACCAGGGCAATGGCTTCGGGGTCATAACGCTGCTCATTGATCGCTTCAGCCAGCAACAATACCACATCGGCATAACGAATCAGCGGAATATCGATGGGCACATAGTCTCTGTCTACAATTTCCCGAACGCCTTCCGCCACAAATTTGCGGTACAGGTAATAGAATTTGGTGTTGGTATCCGTAATATAATCCAGGGTGGGAGCAGCGAAATTCCGGTAGGGCCAGCGCAAGGTGTACAGGCTTTCCGTGACATTGTCGCGGGTGCCCAGGTAGGTAGAATAGGGCGTAACAATGGTAGCCCTCAAACGCGGATCGCGCTGATCATACGCCTTCTTTATACGCTCTTCATTGCCGGTATTCAGGTAATACTGCATAGCCGCTCCCTCTGCTGTAAACCTGTCTTTTTCGGCCTGGGTGAGGTTATCCCGCAGGAAAAACACTTTCCGCTGGCGGGGAGTCATGGCATTATACCCCGGTAAAAAATTATCCCAGTTAAAGGGGGTTCCGTCGAGGCACTCATATGAATCCACGAAATCGGGGGAAGGTAAGTAATGGTTCCAGCCGGCACCTCCCGCCACTCCGGCAGAAACCCGCGAGCCTACATAACGCTGGGTATCTATCCCCAGACCGGATATGGAAACATTCTGGGCGGAAAAAATCATTTCATCCGATTGCTCATTCACCTCCTTAAACAGCATCTTGTAATCGGTCACCTTCAGAAGGCTGTGCCCCAGCGCGCCCACCTTTTTTAAATCAGCCTCTGCCTTCGCAAAATCTTTGGTCCACATATAGGCTTTCCCCCGCAGGGCATAAGCAGCAGCCTTGGTGGCTCTTCCGAAATTAGCATCGCCTTTCCGGTATTTGTCGGGTAAATGGGTATTCTCAATACAGGCGGTCAAATCTTCAATAATGACTTCCCATACCCGCTGTTCGGTTTCACGGGCGCGGGTGGCCTCTGCTATTTCCACCGGCTCCAGGTACACCGGGACCCCCTTAAAGACTTCATTCAGGCAATAGTAGGCATAGGCCCTGAGAAATTTACTTTCTCCCACCAGCCGGTTTCTCTTTTCAGCAGACATGGGCGCCTTATCTAGGTTGGCAAGGGCATCATTGGCCCGGTGTATCATATCGTAACCGGCCCGCCAGCGCTCCAGGAATATGTTATCATTGGATTTGATGGTTCCCCAGGTCAGAGATTCGGGGTCTCTTTTCTGGCTATTCACCCCGTAATGATCGAACCACCAGATACGGCTTCCGAAGGGAGTCCGGTTTAACCCCGCATAGATTCCGGTTATCCCCTGATCGGCCAGGCTCTCGCTGCTCCACATATTAGCAGAGCTGATCTTATTATAGGGAGAAGTATCCAATAAATCCGACTGGCAGCCTCCCACAAAGAGCGCACCCAGCGTTAACAGGCTTGTATATAGTTTGAGTCTCATGTTTGATCGTATTTTGAGTTTAAAAAGAAATATTGGTTCCAAAGCTGAATTGCCTTACCGACACATAACCGGGAATGCCTCCGCCCTGTTCCGGGTCAAGACCCGGATACCCAGTCAGGGTCATCAGGTTTTCACCCGAGAAGTAGACTCTGACGGATGAAACGGGCAGGGCCTTCAGAGCGGATTTCTGCAGGGTGTACCCAAAGGTCAGGTTCTTTAGCTTCAGGTAGTCGCCCTTATAAAGATAGAAAGTACTGGGCACCGCATTCTGCCCGTTTTCACCGTTATTGTAATTTCTCAATCGCGGATATTGGGCATTCAGGTTATTGGGCGTAGTAATGTCGGAAGCTTCGGTATCGTTGTAAAAATAATGGTTGTCAGCGATCATCTTGGATATAGCAGAACCATAACGGGTGCTGGAACGGTTATAACCATACCAGGGTTCATTCATGTACAGGTCAAAACCTGCGGCTCCTGCCCACAGCATGGAGAAATCAAACCCTTTCCAGGAGGCGGCCAAATCCAGTCCGAAATTAAACTTAGGTGTACTGTTGGTTCCCGTAAATTCATAATCATCGGTTCCGCCATAAACCCCGTCTCCGTTAAGGTCGGCGTAGATCAGGTCACCATACCATATTGTACTCCTGGTCACCGTGCGGAAGGGCTCCAGCCGGTAACCCGCTGCCACCATAGCCTGGGCCCATTTCAGGTCATCTTGTGTACGGATCATGCCGTCGGCGGGTCCGCCCTGCGGATTTACGGAGCCATTGCCCAAAAAATGAGTTCCCTGCCCCTGGTGCAGCTGCAGCAGGTAGTGTTCATTAATGGGATGCCCCTCCAGTATCCTGTTGATGGATCCGCTGGAAACATCGCCCAGATTGGTCTGATAGGTACGGCCGCCGCCGGGGTTATCTATCCATTGCTGCAGCAGTTCCCCTTTAAATCTGCTAACCGTATTTTTATTATACCCGAATGTACCCCTCACCGAATAATTAAAGTCACGTAGCCTGTCGTTCCAGCGGAGGCTGAGATCCACCCCCCTGTTCGTTACTTCCGCCACATTCTGTACCGGTGCAGCGGTGGTACCCATGATGGGGTAAATAGGCAGCGTGTACAGGATACCGTCAGTGAACTTATGGTAGGCATCCAGTTCGGTAGAAAGCCGGCCTTTCATAAAGGAAGCGTCCAGACCCAGGTTTGTCACTGCCGTTTTTTCCCAATGCAGAAACCGGTTACCAAACTCTCTCTGCGCCAGGCCCAGTTGTTGCGCCCCGTTGAATGAATAATTCACCGAACCATAAGAAGAAGCATATACGTAATCGCTTACACTGTTATTCCCCAGCTGACCCCAGGAAGCCCTCAGCTTCATATTTTGTACATTCCAGTTCAGGTTTTGGAAAAAATCTTCCTCGGAAAACCGCCACCCGACTGAGAAAGACGGAAATACTCCCCAGCGGTTATCGGCGTGAAAACGAGACGAGCCGTCATAACGGAGGTTGGCTTCAAACAGGTAGATCGATTTAAAATCATAGTTTACTCGCCCGAATACAGACCGTAAAGCATTATCCACGATGTTTCCGGCCAGCTTATTCTCAATATCAGAAGCGGTATCAAAGACATAGACCGATTCATCCAGCAGGCCTCTTTTAGAGCCTGACCGGGAATACCGGTCGTAGTGCCTTTCACTGTATCCGGCCAAAGCCGAAAACCCGTGTTCGCCCCAGGAGGTATTATATTTCAGCAGGTTCTCCAAATCCCAGGTTTCATTTCCGGCATTGAAAAACTGGGTCACCTGCCTGTCTAGCGAGGTCTTCGTTTTCATTACCTCTCCGGTACTGAAACGAATCATCTCATTCGCCCTTGTACGCTGCGCGTTCTCTTCCCAAAGCCGCATATAGGAGAAGTTGAAATCCCAGGATAAGCCTTTCAGGATATCTACTTTAGAAAATAACAGCGTATTGAGCCCCGTGGTTTTATTGCTTCCGGTAACGCCGTTTAGAGCGGTGTAAATATTCCCGGCGGTGGCGCTTTCTTCGGGTGCTTCCGGATATCCGTATTGGCCGTTGTAAATGGGATAAATACCCGGAGTAGTAGACATCAGCGACAGGTTGGCGTCTGAGAAGTTACCCGGCTGCTGGGTTTGCCTTGAACCGTAGGTTCTTGTACCCACCGTCAGCCAGTTGTTCACTTTAGTACTCAGGTTCAGCCGAATCGTAAACCGGTCCACCCCGGTGTAATCCACCAGGCCGGGGTTATCAAGGTAACCTGCCGACATAAAGTACCTCGTTTTCCCGCTACCGCCGTTGATGGAAAAATCGTGTGCAGTAATGAGTTTGTGTTGAAACATCTCGCGGGCCCAGTCGGTATTGGGATAGGCTATATAGTTTGGAACACCATTAGCATTCAGTCCGTTGGGGTCATTTTTGGCCGCCCGCCATGCTTCAATGGTCTGACCAGAGAAGAGCGGACTGCTGCCCCCGTTACGCATACTTTCATTCATGAGGTTCATGTACCGGCCGTAATCCGAGACCATGTCGATGATATTGGTGGGCCTGGCCATGGAAGCCCGCCCCGTATAGGTAACTGTTACTTTATCGGCAGCTCCTGATTTTGTGGTGATGAGAATAACACCGTTAGCGCCGCGGGCGCCGTAAATGGAGGCAGATGCCGCATCTTTCAGTACGGATATCGATTCAATATCCTGGGGATTCACGGCGTCCATAGAGGCCTGAATTCCGTCAACAATCACCAGTGGAGAGGCATCATTCAGAGTTCCTGCTCCGCGGATAAGAATAGATCCGCCGTCACTTCCCGGCCGGCCGGACTGCTGCCGTACCGCTACCCCCGAAAATAAGCCGGCCAGCGCAGAGGAAACATTGGTCAGCGGGCGGGAGATGGCCTGATCCGAAAAATTAATGGTGGCCACCGAACCCGTCATATTTATTTTTTTCTGGATACCGTACCCCACTACCACCACCTCTTCCAGCAGCTTGTTATCCTCCGATAAAATCACATCAATGGTGCTGCGTGAGCCCGCCGTTTCTTCTTTGGAAATGTACCCGGTGTACGAAAACACCAGGATATCGCTGTCTTGGGTCACCGCGATGGTATAGAACCCTTTACTATCGGTCAGGGTGCCCGTAGAAGTACCCTTAACACTTACCGCTACTCCCACCAGAGGCCCAGACGCATCCTTAAGGGTGCCTGATATTTTCCGGGAGCTATCCTGGGCATTGACAGTACTGACCCATAAGGTCAACATAAAAGCCAGGATCCCCCACCTGCCTGACAGGCTTTGTCCGTTCCTAAAAATCTGCTTGTTCTTCATACTTACTATTCAAGGTTAATTCGTCTAATTATAAATCAAGGGTTATTTTCCTTCCAGGAATTGCGTAAGGACTTCTGCCCACTTCGCGTAGGCTATAGCTTTCAAATGGGTCCCGTCTGTGGTGTATTCTTCCTTTAAACCTTTTTCATCGCACAGATAAGGGTTCAGATCAATGTAGTCGATGACATTTTTCCTGCAGTAGAGCGCTATAGCCTCATTGACTTCTTTTATGTCCCGGTTCAGGCCGTCTTTATCGTGCAAATAAAGGGTAGATTGCATAACCGGGCGGATTCCGTTACTTTTCAGTGTCTCCAGTATTTTAATCTGGTTAGCATAGATAGTGGAGGTGGATACATGATTAAATAAGTCATTAATCCCGGCCATGACAAAGCACCATTCGGGCCGGACGGCAATCACACAGGTGTCCAGCAGCCAGATCATTTGCCCGGATAAATGCCCTCCCTGCCCGGCGTTCCTGACATCCTTCCGGTTCAGCAGTTTATTCCAGTCCCCGCCAGCTGTTATGGAATTGCCCAGCATCACTACCCGGACATCGGAAGGAGATTGTCCTATAATCATGCTTATACCCTCGTTAAGCAGGTTTTCCCGGGTAGGGCGGGGAAACAGGTTACCTGAATGGAACAAGATCACCTCATCCATACAGATTTTTATGTTCGTAGAAAAAATGGAAAGGCCTTTAGTGTTCAATAAATAGGAGTCGGTGCTCAGCGACGAATCCAGCTCTTCGTTAAGAATGAGGTTATCAGTGGCCTGAAAGCACACCACATTGTACTTCAGGGTCAGTTCTTCCACCTTGCGGTTGAACAGCTTTATTTTTTGATTCAGCAGCGGGTGTCCCGAAACCGGCAGTGTTTTTATAATCACCGGTCTAATATGGTGCGCTATCATTCTTTCTACCAGGTGCTCATAAGAATTAATAAGGGTAGAAATCGGAATCTGCAATGCGATATCAGGTAGGCCTGCGTACAGGATACAGTAATCCGGTTGGTACTGAAACAGACGCTCCTGCAGATTCCAGTCGTACTGGCTGATCAGGAATTTCCTGACACTGGCATTAATCACCTCATACGGATCTAATGCTTCCTGCCAGTTTACATTACACGCGTCGCCATTGACCAGGATCCCTATTTTTACCTGCCTGGTTTCCTGGTCTCCGTCATTTGCATTTGCATACGATACCGATGTAAAAAGTACCCATAAAAAAAGTAAAATGTTTCTCATATCCGAATTGAATTTATCCTAATAATACAGGAAAATATCATATTCTCCGGAGGTAAATGTATTGTGCAGATGAATGAAAGAATAATTGTACAGGTTTAATTAGATATACAATTCATTGCATATTTAAAGGTTTAAACATAGAGGAAGATTTATAAACATACAGGCACAAATTATATCCCTGCTCCTGACCATATAGTATACCTTTTGATGTAGTTTTGAACAAATAGTAAGCCTTGCTCAAAGACGTATGAAGAAATCGGGACTATACCTAATCAGTTTTATCCTTATCTGTCCTTATTTAAGCGCACAGAATAAAGGCATCATCAAAAACTATTTCCAGCTCAGTAAAAGTGAAGGATTGAGTCATAACAGCGTCACCTCGGTATGCAACGATATTTATGGCAGAATATGGATAGGATCATTTTCAGGCCTGGATATCTACGACAGCCAAAAGCTTCATCATGTAGACCTCTTACAGGGCCGCCAGGTAAGAAACCTTTTTAATACGGGAAAAGAAATGCTAATAGCCACCATCCATCAGCTGATCACCTATAATTACCGGGAGGGCACCTACCGCACCCTGAAGTTCCGGGATGAAGATATAAAATATATCACTTCCATCCTGTACAACAATAACCAGATCAATATCATTGCTGCCGGAAAGGTATATAAATATGAGAACGGCAAAATTACCTTACAAAAAGACGGCATCATTGAATACACCTTCCTGGTTGCGGATAAATTTGGTACACTGTGGGGCTTAAAAGGCGATACTGTGTACCAGATGAAAAGTAACTACACCCTCTCCTCCAAATATAAGCTTTCCAATAATAAGCAGGAAAGTGTAGTGCATGGGCGCTGTATTTATTCCGATGCCAACGGCAGTATCTGGGTAGGAACCCGGAAAGATGGATTATACCGGTATAACAGGGCCATCGACAGCTTTCAGAAAGAGCATATTGAGAAAAAGTATGGTATAAAGGATATTGAAAATATCGGTAGCATCAACGAAGATAATTACTCGCGCCTGTGGATCGGACATAACAGCGGAATAGCTGTGTATGATTATACCAATAATTATTTGAAAGATTATATGCTGGAAAACAGTAACGGAATAACAGAAAACACTACCATCACCCATATTTATAAAACCCATACGGGTAACTTAACCATCGGAACCTATTTTTCAGGCGCTTTCTTTATCCGTGAACTAGTTTCTCCTTTTGAGTTTTACAACTTTCTCCCTGACAGAAAAGATGCCCGCGGGGTAGCCATAAACGGGATAATAGAGGATGAAAATAACCGGGTCTGGATAGCCACCAACCGGAGTGGAATAAATGTAGTGGATCAACAAGGTAAGCTACTGAAGCAGATTAACTCCCAGACGGGGGGTATAAATGATAACATCGTGTCCATGACCATAGACCATACCGGTAATATCTGGGCGGGGTCATTGTCAGATGGAATCTTTACAATAGATAAAAACGGTGCGATTCAGCACATTACCAGTGATAAGAGCAGTGACCTACCCTTATCAGGTAACGAGATTTATGTTCTGAAAACCCTGAACCGCGACAGCCTGCTCATAGGAACCAATAAAGGAGTAGACCTTTTTTCCTTTGCCAGCAAAACCATCACTCCCCTCATTCCGAAAAGCAATATGAGTTATTCCTTTATAAATATCCATACTGATCCTGATCACATATACATCGTTGATTTAGGAAGTATTCTGGTTTTCAATAAGCATACCAAACGGCATGAAACCTATAACCTGGCAAAAGAATACCCTAACACCCGGATTCAGTCGAGTTACCTGACTAATAAAGGGTCCCTGCTGCTTGGAACCAATAAAGGCGAGTTATTCCTGTTTGAAAACAAAAAGATCAATCCTTTTTTAACTGGCATCAAGTACATAAAAAGCGGGATATCGGGTATCCGGATGGATATTAACGGTAACATATGGTTATCTTCCGGCAATAACCTGTTCTGCCTTAATCCCAGCCATGAAGTAAAAAAAATAAACCTGGAATGGGGAATGGGAAAAAATGAGTTCAATGTACGCTCCTGCTTCTCTGACCGCAATGGTGTAATTTACCTGGGCACCACTGACGGCTACGTAAGGTTTAATCCCCAAAAGGTTACCGATGACCGCACCCGGGTACCTGTACTGTATATAACAGGTTTAAAACTATTAAACAAAACAATCGTCGCCAACGATGACTCCGGAATCCTGAAGGAAAGCATCAATGATACAGAGAAGATCTTCCTGAAAAACAACCAGAATTTTATCTCGTTTGATGTATCCGTCATAGACTTTGGACCGATCCGGTCGCTCTATTCGCTAAGGTACAATCTCCATGATTTTGATGAGGACTGGATAGACATTAATCCCAATTCCAACGAGATCTCGTACACAGGGCTACCCGCCGGCAAGTATGACCTCGAAATACAGCTGATCTCCAGCACTGGCCAGATTTTAAAATCAAAGAGGCTGACCCTCGTAGTAGCCCCTCCTTTTCACCTGAAATGGTATATGATCCTGCTGTATATTATACTCCTGGGCGTCATTATCTTCATCGTATACCGGTACATTAAAAAACAAAGAGCCTCAAGATACCTGGTTGAAAAAACTAAAAGAGAGCAGAAAGAAGCCGACAAGATCAATGCATTGAAGCTTGATTTCTTTACTTACATTTCCCATGAGTTTAAAACACCCTTATCCATTATATCCACATTACAGGATGATATCTTCCCTTCGGTAGACCCAAACAGCGAAATAGAGATAGACATTTTCAAACGAAACATTAAACGTCTGGAATACCTGATCTCTCAGTTAATGGAGTTCAGAAGCATTGAATCGCAGCATACACCCGTCAGATATTCCAGGCATAACATCATATCGTTTTTACGGCAGATCTCAGAGGCTTTTGAACCCCTGATAAAGAACAAAAGTATTCAATTTGAATTTATTACCCAGCTGAATGAATATGAAATGCTGATTGACTCTGCAAAACTGGAAATGCTGATCGGTAATTTATTAAGTAACAGCATAAAGCATACCGTTTATGGCGGACATGTTTACCTGGAAATCATGCAGAAAGAAGATGCTTTGATGGTGAATGTATTTAATTCCGGCGAGTGCCTCACAGAAGAACAGAAACAAACCATCTTTGAGCCTTATAACAAGACCTATTCCTCCAATATTTATGCTAACAGTGGCATCGGCCTGGCCATTGTAAACAGCATTGCAAAATTACTGAACATAGAATTATCCATTATTTCCATTGAAAATGAAGGAAACCTATTCAGCGTGAGTATTCCAATACTTCCTCTGGCCGGTATGGATACCGTTCAGAAAAACATCAAAACCAACATTGTACAGGAAATTGTGGACAATACGATCTACATAGAAGAACAAAGCTTAACAAATCAGGATTTTGGCAACAGCAAATACGGCTACTATCTTTTAATGGTAGAAAATGACAATGACACAGGCAAGATATTAAAAAAGAAATTAGAAAAGCATTACCAGGTAATATGGGTCAAAAAAGCCAAAGACGCCCTGCTTATCATGAAGTCCCAAAACGTGGATTTATTGATTTCAGATGTGCACATGCCCGACATGAACGGCTATGAGCTCTGCGAAGCCGTCAAGAAAAACGAGAAATTTAAACACATCCCTATTGTTTTAATTACGTCAGATATTGCCCCGGAAGCAAAAATAAAAGGGTTTCAGCACGGAGCAGATGCCTTCATAGAGAAACCTGTAAATATTCAGGAGCTGATATTGCGTTTAGACAATATTTTAAAGAGCAAGCGTATCCTCCGCGAATATTACTCCGTATTTAAGCTAAAAGACGAAGATTCCGGATACATCAATAATGCCGATGAAATTTTCCTGAAAAGGGCATCTGACTACATCTATGACAACCTGAACAATGTGAATCTGTCTGTACAGAAGCTGGCTAATCACTCCCATGTCAGCAGAACACAACTCTACCTGAACATGAAAAGACTAACCCACCGTACCCCTTCCGAGTTTATTGTGGATATAAAAATGAAAGAAGCAAAAAAGATGCTGGCATCCACCGCCCTGGCCACCTCGGAAATAGCCTATCAGCTGGGCTACAAAAACCCGAATCACTTCAGCCGGCAATTCAAAGAATATACCGGAAAATCACCTACTAAGTTTAAGTCAGATCTGGTTTCGGATGTGAGCAAACCCTTATGCGAAGAAACCTCCCTTCTCCCATAATTTCATTATATTGGCCTTTTTAAATCATCTCTCATGAAAACACTCGAAAAACTTGCCCTCACATTAAAGGAGTTTGCCGGACTTCATGAGGAAGATTTTGAAAAATCTGTTCCCTACTGGACGGAACTAAGTTATAAAAAGTGGGAGTTTTTCAATGAGTACAAGAATGTCTGCAAATACCTGGGGTTTATTGATGAAGGAGTTTTTCGCTCGTATATGATTGACGGGAAAACCGGGGAGGAAAAGAATGTCTTTCTCTATTCGGGGAACCAGTTTGTGGTCTCGTTCAAAAGCTTTATTAACCAGGCTCCCTGCGACTATTATACCCAGGCCATGACTGACGCAAAGGTTCTTTGCATTCATATCATCCATCTGCAAAAATTATATAAAGAATCCCACTCATGGGAAAGGTTCGGCCGCCTACTGGCACAGGAAGCTTTTAATGTCACGATAGAACGTACGGAAAGCTTTCTTTTCAAAACTCCTGAAGAACGTTACATTGATCTGATAAAACACCATCCCGATATTTTCAACACGGTTCCGCTCTATCACATTTCATCTTATCTCGGTATCCAGGGCCCTTCCCTGAGCCGGATCCGGAAAAGGCTTTCCGGGAAATAACACTTTCGCATACGGTACTCTCTGTTTCACGATTTTAACCCGGGTTAAAGTTTTTGAAAAATGGTCAGAATACCTTTGTCATATCAAAATAACAGCATCATGACAAAGTCAAAAACTATCGTATTGGTTCACGGGAATTTCGTGAATGATCTCACCTGGCAATCGTGGAAACGGCACTATGAACAAAAAGGTTACACCGTTTATACTCCGGCCAATCCCGGTCACGGGGGAAACCCTGCTGAATTAAGGAAAAATATGCACCCTAAACTTATCCAAACCGGTTTCCGGGAGGTGGTAACGCATATTTCAGAGCTGATTGACACGCTTCCTGAAAAACCCCTAGTCATAGGACACTCTATGGCCGGAATGGCCGTAATGAAACTTGCAGAGGCAGGCAAGGTGGCAGCTGCTGTAAGCCTTGACGGAGCACCTCCAAAAAATGTACTTCCTCCTTTTTCAACAATCCGTACCGTGTTTTCCGCTTTTGGCTTTTTCTCTGCAAAGGGCTATTTCATGGGAAGCCGCAAGTGGTATAATCACGCTTTCTTCAACACCCTGCCCTCTGAGCAACAGGAAAAAATGTTTGACCAGTTTGCCGTACCTGAAAGTCACAAAGTAAACCGCCAGCTGGTACTGGATTCTTTCTCTGCTATTGATTTCAAAAAGCCACACATCCCATTGCTATTTATCGGAGGCGGAAGTGATCATATTTTTCCCGCTTCGCTGACGCGGACCATTGCTGGAAAATACAGCGATAAAAACAGCCGCACAGATCTGAAAATTTACCCTGGAAAAAGTCATTTTATTGCGGGTGAACCCGGATGGGAAGTTATTGCAGATGATATTCTTGCCTGGTATGAAAACCTGTGAAAAACGGGGTGGCTAAGATACACGGTGTGTTAACCCCAGCCAAAAAAAAATTTCAGCGTTTCTCTCAGGGTTCGGCCATTGTCAGCAAGGAGGATCAGCCTTACTCCGCCCTCGTAAATTTCGTGGTCTTCCCGATCAGCGAAACCCCGATGTAGCCGCGGATGTTCAGTTGCCTGTCGCCCGCCCACTTAATGGTGGAAGAGTAGGTTTTACCGGATTTCGGGTCATAAATATCGCCGTTTGTCCAGTTTTTGCCGTCTTTTTCAAAGCCCGTCAGGATCACCAGTCCTATGACGGGCTTATCCCTTAATGACGACTTGGGATTATTCCTGTCAGTTTTATCCTTACCGCTATTATCCTTAGGCTCCCTGAGCCATACGATCTTCCCGTAAAGCTTCCCGCCCTGCTCATAAAACTGGATTTTCGCCTCCTTTTCTTCGTTAAACCACAGGCCCTGGGTGATGTCCTGCGCCATTAAAAAAGACGGGAACAGGGAAAAAGCAAGAAGAATGATTGTTTTTATCATATATATAAAATTTTAAACTTTCAGCCGGGCGGCGAACAGCTGATTCCCGATCCCGCATAAGCTCAACGGTTATCTGCCGTAAACGGCTCTTTCCGCCTGCCTATCTTCTCATATACATAAAAGAACACCTTCGGCACCACGATACCGATCAGCGCACCCACCACCACATCGCCCGGGTGATGCACGCCCACGTATATGCGCGAATAGCTCATCAGGATAGCCCAGGCCAGCAGAAGCCAGAATACGTATTTATTACCCTTAAAAGCGCTGGAAAATCCGGAAAAGAGCCCGAAGCTGTTGGCCGCATGCGAGGAAGCAAAACCGTACATCCCGCCGCAGTTACCCACCAGCGTCATCTCTTCCAGGAAATCGTGGCAGGGGCGCAGACGTTCAAAATTGGGTTTTAATATTCCTGAAGCTATAAAATCACACATCCCTACTGCCGCAGCGATCAGCACAAAATAAATCAGCGCCTGCCGCCAGGAAAACGTTTTGAACAGCAGGAACACCATAAAAAGGATCACCGGGATCCAGGATTTGGAATTAGTATAGATCAGGAAAAATTTATCCCAGAAGGGCGAATGAAAGCCGTTTAGCCACAAAAAGACGTCCTTATCCAGTTCCAGCAGGCTCTCCATCAGGCAAATCGCATTAGTTTACGCACTTCCTCCATGGTTTTACGGGCCACGGCCTCTGCTTTCTCCTCCCCTATCTTCAGCTGCTTCTCCAGGGCTTCCGGGTTTTCGAAATAATAATTGTAGATCTCCCGGTGCCGGCTAAAACGCGTCAAAATGGCCTCGTACAGCTCTTTCTTGGCGTGCCCGTAACCGTAACCACCCGCCAGGTAATTCTTCCGCATCTCTGCCACCTGCTCCGGCGTACCTACCAGGCTAAAGATCTTAAAGGTATTGTCCGTATCCGGGTTCTTGGGCTCCTCCAGGGGCGTAGCATCCGAAACGATCTTCTTGATCACCTTGTTCAGCTCGTTTTCCGGCAGGAAAATATCGATATAGTTATTGTAAGACTTGCTCATCTTCTGGCCGTCTGTGCCAGGGATGGTCATCACTTCTTCATTGATCACCTCCGCCGGAATTTTAAATACCTCGCCGTACACCCGGTTAAATGACTCGGTGATGTCTCGGGCCATCTCCAGGTGCTGCTTCTGGTCTTTGCCTACGGGCACGTAATCCGCCTGGTACAGGATGATATCGGCCGTCATCAGCACGGGGTAAGTAAACAGGCCGGCATTTACGTCAGACAGCCGCTCTGCCTTATCTTTAAACGAATGCGCATTAGCCAGCATGGGGTAGGGCGTCAGGCAGCTCAGGTACCAGGTGAGTTCGGTGTGGTAGTGTGCCAACCGCGACTGACGATAAAAAACCGTCTTCTCCGGGTCCAGTCCGCTGGCCAGCCAGGCCGATGCCACCGCACGGGTGTTCTGCTCCAGCTCCACCGGGTTTTTAATGGCGGTAAGTGAGTGGAGGTCGGCTATAAATAAGAAAGACTCATTGCCCGGCTGAGCGGAAAGCTGCACCGCAGGTTCAATAGCCCCCAGCAAATTGCCCAGATGCGGCCGGCCGGTAGCCTGAATCCCTGTTAAAATTCTTGCCATATTTTTCTGTTAATGCGATTAGAGTATGTTTAAATTTTCAAAAATAAACCTAAAGGATAAAGTTTAAATATGCTCTTGAATGTATCTTAACACAAAAATAGGAAAAACAGATGATAGCCGAACCAACTTTTGCTTTTTTAAGGAAACTGGCCGCCAACAATACCCGGGAATGGTTCACCGAAAACCGGGCCTTGTACGATGCCGCAAGGGAGAATTTTGTAGAATTCTGTGACGGGGTGCTGCAGGAGGTCAAGGTTTTTGAACCTGGCTTTTACGACACCCAGATTAAAGACTGTATCTTCCGGATCAACCGCGACGTACGCTTTTCCAAAGACAAAAGTCCCTATAAAACCTACCTGTCGGCGGCTTTCGGACAGGGGGGGCGTAACTCCGGGAAAGTGGATTACTATTTCCATCTTCAGAACGAAGAGTCCTTCATAGGCGGCGGGTTGTGGCAGCCCGGCGCCGGCCAGCTGGCCAAATTCCGCCAGGAAATTGATTATGCACCGGAAACCC
Organism: Leadbetterella sp.; assembly: GCA_019638185.1. Lineage (GTDB taxonomy): Bacteria > Bacteroidota > Bacteroidia > Cytophagales > Spirosomataceae > Leadbetterella. Next base: position 80,915 of record JAHBUH010000014.1, read on the forward strand.
TGAAAGACATCATCCATTCCGATGATTTCCAAAAGCACTTCCCCCTGATCTACGGCGAAAAACTAAAAAGAGCCCCGAAAGGCTACGCCGAAGACCACCCGGATATTGAGCTGCTTCGTTACAAAGAAATGTTCTTCTGGAAAAAATTCAGCAATGAAGAGGTAAAAGCGCCCGGTTTCAAGGCGGAGCTGCTGCAGCACATGAAAATCCTGAAACCTTACCTGGATTACCTGAATGAGCTGTTATACGGGGAATAATGTTCTTTGTGCAAAATATAAATTGCACAAAGAACATTTTCACAAAGCGCTTATTCTCACTTAGACCCCAAAATGGCCTGCGTAAAGTCTTCGATCAGGTCATCGATATCCTCCAGCCCTACGGACACCCGCATGCTGCCTTCGTAAATACCCAAAGCATATTTATCGGCTGCCGGTACTTTGGAGTGCGTGGTGGTGAAGGGGTTAGTGATGGTGGTGCGGCTATCGCCCAGGTTAGACGTCAGTGAAGGCACCTTCAGCAGCCGGGAGAAACGTACCACCCGCTCAAACCCGCCTTCCAGCTCAAAGGTGATCAGGGCGCCGCCGGCACTCATCTGCTTCTTTGCCAGGTCTTTCTGCCCGAAAGAATCCAGGAACGGGTAATTCACCTGCTTTACGCCCTCTATTTTTTCCAGCGCCGTGGCCAGCGTCAGCGCGTTGCTGCAATGCCGCTCCATGCGCAGGCTCAGGGTTTCCAGGCTTTTGGAAAGAATCCAGGCGTTAAAAGGGGAAAGCGCAGGGCCTGTCTGGCGGGTGAAGAAACGTACTTTCTCCATCAGCTCTTTCGTACCTACCACCACACCGCCCAGCACACGGCCCTGCCCATCCATGAACTTGGTGGCCGAGTGTAGCACCAGGTTAGCACCGTAGCGGGCAGGTACCTGCAGCACCGGCGTGGCAAAACAGTTATCGATACAGTAGATCAGGTTATATTTTTGGGTCAGCTCCCCGATCATCTCCAGGTCTACGATCTCCAGGCCGGGGTTAGAGGGCGTTTCCAGGTAGATCATTTTGGTGTTCGGCTGAATGGCGGCTTCCCAGGTCTCCTTAGGCGCCGAAGCATCCACATACGTATATTCTATTCCCCATTTTACGAGGATTTGCGTAATGATCTGGTGCGTGGACCCAAACAGGGCCTTGGAAGAAACCAGGTGATCACCGGCCGCCAGGTGGGCGCCGAAACACGCAAAAACCGCGGCCATACCCGTAGCCGTGGCTACGCCGTCTTCCAATTCTTCCAACACACATATTTTATCAATAAATTCCTGAACCGTAGGGTTCGAAAAACGGGAGTAAATGTTCCCGGCTATGGTACCATCAAACAGGTCTTTGCCCTGCGCGGCGTCTTCGTAACAGAAGCTGCTGGTAAGGTATAGAGGGGTGGAATTTTCCCGGTTCTGGGTTTTTTCCGACTGGATTTTGATAACCTGGGTTTGTTTTTTCATCTTTCTGGAGTTTAAGTATATCGTTTAATGATCAAATAATCCTTGTTTGTAATTCGCCACCCAGTCTTTCTTCGGTCCGCCTACCTGCTCAAAAAACGGCACAAAATAGGTCTGCATATCCTGTTTAAAATCGCCGCTGGGATAAAACGGCTCCGCGATCTTCACTTCCTTCCGCTCCCGGTCAAAACCCACCATAACGATGGGTATACCTGCCCCCTGCGCTATATAATAAAATCCTGATCGCAGCCGGGTCACATTCCGGCGGGTGCCCTCCGGCGCCAGGGCAATCAGCGCATCTTCCGCCCCCTTTACCGCCTCTACCTGGCTTTCCACCAGGTTATGCTTTTCCGACCGGTACACCGGGATACCGCCCAGGGCCCGGAAAATAAACCCGAAGGGCGGACGGAACAGCTCGGATTTACCGAGGTAGGCTATTTTACGGTCCATAGCGGCACGCGCCCCCAGGCCGGTGAAGAAATCGGCGTTTCGCCAATGCGGAGCTACGGCAAAAATGGCCTTCCGGACCGCCGGATCCACCTGCCCTGAAATTTTCCAGCCCAATCCGTAAAAGAAAAGCCTAAGAATGAACTTCATCTATGAAATAGGGTACGGAATAAAGCATATCACAAAGATCAGCATCGCCAGCCAGCCTAATAACACACGACCGGCCCCCAGGGGTTCAGGATCTACCGTAGGAGGATGGTACACGCCCAAAACACGCCCTAACAGGAATCCGAAGGCCAGGAAGCCCGGATAACCGCTGATACCGGGGAAAAACTTCACGAGGAGCAATTGTCCGAAAACTACACTGAGGGCCAGCACCCAGTTATGGGTACGATAGGTAAATATCCTTGAAAAACACAAATAAACAAAATAAACATAGAATAAAAATTGCAGGGGCCAGATCCACTGCTCTGAACCGCGGGCCAGCCCGAACTCATACGGGTTAAATATCCCCAGCCCGGAATATGCCACCAGCAGCACCAGGGCCACGGGTGAAACCACATCAAAGGCCTTCTTCCCGATGAGCGCATACAGGATATGCCCCCCGTCCAGCTGCCCTATGGGTAATAAATTAATGGCCGTAAAAAGTAAGCCCAGGAAGCCCGCCAGGATCAGGGGATAATGCGAAAGCTCAAACGGGTGCGGCAGCAGGGCCGGATCACCGAAAGTCCCCTCCAGGAAGCGGTACAGCAGGCTTTTTCCCAATGTAATGGCTTCCATCTGTATATCTCCCGGGGTATCCAGCAGCTCCCGGTAATTACCGCTATATTCACGATACTCCGGGTGAATATGATACACAAACTCATCGCCCGGCATATACACAAACCCCAGGATCAGCGTGATCACCGCCACCACAAAACCGGCCAGCGGCCCGGCAATCCCGATATCAAAATAGTCTCTCCTGGAAGTAATATGATCTTTAATGCGGATAAAAGCGCCAAAAGTACCGATAGACATAAAAATCCCCAGCCAGCCGGGAATATAATACGGCAGGGTTACCCGCACCTTCCGGATCCGGGCCATAAAATAATGCCCGAACTCATGCGTGGTAAGAAAACCCAGAAAAGGGATGGAAAACCAGAACCCCTGCTTAAACTGCCCCAGGTTCATCTGCCCGCTCAGAAACGAAGAACCGTAGATCCACTCCGCCCCCGCCAGCGTGGTAGTTACCACCGTGGCCAGGAACAAAACGATATGAATCCCGTATTTCCTCATTAACCATTATATGATCTTATCCAGAATATCCGTAAACGACTCCGGCGGGTTAATCTTAATACAATTAATGCCCATATCCCGCGCCGCATCGATATTATCCGGGTTATCATCCAGGAAGAGCACCTCGCCGGGCTTAAAGCCGGTTTCATCCAGCACCTTCTGATATATCTTATAATCGGGCTTCCAGAGCCCCATTTCATAGGAGAGAAAGACCTGGTTAAAGAGCTTCCGGAAATCCTGCACATTGTGCTCCAGCCGAAAATACTGCTGGCACTTTTCAATATGGATGGCATTCGTATTACTCAGGAGATACAGGGGGTAGCGGAACCGCAGGTTTTCAAGGTAATCCAGTCTTTCCCGCGGCACTTCCAGCAGTAAGGCGTTCCAGGCGGCATCGATCTCCTGGTCGTTCAGAGGGTAGCTGAGGGTTTGCCGCACCACATCCCGGAACTCATCGTCAGAATAAAAGCCGGTCTCGTACTTCTGAAAAATTTCCGCTTCGGCAAAGAGGCTCTTTACCCGGGCAGGCGTCTTAAAAGTCAGCTCGGCAAAGGCCTGGAACGTGAGCTCCAGGTTAATATTGATGATAACATTACCGAAGTCGAAGACCACGGCTTTTATATCTGCTGCCATACTACTCAATCACTACGCCCATAGAGCAAAACTTATCTATACGTTTAGATACTCTCTTGGCAGGGGATATTTTTTCCAGGTCTTTGATCTCTTTCAGGATGGTATTTTTCAGGATATCCGACATCTCATCCCATTTCAGGTGAGCGCCGCCCAGGGGCTCGGGAATGATGTCATCCACCAGCCCGTTAGCCTTCATATCCGTAGCCGTCAGCTTCAGGGCCTCTGCCGCCTGCTCCTTAAACTCCCATGTACGCCACAGGATAGTGGAACAGTTTTCCGGCGAGATCACGGAATACCAGGAGTTTTCCAGCATCAGCACGCGGTCACCGATCCCGATTCCCAGCGCACCACCGGAAGCCCCCTCGCCGATCACAATACAGATCACCGGCACTTTCAGGGTCATCATCTCTTTCAGGTTACGGGCTATGGCCTCTCCCTGCCCCCTTTCTTCCGCTTCCAGCCCCGGGAAAGCCCCCGGAGTATCAATCAGCGTCACAATGGGCATATTGAACTTCTCTGCCATTTTCATCAGGCGCAGGGCCTTGCGGTAACCTTCCGGGTTAGCCATACCGAAATTGCGGTGCTGGCGCTCCTTGGTTTTCCGGCCTTTCTGCTGCCCGATCAGCATCACGCTCCTGTCGCCGATCTTCGCTATACCGCCCACAATAGCCGGATCATCCCTTACGGTACGGTCACCGTGCAGCTCATGAAAATCTTCACACAGCCGCTCAATGTAATCCAGCGTATACGGACGGTCCGGATGACGTGAAAGCTGAACGCGCTGCCAGCGGGTAAGATTCTGAAAAGTCTCTGTCCGCAGGGTTTCTATCGCCTGATCCAGGTTTCGTACAGCATCACTTACATCCACGTTATTATCACCGGCCAATTTTTTCATATCTTCTAGTTTGGCTTCTAAGTCAGCAATAGGTTTTTCGAACTCCAATAATGTCCTCATGAAAATCTTTTTACAGTTCAAATGTCTCGTATCGGGCAGGCACCTCTACATCGGCGTACCCCCTTTCATTCAAAATTTGCTTAAAATTAAGCATAGCATTCAAATCTCCATGAACTAAAAAGAGTTTTTTTAAACGTTCAGGGTTTTGATTTTGAGCAAACGCCAGGAGATCGTCCTGGCCACCGTGCCCGCTGAAAATGTCGGTCTTGCGGATTTTGGCATTCACAGCCAGCTTCTTATTCCGGATATGGAGCTCTTTCTGATCACCTGACAGCAGTTTACCGCCCACGGAATCCTCATTGGCGTAGCCGATCATCAGGATGGTGGCATACGGATTTTCAATATTCTTTTCAATGTGGTATTCCACCCGGCCGCCCTTGATCATGCCGGATGAGCTGATGATGATGCAGGGCTCGGTATGGGTGGCGGCCAGCTGGCTTTCGCGGTTCGACTCCAGGTAATGCAGGTTTTCAAAGTCAAATAAAGACTCCGACTCCTCGTAAAAATCGCGGGCGGCCCGGTTCAGGCGGTTCCGGTATTTTTCATACACTTTGGTACTGGCCCGCGCCAGGGGGCTGTCGGTAAACACCTTAATGGGGGCAATATCCTTTTCGTAATACATGCGGTTCAGGGTAAACAGCATGCACTGGGTGCGGCCTACGCTGAACGCGGGGATGATCAGCCGGCCCTTCACGTCAATACAGGCTTCGCGGATGATCTTTTCCATGACCTCCACCGGGTCACCCTGGTCTTCGTGGTTACGCAGCCCGTACGTGGATTCCATCACCAGGTAATCCACCTCCGGCAGCTTATACGGGTCTACGAGCAGGGTAAAATCCTTCCGGCCGATGTCGCCGGAAAAACCGATCTTCTTCCACTCTCCGCCTTCCTTCACCTCAATCACCACGTGCGCCGCCCCTAAAAGATGGCCGGCGGGGTAAAACGTCACGTAGCCGTCATCTTTGAACCGGAACCGGTTTTCAAAGGCAATGGGCACAAAATTCTCCATGGCCGTTTCCACCTGCCGGCTCAGGTACAGGCCGCGGGTCTCCCGGCCTTTGGTTTTTTTCGACTTTTTCCGGCTTTTCTCTACATTTTTTACGGCCCGGGCATTCAGAGACGCCGCGTCATACAGCAGCAGCTCGGTGAGATCCAGGGTGGCGCTGGTACACAGAATCTGGCCTTCAAAACCGTCTTCGTACAGGTTAGGGATCTGCCCGGAATGATCAATATGCGCATGGGTGAGGATCACCACATTCACGCGGGAAGCATCAAAAGGGAAGTTACCGTAGGGAAACTCTTCCTGCAGCGGGCCGCCGCCTTCCACCTCTGATCCGCAATCTATTAACGCCTGATAGCCATCTTCAAACTCCAGCAGGAACATGCTTCCCGGTACTTTCCGGGCGGCCCCGTAAAATGTCAGCTTCATAAGTTTAAAGAAGGCTTTTATTCCAATTAAAGCGCAAAGATACTATATTGGTGGGCATTTTAATTCTTATATACGGATGAAATAGCTATGAGCAGTGAGCTTTGAGCCGGGCGGCGAACCGCTATGAGGAACCAAAACACTTCATAAAAGCTCAAAGCTCATGGCTCATGGCTCAAAGTTAAACTTATACCAATGAAACTGATTTGTGCGATCCTTTTACAACTCAACCTCTTCTCCACGGGTATCAATAAATTCATTAAGGACTTCAAAAGCCAGCCCGGCCATGACGCGCTTAATGTTTCGGTAAGTATCCGGTCACTGAGCAGCGGGCAGCAGGTCTATGAGCATTTCTCAGAGATGAACCTCCCGCCGGCTTCCACCCTGAAGCTGGTCACCACCGCTACGGCCTTTGAATACCTCAGCGGCAAATACCGTTTTGAAACCATGATCTATTCGAACGGCCGGGTCAATGGCGGTAAAGTACAGGGCGATATCCTGCTGGAAGGCATAGGCGATCCCACCTTCGGGTCTCCCAAATTTAAGGACAACCCCTTTGAGCAGGTCCTGAAAACCCTGAAGGAAAACGAGATCCACACCATTGAAGGAAATCTGAAAGTACTGAATAACGACTCCGCCCGCTTTCCGCTGGAATGGCTGGTGGGCGATATGGGCAACTACTACGGCGCTTTTTCTTCCAATTTTAACTTTTATGAAAACCTCTATACGGTTTATTTCAATGGCGGCTCCCGGGTGGGTGACCCGGCGGGTATAGCCTCCATAGCGCCGTATGACGAGGCCTGGAAGATCCGGAACGAAGTGAAAACCGGCGAAGCCGGCAGCGGCGACCAGGTCAATATCCTGAATCTCCCGTTTTCAAACGACATCCGGATCGTGGGGACCGTGCCCCTGAACGCCCGGAATTTTCCCGTGAAAGGGGCCATCCCTAACGTGAATAAGATCTTTACCGACAGCCTGTACACCTACCTCACCCGTAACGGCATTGTGATCAATAAACGGCTCTTCCCCGAAAACCTGCAGAACGAGGAACTGGGAAGTGTGCTCTCGCCCGACATTAGCGAGATAGCCCGGGAAACCAACTACAAGAGCGTCAATATCTTTGCTGACGGCCTGGCGAACTTCATGTGGGAGTCTGACAGCAAGAGCTACGACGAATTTCTGAAGCTCTTCTGGAAGGAAAAGGGCGTGGACCTCAGCAGCCACCGTTTCCTGGACGGCAGCGGGCTGTCGCCCCTGAATACCCTCTCCTGCCGCTCACTCAGTGCCCTGCTGGCCCGTATGAAAAACAATACCGAATTTATAGCGAGCATTCCGGTGGCCGGGCGTGACGGCACCGTGGCCGGCCTGGCCCGGAATACCGGTGGGCGCATCTCCGCCAAAAGCGGAAGCATAACGGGCACGCGCAATTACGCCGGCTACTTCACCTCCCTGGCCGGTAAAAAATACGCGTTTTCCATTTATATAAACGGCTTTAACGAGGAGCAGAACAAGGCCATCAGGGCTTTCTTTGATGAATTTTTCACAAAAATGCTGGCATTGAAAGAATGAAAATACTCCGTATCGCCTACCTCAGCAGCCTGCATGTGGCCCTGGCCACGGGGGTGTGCGCTGCCGCCTTTTTTGAATTAACGGGTGGGGCTGCTGTCACGGCCGGTGTGGGGAATGCGTTCAGCCTGCACGGGCGTGCCTCTCTGCATGCCCACTGGGTGTCTCTCCTGCAGATTGTACTGGTATGCTGGCTGATCTATATCCTGGACCGTATCCTGGATGTGATCCGCGGAAATACGGCCACGGAAAGGCACCGCTTCCATTTTGAGAACCAGTATAACCTGCAGATCCTGGCCATTGCCCTGGCCGCTGTAAACCTCTTCTTACTTTTCTTCCAATCCCGGGGAGTGATCCTCTATGGCGCTGTAACCGGCACGCTGGTGCTTCTGTACCTGGCGTGGATCGTGCCCCGCTACCCCAAAGCCAAAGATTATATCATGCCCCTCATCTACCTGGCGGCAGTAGTAGGCGTGCCGTTTGTATCAGCTTCTTCCATCACGCTCAGCGCCTGGCTCATTGCCTTCATGTTTGCGCTGCTGGTCTTCCAGAACCTGACGGCTTTTGCTTACTTTGAACAGGGAAAAACCCGTAAACGCAAGACCGTCACCTACCTGGGCGGGCTGAACCTCTTCCTCTTTATCGTGTTTTTTTCCGGCGGTACGGAGTTTGTTAACCGCCTGGCCCTCCTCTTCACGGGGATATCCCTGGCGTATTCACTCATCATCAATAACGAAAGGCGGTTTTCTGTCCATTACCGCTGGGTCATGGACAGCCTCTTATTTCTTCCCCTGCTTATCCTTTAAGATGCGGTTTCCGCGCCGGTACAGGTAGACCAGCAGGCCCGCCACCCCGAACATCAGGAAGAAATAGCTGTCAGCAAAGGGGTTTCCCAGGTAAACAATCTGGTCTACAAACATGGCCAGCAGCCCCAGGCTCACAAAAAGCAATATGGCGTCTAAAAGCTTAATTTTCTTCATAAATACCTACAATTTCAAATTTCTCAAATACGGCCTCCGTGTGGGGCGCATCAGCCAGCTCATGGGTCAGGTCCTGCCCGGCCCAATGCTCGTAATGCTTCCCCTTCCTCCACAGGCGGGATCCGCTCACGTCATACACCCGGCCCCGGTATGCCACCCAGATCTCCGGCTTTTCCGAGCCGTTCCGCAGGCTCAGCTGCCTTTTAGTAATGATCCTCTGCTCAGTCATGAAACTTTTTCAACGGAAGCGGTACTTTTCACGTATATGGAGTTATATTCGCAAAAAAATCCTGGTGACAAATTAATATGAGCACAAAAGTATTACAATTTTGCTTTATACTGATCTTTCTGCTCACCGCATGTGGGGAAAAGGTACCTTCTGTGGCGGAAAGAATCCAAAAAGTATATACGCCTGCCTCAGTAACCCATGACGGCATCACCGTCTATACCTCGGGTGCATCCGGTAACCTGGTTCCGGGATACGGAAATTACCGCCTGGATCTGAGTGTTTCCGGAAGTGTCAGCTTAAAAGATATCACCGGCGAAACCTTCACCGGTTCTTTCTCCGCCACGGATAATACCCTCACCTTGACCGGCCTCAGCCCTCAGCCTACCGGCTCGGGTGGAACGCTTACCTATGAGATCACCTCTATTTCCGATGACGGCAAAAACCTGGTGCTGACCGCTACCAAGGCCAGCCCGAAAACGGGGAATACCATTAACGTGTATACGCTGGTGGCGAACTAAGCCCCGGATTTCAGGCAGGGATGTCAGGTGGAACCGTTCGGCTTACTTCTTCAGGAGTGACACGTAGAATTCCTTTACATCCTTCCAGTCGTAATACGGGTAGGTATCCGTACGCAGTTCAGGCACTTCCGTTTCTTTTTCATGCAGCAGGAATTTAACCAGCACCTTGTCGGTTTTGCTGCTCCGGAAAAAAACCAGTTGGATATTCCCCGCCATGGGCGCCACTTTAAAATCGCTCCATACGGTATAGAAAGCGGCAGGATCCGCTATGCTGGTGTAGGTATCTTTCAGGTGGAGCAGCAGGGCCAGCGGGATAATGTTTCCGTCATGGGCAAAACGCAGCGTAGCACCGCGGTCTCCCGTACGGATATACTGCTCCGCATTTTCCACGATATTTTCTAAAACCGGCTTGGCGTTTTCAAACATCAGGCCGCCGTTTAAAGCGGAATTGGCATCGTTTACGTACAGGCGATAGTTTTTCAGTTGCCAGAGGTCAAACAGCTCCCGGTCTTCAAAAAGGTCGTAAAAAGAAACTTTTGTCTCAATATTTTGCATATTCCCGGCCAGGGCAAAAAGATCCAGCATAAGCGCTCCCGGATCCGATACCAGTTTCGGATCAGAGAAAAGGCTGGAAACCAGCCTGTCGGGACGGATCTTGCCCATTTCAAACTGCTTATACTCTCCCTTCCTCTCCGGCGCAGACCGGAAAGCGATGGCCTCCCGGGTGTGATGGTTCAGGTAGCGCTGGTACTTGATGCTGGCATCCCGGCTGAGCTCCAGCGCGGGGTTAAGCTCCTTCAGCCGCTCACAAAAAGCATCCATACTCAGCACGCATCTTACCACGGTGGTGGAGCGGGCTTCCACTTGGGCCTTTCCTTTAAACACCTCCGGAAAACGGTTATACGTGCGGGCGGCGATGCCCTGGAGTTCCTTCACGCCTACGGCTGACAGGTCCCCGCCGCGCCATTCTGCTTCCGCCCATACTTTTTCCAGCTTCTCCAGCGTCTTTTCCCCTAGGGGAGTGAGGGCCTTCTTTTGGCGGCCTTCTTTCAGGAGGTCCAGCACCCGGCTGTAATCCGTGTCATTGATCAGGTAACGTGACCCGTGACGACCCAGGTGGCTGATGTAAAACGGCTCATACCCGGCCGGCGGGGGCGTCTGTTTCCCGATTTCATGTACGGGGTAGGCATAATGTACCCCGGCTGATTTCTCGGGGGTTCTGGCGATCTCCTCCGGGGTGGTTTGTGCCGTTAAGGTGGCGGCCGGGAAGAGGAAGAAGAGGAACCTGTATAATTTCATTTACTTAAAAGTGATTGGTACAGTAAGACAAAGCCGGCCGGATGCATCTGCAGAGCCGACACAAACTTAGCATAAAAGTGCGGGATTATTTCCGCTGAAAATCATTTGAAATCGGGGTTTTGTACCAGGTTAGGGTTAACGGTAAATTCATCCTGGGGGATCGGGAAGAGCTTGTATTTATCATTTACGTCTTTCCCTAGGTAATTGCCGGCATTGCCGTCACTCCCTTTCCAGTCCCAGTTATAGTTTTTCGTGAAACGGTTAAACCGGATCAGGTCGGTTCTTCTGACAGACTCCGTATGCAGCTCACGGGCGCGCTCATCCAGGATAAAGCCCAGGTTCAGCTGGGCATCGCTGATCTTCCCGGATACCCCTGTGCCATAAGCCCCTGACAGGTAGGCCCGGTCACGGATCTCATTCACATAGCCCAGGGCCTCGCCCCGGTTTCCGCCACCGCCTCTCAGGATGGCTTCTGCAGCCATCAGGTAGGCATCGGCGGTTCTGAACATGGGGTAATCTATGGAGGTATACGTGGTTCCGCCGGCCACCAGCCCTGTCCTGTTCTTATTCACATTCCGCCATTTGATAGCGGCATAGCCGTTATTAAAATCCCGCTGAAAGGCTTTGCCGGCTACCCAGGTTTCTTTGGTATGGCCAATGGTAAAAAACTGGGCCCGCTTATCTTTCTTTTTATCACCCCAGGTATCGGCCGGGTCAAAAACCTGGTCGCCGGCTTCAAACATATCCACCAGCTGCGTTTTTACACGGGCATTCCCCCAGCTGTTATTCACGCCGCTGTCGTAATAATTATTCATCACGCCGTTAATCAGGGCTTTCACCAGGAAGTCGGTACCGGCATGCGAGGGCGAATTGTCATAATCCTGCACCAGGGGCCAGATGATCTCCCGGCAGGTATTATTATCCGCCAGGAAAATGTGCCGGTAATCCGACGCCAGCGGGTAAACTTTGCTGTCAATCACCTTTTTAGCGTACTGGTAGGCCTTGTCGTAACGAGCCTCACCTACCCAGGCTTCGGCATTCAGGTAAACCCGTGACAGTAAAAACCATGCCGCCACCTGGTCTACCCGGCCGTATACGTTAGTGCCGGGCTGCTTCAGTGTATTGGCCGCTTCTTCTCCTTCTGCTACTACATAGTCAAAAATCTCTTTTCTCGTTTTCTGCTGGGGGATGGTTCCCACGTCCATGGTTTCATCCACAAAAGGCCCCGACCCGTACAGATCGCAGATCATGGAGTAGCTGTAGGCCCGGATGAAACGGGCTTCCGCCCTTAAATTCCCGATCTCTCCCTTCAGCTGCTCATACAGACCCCGGCTCTTCAGCTTCTCGTCGGTAGATTCTCTCAGGAACTCGTTACAGTAATTGATAGACATATACAGGCGGTAATACGGGTAGCTGATCACCATGGTAGACGGATCCCAGTTCATCAGCAGCAGGGAGGTGGTCCCGTGCGAGCTTCCGGCATGCAGCACAATCTCATCCGTAGTGGTTTCCTGCAGGTAAAACAGCGCCCGGGTATACCCGCTGTATCCTTCATCAATGTTCGGAACGTCACGGTCGCCGTCAGGCCCCTTCTGGCCCGTTAGAAGCAGGGATGCATAACATTTGGCCAGTACGCCGCGGTATCCTTCCGGGGTCTTGTAAACCGCTTCACCGGTTAGCTGGTTATTACTCAAAGGCAGTGTATCCAGGTCACCCAGGCACGATGAGCAGAGCACAAAAAGAAACGATATATAAATAAGTTTTTTCATCGTAATTAAAAATTAAGGTTCAGCGATAAAGTATAGATCCGTGGCCGCTGGTAAATATTCCGGTCGATACCGTTATAAACTTCCGGCTCCACCCCTGAATACCGGCTGATGGTCAGGATATTCTGGGCACTCAGGGCCGCCCGTAAAGAGCTGTTCCCGAAAACCGTAAAAGAGCGCCCGGCCGTGATATTATCCACTTTGAAGAAATCACCCTTTTCCAGGAAATAGTCGGAATAGATCCTCGGAAGCGCAAAAGCATTGGCTATAGTGACCGGCGAAACGTTACTGGACACCTTATTGGCACTGAACAGGTCATCCAGGGATTCAGACGCTCTCTGGTAATTGTAGATATAATTTCCGAAGCTTCCGTGACCGTTAATGCCAAAATCCCATTTCTTATAAACCACGCGGGAAGAAACCCCGTAATAATAAGGGATTTGCGAGCTCTTACCGGTCAGGTATTTGTACGTATCTGACTCGCTGCTGACGATGCTGCCGTTCGGGGCTACGTATTTTCCGTCCAGGGCCTTGCCACTTTCATCATACGCCTGCTCCAGGAGGAAGAACGTGTAAGGGGTGAAGCCTACCTTGTGCACCTGCAGATACCGGCCCGTTCCGCCGGCATTCCCGGTCTTCACAAAATTATTTTCCGTTTCAATGGTATTCAGCCGGAGGATCTTCGAGGTATTGTAGGTGAAATTCCCGCTCAGGCTCCACTCCAGGTCACGCGACTTCACCGGCACGGTATTCACGGCAAACTCTATCCCCTTACTTTCCATGTCGCCGATATTCGTATTCAGCACATTGGTAAAGTTACTTCCCGCCGGCACAAAGATCCGGTTCAGCAGGTCTTTGGTTTTCCGCGTATAGGCGTCAATACTACCGGAGATCCGGTTATTCAGGAAACCGTAGTCGATCCCCACGTTATAGGTAGACGTGGTCTCCCATTTAATGTTCGGATCATAGCCGTTAGGCCGCAGAACCGTGAGCCATTCATCCCCGAAGCGGTAACGCGAGTTATCGTAAGAAGCGGTATACGTAGCCAGGTGCTCGTAATAGCCGCCAATATCCTGCTGGCCGGTCTGCCCGTAGCTCAGCCGGAGCTTCAGGTCGGAAAGTCCCCGTATATTTTTAAAGAACTCCTCCTCAGCCAGGCGATAGCCCAGCGCTACGGAAGGGAAATACCCCCAGCGGTTTCCGGAAGCGAACCGCGAGGAGGCGTCTGACCGCAGCGTACCGGTCAGCAGGAGCTTATCGGCATACGAATAATTAAAACGCCCGAAAAAGGATAGCAGATAAAGCTCGCCTTCGCTCTGGGTAGGCTGCACACCCGGCAGGGTTTGGCCCAGGTGATCACTGGTTTTATCCTGGATATCGTACCAGAACCGCTGCCAGCCATAGCCCAGCATGGCGTTAACCGAGTGTTTACTGTTAAAATCACGGGTATAGTTAGCATACAGGTCCAGCAGGTAATTCCGGTTCCGGCTTTCGCGGTTATAGATCTTCCCGGTTCCGTTATTCTGGTTAGAGGTATAGGTGGAAGGGGCAAACTGCGGCACAAATTCATCATAAACACTCTTCCGGATGTCATACCCCAGGTTAGCATTCAGGTGCAGGCCTTCCAGCCCGTGTACTTTATAATCCAGGGCCAGGTTCCCGATAGACCGCCCTATCTTATCCTTCATTTCGTTCAGCGCCAGGTCACCCACCGGGTTACTGGGGGCCAGCACGATGGGCTTGCCGCCATCCCTCCAGATATAATAGCCTAAGCCCATATTCCCGTTATAATCCTCATGCACCGGGCGGGTGGGGTCAAATGACAGCGCACTGCCGATCACCCCCGTAGACACCGGCCGGTTATTTTCCAGGCTTCCTTTCACGTTAATGTCCAGGGCCAGGTGCTTATTCAGCAGCTTGGGCGACAGCCCCAGGGCCCCGCTGGTCCGCTTGTAATTATTTTCTTTGATGATCCCGTTCTGATCCGTATATCCCACAGACAGGCGGTAAGGCGTTTGCCGGGCCGCACCGGTCACGGAAACATTGTGCTCATGGCCAGCTCCTGTCCGGTAGATCTGCTTCTGCCAGTCGGTAGACGCATTTCCCAGCTGGAAACTGGCCGGGGCGGAAGTGGCGTACCGGCGGAATGCGTCGCGGTATTCGTCGGCAGAAAGTACATCGTAATAATTTCGTACCTGGCTCAGGGAAAGGTTAGTGCTGTAGCTCACTTTAGGCCGCCCGCCGGACAGGCTTCCTTTGCGGGTAGTCACGATCAGTACGCCGTTAGAAGCCCTGGAACCGTAAATGGCCGTGGCCGATGCATCTTTCAGCACCGTATAGGATTCAATGTCATTCGGGTTAATGGAATTCAGCGAGGAATTATCCGTGGGCACCCCGTCAATCACCACCAGCGGGTCATTGGTGGCTGAAAGTGAGGCCCCCATCCGGATCCGTATGGTAGCGCCGCTCCCCGGTGCTCCGCTGGAAGGTACAATATTCACCCCGGCCATTTTACCGAGCAGCGCCTCCTGTACATTCACCTGGAGGCCCCGGTTCAGCTGATCCGGCTTAATGGCCAGCACGGAGCCCGTGGCGTCGCTTTTCTTCACCTGCCCGTACCCGATCACCACAATCTCATTCAGCAGCTCCGTATTTTTCGATAGCTTAATACTCACCGAAGCGGCTCCGTTTACCGGCATTTCCTGGGTCTCATAACCCACGTAGGTCACCACCAGCACGGCGTCAGGCTGCGCCTCTATCTCAAAATTCCCGTCCACATCCGTGAATGTGGCCTTTACCTCACCTTTGACTTTGACCGTAGCGCCGATCACCGGCTCACCCGAATCGGCTTCGGTGACCTTTCCCCTGACTTTGTTCTGGGCATACAATCCGGACGTAAAAAAGAGCAGCAGAAACAGAACTTTCATGCCCTCTCGGGGCCATTTTCCTTTCATAAGAGATATCAATTAATTTAAGGTTAAATACGCAGCGTTTCCCGGGTCCGGGGCGCTGCAAAACACAGATACAAAACTAGAATGTCCAAAACGGCATTCCTCGGCTGGGAGAAGTACAAAGTAGGTAAAAAGAGAAGGAAAATATAATTAACTCACTTATTAATAGCAAGTTAAATTAAACCCAGAAAAACAAAAAAGTAGAATCAGGAAGGCCCTGTAGTAACACTATCGGCCTATCTGGTGGATGACCTTTGTGAATTCTTCCTTCGGAATGGCCAGCTTATTCCTGACCTTCAGGTTATAATTATAAACGGTCTGGGGAGAGTAATGCAGAAAGTTAGCGATCTTACTGCTTTCGGAGATGCCTAACCTGACCAGGGCAAACACCCGCAGCTCGGGCGAGAGGAGGTCACCCGGCTTAGGCAGGATTTTCTCGCCCTCCTGTAAAAGCCGGTTAAACTCTTCCACAAAATTCGGAAAGATGGTCAGGAACACGGCATCAAAATTCCGGAAAAACTCTTTGAGCTCATCGGTGACCAGCGAGGTGGAGCCGGTCAGTTGAAGCGCCTCCTGGGTCTTACCGGCTTTCAGTTTCCGGTGGATCTCCTTCCGGTAATTCTCCATTTTATCAATATAATCCGAGCACAGGTTAAACACAAAACCAATGTACTCTTCCTTAATGCGGTGGGTATCCGAAAGCTTTTCATTCAGCTCAAAAAGCTCCATATTCATCTGCCTCACATCTTCCAGCATGCGGCTCACCTCTTTCCGGGCCTGGGAAAGCTTCTTCATCTGCCGGTAAATAAAAATAATGCTCAGCACCAGGATCACTGAAAGAAAGGAGATCAGCACCAGGTATTTAAAGAGATTGGCCTTCTCCTCCTTCATTTTTTTATCATACGCATCAATGATCACCGGCAGGGCTTCGGAAATCTGGAGGGTCCGGAATCTGGACTTCGAGTAGGAGGCATCTTCCATGGCGCAGGTGATGTACCGGTAGGCCCGGTCCACATCGCCCTGGCGGTACAGCAGCACCGCCAGCTTAATTAAGGAAACGTAGGTCCTCGCCCCTCTTTTCACATCCGAGGTAGCCGAAATGATCAGGTATTTCTTCTCATTTTCAAAATCCCCCCGCTTCCGGTAGATTTCCGAAAGCTCATACGCCGCCATGGCCAGTATAGACAGGCTGTCTTTTTTCTCCGTGATCATCCGGTTAAAAACCTTCATGGCTTCATCGTACTGCTTCCGCTCGGTCAGCTTTCCGGCCAGGGCAAAATCATAGCCGGTGGTACCTTCGTCATTATACTTCAGGAGCGAGTCCCGGTAGGTGCTCAGCAGCCGCTCGTAAGGACCCTTTTCACTGGCCATATTTTCAGACAGGCGGGTATAAAGCGAATGGTGAAGGTGAAAATAGAAAGATTTCAGAGACCTGTCCATGCGGCTGATATCCATCCCGTCCATGATCTCCAGTGACTCCTTGTACATGCCCATGATCCCCAGGATTTCCGCCACATTCATCTCTGATTCATCCCTGTTCCGCGGGTTACCCGTTTCTTCGGCCAGCGCTTTCTTCCGTACCGCCACAGCCAGGGCAGAATCCATATTGTAGCTCCGGTACTCCCTGAATATGCGGTACTGAACCCTGTATCGGTCTTCCAGGCTGCTGGTGCCCGCAAACAGGGTCTTCAGGCTGTCGATCCGGATTTCCCGGGCATTCTGATACCTTACCCTGTTCTGTACGGCCTTGTCCAGCTCGCTCAGGAGGGAATCCGTCTGGCCGTTTGCAAAAAACGGAAGGCAAATCCATACCAGAAAACATAAACACCGGCTCATAGGGAATTAAAATTTCCTCAAAATTAAGTAAACTTTTGGCAGCACCGGGTTTCAGGCTCCCATCCTGCTCTTAAACTCTGAAGGAGTCAGTTTTTTGCGCTTTTTAAACAGCGTGGAAAAATAAGAGAAGCTGTTAAAACCACTGGCCAGCCAAGCCTCTTTTATGGTCACATCGGGGTTAACCAGGAGGTTTTCGGCCACCTTCAGGCGCTCCTCAATGATGTATTCATTAGGGGTGAGGCCGGTTTCGCTCCGGAAAGACCGGTAGAATTTAGATTCACTCATGCAGGCCAGCCGGCTGAGCACTTCCACCGAAAGCTCCTCCGTCAGGTTATCCCGGATAAAGCGGATCACGTGCGAGAAAGCGTCAGCGTTACTATCCAGCACCGAATTCAGGCCATACCGGTCCCGGTTCTCAAACTGCAGGATACGGATCACCAGTTCCCGGAGCAGCATTTCGGAAAAAATATCTTTGGATGGATGATTCTCTGTAAAAATAAAGATCAGCCGCTGGATGATCTGGTTAATGGTAATGTCATTGGTAAACCGGTAATTGAAATTCAGGCTGCTCCATTCGGTTCCGTCTACCCGTCCACCGCCCTGGTTCAGTAAATCTACCGTCTGCTGCAGCCACTCACGCGATATGGCCAGCGCCAGGCATTGTGTAGGATTCCGGAGCGTGGCTTCCGGAAAATCTATGCACATGGGCTCATCCGAAGGCAGCGCCAGCGACTCCCCCGGCAGAAAGCCGAAGGCCGGCTTATGGGAAAGGCTCATGATCTTCTTCCCGCGGATCATGCTGGCCAGTAGCGGATCTGTAAACTGCAGCTGAATATCTTTCGCCTTCTGATGGGTCTCGTAAATGCTTAGCTCTGCACTGTTCAGGGTATGCACGGTGCGGTTCTCCACAATATCCACCAGCTTGCGTTTAGCCGAGAATGAAGGCGTTAAACTTATCATTTTCTTCAGGAACAGGTTATCAGTTTTCAACGTGAATATACCCGTTTTATTTGAATATTCTAATTTTTTGCACGAATAATGAAAATATCACAGAATAGTGAAAACAGCAGACAGGATAATGAAATCATATAAAAATGCAGCAGAATACCTTTGGAAGTTGGCTGGTACTGCCTCACCCGGCAGGCCCTGCCCTTTCACGAGAACAAATTAGGATTCTTTTAATAGAGGTTAAATTAACAGACGGAGGAGCCCCGATGCCCCTCCGTTCTTTTGTTTATATCCCTGCCACAGATTTTTGCGAAGTTATTTTCATGCAAAATCGTAAATTCGTTTTTTTGTAACAAAAAAGATTAGTATAAAGCAAAAATAAGCAAAACGGTTAAAACCGTTTATATACAATGCTTTATAAAACAGTAGTCTTAGTTTGGAACTCGGTGTCTGATAGGTTTTGGTCTTAAAAATACAAAGATAGGTTACTAATTCGTTACCGATTAGCAAAGGTAATCAAAGATGTAACAGGTTATATTTCAGTGTTTTGCCCTATTTTTCATATTCCCTTGTAACTCAATACAATTTAATTTTAAACATTAAACATTTGAGTTATGGAGCAGACAAAAAAATCTACGTTCAAATTACTTTTCTACCTGAAAAAGAACGAGCCGAAAAAGAACGGTAATGCCCCGATTATGGCACGTATTACTATTGATGGAACACCTAAGACTTTAGGAACAAAGTTAGAGATCAATCCAAAGAATTGGGATTTAAAGTATGGAAGAGTTGAAGGTAAGAGTGCAAAAGCACTAGGTATTAACCAAAAATTGGATAATATAAGGGCACGTATCGATACCCTTTATGAAGATATGCTGAAACACGAGGGTTTTGTAACGGCACAAAAGCTGAAACTTGCATTTCTCGGTGTTGGTATTATGGAAGATTCCTTGCTGAAAGTATTTAAAAAGAACAATGATGATTTTGGGAAAATGGTAGTACAAGGAGAACGCTCCGAAAGTACCTACTACAAGTACAAAATTGTCTATAACCACGTTGCTGAATTTATCAAAAGCAGGTATCATCGTGATGACATGGCGTTCAGGGAATTGACGTGTGATTTTATCAGAGAGTTTGATTTCTTCCTTCGAATAGACAAAAAGTGCACACACAATACTGTTTGGGTATATACTATGCCACTCTATCGTGTTGCGGAAATAGCTGTCAAAAACGGTCTTATCAGGAAAAATCCTTTTGAAGATTATGAAATATCGATGAAGGAAAATGACCGTAGCTATTTACTTAAGGAAAACGTTGAATCCCTGTTATTACACAATCCTTCAAAACAAAATTATGAAATTGTAAAGGATCTTTTTGTATTCAGCTGTTTTACAGGACTATCTTACATAGATATTAAACAACTTAAAAGTACTAACATACAATCCTTTTTTGATGGTCACGATTGGATTATAAGCCGAAGACAGAAATCTGATGTTGCTTCTAATGTAAGGCTTATGGAAATACCCAAACGAATTATTGAAAAATATAAAGGTACCACCCGAAATGATTCTATTTTTCCTGTTCCTACAAACAAAATTTGTAACAGCCATATAGACAAACTAATTCAAGAATTAGGTATTGTTACAGAACAAAAAGTAACCTTTCACACCGCAAGACACACATTTGGAACAATGTTTTTGACTGAAGGCGTACCACTTGAAAGCCTTAGTAAAATGATGGGGCATAAAAATATTTCTACCACACAGATTTATGCTAAAATTACAAGCCAGAAAATAAGTAAAGATATGGATTTGGTATCGCATAAATTTGCTGGAATGGAAGCATCATTTGCAGAAATGGAGAAAGAAGTTCTCGTTTAGAATTATTGCTTACTAAACAAAGCAGGATGATTTCCTGCTTTGTTTGTTTCGAGAAGCTGGGTGCTTTTAATAAAATTCTTTTTTTTAAATTTACTTACAACAATTCTTTAAACAAAAAAACTATGTCTTTATGTAAACTGTGTCTTGAACGCGAAGCAAACAAAAAGAATACTCACTATCTTACTGATGCAATTATCCGCACCTGTCTTAACATAGAAGGTAGTAATGAACGCGAGAAAGGATTATATTTTGCTCTGGATAATACCAATCCATTTATAGACTTTAATTTCCAACGTCTTGATGAGCTGACCCTCGAGACTACAATTGGAAGAAAACCAACAGAGGAAGAAATTGAAAATGCGAAATCCATTCCATTTTCAGTGGATTACGTATTTTGTAGTGATTGCGAAAACCTGTTTACAGATATTGAAACACCATTTATTCAAAACATACTACCACACTTCCGACAAGCAGATCTTTCAGGTCTCAAAATAGTGAGCGAAGCTGATGTTGTTACAATTCGTAACTTCTTTCACATACAGTTGTACAGAAGTGCAGTCTGTGAAGATATTTTGGCGTTTTCACCTGAGTTTAAGGAGAAGTTACGTCACAGTATCCTCCAAAAAAATGGTGACACATCCATCCCCCTTTCGGTGACACATCTCCAAACTCTTGGAGGAAACGCGATATATACAGAAAACTACATTGGATTTACTGATGATAAAAACCCTTTTATTGTCTTCATGAATGATTTTGTTATACAGGTTTACGAGAATGAAGATGCAATAAAATTTCTACCTTTCCATGGACTAAATGAACAAGAAACTTTTGTCTCTGCTATAAACATCAACGAAGAATCTTTTGCTTTTAAAATATTTGACAATGCAGAAAGAAAGGTTTTTCTCAATACGGTAATCGTCAATGAAAAGGTTAAGAAAACAATACAATACTACCGAGATATGTTTGATATGTTCTGGAGAAAGCTATTTGGTGTCGACGCTCCGGTGCTACAAAAAGAAAGGTATATCCAGAGTCTTATCAATGGTGATGACAATAACTTAATTAAATACTCAAAACAGCAGGTTTTTGAATTTACCGTAGCTTATATGGCTAAACTTTTCAATGTCACCAAATAAATTGCATATAATATTATACAGATAGCCGAGGTAAATAATCCTCGGCTTTTTTTAGCCTATACTAATCTTCAAAGCACATTTATTGCTCCAGCGCCCATCCCATGCAATAAAAGAGCTTTGGCAGGATGAGTTAATAAACCATACTGAAAAACTCCTAATATATCCTCAATAAATATTTTTCAGTACCGTTTACGTGGCTTCCAAAAGCCACAATACTTTAAGATACTAAACTCCAAATTTATAAATTCTGCAAAATGTAATTGCAGGTTTTGTAATCACAAGGCCATTTACTCAATGCCTTTTTCACGTGCTTCCACATGATTTTTATTCAAGAACCGATATGCTGTTTTGTTCCATTTCAAGAGCAAAGGTATTTCCGTGTTCTTAACGCAGGAACAAGGTCGTGCCTTCCAGATTTGCAAAAAAATCTCCACCCATTCGGGTCGTATTTTTTTGACAAAACCTTGTTCCTGCTAAACACTAACCTTTTTATGCTCGTGAAACGAAACAAAGCATACTCCGGCTCTTTAGACGAATAAAAAAAATGTCAGAAATGAAAAAATACAGCATTGAAAATGGCAAAAGAGTGAAACGAAACTTCAGCACCTCCTCTCATTGCCGAATAAATCAAGGGAAAAATCAGAACAAAATTAATAACGCAAAAAAGTAGAAATCATGAACATTACAGGAAGACTGACAAGAGATGCGGAAGTACGCACAACGTCACAGGACAAACAAGTAGTAAATTTTTCAGTAGCGACCAACGACAGCTACCGTAACAAACAGGGCGAACGCATTGAGCAAACAACCTATTTCGACTGCTCCTATTGGATAACCCCGAATGTAGCCAAGCTACTTACAAAAGGCACTTTGGTAGAACTATCGGGACGAGTA
>JAHBUH010000015.1 GCA_019638185.1 Leadbetterella sp.
TAGCCGGGTCAAAGGGATCGTAGAAATACAGGTTTTCTTCCCGGTACAGGCCCAGGTGCTTTTTCAGCTCATCCAGGAAGCGGCCGTAATTTTTGGCCTTGCCGTCTGACCAGCCCACTTCCGCCAGGGCCGCCAGCCGCGGGAAGGTCAGGAAGTCCAGGCGGTCGGGGGTGTTGACGGTTTCGGTCCAGAGGTTCCCCTGCACGCCCAGCACCTGGCCGCGGTAGGTTTCGGTCTTCCGGAGGTCTTCCATGTTATATTCATACAGCGCCTGGAGCGTGCCGAACGCCTTGCCCCACTTGCGGCCGTAACGATGATTTTCTTCCTGTACAAAATCAAAATAGAAAGGAATCCGCGGACAGATCACCGTGGCGTACCCGTTTTTAAGCGATAGCTGCAGCTGCTCCGGCTTATCGTGCCGCCACCAGAACTGCACCGCCTTGTCTTTGGGTAAACCGCTGTCGGCCATCTCATCCCACACCCCTATCCGGGCATTCATCTGAAAGAGGGAATCGGCCATGCGGCGCATAAAATAGGTTTCCACTTCCTTATTCGTGGTAAATTTCTGACGCGTTTTCAGGCTGTCGATCAGCCGGTCACTGTTCCAGGCCTCCGAACCGAAAGACACCTCATCCCCGCCCAGGTGCACCAGGCCGGAAGGAAACAGCACGTTTACCTCTTTCAGGATATTAGTGAGGTAAGTGTACGTGCCTTTTTTAGCCGGGTGGAAGGTGAAATCCGGGTGGTTTTTACTTCCGCCACCGCTAAACTGCGGGTAAGCCCTGTTAGCGGCAGTGGCATGCCCCGGCATATCGATTTCCGGTATGATCTCAATCTGGCGTTTGGCCGCATACGCCACAATATCCCGGATATCCTCCTGGGTATAATATTTCACTCCTGCCAGCGGATCGGTAAATGCTCCAATGCCGCCTACCAGCGCCAGCATGGGGTATTTCTTAATTTCCAGTCGCCAGGCCGGTTCATCGGTCAGGTGCCAGTGAAATTTATTCAACTTATAGAAAGCCATCCAGTTCAGGATCTGCTTTACTTTTTCCACTCCGAAGAAGTGGCGCGACTCATCCAGCATGTAACCCCGCCAGGCATATTCCGGCTTATCCCGGATCTTGCCCAGGGGAATGCGGCATACGCCGGCCTCTTTCCCGAACACCATCATCTGCAGCAGGCTCATCACGGCGTTATGAGCACCGGGTTTGGCGGAAGCCTCCACCGTTACCCGGCCGGCAGTGATGTTCAGGATATATTCTTCCGGCTGAAGCGCCGGGTTCCGGTTAAAGATCAGGATGGCCTTAGCGCTTTCTCCTGTTTTAAACCAGGTAAAGCCCGCCCGCGCAAAAAGCTGCTCCCGGAAAAGCGCTGACGCGTCACCGAACAGGAGCGCATCCGACTCGCTTACAAAACTGTTATCCCGAAGAGCCAGCTGCCCCCCGCTTAGCTGAACGGCATTAGGCTGCGGAATTACGGCCACGTGCGCCTGCCCGCGGGATTCCTGCCCCAGCAGCAGGAGTGAGAATAAGAGATAGATAATTCGCATAGGTATTTTCTTTAGTTCCGGGACGTTATTTTAATTCCCAGGTCATTTCATCCTTTAGGGCTCCGGCCCGGGCTTCGACCCGGTTTTTGCCCTTTTGTAATTCTACATTTTCAGCCACCCAGTGTTTGCTGTTCACGCCCTGCTTCACGGCATATTCCTTCCCGTTTACGGTCAGGTGGATATCCTGCGCGTTAGAGAAAAGCTGTATGCGGGTTATGGCGTGGGTGCGCTGATCATCCCGCCGGTTAGCCAGGTAGAGGATAGGCTCAGGGTTCCAGTTCGCCTTGTACCAGTAAAAGGAGTCCTTTTTGCGCTGGCGGTCAAACGTCACCAGCCCCTTCAGGTTACGGGCATTTACCCCGCCGCGGTTCCACGCCGGCACCGCAAACTCAAACATATTCCACAGGTAAGACGCCCCTATGATGGGGTTCTTTTCAATGATGGCCCACTGCTGAATATGGGTTTCGGTCTGGTAGTTTTCCGGAAACGACCGGCCCCGCACCACATTGTCAGGCATTTTTACCTCTTCCTGCCCGATGTCCATATTGCCATCCGCCCCGTATTCCGAAAGGATGACCCGGTATTCCGGGAAGTCTTTCTGTACCGATTTAGCCCAGGGCTCCAGGTCTTCTATCTTACCGCCATACCAGCCAAAGTAATGGTTGATCCCCTGGATATCGGTATTGAGGTTTTCCTGACGGTCAATCACGTTATAGCCGGATACAGCCACGGTATAGCGGTCGGGATCCAGGGTTTTAGCCAGGTCATTCATTTCCCGGGTCAGTACCGGCACCTGGGCGTCAGCCGTGGTGGAGTATACCTCGTTATGCATGCCCCAGACGTAGATAGACGGGTGATTGAAGTTTTGCTTGATGAGCTCGGTCAGCTGCTGTTTGGCGTTATCGTTCTCATAGAAAGAAACACGGTTAACAAACGGCACCTCGGCCCACACCAGGAAGCCGATGGAGTCCGCCAGGGAATAGACATCCGGCGACTGCTGGTAATGGGCAAAACGGATGGTGGTGGCGCCCATTTCCCGGATGAGCTGCATGTCACGCTTATGGTCTTCAAAAGACAGGGCCGAGCCTTTGCCCCACAGGTCCTGGTGGCGGCATACCCCGTACATAGGGTAAGGCTTTCCGTTCAGTAAAACGCCCCGGCCCGCTGTAAACTCCACGGTTCTCAGGCCCAGGGGCTGAGTCACTTCATCCAGCACCTGGCCCCCGGCGGTCAGCCGCACGGTCACCGAATACAGGTAAGGATCCCTCACGCCGTCCCAAAGGTGCGGGTTTTTCAGCGTCATCAGTTCTTTGGTATAGGTAACGCCCTGGCGCCCGATTTTCACGGCACTTTTCTGCTGCACCACGGTTTTACCGGTATGATCTTTAATTTCAGTCACCAGCTCCGCGTTCTGAGCCGTTTTTTCTTTGGTCTCCAGCTTAGCCTCCACCTGCACTTCGGCGCTTTTCGCCGACACATTTTTCTGGCGGATATAAACACCCGGAGAAGCATTATCGGTCACTAAAAAGCCCGTTTTATTAGTGGTGATGAGGTGTACCGGCCGGTAAATCCCGCCGTACACGGGGAAGAGGAACTGGTTAATGGGGATCACGTCGCGCCGGCTTTTGTTATCGGCTATTACCGTTACCGTATTTTCCTTATCGTAAAAAACCGAGTTTGTGATCTCAAACACAAAATGCGAGTATCCGCCTTTATGCTCCCCGATGTAATTGTCATTAATGTACACCTGGGCCACGGCTCCTACCCCTTCAAACTTCAGGAAAGTACGTTTCTGGTCTTTATGTGCCGGGTTTATGGAAAACTTCTTTTTATAGATGCCTTTGCCTTCAAAAAAATTCCTGTCGCGCTGCATATCCTCGCTGTTCCAGGTATGCGGCAGGGTCACGTCTTCCCAGACTTCCGGGGCGGTCCACTGGCTTTGCGCCTCCACGTATTTCGCGCCGTTATCAAAGTCGGAAAAGAAGGTGCTGTTATTCACCCGGAAAAACTGCCAGCCGGCATTAAAAGATTCATCGGTGCGGGACTGGGCCCGGGCCTGGAATAAGGAGAATACTAATGCGAGGGTGAATAAACCGGGTTTTGCCCATAAAAAGAAAGTTTGCTTACACGAGGAAGTTTGCATACTTGCTCCGTTTTTTAAGGTTATACGTATGTTTCTGACCAGGGTGCGGAGATTCGCTTGCAGGAAGGTGAGAAGGGGCCGGAAATTTCCGGCAGTACAAATTTATGGATCTATTCACCGGATTAAAAGCGAAGAAAACCGAAAACGGGAAGTTTAAGTACGAAAAGGGCGCTTTTCGGGCTAAAATGCTGAGGGATCGGGGGGTTGCAAACGTGTGCGCAAATTGAGGAAAAAGCGAGAAGGTGCCTGAAAGGAGAAGGCTCGCTGCTGTAACGAACTCCCTTTTCAGACACCTTCCGTATTCCCCCGCACCCGGGCCTTTTCAGGTCGGATCCGGGGCGGGTCAGTACTTTCCCGCTTAACTGCGTCTACTCATTTTGCGTCAGGATTTTCTTGCTCAAAACGATCTGCTGTTCCGGAATGAACTCTACGATCACTTTGGAAGAAGGCTCCACGGTATAGAAAGGCGTGGTCACACTCAGGTGGGTACCCGGGTATTTCCTGTCCAGGGTATAACCGTTCCGGAACACATCAAACTTCCGGTGCCCTTCCCAGGCCAGCTCCAGCTTTCTTTCGGCCAGTACTACATCCAGGGCGGTTTTAGTGCCCAGGTTATCGGCTGTCCACAGTCCGGCGGCCGGAATGCCCGCCCGCGTACGGATCAGGTTAACATCGGTAAGAGCAGCTGCGGTATTGCCCAGTTTGGCATTGGCCTCTGCGCGGATCAGGTAAAGCTCAGCCAGGCGGGAAATCGGTGGCGACCACAGGTGGGCCTGTCCTTCCTGTCCGGAACATTTGGTGATATAATACTTCAGGAACCCGTTCCGGTTTTCCAGCGTATAATCTACCAGTGCGGATCTCTCTTTTCCGCCTATGGTAATGTAATAAAGCCACGCACCTGCACCGTTAGACTTGCGGGTCAGCTTTTTGGAAGCACCGCTTTCTGTATAGGTATAATCATCGCCTTCTTTCTGCACGGGTACGCTGGCGTACTTGTAGTCATCGGTCACGTAATAGGCCTGCAGCTGGGTGCTGTTATTCAGGATTTTCGGGGCAATGAACTTATACCGTACGTCTTCCGGGTATTTTCTCACTTCTTCCAGGTAAGTGCGGGAAGCATACATCTCTCCCCAGCCTGAACCGCTGATGCTGGCATACAGGGAACCGATGGTGTACCAGCCGTTACTGGCGTAATCCACATCTTTCACAAAACGGATGGCGAAGATATTCTCCGGGTTATTTTCCGGCACACCTGTGGCGATCTGCGTATAATTAGCCGCGGTCAGCAGGGAAAATTTACCCGAGCTGATCACTTTATTAGCGTACTCCAGGGCTTTCTGGTTATTTCCGGTGTAAATATAGAGCCTGGCCAGTAGCGCCTGGGCAGAATATACGCTACCGTAAATGCTGCTTTTATACTGGTTAAACAGCTTTTCGGCTTTGAGCAGGTCACCCTCTATCTGGTCGTAAACTTCTTTCACTGTATTTCTGGGCAGCACCTCGAACGGGTCGTCGCTCAGCTGCAGCGGCACGGCCAGGTTCTGGGCCGGGTTCTGATTATACGGCTTCCCGAACACGTTCACCAGGTAAAAATACATCAGGCTTCTCAGGTACAGGTTTTCAGCAATGATCTGGTCAGAGGAGGTGCTCTCCCCTTCCTTCAGCTGGCCCAGGATGGCGTTGGTACCCGCAATGATCTTGTAAGAGTTAGACCAGTAATCATTCACCCGGCTATTGGTCACCAGGCGCTGATAGGTATAATTGTAGAACAGGTTATCCGTAGTGGTACCGCTCAGGGCCACATTATCGCCCGGGTATTCGGTTACCCGGTGCCAGTTTTCCACCCAGCTTTTCAGCGTGTGATAGTTCCCCAGGTTCAGTACCTCCAGGGCGCCCTGGGTGTTTTTAATCGACTCGTTGGTCAGTGCAGTGTACGGCGTCTTGTCCAGGGAACAGGAAGTCGCTAAAACTCCGCAAATCAGTGTATATATTATTTTCTTCTTCATGATTGCTTAAAATGATACGTTTAGTCCGAATGATACGCGCTTGGGAGAAGCATACTGCGAGGTGGCATCTCCGTACAGGGCTGCTTCCGGATCCATTCCTGAGAAAGGAGTAGCTATCCATAAATTATCACCGGAAACATATACGCTGGCTGATTTCAGCTTCAGCCTCTGAACCAGACTGCCCGCTATGTCATACGATAAGTTCACGTTTCTTAAACGCAGGAACGAGGCGTCTTCCAGGTACCGGGATGAGGTTTTGTTCGAAGCGTTCGTATTGTTATAAGACGCTGCCGGGTGGGTAGCATCCTTATTCGATGCGGACCACCTTGACCACCCGTCTTTGAACATAAGCTGGTTATACGAAGGGTAGGCGCCGTCAGAGTCAAACAGCTCCCGGGCAGAATGGTAGGCGTAAGCTCCTTTCGAGAAAGCCAGGTTACCACTCAGGGTAAAGCCTTTGAAGCCTACCTGCGTATTAAATCCACCCTGGAATTTCGGCGTGGAAACTCCAACAAACTGCAGTGTAGCCGAGTTATAGTTTGAGGTCAGGGTTACTTCACCTGTGGTGGCGTTAACAGCTTCCCACTGCGGAGCACCGTTTTCCGGGTTCACTCCGGCCCATTTCCGCATGTACCAGGAGTCAATGTTCCGGCCTTCGGAATACCGCTTGTTACCGGCCGGGATATCTACCCCGTCTTTCAGGGAGTTGATCTGGTTTTTATTATGGGCTATGTTAAAGCCGGCACTCCAGCTTACGGGGCTGTTTTTGCCCAGCAGTGAAGCGTTAACTGAGAATTCCACCCCTTTGTTTTGCACGGAGCCTATGTTCTGGTAATATCCTGACCATCCCGCTGTGGAAGGGAAAGTGATATAGGTCAGCAGGCCGTCTGTGTTTTTATTGTACAGGTCTAAGGTGAAATCCAGTCGGTTATACAGGCCCAGTTCCAGTCCCAGGTTAGCATCTTTTGACTTTTCCCAGCTCACCAGCGGGTTCTGGTACTGTCCCGGAACAGCCGCCGGCTGACCGTTATACTGTCCGCTCAGTGAATAGAGCGAGTAAGAAGAATACAGGCCGGTAGGTACGTTACCCACCTCACCATACGACAGTCTCAGACGCAGGTTATCCACGGCTTTTACCTTAAAGAAGTCTTCGTTATGGATATTCCAGGCCCCGCTCACAGCATAAAAGTTACCGTAGCGCTTGCTTTCCCCAAACCGCGAGCTTCCGTCCAGGCGGTAAGAAGCCTGCAGGTTATACCGGTTATGGAATCCGTAGTTCACCTGGAAAATGCCCGACTGGAAAGCGTAATCGTTTTTAGTACCTTCTTTCGACAGGAAGTCGGCGGCGTTATCAACGATCTGCGATCCCGGTGCAATACCCTTACCGGTAAGCCCTACGCTGGTGTAAACGTAATCCGAATATTCATACGCCACGAAAGCCGATACATCGTGCTTTCCGAAAGAATTACCGTACTTCAGCATCTGGTTAAAGAAACGCACGATCCGCCGGTTAGAGAACTGGTAAATGGAGCCCTTGTTAGCCAGTCCCGAATTAGACTGCGGGTCGCTATAGGACATGCTGGTCTGGTTATAGTAGGCCAGGTTATTCATGGACTCCAGCGAGAACTGGTTATTGATCTTGTAAGAGAAATCAAAATTACTCTGAATATCAAAGGTCTGGCCTTTGCTGTAGTTGAACTGCTGGTCGTACAGGTAGTTCCGGTTATCCCTTCCGTACCAGGTAATGCCGCCCGCCTGTGGGTTCAGGATCTTCCCGTCAGCGCTGTAAGGCGCATCCCAGGGCATATTCAGGTACATATCGTACAGCGAATGCTGGCGGTTATCAGTAGAGGTAAACGAGGCATTGAGCTTAGGCTTAAAAGACAGCTTGCTGGTCAGCTTATGATCAATGTTCATCCGGGCGGTAAGCCGGTCATACTCATACCCTTTCACCGAACCCTCTTCCTTATAGTAGTTACCGCTGGCATAAAACGAGGTCTTGTCGGTTTTGCCCATGTAGCTTCCGCTGACATCCCGGTAAGCTCCGGCCTGGGTGCCGTTAGCCAGCCAGTTGTAATTCGTCTTTAACACATCCTGGGTGATGGCTGCGGGTATCGACTTCGGATTGGTAAAAGTCTGGTAATAATCCCACATCTGCTGGGAGTTCATCAGCTTAAAGTTCCCCTGGTTATAATGGCTTGCACCGGAGGCGATATTCACGGTAAACGTACCCGCCCCGCTGTTAGCGGCTCTCCGGGTGGTGATCACAATTACCCCGTTAGCTCCCCGTGAACCGTACTGGGTGGTGGCCGCCGCATCTTTCAGCACGGAAACCGTCTCTATGTCATTCGGGTTAATGTTCGGCGATCCGTGCGCTATTACCCCGTCTACTACCCAAAGCGGATCAGAGCTGGAAGAAATAGAGCTCCTTCCGCGGATCCGGATGGTGGCATTTTCTCCGGGGCGGCCCGAGCCGTTCACCACATTCACCCCAGCTATCTTTCCCTGCAGCAGGTTAGAAACGTTAGGTGACTTCACATCTTTCAGCTCTTTCTGGCTTACTTTCACAATAGATGCCGAGATCTCGCCCTGCTTCTGGGTAGAGTAACCTGTCACCACCAGTTCATCCAGGTGACTGTCTTCGTAGCCCAGCGTGACGTTAACCGGTGAGGAGGTCACCTCCATTTCCACGGTTTTATACCCGATGGAGGAGATGCGGATCCGGGGCCGGGGCTTACCGGCTTCCAGACTAAACTCGCCGGTGGCGTTGGTCATGGTACCGTTCGTGGTTCCTATTTCCACCACACTGGCGCCGATGACAGGATCACCGTTTGCTTCCACTACCTTCCCTCTGATGGTGGTCTTTTGGGCCATCAGTTCATGGAAGAAGAGGAACATGAAACTTAAAAGGAGAAATTTTACCTTCATAATTTGCTTAATTGTTTTAAAATGATCGGACTGATTCTAAGGTTCCGCATGGAGCAGAGCTACGTTAAGAGATGGAGACGAACCGGCGGTTGATTTTAATTCCGGTTTTTAGCATTACAAAATTATGTATTAATATAGTCCCGAAAAAGCAAATAAACTACGGGCCGGGCTACACAAAGAGAACAGACCCGTTGATTTACGTCAAAAATGACGTATTTTGCAATTGCAAACGTGTGCGCAAATTATTTCTGCGTATATAAAGACATACTATTAACCCAAAAAGATGGCAGAAACCGTTACCATAAAAACCATTGCCTCACTGCTGGGGATCTCCCCCTCCACGGTCTCGAGGGCTTTGCAGGGTAACCCGCGGATCGGCCTTCGTACGCGTGAGCGGGTATCGGAGCTGGCCCTCAGCCTGAACTATGTGAGTAATTCGGCCGCCAGGATGCTGAAGAAAAACACTACGTTTACAGTGGGTGTGGTGGTGCCTAACCTGCACGAAGAATTCTTTTCCCTGCTGATCGCCGGCATCGAGGATGTGCTGGGACAAAACGGGTTCCAGGCCATCATCAGCCAGTCGCGCGATGACATGGAAAGGGAAAAGAAAGCCGTAGAGCATTTTCTAAGGGCGCGGGTAGACGGCCTCATCGTTTCCCTGTCGGCCACCACCAATGAGTACGACCATTTCCAGCGGCTGGAACGCTACGGCATCCCCGTGGTTTTCTGTGACCGCACCCCCAAAGGCTTCCCCTCGTTCAGGGTACGGTCATCCGTGGAGGCCGGGCTGAGGTCAGGACTGGAATTCCTGTACCAGAAAGGCATCCGGAAGATCGCCCTTCTGAACGGCCCGCCATATCTTTTATCTTCGGATGAGCGACTGAATACGTATCTCCGGGGCATGTACGAACTGAACCTGGAGACCTCCCCTAACTATATCCGGTCCACGGACCTCTCCAAAGAAGATACCATCACGCAGATAGAAGAAATCCTGCAGCTGGAAAACCGGCCCGAAGCCATCATCGCCTTTAACGATTACGTGGCCCTGGATGCCATTAAAGTGGTGAAGCAAAAAGGGCTGGTGCTGAATAAGGATATCACTTTTCTAAGTTTTGCTAACCTCCCCATTACGGATCACGTGGAAAACGGGCCCATCGCTTCCGTAGAGCAATTTCCCTACCAGATCGGCTCTAAAGCGGGCGAATTACTGCATGGCGTCCTTTCTTGTCCGTCCGACATCCACAATTACCGCGAAGAAGTGGTGGATTCCGTTTTGAAGATCCGGGGCCTCTGAACCCCTCTCCAGTTGAACATTTCTAATTTACACTTGTATTAATCAGTCCTTCCTGCCGTTTTTTGGGTAAATTCTAATCTTTTTTTAATTATTTCTTGGACGGTATGCATGCAGCGCTTAGACTTGTAAAGTGCAAAACAGAAAAATAGCGAATATTCGCTAATAGCGAAAATAATAAAAACAGTGGCAGAAGAACTCAATAAATTCAGCAAAACCCTCACCCAGGAAGTCAGTAACCCGGCCGCCCAGGCCATGCTTTACGCCATAGGCCTCCGGGAGGAAGACATGAGCAAACCCCAGATCGGGATTGCCAGCACCGGGTACGAAGGAAACCCGTGTAACATTCACCTGAACGGCCTTTCCGTACACGTGAAAAAAGGTATCCAGGCTAACGGCATGGTGGGACTGATCTTTCACACCATCGGCGTATCTGACGGGATGACGAACGGAAACGACGGCATGAGCTACTCGCTTCCCAGCCGGGATATCATTGCCGACTCCATTGAAAACGTGGTATCGGCCCAGTGGTATGACGGCGTGATCACCGTGGTGGGCTGCGATAAAAACATGCCGGGCGCCATAATGGCCATGGCCCGGATTAACCGCCCCGGCATCATGGTGTACGGCGGTACCGTACGCTCCGGCTCCTACAAGGGCCGCAAGCTGGACATCGTATCGGCTTTTGAAGCCTACGGCCAGAAGATCAATAACGCCATTTCAGACGAGGACTACAAGGGCGTGATCCAGAATTCCATCCCCGGACAGGGCGCCTGCGGCGGTATGTACACCGCCAATACCATGGCCTCCTCCCTGGAAGCCCTGGGCATCACCCTTCCGGATACTTCTTCCTACCCGGCCACCCACGAAGGCAAAATAGCCGAGTGCCTGGCCATAGGCGAGGCCATGAAAAACCTGCTGGAAAAAAATATCCGGCCGCGGGATATCATCACCCGCAAGTCCATTGAAAACGCACTGACCATCGTGATGGCGCTGGGCGGCTCTACGAATGCCGTGCTGCACTACCTGGCCATTGCCCATGCTGCGGATGTACCCCTGACCTATAAAGATATCCAGGACATTTCAGACCGCACCCCTTTCCTGGCGGACCTGAAGCCTTCCGGCAAATATTACATGGAAGATGTACTGGCCATAGGCGGAGTGCCGGCCATTATGAAATACCTGCTGAACGAGGGATTGATCCATGGCGACTGCCTGACCATTTCCGGGAAGACTGTGGCAGAGAACCTGGAGAATGTGCCTTCGCTGAATTTTGAAACCCAGAGCATCGTTCACCCGCTGAGTGACCCTATCAAACCCAGCGGCCATATCCAGATCCTGTACGGAAACCTGGCCGAGCGCGGCGGCGTGGCCAAGATCACCGGTAAGGAAGGACTGAAATTTGAAGGCCTGGCCAAAGTATGCGATAAGGAAGAAGAAATGCTGGAGGCCATAGCCAAAGGCGAGATCAAAGAAGGCCAGGTGATCGTGATCCGGTACGAAGGCCCCCGCGGCGGACCGGGAATGCCCGAAATGCTGAAGCCTACTTCAGCCGTGATGGGTGCCGGGCTGGGAGATAAGGTGGCCCTGATCACCGACGGCCGCTTCTCGGGCGGTACCCACGGTTTTGTGGTGGGACACATCTCCCCCGAAGCCTACGAAGGCGGTACCATAGCCCTGGTAAAAGACGGCGACAAGATCACTATTGATGCCGAAACCCGTGAGCTGACCGTGCATGTGTCCGACGAAGAACTGGCCGAAAGACGGAAAAACTGGAAACCACTCACCCCGCCATTTATAGAAAAAGGGGTACTGAGAAAATACTTTAAGAACGTATCTGCAGCAGATGAAGGCTGTGTAACTGATAAATAAATATGAAAACAAGCGAAGAAACAGAAACCCTGGAAGCGGTGGAAACAGCTAAATTTCTTTCCGGCGGACAGGCCCTGATGGAATCTTTCCTTCAGGAGGGGGTAGACCTTATTTTCGGATACCCGGGCGGTGCCATCATGCCCATCTACGATGCGCTCTACGATTATACCGACAGGATAAACCACGTGCTGGTCCGCCACGAGCAGGGCGCAGGCCATGCGGCCGAGGGCTTCGCCCGGGTAAGCGGCAAGGTGGGGGTTTGTATGGCCACTTCCGGCCCGGGAGCCACTAACCTGGTGACACCCATCGCGGATGCCATTATAGACTGTACACCGCTTGTGGCCATTACCGGGCAGGTATTCTCCGGCCTCCTGGGCACGGATGCCTTCCAGGAAACCGATGTGATCGGGGTGACCATGCCCATCTGCAAATGGAACTACCAGGTGGTGGATCCGGATGAGATCCCCGAAGTGATGGCCAAGGCCTTCTTCATAGCCCGTTCCGGTAAGCCCGGACCCGTGCTGATAGACATCACTAAAGACGCCCAGGTGAAGGCCATGACAAAGCCCTTCTCCTACAAGAAAATAGATAAGCTGCTCTCCTACAGCCCGCGGGTGACACCTAAACCGGAGCAACTGGAAAAAGCAGCCGAGCTTATCAATAAAGCCAAAAGACCGTATATCCTTTTTGGTCACGGCATCCTTATTTCCCAGGCCATGGAAGAATTCCGGGAATTTGTGGAAAAAACAGATATACCCTGCGCCAGTACACTCTTAGGCATTTCGGGTATTTCCGTAGACCATCCGAACTACATGGGCTGGCTGGGCATGCACGGCATGTATGCCCCGAACGTGATGACTGACCGCTGTGACGTAGTCATTGCCATCGGTATGCGCTTTGACGACCGCGTAACCGGAGATGCAGCAAAATTTGTCAAGCAGGCCAAAATAGTTCATATTGAGATAGACCCGGCCGAGATCAATAAGATCAAGCATGCCGATGCACCGGTAGTAGGCGATGCCAAAGAAGCGCTGAAAATGCTGATGCCGCTGGTAAAACAAGGTGATTTTACGGCATGGAAAAATGAATTCAGAAAACTGGAAGCCCCGGAAAAAGAGTTGGTAAGCGACAGGGATCTGCAAGGAGAAGGCCAGATAAAAATGGCGGAAGTAGTGAAAATGGTCTCTGAAAAAACGAAAGGCCAAGCCTGCATCGTGGTAGACGTGGGCCAGCACCAGATGGTAACGGCACGGTACTATGACTTCCGTAAACCTCACTCCTATATTGCTTCCGGTGGCCTGGGCACCATGGGTTTTGCCATTCCGGCGGCTCTCGGAGCCAAATTTGGCGCCCCTGACCGCGAAGTGGTAGCTTTTATCGGAGACGGATGTTTCCAGATGACCATCCAGGAACTGGGCACCATAGCCCAGTCAGGCTTACCGGTGAAACTGGTGATCCTGAATAATAACTTCCTGGGCATGGTACGTCAGTGGCAGGACCTGTTTTTTGAGAAACGCTACTCTTTTGTGGAGCTGCATAACCCTGACTTCATCACCATAGCTAAAGGCTTCGGCCTGGAGGCTGATAAAGTAACCTCCCGTGAAAACCTCAGCGAAGCATTGGATCAGATGCTGGCCTCTGATAAGGGCTATGTGCTGGAAGTGGTGGTGGAAAAAGAAGAAAATGTATTCCCGATGGTTCCGGCAGGTACCAGTGTATCTGAAATCCGGTTAAAATAAAAACAAAGATGACGCAATATACCATATGTGTTTACGGTGAAAATGCGGTAGGCCTTTTAAACAAGATCACCATCATTTTTACCCGCAGACGAATCAACATCGATTCCCTGACGGTTTCTGAAACCGTAAGAAAGGGAGTATCCCGGTTTACCATTGTGATCAAACACGACAAACGGGAGGAAGTGGAAAAACTGGTTCGCCAGATCCGGAAAGTAGTGGAGGTCATGGCGGTGTTCGGCTACCTGAATCACGATATCGTCTATAACGAGATCGCCCTGTTCAAGATCCCTACGCCGGTAAACTCCAAACCCATTGATATCGATACCATCAATAAGGTCTATAAAGCCTGGGTGGTATACTGGGAGCTGGATTACGTGGTGATCGAGAAAACCGGCACGGAAGAGGAGATCTTTGAGTTCTTCCGCTACCTGAAGCCTTACGGCATCACGGAATTTGTACGCTCCGGCCGCGTGGCCGTGGGCAAGACCCCCCAGGGGCTGGTAGAATACCTTCCGGAGGAAATGGAATGGGAATACGCAATATAAAATCATTTACGTAATTATAAACAATAAGAAGAAAAAATGGCAAAGTTAAATTTCGGAGGGATAGAAGAAGAAGTAGTAACCCGTGAAGAGTTTCCGTTGGAAAAAGCAAGAGAAGTACTGGCCGATGAGACCATCGCGGTGATCGGGTACGGTGTTCAGGGACCCGGACAGGCGCTGAACATGCGTGATAACGGCCTGAACGTGATCGTAGGACAGCGTAAAGGGAAAACCTATGACAAGGCCGTAGCTGACGGCTGGGTGCCCGGCGAAACCCTGTTCGAGATCGAAGAAGCCCTGGCTAAAGGTACCATCATCTGTTACCTGCTTTCTGACGCGGCGCAGATCGAACTGTGGCCTACCGTAAAGCAGTACCTGACTGCGGGTAAATCACTTTACTTCTCCCACGGATTCGGTATTACCTACAAAGAGAAAACCGGTATTGTACCTCCGGCAGACGTAGACGTATTCCTGGCCGCCCCTAAAGGCTCAGGTACTTCACTCCGCAGGCTGTTTGTGGAAGGAAAAGGACTGAACTCTTCTTTCGCTATATACCAGGATGCCTCCGGCAAAGCCCGTGAGAAATGTATCGCCATGGCCATCGGCGTAGGTTCCGGATACCTGTTTGAAACCGACTTCTACAAAGAGGTAACCTCTGACCTGACCGGTGAGCGGGGAACCCTGATGGGCGCTATCCAGGGGATCTTTGCTGCCCAGTACGAAGTGCTGAGAGAAAACGGTCACTCGCCTTCTGAAGCCTTTAACGAAACCGTGGAAGAACTGACCCAGTCGCTGATGCCGCTGGTAGCTGAAAACGGTATGGACTGGATGTACGCTAACTGCTCTACCACCGCTCAAAGGGGAGCCCTGGACTGGTGGAAGCCCTTCCGCGATGCCACCAAGCCGGTTTTCGAGAAATTATATAACAGCGTGAAGACGCAGAATGAGGCCGCCATTTCTATTGAGCGCAACTCTCAGGCCGATTACCGTGAAAAACTGGAAGACGAGCTGGCCGAGCTTCGGGATTCTGAAATGTGGCGGGCAGGTAAGACGGTGCGCAGTCTGCGGCCTGAAAACAATTAATATTGATTCACCGTTAAATTTAAAAACCCCGGACTCTTTGTTTCGGGGTTTTTTTATGGATTTACTACGAGATTTTCGTAGGTTTGCTGCATGAAAAAGTTATTCCTGCTTTTGCTTCTGCCTTGCTGGACATTTGCCCAGCTCAAAGGAACCGTGGTCTCCCAGGCCGATCATAAGCCTGTAGCCTTTGCCAGTGTGTTTATCAATAACTCCACCGTGGGTACCACTACCGATGAAAACGGCGCTTTCAGCCTCAGCCGCCTCAGCCCGGGGAAACACGAGCTGGTGGTATCTGTACTGGGCTTTGAAAAGTTTTTCATCGTGATCACCGTGCCGCATGAGCAGCCCCTGGTCATTCAGCTCCGGGAAAAGAGCACCGAGCTGGGCGAGGTCACCATCAGGGCCTACGACAAAGACGGCTGGAAAACCTGGGGGACCCTCTTCCTTGAAACGTTTATCGGCACTACGTCCAATGCCGATCGCGCGATTTTAAAAAACCCCGGCGACCTGCGTTTCCGGCATAACAAAACAGACAATGTCCTGGAGGTATTTGCCGTGGCTCCGCTGAAGATTCAGAATAAGTCGCTGGGCTATGACCTGGAATACCACCTGGAGATCTTCCGTATTGATTTCCGGACTAACACGAACGTCTACGCCGGCTACCCCTACTTCCGGGAGCGGAAATCGGTATCAAGAATCGACATGCGGAACCGCGAGGCCACCTATAACGCCTCCCTCATGAAATTCATCCGCAGCCTTTATCATAACACCGTGCAGCAGGACGGCTACACGGTCCGGAAAATGGTAGAGATCCGGAACCTCGAAAAAGCCCGGGTAAAGGCCCTGCGAGATAAATATACGCTCAAAGAAGTGGATGCTTCGGGCCGGCTGATCATCGTATCAGGCCCTGTCTACCCCCAGGAGATCTACACCGCAGATTCCCTGGCGCATTTCCAGGCCGTGCTGCGGGAACCGGATTCCCGGTTTTCTCTCTACAAAGACACCATCCCCACCCGCCAGCTGGTGCTGACAGATTCCGCAGGGGTGAAGAAAATCATGTTCCGGGATTACCTGTATGTGGTGAATACGCTACATAAGGAAGAAGCGCTTTACCTCTACTACAAGCGGGAAAAAAGAGCCCGGGCGCCCCAGACTTCCATATTAAGCATGCTGGAAGATGAGCCCATTGAGATCCAGGGAAACGGCAGCTATTTCCCGCCGCTGAACCTCTTCACCGGCGATTACTGGGGCTGGTCTAATAAAGTGGCTGATCTTCTGCCCCTGGATTATAAGCCCAGGTCATCGGTTCCGTAAACCTCGTACTCCTTGAAGTCTACGCCCGTCAGTACCTGCGGATAAAAATCCATGCTCAGTTCCTGCACGGTTTCGGGCGGCAGCCCCTTTAAAACAGAGTGGGGTGGCGGGCCCATGGGGTGAAGGGAGGATTTACCTTCTTTGGCCCTGAAACGGATAAAATAATACTTTTTATAGGGAAATACGCCGTCAGCTTCCAGCCGTTGAATGGGATAAACGTTTTTACTCCAGTCGCCTTTGGAAAGCGGATCTGTCTCTGCGTTTCCGATACTCACCCCGGAGATCTCCTTCAGGCGGTTCTTTTCCACCAGGATCCGGCCGGCCATCTTCCGCACCGGTTCAAAGGAATATATGCCCTGTTCTTCCAGTTTTTCCTTGCGCTCTTTGCTGATATACAGGTCCCGGGCATAGCCCTGTTCGTAAATATCCTGGTCCACGTTATAGGCTTTCACCCACTGATCCGTGTGCTGAATTTTCAGCATGCCCGTTCCCTTATACACGCCGGCGGCAAACAGCCCCAGGAGAAACAGCCCCACCAGCGGCCGGATCCGGCTGAAACGCCTCACCAGCACCGAAAAAAACAGCAGGATGATCAGCGTACCGTAAATCTTGTACCGCGACTCCAGCACGCTCACATAACCCGCCATCCAGTAGTTATACCGCAGGATCACGATCAGTGCCAGGGAACCCGCACAGAAAATGAAGAGCAGCTTCTCAAAGTCCAGCCGCCACTGAAAAGGGAAAAACAGCCGGTAAAACGTATAACCGAAGATCACCGCACTTACCCCCACCAGGAGGGTCCAGGTGGTGGGATTGCTGATGACGTTCATCACCCCGCCCATAGCCAGGAAATAGGCGTAGACCAGTTCAAAATTATATTTGCGGATGTTCTCCCAGACGCTCAGAGACTTCCCGTCACCGCTCAGAAATACCACTATAAACAGGATCTCTAAGGCCAGCAGCACCGCAGTGGTCACCAGGGCGTTCCGGTTTTCGCGGTTGACCAGGAAGTAGACCACCACCAGCCCGTTAGCCAGCATACCGTTTACGCTCCCGAAGGGCGTCAGGATAAACGCGATATAGAATAAAGCCCGGATCCACCGCCCCAGGGAGTTATAGTACACGGCCCCGTAGAATAAAAACAGCGAAAGCGAGAAAGAAAGCGTCTGGTAAGTGACCACGTCGGTCCGGAAATAGAGCTCATGATGCATGGTATTCAGCACCAGCAGGAACACAAACGCAATGTTCCAGTATTCCTTCCGCCGGTAAAAATGAGCACTTAAAGTAACTAAAATAAGCAGCAGGAAGAGGTTACAGAACCAGAGGATATGCCGGAAGTCCAGCTGCCCGTCCAGGGTATACTGCAGCAGCGTGATCAGCCGCATCAGCACCGGGTGACTTTCGTTATCCGGCAGGAAAATGAGGGAAAGCCCCTCACCCGAATTAAAGAAATAATACAGGTAATTCACAAAAACCCGGTAATCGTCTTTAAACGGCAGGTTAACGGCATACTTCCCCAGCAGAAACAGGTGAATGGCCGCCGCTGCCACTACCAGCGTTCCTATAACTATCTTTTCCTTACGACTCATTACTTTTTATTAGCCAGCTCCCCTATTTTCTGGTGGATCATTACCTGGTTAGAGGCTATTTTTGAGAATCCGCGTACGTCATCGCCTGACCAGGCATTATTCATTTCACCGTAGCTTCCGAACACGTCTGACATCAGGTCAAAGGGAGACCGTACGCCCAGCACCGTGAAATTATACGGCGCCAGCTTCACCCTGACGGTGCCCGTTACGGTTTCCTGGCTGCTGATGAAATACGCTTCCATATCGCGAAGAACCGGTTCATTGAAATGACCTTCATGGAGCAGCATACCGTACCATTCGGCCAGGTTCTGCTTCCAGTATTGTTGCCACTTGGTCAGCACGTGCTTTTCCAGGAGGTGGTGCGCCTTAATGATGATCAGCGGAGCGGGTGCCTCAAAACCCACGCGGCCTTTGATGCCTATGATGGTATCTCCCACGTGGGTATCCCGCCCAATGGCATACGGGGCGGCCAGTTCATGCACGCGCCGGATGGCCTCCACGGGGTTATTGAATTCCTGGTCATTCACCGCTTTCAGTTCGCCTTTTACAAACCCGAGCGTTATTTCTGACGGCTCAGTTTTCGATAACTGCGTAGGATAGGCTTCTTCCGGAAGCGCGTCCCAGGAATTAAGCGTTTCTTTTCCGCCTACGGAAGTGCCCCAAAGGCCCTGGTTAATGGAATAAGTAGATTTGTGCCACTCGCGTTCCACCCCTTTTTTCTTCAGGTAGTCGATCTCCGCCTCCCGGGATAGCCGCAGGTCACGGATGGGGGTAATGATCTCTGCATCCGGCACAATGATCCGGAAGGCCATATCAAACCGCACCTGGTCATTTCCGGCACCGGTACTGCCGTGGGCTATGGCGTTAGCGCCCACAGACCGGGCGTATTCTGCCACAGCGATGGCCTGGAATATCCTTTCCGCGCTCACAGACAGCGGGTAGGTATTATTTTTCAGTACATTTCCAAAGATAAGAAAACGAATACACTCTTCGTAGTATTTATCGGCCACACGTGCCGTATAGTGCGTTTTAACGCCCAGATCATACGCTTTTTTCTCAATATCAGCGATCTCCGCATCCGTAAAGCCACCGGTATCCACCAGTACGGAATGCACCTCCATGTCTTTGTCGTCTTTCAGGTATTTTACACAAAAAGAAGTGTCCAAACCCCCGCTGAAAGCCAGTACTACCTTTCTCATCTGTTCAAATTTTTCGCAAATTTAGACCTAAACTTGCTAAAAAGTATCAGGGAAAGGAAATTATCTCCTGTATTTTACGATATGTTCCCGGATCCGGGCCACGCGGTTAGCCGGACTGGGGTGGGTGCTGTTAAAGTCGTCGCGGTCCATTCCGCCGCCCGAAGCCTCCGCCAGGATCTCCATCACCTCTATCATGGCGTCAGGGTTATAGCCGGCATTGACCATGTAGTGCACCCCGAATTCATCCGACTCCAGCTCGTCATCCCGCCCGTATTTCATCAGCTTCATGTTAGCCACATACGAAGCGATCTGCCCCGCGCCCAGGTCACCCGCCGAGGCGGTGGCAGCACCGGCCAGCCCCTGGTAAAACTCGGTCTTGGCCATCTGCTCCGACGAATGGCGGTGGATCACGTGACCGATCTCATGCCCCAGCACACCGGCCAGCTGGTCTTCCGACTTCAGCCGGCTCAGCAAGCCGGCGGTTATAAATACCTGTCCGCCGGGAAGTGCAAAGGCATTCACCGTTTGGCCGTCACGCAAAACATAGAAATTGAATTTATAAGGATTCCTGATCCCTTTGGCCTCCAGCTCCCGGTTAAAAACCTGCACCAGTTTATGGCCCACGGCATTCACCTGGTTCTGCACCTGCTGATCCGGGTACAGCCCGCCGTACTCCTGGGCCATCTGGGGTGCCGACTGCAGCCCCAGGGCCACCTCCTCTTCCGGCGAGAGGCTAACTTTCTGACTTTCACCCGTTAGCGGGTTATCCTGCGACTTTCCAATATAGCTGAAATAGGCTATTGCGGCCATCACTAATCCTATGATCAACCGGAACTTTAAACCATTTCCTCTCTGCATAACGTTTACAATTTCGAATATTTTCCAAAGTAGGAAATAAATTCAGTGAAATGCAATAAAAGTACCGATATTCTCCCATTTTACCAGAAGACACGAACTTTTGGTCAAATATAATTTTTGATTTCCATCCAAACTTCCTACTTTTAATTTCCAAATTTCCGGGGTTCGGAATATTTTCTTAAACCTTAAAATTTTTACTCCATGACCGATGACGAGTTGCGGAAGAGTGAACCTCTTCTGATGGATGATCCTACGCGTTTTGTAATATTTCCCATCAAACACAATGATATCTGGGAATTCTATAAAAAAGCCGAAGCTTCCTTCTGGACAGCTGAAGAGCTGGACCTCTCCCAGGATCACAAAGACTGGGCCTCCCTGAATGACGGGGAAAGACACTTTATATCGCATGTGCTGGCGTTTTTCGCCGCTTCTGACGGTATCGTTAACGAAAACCTGGCCGTGGGCTTCCTGTCCAATGTACAGTATGCCGAAGCCAAATGCTTTTACGGCTTCCAGATCATGATTGAAAATATTCATGCGGAAACCTACTCCCTGCTCATTGATACCTACATCAAAGATACCACTGAACGGCAGCGCATGCTGAATGCCATCGAGACCATCGACTGCGTGAAAAGGAAAGCCGAATGGGCCATCCGCTGGATCGAGCAGGGCTCGTTTATTGAGCGGCTGATCGCTTTTGCGGCCGTGGAAGGCATCTTCTTCTCCGGCTCTTTCTGCTCCATTTTCTGGCTGAAAAAACGCGGCCTGATGCCCGGCCTTACGTTCTCTAACGAGCTGATCTCACGGGATGAGGGCCTGCACCGCGACTTCGCCTGCCTCCTCTACACGAAGCACATTAAGAACCAGCTTCCCGAAGAGCAGGTATATACTATCATCAAGGATGCCGTGGAGATCGAAAAGGAATTTGTATCGGACGCCCTGCCGGTATCGCTGATCGGTATGAACGCGCCCCAGATGTGCCAGTATATCGAGTTTGTGGCGGATCACCTGCTGGAGTCGCTTAACCTGCAAAAGGTCTATAACGCCACTAACCCGTTTGACTTCATGGACCTGATCTCCCTCCAGGGGAAAACCAATTTCTTTGAGAAGCGGGTGGGTGAATACCAGAAGGCCGGCGTGACGGCGGATAAGGAGAAGATGAACTTCTCACTGGACGAAGACTTTTGAGAAAGATAAAAGCTGCGGTACATTTAAATACCGGATATACCGCAGCTTTCCCTTTTATTTCTAGAACGGCAGCCCCACCGCAAAATTCCAGATAATATTCTCCCGCCGCCATTCCTTACTCTTCAGGTTAATCTGGTCAAATACCCAGCGTTCTGACTCTTCCAGCCAGGGCTTACGGAAGGGAGTAGCCACGTCAATACGGAAAATAAATATGCTGAAGTCCAGCCGGAAGCCGATCCCCCCGCCCACGGCCATTTCTTTCATGAAGCTCTT
Source organism: Leadbetterella sp. (assembly GCA_019638185.1). Classification (GTDB taxonomy): domain Bacteria; phylum Bacteroidota; class Bacteroidia; order Cytophagales; family Spirosomataceae; genus Leadbetterella. The sequence goes on from JAHBUH010000015.1 coordinate 21,578, forward strand.
TGAGAACACGGCCCCTTCATCATAAATGTGAGGATCCTTATACATCCACACGTTACCCGCATCCACAAACAGTGCCGTGCTCAGCAGCGAGGACAGCTTGTACCGGAGCTCGGTATTAAATTCTATTTTGATATCGCCGGTATTGGTAGCGAGGTACTTTTCAGCAGCTGACTCACCCTCCTTGGTGTAGGTTCCCGGGCCTACTCCCCGGGCTCTGAACGCCCGTAGCGAGTTATTTCCCCCCACAAAAAACTGGCTTACGAAAGGCAACGTTTTCTGGTTCCCGTACGGAATACCTACTCCTACAAAAGCCCGGTTAGCCCAGGACACGTCGCGGTTAAGGTCATAGCGGTACCTGACATCATTTTCTACCCGTACAAACTGGCTGTAACGCTCCCCGAAAATCCAGCCCCGATCCTCCGGCTTTTTACTGATTGCATCAAATAACGAGAGCAGAGACCCCGCCGCGTCAATACCCCCCCTGTAGCTGAAAATTCCCTTTCTGCTGCGTGCAGGGGTCACCACCACCTCGTAGCCCGAGCCCAGGATCAGGTTATTGTCCAGGATGGTGATAAGCTGGGGTTTACTGAAGATTTCATCAATAAAAGCGGTGGTGAGCTTAGATGACTTCACAAACGTAAATTTGAAGGGCTTAAAGGCATGCTCCACCCCTTTCACGCGCGTCCAGGCGTAGCCCCACTCCGCATTGGCCGAGTTCAGGTTATAGAGCCCGCGCTTGATAAAGTTCTCATAGGAAAACCGCAGTACGGTTTTGGGAAGTACATTACTGACCTCAGGGTCTATCCGGATAAACGGCGCTATAAACCGCGGGAACTCCAGTGAGGTCCAGGCGCCGGTCCGGTAGTTCTCATTATATTCCGTATTCTCCCGCTTTCCGCCCAACTGGAATTCAAAGTTACCGTTCACCCCTACTTCAAATTTTTCCGCCCCCCGGAAAATATTGTTGTTTCTCCAGCTCAGGCTCATCTGCGTACCGGCCAGCCCGCTGGAACGCGTAAGAGCATTGGCTTCCACATTAATGGTCTTCCGTTTATTGGTCTGGAGGTTATAATACACATCTATCAGCGTGGAATCCAGTCGGTTTACCACCTGGAACTGGCTTTGGATGGAGCGGAAGTTTCGCAGGCTTAGCAGGCGGTTACTGGTGATGGTCACCGCATCATTATTATACAGCATACCCGGTCGGAAGGCGATGGCGTCCAGGAAGATGTTCTCTTTGTATTTCTGACCGGGATCATCCAGCACCAGCCCGCGGAAAAAGTCGAAAGACGAGTTGCTTTCATCCAGCTGCTCCACCTTACTGGGCTTATCAATGTTCACATAAATGTTATTGATCTGGTATCTCCGGCGGGCTTCCATGGGGATATCCTGCCGGGGCGTCACCTTGGCTATCAGGTGGGTAGGGCGCTGGGCGGAATCCAGGAGGATATTGACGTATTCCGGCCGGAAGTAATAGTACCCCATATTCCGCATGGACGTGTACATCTTCTGGCGCTCAGTACGTATTCTTTCCAGGTTAAAGTAGCGCGGCAGCTTAAAATGCTGGGAAAGGCTCAGGAAATCTTCGTAGAAATCTCCTTCTGCCGGCGGGTCGATCAGCACGGAATCTATCCGGAACCGCTGGTTAGGCTCTACCTGGTACCGCGCAAAACCCAACACCTTTTTCTCCTCCAGCTCGCCCCGCACCGTAGCGTTAAAATACCCGTAAGAATCCAGCAGTGACTTCAGGTTAGTCACGTTCTGGTTGATCATAAAACCATCCACAAAGACGGGTTCCTCGCCCAGGCGCTTGCGGAACCACTCCTTCAGCCCGGTCTCCTTCTTTTTCTTGCCCAGGAAATAGTTAAACGCCACTTTGTACGGGTACCCGAAAAGCATGGTGTTCGGACGCGGCCGGGTGGCATCTTCCAGCAGGGTCTTAAACTCCGGTACCTCGCCCCCCGCCAGGCTGTCGTGCTTGATGAGGGCCACTGACGCTCCACCGTATAAGCGCTTCTGCGGCGGGATTTTATCCGCCACCTTGCAGGAGAAGACCGCCTGGGCCAGGAGTAAAAGTATCAGTAGTTTCCTCATTTCTTTCTTTTCATCAAGTCTTTCCAGGTGTCATAGTCAATGGCAATGATAAAGCCCAGCCCGGTTTCAATCACCGACCCCTCTATGGCACTCTGGTTACGGTTTTTACGGAACACCTTCAGACGGTACCGGCCGTCTGTGGTCATCAGCCAGTTCGCTTCCACATTATCAAAGATCTCATCCGACTGCAGGTCTTTATTTTCCAGCTCAAAGTTTTTACCTACCGAGAAGATCAGCCGGTCGTTCGCCAGCCGCTTACTTACGCCCAGGTTCAGGTTCGTGCTCCGGTCACTACCGCCCTCTGCCACGCCACCTGAAGACTGGAGCCCCACATTCAGGTCCACGCCTTTGATCAGGCCGGAGGCATATCTTTCCAGCTGGGAAGAGATCATCTGGCTCACATTTCTCCGGGCCAGGTCTTCATAACCGGCCCCGCTGGAAGAAGTAAAGCTGTCAAAAATCTGGGCGGCCGAGAAGTTCCCCGCCACCAGCAGCATAATGGCGTTTTGCTTCAGCACCTCACGGTTAGCGCTGGTTACGGCCCCTTCCGTGCCGCTTTTTTTCTCGCCCCGGTCATTCACAATACTCCAGCCCAGCTCCTGGAGCTTCGAGGCCATGGAGCCCACTTCGTTTTCTTTGGCCACGATCTGGAAGTCCACTTCCGACAAGTTCATTACCTCACCCTTCAGTACCAGGTCTACCCGGATATCGGCAAAAACCTTTTCCGGTGCGGAGTCTTCATCTTTCAGGCCCGGGTAGGTGCTCACATCCTTGCGGCCGGGCACTTTGTACTCTGCCGTAATATCCATTACTCCTTTCAGGGGATCACCGGCAAAAGATATGCTGCTTTTGCTGTTTTCCGTGATCTCAAAGCGCTTCTTAATGGTCTGGAAAGTCAGTTCATAACTTCCTTTCACAATATTCATTTCACCGATGATGAAGAGGTCGCCCGCATTATCAAACCCAATGTTCAGCCGGGCATTGCCGGAGGCGGAGAGCATATCACCGGTGATGGGGTTCATGAGCATATTAATGGTAGATTTCTCGTCCACCACCACATTGATATTGACGGCATTGGCCAGGGAAAGCGTGCTTTTGGTCTCCCGCCGGATCACTTTGTCCGGGGTGCGAAAATCCACAAAAGTCACCACCGAGTTCAGGTCTTCACCTACACTTTCATCCGGCAGCAGCAGGGTGAGGTTCGTCTTGTCTTTGGCGGTGATATCGCCCGTCAGGCGGAACTCGCTGTTAGCCCCCCATACATTCAGCTTGCTGTCCAGGTAAGCCGTGCCGTAAAAGAGTTCGCTTTGCCCGCGTTCCGAGTTGGCTATCAGGAAATTTGTAGTGGTGATGTCCAGGTTATACCGGAAATCGGGAAGGCCGGAAAGGTCCACTGACCCGTTAATCACCATATCGCGGCCATTGGCATCTTTTACCAGCAGCTTGTCAAACAGGATCTTCGACTGGTCTATTTTCAGGGTCTGGTCACTGATACGAAGCAGGGCCGCGGTTTCTTTTATCCGGAACGCCATGCTGTCAAATACCGCCGAGCCGTTCAGCCGGGGCTTGGCCGGCGAGCCCTTGATGGTCACATCGCCCTTGATACTGCCTTTCATTTCGTAGGCTACTTCCTTCAGGAAAGGTTCCAGCGCTTTGATATCCAGCCCGCCGATATCCAGCTTGAAGTCCAGTGACTCCTCTTTCCGGGTAAAATAAGCCCCTTTCAGCTCAAACTCATTATTTAGTCCGCTCAAAGTGGCGTACACGGTTATCTCCTTCAGGTTATCGCTTTCGGCTTTGGCCCGGAGGTCACCCAGCGCCACCTGGTTAAAATGAAACTCATCAATATCCACTTCGCCGGTGAAAGCCATGCCCTCATCCCCCATGTAATTCACCAGCTGCAGGTCCAGGTCCAGGTAACCGGAGGCCAGGGTGGAATCCTGCCATATGGCCCGGGAAAGGAAGTTCAGATCCAGCCTTTCCGCAAAAACCGTCAGCGGGCTGTTCGGCACTTCGCTGACGCTGTTTACCCGTAATACCTGCTCGCCGGAAGAGAATACCACGTTATTGACATACAGCCCGGCGGAAGAATAGTCGATGTACCCGTAGGGGTTTCCGCCCCAGTCTTCGTAAAAGAGCTTGCTGCCGGTCTCGTCAAAACTGATCCTCACGCGGGAGCCGTCGCTCTCCAGGAACCCCGCCAGCGAGTGGATCTCTTTATCCACACTGTCTTTTACCGAAAGGTCAAACGAGGCCACATTCTCCTGCAGCTTCCCGTGGAGATCGGCCTTCCTGAGCCGGAAAGCCGGCGTGGATATCTGGTCGGAAAGCAGCCCGTACTGGATCCGGGTACCGTCTCCCGTAAAATCAAAAGTGGTATTCACCACCTGGATGGAGTCATACAGCAGGTAAGGCACGGCTATATGCCCCGAGAAAGGGATCTCCCCCTCGCTTTTCAGGCTGGAATTTATGGTGACGGGCTTAAAATTCTTCAGGGAAGGCACAAAAGCCGTAAAAACGGGATCGTAGCTGATATTTCCATTAATGTCAAAGTAATAATCCAGGGTGTCACTGGCCGGCTGGAAATCAGGCAGCTTAAAGTATTTATTCACCTCGGTCATCAGGATGCTTTGCAGCTTGTCGTACTCAAAATTCCCCGACAGCGACAGGTTCATAAACCGGGTGGTCAGGTCCAGCCTTTTCAGGGTTTCGCTGTACTCCGTCAGCACGGTCAGGTCGCCTATCGGGTAGCTGGCTGAGTCTTTCAGCACCGTGATATTCCGCCCTTTAAAGTCAATAAACGGCTTTTTGAGATCGGCCACCAGCCGATTAATGTCAAAATCACCTTTCAGGATAAGGTTCTCTTTGGTCACACCCAGCGCCTTCAGATCCGCCTGTTCAATGCGCGTATTCCCGGTCACGGTGATGGTTTCATTCCGCATATCTACCACGGCATCCAGCGTCAGGCGGGCCTTCGGGTCCTCCACAGAACCCTTAGCCACCACCTGCTGATTTTCAAGCGTACCGTTCAGGGCAATATTCCGGTAAATCTCACCGCCATACCCTGCCTCATCGATCCGGCCGTCAAACTTCACGGCGGGCTTATCAAATCCCCGGCCCTCAAAGCTCACCTTTCCTTTCAGGCTTCCCACGTCGGCATTGCGGATCAGCTGCCCTACGGCAAAGTCTTCTACCGTCAGCGTACCCGAATAGGCCGGCACTTTGGAAAGGTTTTTCAGGTTTCCGGCCAGCCGGGCACCGCCCTGGCTGGAATTGAGGAACACATCGGCGGTCAGATCTTCCATAGTACCCTTTACCGAGCCGTTCAGCACCATTTTTTCCGGCAGCTCCAGGCTTTCCGGTAGCTTGCCCCCCGTATACCGGTTCAGGTCCTGGCGGGTGGTGGAGAGGTCTCTGACCTGCAGATCCATCCCGAATACCTGCCGGTTATAGAGCTTGCCGTTCAGGCTCAGCCGGGTGTTAGAAGTGGCTGCCAGGTACACGTTTTCCAGGCTCATTTCTTCCACGGTTCCGCTGATCCGGCCCCGGCCGGTGATGACCTCATTCTTTACCGAAGCCAGGCTCTGCCGGAGGCTGCTTTTAAAGAAAAAGGCCTCCGAAGGTGCCAGCTTCAGGCCGGCGATCACGGCATCAAAACGGCTCCGGGCATATTGGGCCGTATCCAGCTGGGCCGTCAGGGTGGCTTTCAGCTCGGATGCCGCCGTGGCGATATCCACGTTTTCCAACAGCAGCGTTTTCCCTTTCAGAGAGGCCTGAACATTCAGTCGTTTCAGCTCCAGCCCGCTTTTCTCCCGGAAGCTGAGTTCCGTAATTTTCCCGGCCATAACGCTGTCTTCCAGCAGGAGGTCCTGAGCGGAAAGCTTCAGTGCCGTGAGGTCCAGGTCACTGAAACTGATCTCGCCGGGCGCTGCGGGTTTTGCTTTTTTATCTTTGAAGGTCACCTGGTCAAAAGAAGAGCTAAGCCGGCCCAACTCAAACTGCATGCGGGGCAGGTCCAGCTGCCGCAGGTCAGTGCTCAGGTTAGCCCCGCTGCCGGAGGTGTATTGCCCGCCCAGGTCCAGGTCCCAGTTCACATTCTGCGCCGTCAGCCCTTTCAGCCGCACATCCGGCAGTGGCCCTGAAGCCGTGGTATCTTCCGGTGCGCTGCCCAGTTTACCGCTCACATACAGTGAGCTCACGCGGGTGTCTTTCAGGTCATACACCGCCTTACCCGGATCCAGCCGGTTAAAGCCGGAGACCAGCTGGCCCAGCTTTACGTTAAACAGCTGGCCCGAGTCGGTATCTTCGTACTTCACCCGCACGTTTTTCACATCGATGCCCTTCAGGGTGATCTTCATAGGGGTAGCGGTGGTATCTGCCGGTGCCGGCGTATCCGGCGAAAAAGCATTTACGATATAATCAAAATTGAAGACCCCGTTCCGCCGGTCGATCTTCGCCACTGTATTTTCCAGCTCTACCTGCTCTATCAGCAGCTCATTTTTTAACAAGCGGAACAGGGCCACGTCAAGGTGGGCTTTCCGGGAGTATAACAGCGTATCTTTCTTCTGGTCAATGATCAGCAGGTCATCCAGCTGCACCCAGTCCGGGATAGAAAAGCTGAGCCGGCCCTGCACAGGCGTACCGATCTGCCGGGCCACCCGGTTAAAAATAAGGTTACTGAGTTTTTTCTGTCCGGAAGCCGAGTTAAAGTAGAGTGCCAATGCCAAAAGCGCAACCACCACAGCAATAAGAACTATTGCCAGTATTTTCAGGGATTTACTGAGGATTTTTCCGGTCATGCTACGCCTTTAAGCACAAAATTATTATGATAGAACGAATATAACACTAAAAATGGGGTTTCCATGAGCGGAAAAATATATTTTGTGCGTGAATCTTATGTCATTTTGAGTAAATTTTCAGGGAAGGCGCCATTTTTTACCCCGTTTGAATAAGCAGAATACGTATTCGCCCTTACATTTGAGTTTTTATCCATCTTTAAACGCATAACTACACATGACTATGCCTGCTGAAACGGGGAAATACCGGGGGCTTGTCAATAAAATCTGTGAAAGACAATTTTATCTTACATATCAAAAAAGTGCGACACTGTCGCACAAATTGAGCTGGTCACACTATGTGGAGCTGCTGAAGATTGAAAACGTAGTTTTTACGAGAAGCAAACGCTATTGGAAAACTGGAATGTATGAGACCTCAACAGAAATACCAGCTTTATCTGCCCGACAAGGAAGAATTAAGGAAAATTCTTTCTGAGACATTGCCCGGCGAATAGCCGGATGGCGCTGCCTCAAAAATAAAAAGAGAGGCCCGATGACCTCTCTTTTCATTTCCTTACTTCCCTACCGGCATACTCAGCCCCGCTGAGAACCCGAAGTTACTGGTTTTGGAATCCACCTTCAGGATACCGAGGTCATCTATGGCGTTGGTGAAGCTATGACGGTAAGTGGCTTCCACGAAACCCTTTACCCGGCCCCTTACCGGTGTCTGGTATCCGATACCCACTACTCCGCCGAAATCCACATCCTTGTAGTTCAGGTCAAGGTTATATTTGGGTTTTATCAGGCCCAGGAAGTTATTGCTCATGCTGCTTCCCACCTTAAAACCTACAGACGGCCCCGCTACCAGGTAAGCGCTGCTCTCGGCGCCCGGGCTAAACCGGTATTGCAGTAAAAGCGGTACATCTATATAATCAATGTTCAGACGGGCATTCGTCAGTCCGCCGATGATGGTTCCTACCGTTCCGCTGCCCATGTTCAGGCGGTCTATCTTCCCGCCCCGCCGGTTATAGGCCACTTCAGGCCGGAATGTAAAATTCTGATCCAGCGGAATTTCCGCAAAAAGGGCAGCACCACCCGTAGCCATGTATTTGAAGTCCTGCCCCAGGGTCTCTACCACAGTAAACTTAGGGATATTGGTTAAGTTCAGGCTTCCTTTTACACCTATCCGGATATCCTGGGCAGTGGCCAGGTGGAAGGATAACACGACTAAAACAGCGGTTCTGAAGAAGTTTTTCATTGAATAAACATTTTATGGTTTGCAGGTATTAGACCCCCGTTTACCACGGAAGTCTCAATAAATTTCGTTAAAACTTTGTTAATTAAAATCGCTCCCCTTTTTCCTGGCTGCCTCCACGGCGTTTTCCAGGGGCCAGAACTCCTCATCACTCATCACCGTACGCGCCTTCACCAGGGCATCTTCGGCATATTCAGTCATGGAAAGATCCAGGGCCTTATGGATGTAGGCCGAGAGTAATACCGGCGAATCGGGTAAAAACTCCAGGGCATAAAACAGGGTATTGTAGGCTTCCAGGCCTTTGCCGTTTTTACTCAGCAGGTCAGCCACTTTCACCAGGAACCAGGGGTTAAGCGGGGCTTTCTTCTCCAGCTCCGCATGGTTTTCCAGGGTCAACTCCCGGCCCAGTTCATCCGCCTGCGCTTTCAGCTTTTCGTTCATCTTCGCCTTCAGATCTGCCCCGGAAAGCAGTTTCACCGAAGCCGTATCCCCGGCCTTCTCCAGCCGTTTCAGCGCTTCGGAGTACGCCCCCTCCCGCATCAGCCAAAGGCCCAGGTTCTGGTTATACAAAGGCGCCAGCTTAGACGGTGACTCCGCCAGGGAAGCCAACTGGCGAATCCCCTCGGTCTTATTTTCCCGGTAGAATTTCTGGTGGGCATAGGCCCAGGTCAGTTGCTCATACAGCGCATCATTCAGCGGGTTTTTCTGAAATGCCAGCAGGGAGGCGGCATTGATTTTCGTTTCATTGCGCAGGGAGGCATTGCTCATGGCATTCAGCAGGTAGGCAGCCCGGCCCATATCCAGCGATGAGTCCGGCGCCACACTGAACTTCTCCAATACGGTTTCGGCCCCCGTCAGCCGGTCTATAGCCGCGCGGTTAGCCAGGAAACTGTAGCCTTCGGGCCTGCCGGCCAGGTCGCGCATCTCCGCCAGCTTCTCCGGCCGGCCGTTATCGATCCAGAAAGCCAGGAAATTCACATTCTCCGGCCCGCAGTTCTTACAGAGCTGCAGGGCCCGGTCCAGGTTCAGCAGCACGCTGTCTGTCATACCCGCTTTGGCCTGCAAACGGGCCAGGTTAGTATATAGCCGGTGATCCTCCGGAAACTGCCGGAGCCCTTCTTTCAATACAAAAACGGCATCGAAAAACATATCCTGCTGCTCCAGGCTCCGGCTTTTACCGATCAGCGAAACGGTATTGGGGGTTTTGGCCCCGGCCTGCTGGTAAAACCAGGTGGCGCTGAGCGGGTCACCGGCCTGAGCCGCCATAGACGCCAGCGACAGGTTAGAGCGCTGGTTATTCAGGTCATAATTGGCCGCGCTTTTGTAATAGGCCTCGGCCGACTTTCCATCGCCCTCCTCCAGGTAAAAATCACCGATGGCATTGCTGATCCCTGCCCGAAGCTGAAACCAGGAAAACCGGTTTTTCATGGAGAAAAGAAAAAACATCACAAACAGGGCCGCCACCCGCGCCAGCAGCAGCGGGCTGAACGGCGGCTTATAAATCACCTTATGAAACGGCAGGCCGGCCTTGATCATAGGCCAGAAATTAAGCGCCACGTGCACAAAGAAACACAGCCCCACCGACAGAAACGCTATACTGATATAATCTTCCAGCAGCTCGGTCATCGGCGTGTTAGCGGTGGCATAGGCCATGCCCAGGATACCGGTGGTGGCCAGCGCCATGCCCAGGTAAATCCACGCACCCACCCCCTGGAAGCTGAACCAGCCCCGCTGGCCCGACAGGCTCCGGAACCCCCACAAGCCCGTTATAAGACTAAAGATATAAAGCAGGAGAGGCGAAACCACAAAACTGCTCTTATCGATCCGCCGGGCATTCTCCAGGTAGATCAGCACGGCATTCACCAGGAAAACCGCCGTCACCACCAGCACCTGGGGCAGGCTGTTTTTGCCTTTTTCACTGTTTTGCGACACCAGCGTGTAGAGCGCCGCCAGGATCTCGTGCGAGATCAGGAAAATAAAAATAAAAGCCATCACCAGGGCCGCGGTCACGCCGAAAGCCGAAACCGACAGGAAGGGCTCATTAATCACTGAAAAACCCTTTACACCCGCTAAAAAAACCAGCCATACCCCCAGCCAGATAAGGCTGGTTTTCAGGATATCCAGCCGCCGCGCGTACAGGTTAGTAAGGAAATACGTGCCGCCGGCCAGGGCAAACGCCACCAGGAAAGGCCAGTTCCGGCTCACCAGGAAAATGCTCTCCAGCCGGAACGACGCCAGCACGCCCCCCAGCAGCAGTGCCCCCGCCAGGAACCACGCCCCCCGCAGCCGGGAAAGCCCCGCCAGGATCAGGGATACACCCGCCAGGATGCCCCCTAAAAGAAGCGCATACGCCAAGCCGTTTACCTTCAGGGGCGAGGGGGCGTAAGACTCGGTTACATACCACAGCGGAGTGGTGGCTGAGAAGGAAAACTGATCAAAATACAGCGCCGGGGTCTGAACGGCCTTCTCTTTCAACTCGGTGATCACATCCCAGCCAAAGATATTCTCCGGCCCGTTAATCCAACCCCAAACCGCATACCCTGAGAGCACTAGCACCAGCAAAGCCCCCATGAAAAAGGGGATCTTTTCCCGCTTTGCCCATGTTCTCCAGAAAAACCGATCTTCTTTCATCAAATCTGTTACTATATTTGTCCTGTAAAACGCCTGGATGATTAAATAATATATCAATATGACTATACATAAAGAGGGTACGGGTACATTGCTGGTCACCGTTTTGACATTGGCCGTGATTAACGGAGCCGCTTATTACTTTGCCCCTGACAGTAAGGTGCTCCATACGTTCCTGTGGATAGCCAGCGCTGTCTTATTCCTGATCGTCTTACAATTCTTTCGCAAACCTACGAGAAAAACCCCAATAAACCCACAGCACATCATAGCCCCTGCTGACGGCAAAGTGGTGGTGATCGAAGAGGTTACCGAAACCGAATATTTCCACGACCGCCGCATACAGGTTTCCATCTTTATGTCGCCCCTGAACGTACACATTAACTATAACCCGCTCTCGGGTATCGTTTCCTATTTTAAATACCACCCCGGAAAATACCTGGTGGCCTGGCACCCCAAGAGCAGTACGGAAAATGAAAGGACCACCATAGTCACCCGGCATCAGAACGGCACCGAAGTTCTCTTCCGGCAGATAGCAGGCGCCCTGGCGCGGCGGCTGTGCTGGTACGTGGATAAAGGCACCCGGGTCACCCAGGGCCAGGAATTCGGCTTTATCAAATTCGGTTCGAGAATTGACCTGTTCCTGCCGCTGACCGCAAAGATCCTCGTGAATCTGGATGACCGGCCCGTAGGCGGTGAAACCGTGATCGCCGAGCTGTAAGCATGCTGCTTCGCTGCTACAATAACGCCTGCGTGGAAGCCGGACTCGACGAAGCCGGCAGAGGATGCCTGGCCGGACCCGTGGTAGCCTCCGCCGTTATTCTCCCGCCCCATTATGAGAATGAGCTGCTGAATGATTCCAAGCAGCTCACCAAAGAGGAGCGAAACCTGCTCCGCAAAGAAATTGAAGAGGTAGCCGTAGCCTGGGCCGTGGCCTCCGCCACAAACGGGGAAATTGACCGGATCAACATCCTCCAGGCCAGTTTCCTGGCCATGCACCGCGCTGTAGACGCCGTTTTACCCGTATGCCGCCCTGAACACCTGCTCATTGACGGCAACCGCTTCACCCCCTACCCCATGATCCCTCACACCTGCGTGGTAAAAGGCGACTCCAAGTACATGGCCATTGCCGCAGCCTCCATCCTGGCCAAGACCCACCGCGACGAGATCATGGAAAACCTGGCCCTCGAATACCCCCATTACCGCTGGGAACAAAACGCCGGCTACCCCACCATCTTTCACCGGAAAGCCATACAGGAACATGGGTATACGCCGTATCACCGGCTGACTTTCCGGGTGCGGGTGTAGTCTTCACCCTCCAATGTTTAATACCCTAATAGCTCCTTAAAAACTGGACATCTCAAGGATTACTTCCTTATTATCCCAAAAAATTAGAGTAACAATTGAATAGTGATAACTCTCTTTCTTTAGATACATTTTCTTATCTGCATCATCAATTATTTTAGTCCATTCATGTTTAATACAAGCACTATCCACGGATGCCGCATACTTACCAATATCCTCAGGAGTAAAGTGTCCGCTTATTTTCGAATTATCAATATCATGATAAAAGTTTAAACTACTGTTATCTTCAAAAAAATACGCAATTTCGTTACGCTTAGCATCCTCATAATCAAACTTAACCCGCTCGTCACAAGAAAACAACAGAACAGCAAGAAGGACTAAATAATGTAATTTCATTTTCTATTGTCTTACCAAACTTTAAAACTAAAAACTCTTCCTTTGTTTGTAATGATCGTGGTATCCGTTTTGGTTATCAGCTCATTAAACTGATACTCTCTTATATAAACAATGGAGTCACTTGAACTATAAATCTGTTCCCTATTATACTTTGAGAGTATTGAAGCAGAACGATATAGTACCCAGGGTAAACCAACCACGTAGCACGGCTAACGTTACTTGAAACATAAACGTATTTTGTGTACTTTTAGAACGTACTAAAAGTGGGGAGCTTACACAATTATCTTTATCTAAATTTTTAATCTTATCCTGAATCTCATTTAAATAAAGAGCATCAATAATTATATATTGGTTTTCTTCATTCAACTGTAAACTTTCTCCTATTCTTGAAATATTTATCATAGCCATTTTTACTGTCTATCAAGGGCTTTTACCTAACAGATAAGCAATTTTTACTTTTTCCAGTGAATCAGGAGAGAGTACCCCTTAAAACAAAAGCCCCAGAATCCCGGAAATTCTGAGGCCTGGTTTGTATCCATTAATAATTAAACCGTACTATCATGCACCACCACCTTGGTCCAGAAGCCGGAAAACTTCTTGATGGCTTCCAGGTGGATCGGGTGATTTTCATATACGCCTACATCCTTCAGGGAATCAAAGAGAACAACGAGGTTATAGGAGAAGGAATTGTCTACCACAGGGCGGGGATTCGTGGCCGCCGGCTTGCCGTAACTCAGGGATTTAATGCCCGGAATACGCTTCAACTCCTCAAAAAAATCCGTGAAATTCTCTTCTTCCTCTTCCGTGAGGTCTTCTCTTAGCCAGAAAAGTACATAATGAACGATCCCTTTGATTTCCGGCACATTGCTCTCCTTACTACAGGCCTGAAGCGTGGCCAACCCTCCGCCTGACAGGGCCAGGCTTCCTACAAAGTTTCTTCTCTTCATCTCTATAAAATGGTTTTCAGGGTGGAAATATAGGAAATTTTATACAATACCAGCCAATTATTACTATTTTTAGCCGCCCGTTCCAAACAGGCACCTTATATTTATGTCCTTTTAAATTTTCAATACCCATGATCCGATATTCTTTTCTTTTGCTGCTCTTTTGTTTCCGGGTTTCCGCCCAGATCTCGGCCCCTGAAAAAGAGTGGAAGCAGCTTTTCAACAAGAAGGACCTGAAAGACTGGGATATCAAGATCAGAGGCTACGAACTGAACGATAACTTTGCCAACACCTTCTCGGTCAAAGACGGGAAACTGGTGGTGAATTACGACGGCTACACGAATTTTGACCAGAACTACGGCCATATCTTCTATAAAACGCCGTACTCCTATTATGTGATCCGCACGGAATACCGTTTTGTGGGTAACCAGGTAAAAGGAGGCGAAGGCTGGGCCCTGCGAAACAGCGGGATCATGGTGCACGGTCAGCCGGCCAATACCATGCTGAAAGACCAGGATTTCCCCATCTCCATTGAAGTGCAGCTGCTGGGCGGAACCAAAGGCGAACGCACCACCTGTAACCTTTGCACCCCGGGTACCAATGTGGTTTACAACGGCAAGCTCGACACCCGGCATTGCATTAACTCCACTTCCAAAACCTTTTACGGCGACCAGTGGGTGACCGCCGAAGTAGAGGTTTTTGGCGATTCCCTGATCCGGCATTATGTAAACGGCGAGAAGGTGCTGGAATACACCCAGCCGCAGATCGGTGGCGGAAATGTATCGCCCTTTGATCCTGCTATAAAGAAAGACGGCATGCTGCTGAAAGAAGGCACCATCTCCCTGCAAAGCGAAAGCCACCCCGTAGAGTTCCGGAAAGTAGAACTGCTTAACCTGAAGGGCTGTATGGACCCTAAAGCCAAAAACTACCGGTCGTACTTTGTGAAAGAAGATAATACGCTCTGCAAATATTAATTTTCTTTCTCATCATTTAACAAGGACCATATTTCTCTGCCCTCCGGGATTTTCAGGATCAGGCCTTCCCTGTGTTTTCATAGATTATGGTCACATTTCTTCCCCACCTCCTCATTCAGCCACCGCAGCGACTGATCAAACGTCTTGAACACCCGCTCATGGGGAATCACGTTCGGAATGATCTCGATCCGCGAGATCATGTATTTGGGCTGCTGCTGTAAACCGATCAGCAGCACCTCTTTGCCCTGCCGTTTCAGGTCGGCAAAAATATCTTCCAGGGCGTAGAGCCCGCTTTGGTCAATATACGGCACCCGGTCCATCCGGATGATCACATACTCCGAATCATCCGGGATCTGGCTGTACAGGTTTTTCAGGTCATTGGTATAACCGAAAAAGATGGGGCCGTCCAGGCGCTTCACATACACTTTCTTCAACAGCTCCACGGAAAGCTCCGCTTCATCGGGCCAGGGCAGCTCTTCCAGTTGATCCAGGCTCTGGAGCCGCGAGCGGTCAGCGGAAATCTCGCCCATCTTCTTCATAAAGATCAGGGCGGAAATGATCAGCCCCACGCCCACCGCAATCACCAGGTCCCAGAAAATGGTCAGGAACATCACCAGGAACATCACGAACACATCCCCCAGCGGCATCCGGGTGATAGCCCGCAGCCCTTTATAATCCAGGATCCCCACACCCACCGTGATCAGCACACCCGCCAGCACCGCGTAGGGGATCTGCGAGGCCACCGGCGCCAGGAACAGGAGGATACTCAAAAGCAGGAGGGCGGCTATAACGCCCGAAAGACGAGTCTTCCCGCCGGTGCGCATGTTCAGCAGGGTGCGGATGGTGGCGCTGGCACCCGGTATGCCGCCAAACAGGGCCGACATGCTGTTTCCCACCCCCTGGGAAATCAGCTCCTGGCTGCTGTTATGCCGGGTGTGTGTCATATTATCTACAATCACCGAGGTCAGCAGGGAGTCAATAGACCCCAGCAGAGCCAGGGAAAAGATGGCGATCAGGTGCGGCCGGATGGCCGGGAAGCTGAAGTCCGTAAAAATGGAAGCCTGGAAGGCCGGAAACCCCTGTGGGATCTCGGAAATGGTATTCAGCTTTACCCCGCTAAAAACAGCGATCAGCGTGACCACCACCAGGGCCACCAGCGTATTGGGCAGGCTGGAAGCAATCTGCTTCAGCGCCCGGAATACCACCATCCGCTCCGGCAGGAAGCTCACCACCTTCCGGAAGCCGTAGATCACAGCCACCGTCAGGGTCACAAACAGGAACTCCATCCAGTTAATATTTTTTACGCCGCGGTTAATGTTCCGGATCACTCCCCAGGTAGACTTTACCTGGGCTTTGGTGATGGCCTTGGCCTCGCGGATGATGTCTTCTTCCGTAATATGCCGCGCCTGCATTACTTTCTCTTCTATCCGCGCCAGGTCTGTCTTGGTCAGGTTTTCGGCCGACTTCAGCTCCTGGAAGATCTGCCCCATCAGCTTGGATTCCGCCCTGACCCGGTTCTTCTCCAGCAGCAGCGGATCTTCTGACGCCACATAACCCAGCAGCGGGAAGAGCTGCGTAATGATGATGATCACCCCTATACCCGTCATAAAGCCCGAGATCACGGGGTACGGGATATACTTAATGTACTTCCCCACCCCCACGATGCCCAGCACCACCTGGAGCATCCCGGCCATGAAAAAAATAAAAAAGATGGAAGGCAGGGCCCGCTGCACGTCACCGTCAAACCCTTGGATCACCTGGGAGATCACCACCACACTCACAGCCGTCATGGGGGCCGTAGGGCCACTGATCTGGGGCTGGGTGGAACAGAACAGTGAAGCAAAAAAACCAATAAAAATGGCGCCGATAAGGCCGGTAGCCGCCCCCAGGCCCGACTGCTCCCCAAAGGCCAGGGCCAGCGGCAGGGCCACTATCCCGGCGGTGATCCCGCCGAAAAAATCGCCCCGGATATGTTCAAAAGTCAGGTATTTTTCTTGAGCAGTGGTCATCTGGCAGGACTTAATGTTTTCTCTTCCGGTGAATTCCACAAGATACACAAATTTTCCGGTTCTTTCTAAGGGGTTTCCCCGCTCCCATCAAAAAAATGTTTATATTTACCCGTAAGACCTTAAATAAATGAAAGTAATAGCAGCTATTGACCAGGGAACTACCAGTACCCGGTGTATATTTTTCAATAAAAAAGGAGAAATCGTTTCCATGGCGCAGAAAGAGCACCGCCAGATCTTTCCCAAACCCGGCTGGGTGGAGCATGATCCGGTGGAGATCGCTAAAAACACCCTGGAGGTCATAGCCCAGGCCCGGATCAGTAAAAATATCAGCCTGGGCCAGATCATGGCCTGCGGCATTACTAACCAGCGGGAAACCACCGTCATCTGGAACAAAAGAACCGGGAAGCCCTACTACAATGCCCTGGTGTGGCAGGATACCCGGGTGGGCGCCCAGGCGGAAGCCCTGGAAAAAAGCACCGGCTCGGCTTACTTCCGGGAGAAGACCGGCCTGCCCATCTCCACCTATTTCAGCAGCCTGAAGATCTGCTGGCTGCTGGATAACGTGCCCGGCCTGCGGGAAGATGCCGAGCAGGGCCTGGCGCTTTTCGGTAACATGGACACCTTCACCGTGTGGCACCTCACCGGCGGCACCCTCCACATCACGGATGTCACTAATGCCTCCCGTACCCAGCTGATGAACCTGGAAACCCTGGCCTGGGACCGGGATATCCTGGCCCGGCTGAACATCCCTGAGACCCTCCTGCCTGTCATACGTTCCAGCTCGGAGGTCTATACGCAGATTTCCGCAGAACCGCTAACCGGTGTGCCGCTTTCAGGCATCCTGGGAGATCAGCAGGCGGCACTGGTGGGACAAACCTGCTTTCAACCCGGCGAAGCTAAAAATACCTACGGTACCGGCTGCTTTATGCTGCTGAATACCGGCGAAAAGATCGTGCCCTCTACCCACGGCCTCCTCACCACCGTGGCCTACCGCTTTGGCGAAAGCCCGGCCTGCTATGCCCTGGAAGGTTCCGTGGCGGTCACCGGCTCCCTGGTGCAGTGGCTGCGGGATAACCTGGGCATCATTAAAAACAGCAAGGACATCGAGACCCTGGCCCAAACCGTGGAGGATAACGGCGGCGCCTACTTCGTGCCCGCCTTTTCGGGGCTCTATGCCCCCTACTGGGAATCGTCGGCCCGCGGGGTGATCGCCGGCCTGACCCGTTTTGTAAACAAGGGGCACATTGCCCGGGCCGTGCTGGAAGCCACCGCCTACCAGACCCTTGACGTGCTCCGGGCCATGGAAAAAGACGCTGGCATCACCCTCCGTTCACTGAAGGTAGACGGCGGCATGGTCATTAACGAGCTGCTGATGCAGTTCCAGGCCGATATGCTCCGGGTGCCGGTCATCCGGCCCGTCATGATAGAAACCACCGCCCTGGGCGCAGCCTACGCCGCCGGCCTGGCCACCGGCTTCTGGGAAAACCAGGAAGAACTGAAAGAAAACTGGGGCAAAGACAAGGAATGGCAGCCCGGCATGGACCCGGAAACCCGGCAGAAACACATGGAGGGCTGGCAGAAGGCCATTGAACGGTCCAGGAATTGGGAGGATTAATATTTAACCTTTAACTTTGCCGGGCTAAAAAGTACAGCCCTTGAAAAATTCGTCTAAAGGATTAATATTCATACTGATTACCGTACTGATTGATGTGATCGGGATCGGTCTGATCATTCCTATCATGCCGGCCCTGTTCCAGGAGCTGACCGGCGGAACCGTGAGTGAATCTTCCACCTATTCCGCCTACCTGGTGTTTGTGTACTCGCTGATGCAGTTCGTGTTTTCACCCATCATCGGCGGACTGAGTGATAAGTATGGCCGGCGCCCGGTTCTGCTTCTCTCCCTGTTCGGGTTTGGGATGAACTATATCTTCATGGCCCTCTCGCCCACCATTGGCTGGCTGTTTGTAGGGCGGGTGATAGCGGGCATCACCGGAGCCAGTTTCTCCACCGCCAATGCCTACATTGCCGATATCACGCCCTTTGAAAAACGCGCCCAGAGCTTCGGGCTGGTAGGGGCCATGTTCGGGCTGGGCTTTATCATCGGGCCGGCCCTGGGCGGGGTGCTGGGTGAGATGGGTACGCGGATGCCGTTTTATGCGGCGGCGGGGCTTTCCCTGGCCAACTGGCTCTACGGGTATTTCTTCCTGCCGGAATCCCTTTCGGCCGATAAGCGCAGAGAATTCAATATCCGCCGCGCTAACCCCATCGGAAGTGTGGTGAACCTGCGGAAAAACCCTTTTGTATTTTCCCTGACCACGGCCCTCTTCCTGGTCTATGTTTCGGGCTTTGCCACCCAGGGTACCTGGTCATTCTATACCATTGAGAAATTCGGCTGGAGCGAGGCGGAGATCGGCCTCTCCCTGGCCTTCCTGGGCTTAATGGCCGCGGCGGTGCAGGGCGGGCTGATCCGGTACACCATCCCGAAGATCGGGCCGGAGAAGTCGCTCTTCCTGGGCCTGGCCATGAACAGCCTGGGCCTGCTGGGCTTCGGGCTGGCCTCCCAGAGCTGGATGCTCTACGCCGTTATGGTCTACAATGCCCTCAGCGGGCTGGCCGGACCGGCCTTCCAGGGTATTATTTCCAGTCACGTGCCGGCTAATGAGCAGGGCGAACTCCAGGGCGGGCTCACCAGCCTGATGAGCATTGCGGCCATCATAGGACAACCTCTCATGCTGGGGCTCTTCCGTGTCTTTACCCGTGAAAATGCCCCTTTCTATTTTCCCGGTATGCCTTTCGTGGCCGGAAGCCTCTTCAGCACCATCAGCATTATCCTGGCGTATCGGATAATCTACAAGAAAAATATTCCGAAAGTTGCACAGAAAAATTAATATTGCTACATTTGCACCCCAATCTACAGGTATAGTTTAAAGGTAGAACTGCGGTCTCCAAAACCGTCGGTCTGGGTTCGAGTCCTAGTACCTGTGCAAAATAAGGATATTATGAATAATGTCATTGAATTCTTCAAAGCCTCCTGGCATGAGATCACGAGCGAAGTTACGTGGCCTTCATGGAGTTCGCTTCAGTCAAGTGCTACCTTAGTGCTCGTGGCGTCTATTATATTCGCCCTGGTAGTGGGAGGTATTGACTTCCTGATCACGAATGCGCTGGAGTTTTTGCTAGAATCTATCTGATACAGTCATCATGAGTGATTTCAACTGGTATGTGGTTAGAGCTGTTTCGCAGCAGGAAAAAAAGATAAAGAACTATATCGAGAATGAAGCGGCAAGAAGAAAGCTTACCGATTTCATTCCGGAAGTGCTTATCCCCACTGAGAAAATAGTAGAAGTAAGAAACGGCAAGAAACGGGTACGGGAAAAGAA
This sequence comes from Leadbetterella sp., assembly GCA_019638185.1. Lineage (GTDB taxonomy): Bacteria > Bacteroidota > Bacteroidia > Cytophagales > Spirosomataceae > Leadbetterella. The sequence continues at coordinate 41,335 of JAHBUH010000015.1, forward strand.
CTTCTTCCCCGGCTATATACTGGTAAACGCCGACCTGAATAACGGGGAGGTGCTCCACCTGATCAAGAGCATTCCCGGGGTGATCGGTTTCTTAGGTAAAAACGGCGGCGCTTCCATTGAGCCCGAGCCCCTGAGACAGTCAGAGGTTAACCGTATCCTGGGTGTACAGGAAACTTCGCAGGAAGAGGCCATCGACTCCGGCATGTCATTTATAGCCGGCGAAACCGTAAAAGTGATTGACGGGCCTTTCAGTGGTTTTGAAGGAACTGTGGAAGAAATATTTGATGAGAAGAAGAAACTCAGCGTAAGCGTAAAAATCTTCGGAAGAAGTACCCCGGTAGAACTGGGATACCTGCAGGTAGAGAAACTACAATAATCTTTTATAATACAATTACGGAAGCTGCCTGAGAAATCGGGCAGCTTTTCTTTTTTTATTTCCCCTTTCCTGTAACTTTTTTCTTTTTAAAAAGTTCTTATAGCAGGATGCAACGTTCAGGACCTGACCTGCATCTTTTAACAAAAGCTATTACAAACATCGTTTTTTTCCTTTCAAAAAGGAAAACCGACCATTCAAACAGAAAAGCTTTTCTGATAAAGGGTACGGAACTAATTTTGAATCGAAAAGCAAAAAAAATTACTTAAAACTATGAAAAAGCTATTTAAAACATTCGCCGTACTGGCGGTAAGCAGCACTTTGGCCTTTGCTAACGTAAACCCTACTTCTTTTAAAGTAGGCATGTACAACGTACAGAATACCCATAACCTGAAGGTATTCGTGAACAAAGAAACTACCGATGCCCTCCTACTGGAGATCAGAGACGCCAAGGGCACATTACTTCAATCGGAACGTATTGGAAAAAACAAGTACAAGATGGGCCTTACGCTCAACCTGTCAAACCTGGAATCGGGAGATTACACCCTGAAACTGTCAGACAAGACTTCCACGTTCACCAAAGACATCCGTTTGGAGAAAGAGCACAAAGAAGAGTTAAAAATTGTTATTTAGTTTGAAATTCGACAAGGGCTGGTCATTGGCCGGCCCTTTGTTTATATCATCGTATACTTTTTCCGGATCCATACATATCGCACCAGCCCGAACACCAGCAATACCGCCAGCGGTAAAACAATATTCAAAAGCTGGATCTGAGTACGCTTATCCCTTATTTTCAGGGCATCCAGGGGCCGCATGCCCACCGTTTTAGTCCTTGAAAGCAGGATACCCTCACTGTCTGTCAGGTAATTCAGCGCATTCAGCAGGAAATCCTCGTTACCGTACCAATGCTTAAAATACTTATCAAATCCCAAAGGATAGAACGTTCCCTTCTCCGGATTAGTTTCATTCTGGATCACATCGCCGTCTGACACCACCAGTATTTTGGCCGGTTTGGACTCCCGGATCACGTTTCCGGATAAGCGGTTCCGGTAAAGTGACCGGAATTTTCCTTCCACCAGGTAGCCTACCGCCTTCACCCCGTTCTTATATTCCGCCTCATCGGTGTCTTTACGGGCCTCGTTAAAAGTGATCAGTGCCGGAGCATTCAGCACCTGGGTATGCGGCGAGGTCAGCAGCAGGGGGGTCTTTTTGAGACCGTCACCGGCATTCACCGTATCAATGGTGGCCGCGTATTTGGTCAGCACCATGCCTATATTTTTGGTGATCAGGCTGTTACCGAAATTATTGATCAGGGGAAAGTAGCGGTAAACCACCGGCTGGATATTGGGCTCATCCCCCATTTTTCCTACTACCAAAGGAATAACCGCCGAGTTCAGCCCGTCTTTGACAATGTTTTTATTGACCCTTAGCCCGTAATTAAACAGCAGGTCATCCAGGTTAACGTCCAGCGGCTGCGCATAGGTACCTTCCAGGCCTATGGAATCCACCTTCAGCCCGTCTACAAAGAAAAGCGCATTTCCGCCGCTCATGATAAACTGGTCGATCTTAAACTTCGTGCTGTCATCCACCGGCTTATCCGGAGCCGGAATAATGAGGGCATCCAGCCCGTCAAAACTCCGCGAAGCCTTTGCATCAATGATAAAAAGGTTATAACGCTCTTTCAGGGCATCAATCATGCCGCGGAACTCCAGGGGGCTGCGCGACGTGAACTCGTACAGCAGGCCTACGTTCTTCTTTTCGGTGGCCGTAAGCTTCTGGATGGAGGCTGCCAGCTCATACTCCACATTTTCATACGACTGGTTCAGCTTTTCTTCGGCCGTCACCGAGGTAACCTGGTTAGATTTCAGCAGCAACACCACGTCCTGCTTCCCTTCCGCACTCACCACCGCATAAGGGAAAACCGGGATCTCTGATTTCCGCCCGCCCTTCTGATCAAATACATTAGTGGGGAGGATACCCTTTTTCTGAAAATCAGCAAAACGCGCTTTCTTTTCCGCGTCACTCCCCTTTTCCGGGTCTACATAACGTACAAAAATATTTCTTCCCGCATAGTAGCGGAACTCCGCCAGGGTTTCTTTCACGGCTCTTCTCAGGCGTTCAAACCCGCCCGGGAGGCTGTTGCCCTCCAGGTAAACCGTAATTTCCACAGGCGTATCCAGGTCTTCCAGCAGGTGGCGGGTGGCCGGCGCTATGGAATAACGCTTATCTTCGGTGAGATCCCACCGGAAGTACACATAAAAACTCAGAAGGTTCAGAAGGAGTATTCCCCCGATAAGCGCTGCCCGTTTCACCATATTCAATCCCTAAAAGAATCACAAAAATACAATAAAATGCTATTTTTGCACAAACATTCCAATTGTCAATGATCCAGAGACTCCAATCCGTATTTTTATTGATCACCGCCATGGCCCTGGTGGTATTCCTGGGCACCAATGCCTATACCCGTACGCTGTCTGCGTCCGAGTCGGTCACGGTAAACGCATACCACGTTTTGCACAAGACCGGCACACTGGGCACCGAAAAACCTGTTTTTTATGTGGCGGTTATGGCCTGTATTTCCATCCTGGTGACCATCATAGCCCTCTTTCAATACCGTAACCGCGTGCGGCAGATCCTGTTTGTGGCCTTTAACGCCTTAATGATGGGCGCCACGCTGGCCGTCACCGTATACCATATTATTTCCGATGCCAAACCCATAGGCGTGGGCGGTGAGGAAACCTATGAGGTGGGGATATTTGCGCTGATCATAGCCATGGTATCTAATTCCCTGGCAAACTATTTCATCAAAAAAGACGAAAAGCTGGTTCGCTCTGCTGACCGCATGAGATAATATGAGGATCGTATTTATGGGCACGCCTGACTTTGCGGTGGCTACACTGCAGAGGCTGGTGGAAAATAATTTCGAAGTGGTAGCCGTGGTGACGGCCCCGGATAAGCCGGTGGGCCGCGGGCTCAAAATGAGCGAGTCGCCGGTAAAAAAATATGCCGTTTCCCAAAACATCCCCGTACTTCAGCCCGAAAAGCTTAGGAACAGGGCCTTCCTGGAGGAGCTGGCGGCTTTCCGCGCTGACCTCCAGGTGGTGGTGGCTTTCCGGATGCTGCCGGAGGCCGTCTGGGCCATGCCGCCCCGGGGCACCATTAACCTCCACGGCTCCCTGCTGCCCCAATACCGCGGCGCGGCCCCCATTAACTGGGCGGTAATGAACGGCGAGAAAACCACCGGCGTCACCACCTTCTTCATTGAAAAGGAAATCGATACCGGGAAGATCATCTTTACGGATACCCTCCCTATCGGGGAAAATGACTCGGCCGGCGACCTCCACGACACGATGATGTGGACCGGCGCCGACCTGGTGGTGAAAACCGTAAAGGCCATTGAAGCCGGAAACTACCCGGAGCAGCCCCAGGACTTCAGCGGGGAGCTCAAAGCCGCCCCCAAGATCTTTAAGGAAACCACGGAGATAGACTGGGCCAGAGATGCGGCCAGCCTCCATAATTTTGTCCGGGGGCTGAGCCCCTACCCGGCGGCCTGGACCACCCTGAACGATAAGCAGCTAAAGATTTTCGAAACACGTGTGCTGCCCACCCTGCCCCCGGAGCTGGAACAGGTGAACACCCGGCTGTACACGGACCATAAGAAACGCCTGGTGGCGGCTACTGCCGGAGGCTACCTGGATATCCTCTCCCTTCAGCTGGAAGGCAAGAAACGGATGACCACGGAGGAGTTCCTGCGGGGATACCGGTTCCTGTGAGCTACGAGAGATTGGCCGGCTCATAGCTCACAGTTATTTCACGAATACCGTTCAAACTTCTCCCAGTCAGGCGGCCTTTTCTCCAGGAAAGCATCCCGTCCCTCCTGCGCTTCTTCTGTCATATAGCCCAGGCGGGTGGCTTCTCCCGCAAAGATCTGCTGGCCTACCAGGCCGTCATCTACCAGGTTAAACGCAAATTTCAGCATGCGTATGGCCATGGGGCTCTTTTTCAGGATCTCCCGGGCCCACTGATACGCCGTTTCTTCCAGTTCGGCGTGGGGAACCACCGCATTCACCATGCCCATTTCATAAGCCTCCTGCGCCGAGTAGTTCCGGCCCAGGAAAAAGATTTCCCGGGCTCTTTTCTGGCCTATCTGCCGGGCCAGGTAAGCCGATCCGTAGCCGGCATCATAACTGGCCACATCGGCATCGGTCTGTTTAAAAATAGCGTGCTCCCGGCTGGCCAGGGTGAGGTCACACACCACATGCAGGCTGTGCCCGCCGCCTACCGCCCAGCCCGGAACCACCGCTATCACCGGCTTCGTCATAAACCGGATCAGGCGCTGTACTTCCAGGATATTCAGGCGGTCACGGCCGTCTTCTGCCCGGTAGCCGCCCTTATTACGGGCATTCTGATCTCCGCCGGAGCAGAAAGACCATACGCCGTCTTTGGGTGAGGGCCCCTCTGCCGAGAGCAGCACCACCCCGGTTTTCGGGTCATGGGCGGCGTTTTCAAACGCATCGTACAGCTCAAAAGTGGTCTTGGGCCGGAAGGCATTCCGGATCTCCGGCCGGTTAAACGCGATCCGCGCCACCCCGCCACACTTCTTGTAGGTAATGTCTTCGTATTCTTTTACGGTTTCCCAGGCTATGGCACTCATACCGTTACTTTTTAATTAATTTATCCTTTATAAACACCCCAGAAAAGCAGTCCCCAGCCTATGATCATGGCTACTCCGCCCAGGGGCGTAACGGCTCCCAGCACCCTGATGCCGGTAGCGCACAGCAGGAACAGGCTGCCGGAAAAAATAAGGATCCCGATTAAAAAAGCCCAGCCGGCATTGGTAATGGCTGAAACCGGGAACTCCTTCTGAAGGATACCGGCCAGGATCAGGGCCAGGCCGTGATAAAACATATACTTTACGGCCGTTTCAAACGTGTCTGTACGCTGCGATGCCGCCAGGAAATCTTTCAGGGCATGGGCGCCAAAAGCCCCGAGGCTGACCCCCAGGAAACCGGAGACGGCTCCGGCTAAAATAAAAAATTTATTCATGATATAATCTGGTTTTAGCTACCCGCAGGCCGCCGGTTCATTTAATTTCTGGCTCCAAAGATAGTACTTCCTATCCGAACCATCGTACTTCCTTCTTCCACTGCCAGGGGCCAGTCGCCGCTCATGCCCATGGAAATCTCAGTCATTTCCGGCCAAAGGGCCTTCCCTGCCTCAAAAATCCGTTTCAGCTCCCTGAACTCGGACCGCACCACATCCCGGTCATCCGTAAACGTGCTCATGCCCATCACGCCGGTGACCCGCACGTGATCCAGCGCTTTCAGGCCGGGATCGGCCAGGAGTGCCAGGAATTCCTCCCCGCTCAGCCCGGATTTAGTCTCTTCCCGGGCTATATGCACCTGCAGCAGGCATTCTATCACCCGGCCGTTAGCGGCCCCCTGGCGGTGAATTTCCTTCAGCAGCTTTGCGCTGTCTACGGAATGGATCAGGTGCACAAACGGCGCTATATACTTCACCTTATTCGTCTGAAGATGGCCTATAAAATGCCAGCGGATGTCCGGGGGAAGTTCCCCGGCTTTACCGGTCAGTTCCTGCACATAATTTTCGCCGAAATCGCGCTGCCCGGCGTTATAGGCCTCCATAATATCGGCGGCCGGCTTAAACTTGGAAACCGCCACCAGCCGTACATGAGCCGGTATCCCGCTCCGAAGCCGCTCCAGGTTTTCCCTGATCATTCTGCCAGGATACTTTTAAGATCCGCCGGTGAGTAATTAATATTTTTGAGGGTCTTGTTATCGCCCTCGCGGTACACCAGGTACACGTCGCCGTCCTGCTTATAATAGCATTCGGTGTCCCGCTGTTCCCGGTAGTATTTTACGGTTTCTTCTGCCTCTGCCACGGTTTTGCAGGCTTTGCTCATGTTAGACCGCTGCACCTCGTCAAACAGGGCCCTGAATTTTTCGCCCAGCCCGAACTCCAGGATAGCCCCGGATAATACATACTGGATATCGCAGAGGGCGTCAGCCACTTCCGTAATATCCTGGTTCCGGATGGCCTCTTCCAGTTCCTTCAGTTCTTCAGCGATCAGCGATACCCGCAGCGCACAGCGGGCCGGGGCGGGAATGAGCGGATGAGCTTCTATAGGGTGGTGAAATGTTCTGTGAAATTCAGCGACCTGGTTCAGGCAATCCAATGTTTCCATTTATGTTTGTTAGCTTATGATTAAAAAAATGACCGTATAATAAATAATCGGTATAAGATTCTTGCAAAGTTCTCTCCGATTAAATACTTTTGCTTTAATTCTGGTTGTAAAATATTACTAATTTTTAAAGTTATGAACAAAATTACAAAACTTTTAGCCATTGTTGCACTTGCAGCAAGTACTACTCTTTGGTCATGTAAAGGAGACACCGGTCCGGAAGGTCCTGTAGGCCCTAAAGGTGACCAAGGTACAAAAGGAGACAAAGGTGACAAAGGAGATCAAGGTGTAAAAGGAGACAAAGGTGACAAAGGAGATCAGGGTGTAATGGGTAACGCCAACGTCCAGAGACTTGCGTTTACCGTAAAAGTTAGCGATTGGAAAAACAAGGAGATCGCCGGTGCAGGTACAGGTGCTACCAGCACATGGGGTGTGGCAGAACTGAAAAATGATGCCATCACTACTGAGAAATACGCAGTAGTTTTCCTTAAAACCAATGACGGTTATCTTCAGGCTCTTCCTACCACTTACAGCATTGGTATGAGCGGTGCGTATGAGCGTCTGAACTACGGTTATAAAACAGGATCCATCGAAGTACAGTATCGTCTTGATACCCAGTTATTCGGAGGAAATAAACCTGAACTTGCTCCTAACAAAGACCTGAACTTCGAAGTAGTCCTGACTACCAAGACCATCGGTGCTGCCCTGGAGAAAAGCGGTGTAGATCTGAAGAACTACAATGCTGTAGTAGATTTCCTGTCAGCTCAGTAATCGAATAAACTTTTTTGAAGCGCCCTGTTCAAATGAGCAGGGCGTTTTTGTTATTTATTGAAAAAAGAGAAACATGTCTATAGAGGTAAGCGGCTTGAAGAAAGTGTACGGCACCCAGGTAGCCGTAAACGGGATCACTTTTTCAGTGAATACCGGGGAGATCGTGGGGTTTTTAGGGCCTAACGGCGCCGGGAAATCCACCACCATGAAGATCATCACCGGCTTTATCTGCGCCACGGAAGGCAGCGTACGTATCTACGGCCAGCCCTTTGGCCCGGACTCCGTGGCCTTGAAATCGCATATCGGCTACCTTCCGGAAAATAACCCGCTCTACCCTGACATGTATGTGAGTGAGTACCTGCACTTTGCCGGAAGCCTGAGCCGGCTCCGGGGGGAATCCCTGAAAAACCGGGTAAAAGAAGTAATTGAGCAGGTAGGCCTTTCCCCCGAAAAGCACAAAAAGATAGAGCAGCTTTCCAAAGGCTACCGTCAGCGGGTGGGACTGGCCCAGGCGCTGATCCATGACCCGGATATCCTGATCCTGGATGAGCCCACCACCGGCCTGGATCCTAACCAGCTCACCGAAATACGGGCGCTGATTAAGGAGATCGCAAAGAATAAGACCATTATTCTGAGCACCCATATCATGCAGGAGGCCGAGGCCCTGTGCCACCGCGCCATCATCATTAAAAAGGGAAACCTGGTGGCTGATGCCCCCATGGACGAACTAAAATCCCGGAATCAGAGTTTAGAAAAGACATTCAGAGCGTTAACGCAATAAGCCCATGGACATCTTTGTAGGAAGCATTCCTTTTAAATTTAAGGAAAAAGACCTGGAAGCCCTCTTTACTCCTTTCGGAGAAGTGGTTTCCGTAAAAATTATTATCGACAAGGCCACCCGCCAGAACAAAGGCTTCGGGTTTGTGGAAATGAAGGAAAGAAAAGACGGCCTCAGTGCCATTCAGGCGCTGAACGGTTCGGATCAGCTGGGCCGGGCCATCGTGGTATCGGAAGCCAAAAAAGACAAAGAAGGTGAGCCCGCGTTTAAAAAGCCGCGCCAATGGAACAAAGGCAAAAAGAAAAATAACGTGATCACCTGGGGATGAAGTTTGAGCAATACCGCATACTCCCCGAGATCAAAAGGGCCATAGCCGAACAGGGCTTTAAGAAACCCACCGATATCCAGTACAAGGTGCTCCCTAAGGTACTGGCCGGTGAGGATATCCTGGGCATTGCCCAGACCGGCACGGGAAAAACGGCGGCGTTTGTTATCCCCATCCTGCACCTGCTGGCCTCCGAAAAAAAATTCAAAACCCTGCGCTGCCTGGTGATGGTGCCTACGCATGAGCTGGCCCAGCAGATCGCAGACGTATTTAAAAACCTGGGTAAGCACACCCGGCTGAAGATCCTGGCACTCTTCGGGAGCACGGAGCAGGACCCGCAGATCCGCGCCCTGCAGCAGGGGGTGGATGTACTGGTCACCACACCCGGCCGGATGTTTGACCTGCACGCACAGGGCTATATCCGTTTTGACACCGTTAAATTCCTGGTGCTGGATGAAGCAGACCGCATGCTGGACCTGGGATTTTACAAAGACATAGAAGATGTCAAAAAACTACTCCCCCGCCGGCATCAGACCCTGTTTTTCTCGGCTACCATAGACGACAAGATCAAAAAGCTGGCCTATTCTACGGTCACCAATGCCATCCGCATCCAGATCTCGCCGGATGACCCCGTTTCCAAAAACATTGACCACTCGGTGGTGATGGTGGAAATGGATGACAAACGCTTCTTCCTGGAGCGGATGATCCTGGAAAATCCGGGGCAGAAGATCGTGGTATTTGTACGGACCAAAGTACGGGCCGAGCGGGTAGCGGCGGCCATGGGCCGGGTGAGTGTGGAGACCGTCACCCTGCACAGCGGGAAAACCCACCTGGAAAGAAAAACGGCCCTGAGCGCCTTTAAAGCCGGCAAAGTTAGCGTGCTGATCGCCACGGATGTCAGCGCCCGGGGCGTGGATATCCCGGAGGTAGAATACGTGATTAACTATGACCTCCCCGAAGTAGCGGAAAACTATGTGCACCGTATCGGCCGTACGGGCCGTGGAACCCACAAGGGCAAGGCCGTATCTTTCTGCAGCAAGGAGGAACTCCCGCTGCTGGAGGATATCGAAAACTACCTGGGCTATTCTCTGGCTTCGCAGACGCTGTCAGATATGGAATACCAGGAGACGCTGATGTTCTCCAATGAAGAGTCCAGAACGTTCAAAGACGTGATGAAAGAAATTGCTGATTTTGAGGCTGGTACAAAAAAACGCAAAAAAAAGTAGTCCAAAAGCTTGTTTAAGAGAGAAAAGGCCTGCATTTTTGCAAACCTTTTCAAGGGAGCATAGCTCAGCTGGTTCAGAGCATCTGCCTTACAAGCAGAGGGTCAGGGGTTCGAATCCCTTTGCTCCCACAAGAAAAAAATCGCCCGCGGGGCATACGCCGTCAGGGCGTTTCCGGAAAAGGGAGCATAGCTCAGCTGGTTCAGAGCATCTGCCTTACAAGCAGAGGGTCAGGGGTTCGAATCCCTTTGCTCCCACCATTAAAGCCCAAAAAATCATTCCTGATTCTTTGGGCTTTTTTTAGCTCCATAAACCTTCGTGCCGTAGTGAAATGATCAAAAATCCTTACCGATATTCCCCCTGGCTTACCGTGGTTCTGCGGATCAGCCTGGTACTGCTGCTGTTTTCAGTATCCCGTGTATTTTTTTATATTCAGAACCGGGATATCTTCGGGCCTTTGAGTGCCACGGAATGGTTCTGGGTGCTGGTGGGCGGCCTGCGGTTTGATGTGGTAGCCGTTTTGTACATAAACCTACTGTATATTCTTTTTACCCTGCTGCCTCCCGGCCGCCATGCCGGGGCTACCCGGGTATTTGATGTACTTTTTGTGGTGACCAATGCCATCGGGCTGCTGCTGAACTGCATTGACTCGGCCTACTATGCCTTTAACCTGAAAAGGATTGCATGGGGCTCCCTGGGGGAACTGAAAGGCTTTAACAATGCCACGGAGCTGCTGTCCAGCTTCCTGGTGCGTTACTGGTATGTGTGGGCTGCCTGGCTGCTGTTCATCGGTGCCCTGGTGCTGATAGTCCGCTACGTTCGTTCTACCCGCCAGAAATACAATGCCCATACCTATGTGGATGTTTTCCTGCTCACGTTTATCCTCTGCATGTTCGGTTTCCGGGGAAATCTCCGCTACTCCACCCGGCCGCTGGGCCTGAATGATGCGGGTAAATACGTGCGGTCGCCGCAGAACGTGGCCCTGGTCTTCAGCACGCCTTTCAGCATCTTCCGCACCATAGGAGAGGCCCGCCTGGAAAAATATAGCTACTTCTCTGATGAAAAAGAGCTGGAAGCGCTTTATAACCCTGTTCAGCAGTCAGAAGGGGAAGGCCCCTTCCGGAAGATGAACGTGGTGGTGCTGGTGCTGGAAAGCTTCAGCGAAGAGGCGTCTTCCGTTTCCAATACCAATACCACCACTAACCGTTTCATGCCGTTTGTGGACTCCCTTCGGAAGAAATCATTCTATACCGAATACAGTTTTGCAAACGGAAAGAAGTCCATTGAGGCCCTGCCATCTATCTGGGGCAGCATTCCCAGCTACACGCAGCCTTATGTTCTCTCTGAATATTCTTCGAATAAGATCTATAGCCTGCCCCTCATTTTACGGGACAAAGGCTACCATACCTCCTTCTTTCACGGTGCACCTAACGGCTCCATGGGCTTTCAGTCTTTTGCTAACCTGATGGGCATAGATCACTATTACGGGAAGGACGAATTCGGCGATAACAGCCAGTTTGACGGCATCTGGGGCATCTGGGACCAGCCTTTCCTGGCCTATTACAGCAAGACCCTGAAGACTTTTCCCCAGCCTTTCTTCAGCACCATTTTCACGGTGAGCTCACACGATCCCTTTAAAGTGCCCAAAGAAGTGGAAAATAAGTACCCTTCCGGCCCTCACCCCATCTTCAAGGCCTTTTCCTACACTGATGACGGCCTGAGGAAGTTTTTTGAAAGCATTAAACATGAACCCTGGTTTCAGAACACTATTTTTGTGATCTCCGCGGATCATACCTCGCCGAAATGCGACCTGCCCGAATTCCGGAACAGCGTAGGGGTGTTCCGCATACCGGTCTTTTTCTATGTTCCGGGTATGGACCTGGCCGGGAAATCAGACCGTGTTTTCCAGCAGACCGACATCATGCCTACCGTGCTGCAGATCATGCAGTACGACCAGCCCTATGTCTCTTTCGGGAAAAACCTGCTTTCCCCCAAAACCAAAGACTTTGCGGTCAATAAATACGAAAACTATCAGTACATTTACGGGGATTTCCTGCTTAAACTGGATGCCGGAAATAAAGGGGTAGGGCTTTATCGTTATAAAACCGACAAGCTGCTGGAAAAAAACCTGCTGGAAACGGAGCCGGACACGGCGCAGCTGCTGGAAAGAAACTTTAAAGCCTATATCCAGCAGTTTCAGAACCGGATGATCGATGACCGGTTTACGGTGAAATAAACAAATCCTATGAAAGAACACAGAGCCGGTTTTATAAGTATTGTAGGGAAGCCTAACGTGGGGAAATCCACGCTGATGAATCAGCTGGTAGGCGAAAAACTTTCCATCATCACTTCCAAGGCCCAGACCACCCGCCACCGCATCATGGGGATCGTGAACGGGGAAACACCGGATTTTGACTTCCAGCTGGTTTACAGCGATACCCCCGGCATCATCAAGCCCGTCTATGAGCTGCATAAGTCCATGATGGAGTTTGTGCACGGCTCCATTGAAGACGGTGACGTGATCCTGTTTGTGACCGACATTTACGAAAAATACGACGAGGAGGATGTGATAGAGCGACTGAAAAAAACGGAGTGCCCCATCCTGCTGATCATCAATAAAACAGACCTGGCCACCGAAGAAGACATCCAGGAGAAGGTGGCCCACTGGAAGGGAGTATTCCAGCCGGCGGAGATCCTGACCCTCTCCGCCCTGAACGGAGACGGCGTAAGCCACCTCATGGACAGGATCCTCACTTACCTCCCGGCTCACCCGCCCTATTTTCCGAAAGATGAGCTGACAGATAAGCCCGAGCGCTTTTTTGCGGCCGAGATAGTCCGGGAAAAAATATTTCTCAATTACAAGAAGGAAGTGCCTTACAGCTGCGAAGTGGTCATCACCGCCTTTAAGGAATCCGATGACCTCATCCGCGTTTCCAGCGAGATCTACGTGGAGAGATCCACCCAGCGCGCCATCCTGCTGGGTCATAAGGGAGAGCGTATCAAGAAAGTGGGCATTGAGGCCCGGGAGGAAATGGAAAAATTCTTTGGAAAAAAAGTGTTCCTGGAGCAGTACATCAAAGTAGAGCCCGACTGGCGGCAGAAGAAAGCCAAGTTGCTTGGGTTTGGTTATTAAATCAAAAAATATGGACTTTGAATTTTGGAAAGACTATATTTTAGAGAATGACCTGGTTCAGCTCATTCCATTGGAAGAAAAGCACCGGGAAGACCTGCTGCCGTTTTCTCTGCACGAACCCGAGCTCTGGAAGTATTCGCTGTTAGGGGCTGAAGGAGAAGAAAATCTCAAAAAGTATATTGATTTTGCCATTACATCCCGTAACCATGGTACGGCCTACCCTTTTGTAGTATGGGATAAGAAAACCGGTCGTTTTGCCGGTTCCACCCGGTTTTATGACATTTCGCTTTCTCAGAAAACCCTTTCTATCGGCTTTACCTGGTACGGGAAAGATTTTCAGGGGACGGGCCTGAATAAAGCCTGCAAATACCTTTTACTGGAATTTGCCTTTGAAAAAATGGGGATGGAACGGGTAGAATTTCGTGCCGATGCCAGGAACCTGCGAAGTTTAGCGGCCATGAAAAGCATAGGGTGCACGATGGAGGGCACGTTAAGAAGTAATGGCATAGGAAATGACGGGGGCAGGCGGGATTCTGCGGTGTTGAGTATTTTAAAAAGAGAATGGGAGGGCAAAATAAAAACCGGATTGGCGCTTAAATTTTAAGAAGATTCGTATTTTTGATGAGTTTTGACGCCATAAATATAGATTGAATATGAACCTGCATTTAGGAAGTACCAAAGAAGAGGTTTTCAGCGAAGTGGAATCTTTCCTGGAACAAGAAAAATTGCGTATTGTCAATAAGGATATGTCGCGGCCCTGGGGCGGCTTTTTCGTACTGGATGAAAGCCAGGCGCCTGAATTTGTCGCCAAATTTTTCTCTCACCTCTCCATGGATAATTTTGCCGGTTTTGAGAAACTGAGTCCGAAAATCCTGATTGTGGCGCCCGACAAACGGCTCTCCTGGCAATATCACCACCGCCGGGCTGAAATCTGGAAGCTGATCCACGGTGTGGCGGGAGTAGTGATCTCTGACACCGATGAGGAAACACCCGCCATTCCCCTGAGTGTAGGGCAGGTGATTAACCTCAAATGCGGCGAAAGACACCGGCTGCTGGGTACGAACGGCTGGGGCATCGTAGCCGAGATCTGGCAGCATACCGATAAAAATAACCCTTCCGACGAAGACGATATCGTGCGGGTGCAGGATGATTTCGGACGCTGAGCGCCTCTGACTGCACAAAAAAGGGCGCGGGATGTGATCACCCGCGCCCTTTACTTTTATATAAACTTCTTATTATCCGGTTTTATGCCCCGTGCAGGTGCTTCCTCAGCTTACTGTGCCGAAATCCGTACGTAAAATAGATCACCATACCGATGATCAGCCAGATGATGAACATGGTCCAGTTACTGGTACCCAGCTCTGCCATCAGGTAAAGATTCACCAGGATACCGATCACCGGGAATAACGAAAAATTATAGCGGAACGCCAGCACACCCAGCACTGCCCAGGTCAGCCAGAAGATCCCGTAGAGCGGATGCTCCATAAAATTCAGGTATTCGTGCCCAAACCGGGTATACACCACCCATCCGGCCACGATCAGCAGGGGAATAATCAGGTATTTGCCGTTAATGTAAGGCACCCGGAACTTAGCCCGCTGACTGATCCCCGTGTGATCCATATACAGGATACCTCCACAGACCAGGATAAAGGCAAACAGGGTGCCTACGGCCGTAAGATCAATCACAAACTCCATATTCAGGAACATGGCCGGAATGGCCACCAGTACGCCTGTAACGAGGGTGGAAAACCAGGGGGTCTTGTATTTTTGATGAATATCGCCGAATATCTTCGGTAATAGGCCGTCACGGCTCATCACCATCCAGATCCGGGGCTGGGCCACCTGGAAAGCCAGCAGGGCGCTGCTGATGGCGATCACCGCACTCACAGAGATCACCCCGGCCATCCATTTCATGCCGATCTTCTCAAAAACAAAAGCCAGGGGGTCATTCACACCCAGTTCTTTATAGCTCACCATTCCCGTTAACACCAGCGTGATCAGTACATACAGCACCGTGGTGATGATCAGGGCATAGATCATGGCCCGGGGGAGGTCACGCTGGGGGTTTTTCGTCTCCTCCGCCGTAGTGGAAATGGCATCAAACCCGATGAACGAGAAGAACACCGCCGCCACACTCAGCATCACGCCTTTGGCCCCGTTAGGCGCAAAAGGCGTCCAGTTAGCCGTATCCACGTAAAATACCCCGCCCACGATCACCATCAGCACAATGGCGATCTTAATGTACACCAGCAGGTTAGATACGTTCCGGGATTCTTTTATCCCCACGTAGATCAGCCAGGTGATCAGCACCGTAATGATGGCTGCGGGCAGGTTCATCAGCACCTTAAACCCGCCCAGCGAAGGGGCGCTTTCATATACTTTGGCCATCTGGATGGAATGGGTGGGCAGATCCGCCAGGGTACCTGAAGCGGTAGCCGCCGCCACCTCATGGAAGGCCTTGGACGCCGTGAAGGCGTCAATAGCCAGCCACCGGGGCCAGTGGATCCGGAAAACGTTCTCCAGCATGGTCACAAAATACTCCGACCAGGAAATGGCCACCACGATATTCGAAACGGCATATTCCAGCACCAGGGCCCAGCCGATGATCCAGGCGAAAACCTCTCCGAAAGTCACATACGCGTAGGTATAGGCACTTCCGCTTACCGGCACCGTGGAGGCAAACTGGGCATAGCTCAGGGCAGTAAATACGCAGGCTACGGCAACAAATATAAAAAGCAGCGACACCGCCGGCCCACCTGCAAAAGTGGCCTTCCCGATGGTACTGAATATCCCGGCCCCCACAATAGCGGCAAGACCGAAGAACGTGAGATCCTTTACCGACAGAACCCGCTCCAGACGGGGTCCGTGACCTTCATCTGAGGCATCTTCTACCGCCTGATCAATGTTTTTTCTCTGAAATAAACCGTTTGCCATGCAATATTATTAGGATTTTAAAAGTAATATCCTGTAAAAGTAAGTAACAATCCGACTTCTTACAAAAGGAAATTGCGTTTGTGATCTTTAAAACCAACTTTCGTTTGGAAAAGAAGATTTCAACGGTTTGTGTACTTTTGTTCGTTTAAGTAAACACAGGTCATCTGAATATGAAATTTCTAAAGCCCGTCCTGCTTTTACTGATCACGGCATTCACCAGCTCGTGCTTTCAGCGGTATATCGTTACGGAAAAGGAGATCCGCCGGCATTACGATACCCTGAGCTTTAAGCCCGTGTACCACGTACAGAAAGGAAAGGATTTCCGGCTTTATACGGCGGCCTTCGGGGCAGATACCTTGCCGCCCGTAGTGTTTATCCATGGCGCCCCCGGCCGCTGGGAGGGCTTTACGAAGCAGCTGGACGACACCACCCTGCATTCCCGTTTTCACCTCCTGGCCTCTGACCGCCCCGGCTACGGGTTCTCCTACTACCGGAAAAAACACCGGCGGGTAGACATTGAAAAGCAGGCGGAGCTCATTGAAAAATCACTGGAACTGAACCGCTCCGGCCAAAAGGCCATCCTGGTGAGCCGCTCCTACGGCGCGCCTATCGCCGCCTACATGGCCTATACCCACCCGGAAAAGTATTCCCGGCTGATCATGATGGCCCCGGCCATAGATCCTGACAATGAAAAGTTTTTTAAGTTCTCCAAATACGGCAAATGGCCCGTGCTGCGCTGGTTTCTGCCCAAACGCTTTATGACCGCTTCTTTTGAAAAATACGCGCATATTGAAGAACTGCGGAGAATAGAGCCTATCTGGGGAGCCATAAAAATCCCTACGGTGGTGATGTACGGGGGCCGCGACTGGGTGGTTACTCCGGAAAATTTTGAGTTTGCCCAACGGAAAATGGGCGACCACGGCCACATGACCTATATCTTCATCCCGGAGGCCGGGCACCGGATCAGCAGAAGCCACGCCGATCTGCTGAAGAAGCACATTGTACAGTGAAAAGTGGTGGAATCTTCCTGCATATCTCCTACGAAATGTACCCCGGATTTTAGTTTTTCCCTTTTAACGGAGCCACTGTTAATGGAATTCCGTAATTTTGCGCAAAATTTCAAAAGCTAATACATGTCAAAGAAAATCTCTTCTGCGCTTATTTCCGTTTTTTATAAAGACGGCCTGGATAAAATAGTCAAACTGCTTCATGAAAATGACGTAAAGCTCTATTCTACAGGCGGCACCCAGACGTTTATTGAGAACCTGGGCATACCGGTTACGGCAGTGGAAGACCTCACCGCCTACCCTTCTATCTTCGGTGGCCGGGTGAAAACGCTTCACCCTAAAATTTTTGGCGGCATCTTACACCGCAGGGGCCTGGAAGACGATGTGGCCACGGCGGCCCGCTACGAGATCCCGGCCATAGACCTGGTGATCGTAGACCTCTACCCGTTTGAGGAAACGGTGGCTTCGGGAGCTTCAGAAGAAGACATCATTGAAAAAATAGATATCGGAGGTATATCACTGATCCGGGGCGCGGCTAAAAACTTTGAGGATGTGCTCATCGTTTCATCCCGTGATCAGTATGACGAAGTGTTCAGCATCCTGTCTGAAAAAGGCTGCGCCACTGACCTGGAAGACCGGAAGGCTTTTGCGCGGCTGGCCTTTGCTACCAGTTCCCATTATGACTCCGCCATCCATGCGTATTTTGCGGGTATAAATGACGGCGGAAACTTCCGTGCCGGGAAAGTAACCCCGCTGCGCTACGGCGAGAACCCGCACCAGTCGGCCCGTTTTTACGGCGATCTGAACGGGATGTTCACCCAGCTGCACGGAAAAGAGCTGTCGTACAATAACCTGATGGACGTGGATTCCTGTGTACGGCTGATCGATGAGTTCGAAGACCTCACCTACGTGATCGTTAAGCATAACAATGCCTGCGGGGTAGCCTCCGCCTCCACTCCGGTTCAGGCTTATCTGAACGCCCTGGCCTGTGACCCGGTTTCGGCCTTTGGGGGGGTGATCATCACTAACGGTAAAGTAGACAAAGCCACGGCCGAAGAGCTGCATAACCTGTTTTTCGAGATCCTGATCGCTCCGGAGTTTGAAGAAGAGGCCCTGGAGATCCTGAAGAAGAAAAAAGACCGGAGGCTGCTGCTGCGCAAAGAAGTGAAAACTTCCCGCTTACAGTTCAGAACCCTCCTGAACGGGGTGCTGGAGCAGGACAAGGACCTCTCCACTGAAAAGGCGGCGGACTTCCGCGTGGTCACGGAAACCGTGCCCACCGAAGCCCAGAACAAGGCCCTGGAGTTTGCCCTGAAGATCTGCAAGCACCTGAAATCCAATAACGTGGTACTGGCCCGGGACGGCCAGCTACTGGCCTCCGGCGTGGGCCAGACCTCACGCGTGGACGCCCTGAAGCAGGCCATCGATAAGGCCGCAGAGTTCGGGTTTGACCTGAACGGCGCCGTAATGGCCTCTGAAGCCTTCTTCCCTTTCCCTGACTGTGTGGAAATAGCGGATAAGGCCGGCATTAAGGCGGTGGTTCAGCCCGGCGGCTCTATTAAGGATCAGCTGTCCATAGACTACTGTAACGCCCACGGCCTGGCCATGGTGATGACCGGTGTAAGACACTTCCTCCATTAAAACCCATGAATGACGTAACCTACATGGAACGGGCCCTGGAGCTGGCCGCTGCAGGATGCGAATGGGTCAGCCCGAACCCCATGGTAGGATGCGTGATTGTGCATGAAGACAGGATCATCGGCGAGGGCTTCCACCGCAAATACGGGGAAGCCCACGCCGAAGTGAATGCCATAGAAAGCGTGGCGGATAAGGCCCTGCTGCCTGAATCTACCGTTTACGTCACCCTGGAACCCTGCGCACACTTCGGTAAAACACCGCCCTGCGCCGACCTGCTGGTCCGGCACCGCGTAAAACGGGTGGTCATCTGTAACGAAGACCCCTTTCCCCGGGTTTCGGGGCGGGGAATCGCCCGCTTAAAAGAGGCCGGAATACAGGTGGAAACCGGCCTGCTGGCCGAAAGAGGCGAAGAACTGAATAAACGTTTTTTCAAGGCCCACCGCACGGGTCTTCCCTATATCATCCTGAAATGGGCCGAAACCGCTGACGGCTTCATCTCCGCGGAAGACGGCACCCCGGTGAAAATATCCAACTCCGTAACCGATATCACCGTTCACCGCTGGCGGGCCGAAGAAGATGCCATCCTGGTGGGTAAAAATACCGTCCTCACGGATAACCCCCGCCTGAATGTACGGCACTGGACCAGCCTTAAGCAGCCGGTACGGGTAGTACTGGCCACTGCCCTGGAACCGGATCCCGCCATGCATATCTTTGACAATACCCAAAAGACCCTCATCTATAATCACCAGGTTTCCGGCACCGAAAATAACACGGAGTATATTCCGGCGTCTGACCTGACGGCCGTACTCCGCTCCCTCCGGGAAAAAGGCATAAACAGCGTGCTGGTGGAAGGCGGCCGGAAAATCCATGAATCATTTATCCGCCAGCGCCTCTTTGACGAGATCCGGGTGATCAAGGGCTCCATGATCCTGGGCCGGGGAATTTCCGCTCCACAGCTCCCTTCCGGCATACTTTTGGATAAGAATATTCGTATTCTTAATGACCTGGTATTTTTTTACCGGAGCATTCCAACCTTTTAAAGCTCAATCCGGTCTATAGTATACCCTGCCCCTAAAGGGGGATTTGCCCTATGTATGTTTAATGAAAAGGAACTGATACAGGCCTGTGTAAGAGGAGAGCGGTTAGCCCAGAAGCAACTTTACGAAAAGTTTGCCGGTAAGCTGTATGCCGTTTCCCTCCGGTATATGAAATCCCGGGATGAGGCCGCTGATGTATTGCAGGACGCTTTCATTAAGGTATACGGCAGGCTGGATTCCTTCCGGTTCGACTGTCCGCTGGAGTTATGGCTGAGAAGAATAGTCATTAACACCGCCCTCACCGCCCTCGGAAGAAGAAAAATCAATTACAACCTTGAAGAATATGAATTTTCAGGCGCAGATGAAAATCTCGGGCTGGAAGCGCTGGGTTACGAAACGCTCCTGCAGATGATCGGTAGTTTGCCGGAAGGCTGTAAAACCGTTTTTAACCTTTTTGCGATAGAAGGTTATAAACACCATGAAATAGCCGGGATGTTAGGCATTTCAGAGGGGACTTCCAAGTCCCAGTTCTCGCGCGCGAGAAGTATTTTGATCGAAAAAATTGAATTGGAAAACAGTAAACTGGAAGATAAATGAACAAGTCTTTTGAGGATCAGTGGAAAGATGCTCTGGGCGACGCTTCCCATACTCCCCCTCCCGAAATATGGGAAAGGGTGGAGGCTGAACTGGACAGGAAAAAATCGCGGTTTCTCCTATGGGGGATGCCTGCGCATAAGAACTACTTCGTACTTTCAGGTGTGGCAGCGGCCGTAGTGCTGATGCTGGGCACCCTGTTTTGGGTGAACTACCAGGCCCCGGTGAAGGGCGTTTCGCAGGAAGCCGCTACCTCTGCCGGGCAGCCGGCAGGAAGTACCGCGCCTTCTGCTTCCACGGAAAGCGGTACAGTGGCAGTCACCGGTACGCCTGCGGGTACGGCAGGTACAAAAAATACGGCCCTGGCTTCTGCCTCGGAACACCGATCCGCAGCAGCCTCCCGTGAACCGGGCTCGCCTGCCCCGGTAGCGCAGGTACCTCCTGCACAGACAGAGCAGCTTTCTTTATCCATACAATCCCCTTATCCGTCTGAAATGAGGGGAACTCTTTCTGCTTCCTACCAGGAACTGGACCCACTGCCTTTCCGGGAGATGCGGGCTTATGCCGCCTACCCCAGGGTAGAGGTCTCCTGGCACGAAGCTCCCCGGCAGGTCAGAAAAGAGAAACGTGGCTGGATGGGTGTTATAGCGGCTAATGCGCCGTTTAACCCTAATTTCTCCGCACCTGGCTTTCAGCAGCAGGCCCTGAGTGCCATACAGAGCTCTAATGCCCTGCTGTCCTACAATAAAGGCACCGTGGGCGCTAACCCCGGGTCATCCGCTATGTACAGTAATTCCAGCCGTACTGATGCGCAAAGCTCCTTTAAAACCGGACAGTCCATGAGCATCGGGCTGATTTTTGGCCGGAGGCTGAAGAAAAAATTAGCCGTGGAAAGCGGCCTGAAATTTACACGGGCCACCACCACCCATAACTCCAATGTGTACGCCCTCGATAAAGCCACGGGGAAAACCGAAAGCTTTTCGCATGCTAATTATGTGAGCTCTCAGAACCAGATGTCAGACGTGCTGATCTCGGTAAACGGCACCTCCCATTACGCCTACCACTTCCTTTCCGTGCCGCTCCTTTTAAACTACGAGGTGCTGCGCTTAGGAAAGCTTAACGTAAACG
The DNA here is from genome assembly GCA_019638185.1 of Leadbetterella sp. Classification (GTDB taxonomy): domain Bacteria; phylum Bacteroidota; class Bacteroidia; order Cytophagales; family Spirosomataceae; genus Leadbetterella. Next base: position 62,478 of record JAHBUH010000015.1, read on the forward strand.
CTGTAGGCGGGATGAGTACTGAAATTCTACTGTCGGGCACCCTGACTAACTCCAAGAATCACCAGGAGAGCTTTAATGCCGGAAATTCTAACTTCCGCCCGGTAAATATAGCCGGGGTGGGCGGCCTGCGGATGAGCTACCCGCTTACGGCGGCGCTGGACATTAACCTGGGAAGTACCTACCAGCATTTCCTGACCTCGGGGCTGCAGAAGCGTACCGATGCCACGTTCCGGCCCAGCATGCTGGGCATAAACCTGGGGCTTTCAGTCCGGCAGTGATCAGGATTCCACTTTGAAAAGGTAGCCTACCCCCTTTAAGGTGATGATCTCCACACCGGGATCGGCCTTAAAGTAATCGCGCAGGCGGGTGATGTATACGTCCAGGTTACGGGAATTAAAGTAGGAGTCGTCATTCCAGACCCGCAGCAGGATATCTTTCCGGAGCACCTTGTGGTTCAGGTTTTCGGTGAGCACTTTCAGCAGTTCGGCTTCGCGGAATGAAAGTTTAATAGTTTCTTTATGGGGCAGCACCAGTTCCTGCCTGGCCGGGAAAAAGGTTAGCCGGCCCAGGCTGAGCGCCTCCGGGTTTTCCCGCTTTTTACCCGACATATTCTTCAGGTTATGGATCCGGGCTATCAGCTCTTCCATGCTGAAAGGCTTTTTGAGGTAATCATTGCCGCCGGCATCGAACCCCTTCAGCACGTCTTCCACCTGGCTTCGGGCCGTTAAAAAAAGGATGGGCACATGGGGATCGGTTTTGCGGATCTCCTGTGCTATCTCATAGCCGCTTTTATGGGGCAGCATGATGTCCAGCACACAGACCTCCGGTTTATAGCTTTTAAACTCCTCCACCGCCTGTTCCCCGTCTGTCACCATATTAATTTCAAAACCGCGGCTTTCCAGGGTCTCTTTCACGATCTTCCCTAAAAAGATCTCGTCTTCCACGTACAGCAGCTTCATAGTTTTCTCTTGAAAGTGAGCATAAATGTGGTGCCGTTACTTCCACTTTCTAAAGTTACTAAACCCTGATGCAGATCCATAATATGTTTCACATAATTTAGCCCCAGGCCGTAGCCTTTTACATTATGGCGGTCACCTGTGGGCACCCGGAAAAACTTCTCGAAAACCTGGCCCTGGTATTCCCGGGGGATCCCTATACCGTTATCTTTTATGCTCAGGGTCACAAAATGGGGTTCTGTACGGATCTCTATGGCTACCTCCGGGCCGGCCGTAGCATATTTCAGGGCATTATCTATCAGATTATTGATCACACTGCTCACCTGCACCTCGTCAGCCTCTATAGTAAAATCCGTTCCCTGCGCGTTCAGACGGATACTTCCGCCGGCCTGGGAGAAACGCGGCTGCCAGGATTTCACCGCCATGGCCGACAGCCCTTCCAGGTCTACCGCCGAAGGATAGATGGTGACGCCCTGCTTTTCCAGCAGAGAGGTCTTGAGAATATTATCTACCATCAGCGAGAGGCGGTTCACCTCGTTCTGGGAGATCTCCAGGTATTCACGGGTGGTTTGGGGATTAGCATTGCCCCCAAACTGCTGCAAGGCCTCCAGGGCCACACTGAGCGTGGCCAGCGGCGTTTTCAGCTCGTGGGTGACATTGCTGATCAGGTCATTTTTAAGCGTATTTAAGCGCGACTGCTTCCTTAAATTCCGGAATATCAACCCAAACGTAAGGGAGGTCACTAAAAGCAGGAAGGCAGAAAACAGCACGTTATTCCGCAGCTTGCCCAGCAGGTAGCCCTTCAGGTCTTCCGGGTAAGCCTTGAAAATAACCGTGGGGATGATGGAAAGCGAGGAAATGCTCTCCGGGTTAAGCACGGCCACGCCGTTTACCACCACCGAGTCACGGGCGCTGCGCAGCCGCTTCTGGGTCTGCGAATACCGTAAGCTTCGCCGGAAACCCTGCACCGAGGTATCGGGCGGAATGGAATCTTTTTGGATAGAGAACGCTACCGTATAGCCCATTTCGCGGATCCGGTGATTGAATTTCTTTTCCACCGAATCCAGCGGGGCACTCAGGAATACCAGTCGCCGGCGGGGCGTGTGCGGCCGTTCCTCCCGCTCTGCACCCGGTGAGAATTCTGTCTGGATGGTAATGCGGGGGATCTGCGCGATCACCCTTTTCAGCCGTTTCAGGGAATCTTCCTGCCTTTGGGCCCGGAGGATCAGGTTAATGACCCCGGAATCAAGGATGATGGTGTCGGAAGAATCGGAAAGCCTGCGGCCCAGCGGTATGCCCTCTACCCGGATCAGGGTATCTGTCTTCACGGTAGACCGGCCTATAAACCGGATCTCGCCTTGCGGTTTTCCCTGCTGCACAGAGCGCTTTTTCCCGGAAGCTTCGGGCTCTTTTCCCGGGGATCTCCGGGAAAATTCCCGCCTCTCTGAGCCCGGTTTCGGCTTTTCCCCTCCTGACTTCCGGGAGGAATCCTGCTTTTCATCCGAATACACGAAAAAATTATGGGTCATGACCCGGGAAACCAGCGAGTCTTCAATGCCCCGCACGGTTTCTTTAAAGAGGAGGTCGGCATTGCTGTAAAAAGCACGCTTATGCTCCTTGTATTCACTCTTGAGCCAGAAATATTGCGAGGTAGCCAGCAGAAGTACGCTGGCTACCATCAGGATCAGTGCGGTGGTATTCTGGCTTTTTTTCATTGAAACAGGTTTTAGCGGTTAATTCCCTCCGCCTATGATCACCATATTTCCTCCCACGGTACGGCCCCGGAAGTTCTTCATCTGCTCCGCCTGGTGTTCTTTTTTAAGCTTATCCAGCTGTTCCTGGGTCATTTTTTTGCCTTTGGAATTAATCTTCAGGTCGGCTTCGGTGATGGCTTTTTTCTCGATATTCGTAGCGGTATAGCTCCTGGCTCCGCCATTCACCACCACTTCCAGGATCAGGCCGGGCAGGCCGTTATATTTATCCGGGCCCACATTAGATTCAATGCCGTCCGTGAACCACGCCTCTATCTGGGTAGTGACCACCGTATCCTTAAAGGTCACCTTTCCGCCTTCTTCAGTGACCGGGAAGTTTCTTTGCTCGGTTTCAGTGGCGGTGGCTTTCATACAGGTATAGCCCAGGATCTCTTTGGTGCTTACGGGATCTACTTTCCAGCGGATCGTCTCCACGCTGCCGGCTACCTGGAAGGGCTGCTGGGCATACTCCTCATACCTTTTGAAGGTCTTATCTTCTAAATTATAATAGGTCTCATCTTTCGGTAACCGACGCGGGAAGGTCCGGGTTTCGCCGTTAAAGGTCATGGTATTTTCACCCGGATCCTGCTTGCTGTCTGCTTTGTACACCGACTCATTTCCTTTCACGGTCAGCTCAAAAATGATGGGCTTCCTGGCCTGCTCCGCCATGTTCCCAAACTGCGCCCGCATCCGGTCAGCGTTAGGGTTATTGGCAAACGTCACCGAGGGGTCATTGACGCGATTGTACTTAATCACGCCCTCAAAAGTCTGTGCCTGTGCAGAGGCTGCCAGAAGCAGTCCTGTAAATACTGAAATTAAGGTCTTTTTCATTATTCTGTTCTGTTTTTAATTATCCTCCTATGATTCTTGGCCCGCCACCGCCGCCCTGGCGTGTATTGGCCTGGATACCCCCGTTCAGGTTATAGGTGAACGTGAGCAGCCAGTAACGTCCCAGGGCATTAGTTCTTTCTTCTGTAAACGTATTACCGCTGGCGGTTTGTGATATTCCCTGGTTTTTATTCAGGAGGTCAGTCATTGAAAACTTAATCTCTCCGCGTTTATTCTTAAATACCGGCCTCAGCAGGGCCGCATTCCAGATCGGGATGCGCTGTACCTGGTCACTGGTGGCATACCGGTAGATGGAATAATCCAGCGAGCTGGTAAATGTAAACACTCCCGGCAGGATCCACTGTACGTCTCCGGTATAATCCTGGTTTACGTAGCTGGGGTTCAGCTGGGTATTCTGGGAGTATTTCGAGTTATTAAAGGTCAGCCGGGTGCTTACCCCCAGGTTAAAGTTATCGCCCGGCATAAAATCAGCCCGTACGGAGTTAGCGTTACGGGTAGTGCGGGTAATGTTATCAATACCGTTAATGAGGGTTCTTGACCGGCTGAAGCTCAGGTTAGAGTTCAGTGAAAAACGCGTGCTGATGGCCCTCACCCGGAAACCGTAGTTAGCGTTACCGTTTACTGAGAAATCATTCCCGTAGTTAATGGGGGTTCTTTGCTGCACCAGGGTCACTTCGTCATAGGTAACCTTATTCGTGATCTTGTCATCCGTAAAGCTCAGTCCGCCTGACACAAAGAAATTGGTAAACTTCAGCTGGTTAAAATCCCGGAAGTTCAGGTTCAGCCGCTGAGAATACTGGGGTTTCAGGTTCGGGTTACCCACATAAGTGTTCAGCGGGTTAGAGTTATCCGGCACGGGCGACAGCTGCGTCATGGACGGCTCCGAAATGTTAGTATTATAGCTCAGGTCCATGCTGCGGGCCGAAGTGAACGAGTATCTCAGCCGGCCGTTAAAGACGGGGTTCGTAAACCTTTTCCGGATGGTCTCATTTCTCAGGATCAGGTCACCTTCCAGCTTTGAATCCTGGATGGCAGCCCCGATGTTACCGTTCCATTTGTCTTTTGTGAGGCGGTAGCTTATTCCTGCACGGTTATAAATGTAGTCGTTATTGTAACGGTTACTCAGCGTGGTATCCAGGGTATTCCCGCTTTCCTTCACATTGTAAACACTTTTATCCAGGTCATTATTGACTTTTTGAAAGGAGTAATTAAACTCCAGGAAATTACTGCGGTTCAGGGGTTCAGTATAAGACACCTCGGCTCCGAAAGTAAACTTCTTGCTGATCTGGTTATTGATCTGGTTCAGGGGAGTATATACCACGCTATCCGTTTTGGCATTATAGATACCGTTAGTGGAAACCAGCCGCCCGTCTGTATCGCCGTTGTTGATCCCCAGGGTGAGGTTCGTGGTAAACGTACGTCCTCTTTTGGCAAAGGACTTGCGGTACAGGGCCTGGGAGGTAAGTCCGAAGCTATTCCCCTTGGAGAAATTCTCCCGGTCTGTGCTGTTTCTCAGCTGGTCGGAACCTTTAAGATATTCTTTGCTCCAGCTGTCGGTAGTGTTAGAGCTGTTCCGGTAATCCACGCGGTTAATCCAGCGGAGCGAGCTGGTGTTGTTGATCTTGTTATTCAGGGTCACATTCAGCCGGTGCGAGTCGTTATCGGAGTTTTGCTGCGAGGCCGCGTTTCCACTGGTCTCCAGCGTGCCTATCACACTCTGCGTAGTGCTTTCCCGTGTAGTATACTGGTTGGTATTAGTATAAGAATAGCTGCCGTTAATCTCGGTTTTAGGGCTCAGCTTATTGTTAAAATTAATCCCGCCTGAAATATTGCGCATAAGGCCAGAACGGCTGCCACCGCCCATGCCGCCGCCGCCAAAGCTGATACCGCCGCCGCCCCGGCCTATTCCGGCCATGGAAAAATCAGAAGCAGAGAAGCTCTGCTGGTTAATGTTATTGGCGTTCCCGATAAACGAGAGCTGGTTACCGTTTTTAAACGTGTAATAATTGGCTCCCAGGTTATAGCGGGCCTTATTACCGCCGTCCGTCCCGCCCCCGGCTATAAAACGGCCGAAACCCAGGTTCTTCTTATCTTCCCGCAGTTTCAGGTTAATGGTAGTTTCCTCTTCCCCGTCGTCAATCCCCGTAAACTCGGCGCGGTCTGATTTTTTGTCAAAGACCTGCACTTTTTCAATGGCATTGGCCGGTATATTTTTAGTGCTCATCTTGGGGTCTCTTCCGAAAAACTCTTTCCCGTCTACCAGGATCCGTGTCACGTTCTTGCCCTGGGCGGTTACGTTACCTTCCCGGTCCACATCCATGCCGGGCATCTTTTTAAGCAGTTCTTCCACCATGGCGTTTTGCTGCACTTTAAAAGAGCCGGCATTAAATTCTACCGTATCCTTATTTACGCCCACTGCGGCCCGCTCTCCTTTCACCACCAGTTCAGCCAGCTCACGGGTGGCGGAGTCCAGGGTGATCACCCCCAGGTTCTGGTCAGCGCCGGTCAGCGTTAAAAACAGCATGAATTTTTCATAGCCTACATTGCTTACCTGGAGGATGGCTTCGCTTTTAGCGGCACCTTTGATCTCAAAGAACCCGTTTTCTTTGGTTTTTCCAAAAGAAAGCATGGTGGAATCTTTGGTATCCAGCAGCATCACGGTACTGTTTACCAGGAAAGTCCCGTCCTGGCCTTTGACCTGCCCTTTCAGCTTCTGGCCCTGCGCCGTAAAATGTAGGATAACGGCCAGTACCAGCGTAATAAGTTTTTTCATAAAATCAGTTTACAAAGTTTATAGGGTACAAAATTATCTTCCAAAGCTATACGCCTGGGTTAATCAACTTTAATGTAAGGTTAATTAAGGTTAAAAGGAGCCCTTAAATGAGAAATTCAAACAGGTCAGGCTGGTCATTAATGTAGGTAAACTGAACTTTATGCTCGTTCATCCGATGTATCAGGGGCTCAAAATCCTCCTTTTTAGCGATCTCCACCCCGATCAGCGCAGGGCCTTTCTCCCGGGCCGTCTTTTTGGAATATTCAAAAAACACGATATCCACCGTAGGCCCCAATACCTGCCCCAGGAACTCGCTGAGCGCCCCCGACCGCTGGGGAAAACGCACAATAAAGTAATGCTTCAGGCCTTCATAGATCAGGGAACGCTCTTTGATCTCTTCGGTGCGGGTGATGTCATTGTTCCCGCCGCCGATAATGCACACCACGTTTTTCCCCCGGATATCTTCTTTCAGGAAATCCAGGGCGGAAATGCTCAACGCCCCGGCCGGTTCAGCCACAATAGCCTCCTCGTTATACAGCTTCAGGATGGTGGAGCACACTTTCCCTTCCGGGATCAGCAGGATATCATCTATGTTTTTCCTGACAATCTCAAAGGTGATCTCCCCGGCTTTCATGACCGCGGCCCCGTCTACAAACTTATCAATATGATCCAGCGGGGTGACCTCTCCGTGCTCCAGGGAGGTCTTTAGCGTGGGCGCCCCTTCCGGCTCCACCCCGATCAGCCGGGTGGATGGGCTCAGCGTACGGAAAACCGTGGAAACGCCGGAGGCCAGCCCGCCGCCGCCAATGGCAAAGATCAGGTAATCTACCTTTACATCCAGCTCCTTGAAGATCTCCAGGCCCACCGTGCCCTGGCCTTCAATCACCTGCTCATCATCAAAAGGGTGCACAAACACCGCATCGCTGTATTCCAAGGCTGCATAGTAGGCGTCGTCATACGTATCACCGGCCAGCACAATATCCACCCACTCCTTCCCGAACATCTTTACCTGCCGGATCTTCTGGGCGGGGGTGGTGGTGGGCATGAAAATGGTGCCTTTTACCTGCATCTTATCACAGGCATAAGCCACCCCCTGGGCGTGGTTTCCCGCACTGGCACAAACCACCCCCTTAGCCAGCTGCTCCTTACTCAGGGAGGCCATTTTATTATACGCCCCCCGGATCTTGTACGACCGCACCACCTGGAGGTCTTCCCTTTTCAGGTAAATGTTTGCATCGTAGAAATCGGAAAGGTTTTTATTCCGGGTCAAAGGGGTCTTGATGGCCACATCGGAAAGTCGTTCAGCTGCCTTATAAATGCCGTCTATATTGATCTGTTTCATTGTTTTTTGAGGAAAGAAGGGCAAACCTACTAAACTCTCTGCGTTTTTTTTTAAAATCCGTGCAACCATTTGTTACGATTATCCATCTAGTACAAAAAACTATACTTATGAGAATACTTAATCTGTTTTTAGCAATGGTGTTATGCACAGGCCTGGCTATGGCTCAGAACACCGAACCCTACCTGGTAAAAGATTTTTCCGGCCAGCGGATCAACCGCCTGGAAGTAAGTACCTCCGGTGGATCCATCAAGGTAAACGGCGGGACTTCCACCCCAAAAGTGAAGGTGTTTATCCGGTCCAACAGCTGGAACACCAAGCTCTCGCAAAAGGAAATTGAAGAACGGCTGGAAAACTACATTTTAGAAGTGAAAGTGAGTGGTAACACCCTTATCTGTACCGCTAAACCTAAAAAAGAAAATTTTTCCTGGAATAACTCTAACCGCCTGTCTATCGGGTTTGAGATAGACTCCCCCGGGAAAGTAGACACGGACCTGGCCACTTCCGGCGGAAGCATCACCCTGTCTGACCTGGACGGAAACCTGGGCTTTAAGACTTCCGGCGGCTCCATGGACCTCAATGACCTCAAAGGAAACATCAAAGGCTCTACTTCCGGCGGTTCCATCAAAATGAACGAACTGAGCGGCGACATCAGCCTGTCTACCAGTGGCGGAAGCATCACGGCTGAAAATTCAGACGGCAAGATCAAACTGACCACCTCCGGTGGAAGCCTGACCTTCAATAACCTGAAAGGCGATATCAAAGGAACCACCAGCGGCGGCTCTATCCGGGCCAATAACGTGAACGGCGACCTGAACATTTCTACCAGCGGCGGAAGCATTAAGTTTACCAATATTGAGGGCAACCTCAGCGGCAGCACCTCCGGTGGCGGGATCGAAGGCAATATCCTGGCCATCCGAGACCACGTAAGCCTGAGCACCAGCGCCGGCTCCATTAAGGTAGACCTGCCCTTTAACGAAGGCATGGACCTGGATCTGAAAGGAAACCGCGTGTACAGCGACAAGCTGGCCAAAGTATCCAACACCCTGAAAGAAGGCAAAGTAAACGGCCGGGTGAACGGTGGCGGAAAATCCGTAAAGATGCGCACTTCCGCCGGATCCATCTACGTGGATTAAGCCCTGAATATTTTTCTTACGAACAAGCCTCCCCGCAGCTTCCGCTGCGGGGAGGCTTATTTATGGGCCCGCTAAACTCCGTCAGCACTCCGCATATCCTGTCAAAAAACAGCCCGAACAGGGTTATAATTTCGATTTTTTTGATAATTTAGCAGTTCATCAGGGCCCTCTCATCTAAAAACAGCTCAAACAATGATACGAAGTTTCTGGATTTTTATAGGCTGTTTAGCGCTTTATTCCTGTAAAGTAAGGCCCTCCGCCTTCATGCCCTCCGGGTCCGTTTCTTATGCCATTCCGGGTGAAGCGTCAGCTCCGCCCCCCTCAGAAATACGGGCCGCCGAACCACCCGGACAGGCTTCAAAAGCTTCTCCCGAAATCATCAGCATAGCTCCTGAACCGGTGGCCGTGGGAGAAGCACCCCGAATAAAGAAAAAGAGCTCCCCCAAAATCACTTTCCGCCCGGAAGCCGCCCGCCCGGATTCCATCCCGCAACAGCGAAAGACCGAGCCTATGGGCATAGCCGCCGCCCTCACCGCCACCGTGGGTTTTGTGGGCCTGATATCCCAATTCGTGCGTGACCCGCTCATCTTCTTATTACTCCTTGCTGCAGGCGCATCCTTCGGAATCGCCAGCCTGGTCCGGATCCGGGATCAGCCCCGCCGGTTCAAAGGCCGCTTCGGCGGATGGTATAGTATTTTCCTGGCCAGCTTACCCATCTGGTTTATTATTCTGCTGGGGCTGAGTTATAGATAGATACAAGGGTCATGAAAGGCGGGAACGTATATATGCACTAATACGGGAGAAAGGCCCGCCAACCCTGAAATCGGGAAATTCGAAATCAAAAGTAGTCTCACTCCGTTTAACGGCCTCATGGATTATGGCCTGCCTTCGGGCGCTTCGGGTACACAGATACCGGGGCTGAGGCTCTTCACCCACCCTATAGAGATCCAGTCTATCCGCATCCCAGCAGACCTTTACATGGATGCCAGGGTGACTACACCGCCCCTCACTGTGTCCCGCTATAGCTTCTCTCACCTCGGCATACCCTTCTTCGTCGATATCAAAAAGCACGCCCCGCAGTTCATCCATCAGGGGTAGAGCACGAATACCATGCCCGGTATCGTAGCCCTCATCTTCCCGGGCGCTATCGTGAAAGAGGGAAAATAAGGTAACTATATCCTTACGTGCCCCCTCCTTTCCCGCCAGGATCAAGCCGTTTTTTTGCACCCGGCTCCAGTGATTTATACCATGATACCCCAGCCAGTCGCACCGGAAACGCTTCTTTAATTCAGCGAGGAGGGGCTGTTCTTTAATCCAGGTAGGCATAAAAAAATGTTTATGGTAAGATTTAGGCTGAAATAAATAGTCCTGTACAAATTTAGTTATTTCAAAGGTTTCTTATCCGGAACATTTTTAATCCCCTGTTAAAAATGCATTTGAGTTAAAATAATTTTATCCGCTCTCAGTAGTTATATAAAAACAGCTAACTTCGTAAAAAGGTTAAAAACTACATGGTTACAGTTTCAGAAATAAATAGAAAAGTCTCTTCTCTCCCGGTAAAAGCGCTGGAAGAACTGGAAAAGTATATTGAATTTCTGACTTATAAGCATGGAGATTGGTCTATAGAACTTTCAGAAGAACAAAATCTCTCCCTACAAAGAGGCCTTCTTGAGATGGATAATAACCACATAGTTCCTCACGAAGATGTTTTCTCTTCTAACTCACAGATCATGATTAATTAGAGAATTGGGATTTGAGCCCGTTCCTAAGTGGGACGATGTATACGGATATTCAAAAACACAGCAAATTTCGGGTTTTATAACCGCCAGATTGTTCTGAGATTTGCAGTATAAACTCAGCGTGATGAACGGGCAACAACAAATCAATTACCACCGGATTGCGGAAGCGATAGACTATATAAAAGAAAATTTCAAAGAGCAGCCTAACCTTGACGAAGTGGCGGAACGGGTACACTTAAGCCCGTTTCATTTTCAACGTTTGTTTAGCGAATGGGCAGGAACAACACCCAAAAAGTTCCTGCAATACATCAGCATTGAGCACGCCAAAAAGTTATTGCTCAACCACCAGGCCACACTTTTTGAAACCGCCCTGGAAACCGGGCTTTCAGGCACGGGAAGATTACACGATCTATTTGTAAACATAGAAGGAATGACACCTGCCGAATATAGAAACGGTGCAAAAAACCTTTATATCAATTACCGTTTTGCAGAAAGTCCGTTTGGAAATTTGATGGTAGCTTCCACACCCAAAGGTATTTGTTACATGGCGTTTGACGAGGATGAAGTCAGGGCCTTGAACCACTTGAAACAAAAATTTCCAAACGCCACTTTTCAGCAAAAATCAGATCCGATACAACAAAACGCTTTGTTCATTTTTCAAAACGACTGGAGCACACTATCAGAAATAAAACTGCATTTGAAAGGCACGAAATTTCAACTGAAAGTTTGGGAAACCCTTTTGAAAATTCCAATGGGAAAACTTTCTACTTACGGCAAAATTGCCGAAAAAATTGGCAACCCCACTGCCTCCCGAGCCGTAGGCACAGCCGTCGGGAGTAATCCCGTTGCCTTTCTTATTCCTTGTCATCGTGTCATTCAGTCGTCAGGAAACATTGGTGGTTATATGTGGGGCAATACACGAAAGACTGCAATGATAGGTTGGGAAAGTGCGAAAACTGATTAGGGAATACGGAAATAAAAATGAACCCGGCCTGAGAAAATTCCTAAAAAACATTCTTTTTGCAAAGTTTCAGGAATTTCAAATCCCTTTTCTCTACTGGTTTACCCATCCCGGAAAATAAGGATTTATACAAACATCATATTACCTCTTACGATAGACGCAAAACTGAAATCACTGAGCAGAATAAGCAAACATACAATTTTAATTTGCGGTTCGTTAAAATGGAGGAAACAGTAAAGCAATCAAACGGTAAATCTCGAAACAATTATTGCAGTAAAAAGTATTCCTGAAAGTTCTGAATTTTATCAGCAGTTATTAGGCTGCAAAAGTGAACACGGTGGTGAAACTTTTGAAATTTTAACAAGTGAAAAAACTGTTGTCCTTTGCTTGCACAAATGGGGTGAACACGAACACCCGACAATGTTAAATTCTAAAAAAGAAAATGGCAATGGGTTAATTCTTTTCTTTCGGGTTAATGATTTGAATAAAATATTTGAAAATGCAAAAGCCCTGAAAGCAAACATTGAAAAGGAAATCCACTACAACGAGAATTCGCTCAAAAACCAATTTACATTAAGAGATTTAGACGGCTATTACCTGATAATTTCTGAATAGAATCAAATGGATTTATTTGACCCCACCCCCGATAAAAATAAAAACCGGCTTCCTTACCAGGGAACCGTAAATTATTACGGCAGGTTATTTCCTAAAAAAGAGGCGGATGCCTATTTTGAAAAATTGCTGACCTCCATTGAATGGCGAAATGATGAAGCGGTTATTTTCGGAAAGAAAATCATTACCAAACGGAAGGTGGCGTGGTATGGCGATAAGCCCTTTGAATACACCTATTCCAATACCACCAAGCACGCTTTGGGGTGGACCAAAGAATTATTGGAACTCAAAACCGCAGTAGAAACAGCCACAGGCGAGCGCTTTAATTCCTGCCTGCTTAATCTCTATCACAACGGGGACGAAGGGATGGCGTGGCACAGTGACGGGGAAGCCGATTTGAAAAAAGACGGGGCCATAGGCTCATTAAGTTTTGGCGCCGAACGGAAATTTGCTTTCAAGCACAAACAGACCAAAGAAAAGGTGGAGTTGCTTCTGGAGCACGGTAGCCTATTAGTCATGAAAGACACCACGCAAACCCACTGGCTACATCGCTTACCTCCCACCAAAAAAATAACAACAGCCAGAATAAACCTGACCTTCAGAACGATTGTAGAATAGGGGCACCATCCGGCGCCCCCATCCTAAGTACCAAAACCTTACAGCACTTCGTAAATCCCGGCCACGCCCTGGCCGCCACCCACACAGGCCGTGACCATGCCGTATTTCTGCCCGCGGCGCTTCATTTCATTCAGGATCTGAACGGAGAGCCGGGCGCCGGTAGAACCTAATGCATGGCCCAGGGCGATGGCCCCACCGTTCGGGTTAAGTTTTTCCTGGTCTATACCGATCTCCTTCACTACGGCGAGGGCCTGGGCGGCGAAGGCTTCGTTCAGTTCAAACTGGTCTATGTCTTCCAGCTTCAGGCCGGCTTGTTTCAGGGCCTTGGGAATAGCCTCCACCGGGCCGATACCCATCAGGCTGGGTTCCACCCCTGCCACAGCGTAAGAAACCATGCGGGCTATGGGCTTCAGATTCAACTCTTTTACCGCTTTTTCCGAGGCCACCAGCAGAAAAGCGGCACCGTCAGAGGTCTGGGAGGAGTTCCCGGCCGTTACCGAACCGCCCGCCGCAAATACCGGCTTTAGCTTGGACAATGCCTCCACGCTGGTTCCGGCCCGGGGGCCTTCGTCTTTATTGACCGTATACTCCCGGGTTTTCTTCTTGCCAGAGGCCGCATCAAAATACGTCTCCTTCACGGGGATGGGCACCATTCCGCTGTCAAAATAGCCTTCCTTCTGGGCATTCAGAGCCTTCTGGTGGGAACGGAAGGCGAACTCATCCTGCTCTTCCCGGCTGATCTTATATTTCTGGGCCACCTGCTCGGCCGTAAGCCCCATGCCGACGTAGTAATCCGGGTGAGTCGATGCAATGTCGTAGTTCAACGCCGTCTTATACCCGGTAGTGGGTACCAGCGACATCGACTCCGTACCGCCTGCGATCACGATATCCGCCATGCCAGCCTGGATCTTGCCCACAGCCATGGCCACGGCTTCCACGCCGCTGCCACAGTACCGGTTAATAGTGATGCCCGGCACTTCCTTGCCCAGCGCCAGGAGCGAGATATAACGGGCCATCTGCATGCCCTGGTCTGCTTCCGGTACGGCGTTTCCTACAATAAGGTCATCTACCCGGGCCGGATCTACGCCCGGATTTTTGCTTAATAAATATTTGATGACTTCGGCAGCCAGGTCATCCGGGCGGGTGAAACGGAAGACCCCTCTGGGGGCTTTTCCTACCGGCGACCGGTAACCGTCTATGATATATGCATCCATTTCTCTTGTTCTGATTTGATGTTAAAACTTAGTTTCTCGGTGCTTTTCCACCACTGATGATCCCCTGCATCCGCTCCATGGTTTTTCTTTCGGCACAAAGCGACAGGAAGGCCTCCCTTTCCAACTCCAGCAGGTATTTCTCACTTACCAGCTGCGGGTAGCTCAGGTCACCGCCGCAGATCACGTAAGCCAGCTTCTCGGCGATCAGCGCATCGTGATCGGTAATATAATTGGCCATACGCATGGACCGGATACCGGCCTTGAACAGCGCGATCCCCGTTTTTCCCTGCACCTTGATGTCCGTACGGCGGATAGGCTGGGTATACCCGTTTTCTGCCAGTTCTATGGCCGCCTGCTTGGCTTCGGCGATTAGCCGGCTGCGGTTCAGCACCACCTGGTCACGGCCCGCCTTCAGGTAATTCATGTCAAAAGCCTCCTGGGCCGAAGTGGAAACTTTGGCCTGGGCGATATTCATGAAAGCCGCCTGCAGGATGTTCAGCTCGGTATCGCCGGGCTGGTACAGGTCGGAGCACCTCAGCGCCATTTCTTTGGTTCCGCCACCGGCCGGGATCAGTCCTACTCCCAGCTCCACCAGGCCCATGTAAAGCTCGGCGTGGGCCACCACCTTATCGGCATGCAGGTTCAGCTCGCAGCCTCCGCCCAGGGCCAGGGAATGCGGCGCCGTTACCACCGGTACGGACGAGTACCGGGCCCGCATCATGGTTTCCTGGAAGGTGGCGATCATCAGGTCGATCTCGTCGTACTCCTGCTCCACCGCAAACATGAACAGCATGGCCAGGTTAGCCCCGGCAGAGAAGGCCTGGGTGCTGTCATTCCCGATCACCAGCCCCCTGAAATCTTTCTCGGCTAAACTGTAGGCCTTGTTCAGCGCCTCAATGGGGCCGGAGCCCAGGGTATTCATTTTCGACTGGAATTCCACGCCCAGGATGCCGTCGCCCAGGTCAAAAATGGACGCTTCCGGGTTCTTCCACACCACATTGGTTTTACGGATATTATCGAGGATAATGAAGCCGTCGGTTCCCGGGATCACTTTATAGGATTTCGAAGGGATATCGTAATACAGTTTCTTGCCGTTTTCAATCTTATAAAAGGTATCATGGCCGGCCGCTATCATATCATACACCCACTGCGCCGGCTTCCGGCCCTCACTTTCGCACAGCTCCGTAAAGGCCTTAGCTCCCAGTGCATCTGCCGTAGCAAAAACACCGATCTGCCATCCGAATCCCGCCGTGATGGCATCGTCTATCTTATACAGCTCATCAGCGATCTCCGGGATGCGATTAGAAGCATACTGGAACGCGTCGGTAAAGGTTTTGCGGTAAAATTCGCCGGCTTTGCTCTTATCTTTCAGCAACAGGGCCACTTTCTCCGGAATGCTCTCTATCCCTTTTACGGTATCCAGCGCCGCGATCTTCACCTTATCGGCCGCACGGTATTCCATGGTTTTGAAGTCCAGGCCCAGGATCACCGACTTGCCCTTTTCGTCTTTCACTTTCTTGTAAAATCCCTGCCCGGTCTTATCACCCAGCCAGTTTTTCTCCATCAGTTTTGCCACAATGCCGGGGAGCAGAAAGGCATCTTTGGATTCGTCATCTTTCAGGATGGCGTAGAGGTTATTGCATACATTCACGGTGGTGTCCAAGCCCACCACATCGGAGAGGCGGAAAGTACCTGATTTCGGCCGTCCGATCACCGGGCCGGTCAGTTTATCTACTTCCTCAATGCTCAGCCCCAGCTCTTCCGTGGCGCGGATGGTCTGTACCAGCGCGTAAATCCCCAGCCGGTTAGCTATAAACGCCGGCGTATCTTTACATAGTACGGTGCGCTTACCCAGGAAGAGGTCGCCGTAACCCATCAGGAAATCTATGATCCCCGGATCGGTCTGAGGCCCCGGAATGATCTCCAGCAGGGCCAGGTAGCGCGGCGGGTTAAAGAAGTGGGTACCGCAGAAGTGCTTCTGAAAGTCCTCACTCCGGCCTTCCGCCATCAGGTAGATGGGGATACCCGAGGTATTGGACGTCACCAGCGTACCCGGCTTGCGGTGCTGCTCTACCTTATCGTATATTAATTTTTTGATTTCCAGCTTTTCTACTACCACTTCTATCACCCAGTCCACTTCCTTGATCCGGGGCATATCGTCGTCAAAATTGCCTAAAGTCACCCGTTCCAGTGATTTCTGACTGTAAATGGGTGAGGGTGTGGCTTTCACCGCCGCCTGGTAAAGGCTGTTGACAATCCGGTTACGCACCACCGGGCTGCTCAGGTCCAGTCCTTTTGCCTTTTCCTCCTCGTTGGGCTCCCGCGGCACCATATCCAGCAGCAGCACATCCACGCCAATGTTCGCAAAATGAAGAGCTATACGGCTCCCCATGATACCGGCGCCCAGGACGGCTACTTTCTTAATAGTTCGTTTCATATATCAAAAGTTTGATCGTAAAAAATTAGTATGCTTGCATACTAATTACAAATCTAGCCTATCCATCCTGATTTTGCAAACAGAATTACAATTAAAATTTTGCTACATTTTCTTGGGGAAATGCAAAAGCAGAAATTACCAAAAGAAACGCCCGGCAGAACCCTTTTTACGAGCCGTGCCGGGCGGATTATTCTCGGCCGTGCATCCCTACAGCCCTGCCGACAGCTCCCGCATCAGGGCCTTCGCTGCATTCAGGTTCACATTCCAATCCGGCGTACGGTTCGGGTTATTCAGCCTGGCAATGGCCGCATCCAGTCGTTCCATGTCGGCCGGCTTCAGTTTCTTTTTCAGGATCTGTATCTTTTCATAGTCCTGGATCCCCTCCAGCATGCGCTCATAGCGGATGGAGCTGCGGCCCTGCGGGTACACAATATACGTATCCCCGGCTGGCCAGGTGCGGAAGCGGGAGTCCTGCAGGGGGTGTTCCACCCACGAGTTAAACGCCCAGCGTAGCATACCGTCAAAACCCGCGGCTTCGGTGTACCATCCTAAATAGGCGGATTCTCCCGGGTCTGAAAAGGTGAACTGGTTAGGAAAACCGTCTGAACAGCAGATATAAAAAGTAGTATTCAGATCCCGGGCCTGGCGGTCTTTCAGGTCTTCTTTGGAAAAAGGATGCCCTACCGCAATGCTGATGTCCTCGCTATTCGGGTAGCGCTGATAGGTCTTCTGGTTATCGGCATAGGAAACGCCCAGTTCGGGGGCTACCTGCTGAATGAGCTTTAAGGCGCCGTCTACTTCTTCACGGGTCCGTTCGTCAATAGCGATATTCGTAATTTCCAGCCAGCCTTTTGTCTTCAGGTGCTTCACGAAATCCTTCAGAAACGGTGTCCATACCTCTTCAAACACCTGTGTGCCGGGCTTGGCTTTTACATTCACCAGCTTACCGGAAGCGGCATCCTGGTAATGAATCTCGTTATTCCACGGGATAATGGAATAGCAGTTGATCATCTTTTTCAAGCCCAGGTCCATCATAAACTGTACCCAGCGGTCAAACACCGCGTAGTCGTACTTCCAGGTGCCGTCAGCGTTTTTAGTCCAGGTGATCATATCGGCATACGGATCAAAGGTCTGCACATTCCAGGGGTCTTTATTCAGAGTGGCGGTGATCACCTTTTGCCCGGCACGGGCAGCCAGCTGCATCACCGGCTTCAAGGCCTCAAAATGGGCGTCACTCCACATGGGTACGTTATCCAGCCGGGCCACGGCGGATGGGTGCTGCCACTGATCCAGGTGGAAGGTCCACTCCGAAGGCGGCGGTAGAACCTGCCCCGAAACTTCCAGGCTTAGGTTTAAGACCTGGCTGGGTACGCCCTGTCCGGAAACGGTCACCTTAGCGGTATAGTTGCCGGGTTTGGCCTGGGCCGGAATTTCCACGCTGATCCACACCGGGCGTACTTTTTTAGCCGCCAGGTCAAACTTCTTCAGGTCATCCAGCATGTCGGCAGAAAGTGAAGCGGCAAAATCCTGCGGCTTCCGGTGTCCGCATCCGCCCGCAAACTCGTCGGTCATCACATAGCGGATAAACCGGGCAGAGCCGGCAGAAGCCGGTAATTTTCCGGCAGGAGAAGTAAACTCCGATACGCTCACACTCACGTCTTTCACCGGTGCCACGGTCCAGAGTAAAACCTGGGCCGCCACCCGCTCGCCTCTCCAGCCGTAAAGGCCCGCTTTTTTCTGAATCGTAATATCCGGCGCTACCGACAGCGGAAAACGCTTATCGATGCTCACAAAAGAACTGTGAAGGCCGGGTTTTATTTTTGACCAGTCGGATAAGGTATCTGCGGTAGGATCAGACAATTCCGTAAAAGGAGTACCTTTCTGAGCCTGGCTTACTACCTGGAAAAAAAGAAAAACGAGCAGGAGGGTTTTGTTCATCATTTTGTATTTTACACCTTGAAAAATGAAATGTCACTAGCGTAAATTTACAAAAAAAGCCGGTCTCCGCAATTCTTTTAACGAAGATCCACCACCTCCACTTTCGGATATTTGCTTTTATCAAACGTAAAAGAAGCATCAGCTACCGTAATATTGGGCTTAAACCCGGTGATGGTGTAGGTGGTGGCCCCGGATTTGTCAAACACCGTCCAGGAAGAGATCAGCCGGTCGGTCTTGCCGATGGTCAGCTCGATTTTGGAAACCGATGATTTCGTTTTAGGCGTCAGGGTCACCACATCGTATTTTTTACCGCCCACGGTTACCTCGTTCTTATAGGAAGAGGCATAGCCTTTCTTGTAGAGGTTAAAGATATTATTGGGAGAAAAATCACTTTCATCACCCTCGTTATAGGAAGTAATATTCACCTCGTTGGTCTCGGCCAGGTAGGTATATACGTCTTTGCCGTTATTGTATACCTCCTGTCCGCCGAAACTGATCTTGTACATCCTGCCTTTGGAAATCAGCGTGCCGGTATATTTTTCGGCGCCTGCCACCCTAAACCCTGCCGAGTAAGAGGTAAACGAAGCGTATTTGCGGTTAACCGCACTCAAAATATCCGCCGCTTTCTGGCCCGAAACCGGGTTAAAGGTACTGAGGGACAGGAGTAATATGAATAGCTTTTTCATGATTGGTCAGTCTTTGTAACTCTTAGACCGGGCGGCCTGCGCCGGGTTTATCCCGTTAAGAATTATTAACACTATTTCCGGAGGTTCCGCAGGATCTCTTCCAGGTGTTCAATGTCTTTTACCAGCACTTCGCGGGCTTTGGAGCCTTCAAAAGGCCCCAGGATGCCGGCACCCTCCAGCTGATCCACTATGCGGCCGGCCCGGTTATAACCCAGCTTCATTTTCCGCTGGATCAGCGAAGTACTCCCCTGCTGATGAATCACCAGCAAGCGTGCTGCTTCCTCAAACAGCGGATCCAGCTCAGACGGGTCAAAATCCGGCGTATCCGGCTCATCATCCCCGTAATATTCCGGAAGCAGGTAGGCGGAAGGATAGGCCCGCTGCTCCCCGATAAACTCGCAGATGCTTTCTACCTCCGGGGTATCCACAAAGGGACACTGCAGGCGGATCATCTCCGAACCGGTGGAAAGCAGCATATCACCGTTCCCCACCAGCTGCTCGGCGCCGCCGGTATCCATGATGGTTCGGGAGTCCACTTTGGCCGTTACCTTGAAAGAAAGCCGCGCGGGGAAGTTGGCCTTGATTAGACCGGTGATTACGTTCACGGAAGGCCGCTGCGTGGCCACGATCAGGTGGATGCCGATGGCACGGGCCAGCTGGGCCAGGCGCGCTATAGGCTGCTCCACTTCTTTCCCGGCGGTCATCATGAGGTCAGCCAGCTCATCAATCACCAGCACAATGTACGGCAGGTATTTATGCCCCTTTTCCGGGTTAAGCTTGCGTTTGATAAACTTGGCGTTATACTCCTTCACGTTCCGTACGCTGGCATCTTTCAGCAGGTCATAGCGCTGATCCATTTCTATACACAGCGAGTTCAGGGTGTTGATCACCTTCTTGGTATCCGTGATAATGGCTTCTTCGGCATTGGGCAGCATGGCCAGGAAGTGGCGCTCTATCTTATTAAAGAGGGTCAGCTCCACCTTCTTGGGGTCTACCAGCACAAACTTCACTTCAGAAGGGTGTTTCTTGTAGAGCAGGGAGGTCAGGATCACGTTCAGTCCTACCGACTTTCCCTGGCCCGTGGCACCGGCCATCAGCAGGTGGGGCATCTTGGCCAGGTCGGCCACAAAGATCTCGTTGGAAATGGTTTTGCCCAGGATCACCGGCAGTTCAAAACCCGCCTTCTGGAATTTCTCCGAGGCCATAATGGACTTCATGGAAACCATTTCGCGCTTCTTGTTCGGCACTTCTATCCCTATGGTCCCCTTGCCCGGCATAGGGGCAATGATCCGGATACCCAGGGCCGAAAGGCTCAGGGCGATATCATCTTCCAGGTTTTTGATCTTGGAGATCCGCACACCGGCATCGGGCACGATCTCGTATAAGGTCACCGTAGGGCCAATAGTGGCCTTGATGGAGGAGATCCCGATAGAAAAGTTATTGATGGTCTCCACGATCCGGTTCTTATTGGCTTCCAGCTCTTCCTGCGTTACCTGGGAGCCGGTATTGCTGTATTCGGCCAGCAGGCTGAGCGGCGGATACTGGTAGCTGGACAGGTCCAGCTTAGGGTCATATTCGCCGTATGCAGCCACCAGGTCTTCGGTCTGATCCGCTGAATAGGGTAGTTCTTCGGCTTTCGGAGGTTCAGGGGCTTCTACCGTAAACGCCACATCCGGGCCTTTAAAGGGCTCTTTCGCCTGGGTGGAAGGTTCAAAAACCAGCGGCTCTTCTTCCCGGATCTCTTCCCGAACGGGTATTTCCCGCTCCGCTGGCTCCCGCTCCGGCGCCTCCCGTATCCCTTCCTCTTCTCCTGTTTCCTCCCATGGGCGTGTGCTCCTGCGCTTTTTAGGCAGGTAGCTGCTCAGCAGGTAATCATCTATACGGGTGAAACCGTGAAAAAAGATCATCCAGGCCACCAGCAGCAGTAAAATCAGCAGCAGGCTGCCATAGCCCATGAGGGCATGAAGCAGCTCATTGGCATGCAGTCCCACCCGCCCGGAGAGCGTGGTGGTATTCAGGTCAAACACATGAACAAAATACCCCAGGAACAGGGAAAAAAAGAAGGTATAAAACAGCACACCCAGCACCAGCCGGTTTAGATTCAACTTAAAAAGATCTTCATTAAACACCCAGCGGAAGCCCGTCAGGAAGAGCGGCAGGATGAGCAGGAAAGACGAGATCCCGAACCATACATAAATAAACCAGTGCGAGATCTTAGCCCCCAGGACACCCAGGATATTATCCGTTTTGGTGTCGGTCCGGCCGGCCAGATCACGGAGTGCGCCCTGCACCACATCCTGGTCTGACGCCCCGGTAAATAAGTAGGATAAGAAGGAGATCAGCAGGAAAAAAGTGAAAAATACCAGGAAAACCCCCAGCAGAAATTTCAGCCGGTTATCATTTGTAAGAAGCTTGCCATCACGCTTTTGGGGTGCTTTTTCAGCCTTTTTCTTCGGACGAAAAGTATTGGACATTATTCACGATCGTTAATTATAGGAAAGCATACGATCGCAAAGTTAAAATAAAAACATTAACACCGCAAACACCACCAGCCAGTAAATAGGCAGGGCCAGAATCAACACGGCCAGGTAAACGGAATCGAAGAAAACCGTGCCCCGGGTTTTGGGGCGGACCACCGCTCCCAGCAGCAGGTAAATCGGGAAATTTACCAGGAACATGAGATAATAAAACACCTGCCGCCAGGAAGAAAAAGAGAAGTCACGCGTTACCGCCCGCTCCAGGCTTTCTTTCAGCTTCTGGTTAAACTGGAGCACATTGGCACCGCTCACCTGGTGATCGGTAAAATCTTCTTTCCGGATGGGCGCCTCAAAATTCAGCACGATGCGCTTACCGGTGGTGGTAAACTGGTCGTAATTCAGGGCGGTAGGGATCACCGTTACATCGATCCCCTCATTCCAGGTCTGCAGCGCCAGGCGTGCCGTGCCTTTCTTCAGGGGGAGCAGCCGGGTCTGGTTTGTACACAGGCCCTCGCTGAAGATCAGCACCTGACCTTTATCGCGGAACACCTGCGAGCATTTCTCAAAAGTCTCATCGTTTTTATCCAGGTTCTCCTTGCCTTCCGAAATGCGGTAAATGGGCATCATGTACAGCTTATGCAGGAGGTCCCTGACCCAGTCGCGCTTAAAGGCATCACCCCGCGCCAGCGACCAGACAGGCCGGTCTACGATGCAGTCCAGCAGGATGGCATCCAGGAAGGAGTTCGGGTGAAAAGAGGCAAACATCACCGCCCTGTCTCCGGGAATATTCTCCATACCGTTTATCTTAAGATCTTTGACAAAGAACTTAAGAATAAACCCGACATACACTTTCAAAAAACCGTAGAGCATTTCTGATAACTGATGTGTTAAATATACAACTACTGATCCAGAATGTTTTCTTCCAGCGACGAATTCTTATGATCTCCGTGGAGAATGTCGACCATCTCCCGGATATTGTATACGCCGCGGTTATATTTATTGCTCAGCACAATCACCACAAAGTCCTCCCGGAGATCAAAAAACATGATGGTATTATATCCTTTCCACCACCCGGTATGGTAGATGTAGTCAGTTTGCTGAAACTTATTCACCCAAAGCCGGAACCCGTAGCCGTAGTTACGGATGCCCGGATGCTCAAAGCTCCGGGGGGTGTACATCTCCCGCAGGTTTTCTTTGGAAACGATCTTCCCGGTTTTCAGTACGTTATAATAGCGTAGCAGGTCGGACGCTGTGGAATAGACGCCCTTGTCGCCCATGATATCGTCATAAAAATCCTTCTCCAGCTTGCGGCCGTTCTGGTAGCCGTAAGTGCGGTCTTCGTTCAGATGGGGGCTGGTGGAAGTCCCCGTAAACGTATGCTGCATGCCGGCCGGTTTGAAGATATTCTCTTCCATATACCGGGCAAAGGGCAGCCCCGAAACCTTTTCAATGATAGCGCCTAAAATGGCGTAGTTGGTATTGTTATAGGCAAAATAATGGTCCGGCAGGTTCAGGATCTTCGGCGTGGGTTTCATTTCGGTAAACCACTGCATCACCTGCTGGTTATTGGGGTAGATCTTTTCTCCTCTTACCCGTTTATCAAACTCGTACTGATAATAAGGCAGGCCCGAGCGGTGCGAAAGCAGGCTCCGGATAGTAACGCCGGTGTAGGGGAAGTGCGGATAAAAGTCCTGGATGGTATTATCCAGCCCCATCTTTCCCTCCTGCACCAGTTTCATGATGGCCAGGGCGGTGAAGGTCTTGGACAGAGAGGCCAGCTGGAATTTGGAATGGATGGTATTGGGAACCGTGTCATGGGCAAAACCCGTGGCCTTTTCCAGCAGCACGATACCCTTCTGCGCTACCAGTACCGTACCGTTAAAGCCACTTTTTTTGCTAAAAGCCTCTTCCAGGAGCTGCGTTTTCCGGTCGGCATCAATCTCCTTGCGTATCTTCTGAATTTCCTGTGCCGTTAAGGGCCTGTCTTCTGCCGCCTCTTTTTTCTTCTCCTCTTTTTTCTGATTTTGTGTACAGGAAAAAAGTATTCCCCACAAAACCAGAATCACGCCTCCTCTCATCATGAATTACGTAAGCTTTTTAAATACACATGCAGCAGGAAGATCACAATGGACGAAAACATCACGCTGGCCAGAATCTTCAGCGAAGTGTTCAGGAAGAAATTGAAGGTTCCTGCTTCCAGAAAAAATAAATAGGTATGATGAATAAACGTCAGTATCACAATATACCGGATGAAGCGCTCCACCCCCATTCCTTCCACGGAAATGACGATCTCGTTCTCCAGGCCCCGGCTGGGGAAAAGCACTTTCAGGATAAACCCGCGGATAAAGGCGATCATCACGGCCGCTGAGGCATGCAGCCCCGCCGTATTATAGAACATATCCACCAGGATACCCGTCACAAAAGCGATCAGCAACGCCGTGGAAGTAGGCGTGGTACTGGGAAGAAACAGGATCACCGAGATGTAGACAAAACAAAAGGCCACATCAAAAAACACCAGGTTTCTCAGGATAAACACCTGGAGCAAGGTATAAATGATGATGCTGGCCGCTATTTTCAGTATGGTCTGGGTGTTCACTTGATTCCGGAGTTTGTTTCTGCTTCTTGCTGGCTTTCAATT
This sequence comes from Leadbetterella sp., assembly GCA_019638185.1. Taxonomy (GTDB): domain Bacteria; phylum Bacteroidota; class Bacteroidia; order Cytophagales; family Spirosomataceae; genus Leadbetterella. Next base: position 86,602 of record JAHBUH010000015.1, read on the forward strand.
AACTTATTCTTCACCACGTACACATAGATCAGGCTGGAGAAATCCGTGGATAAGCGTACTGAAATGTTATGAAAGGCTTCCGATGTGGTATTAGACACCTCGCTGATCTTACCGATCATCACGTGCGGCGGAAAGATGGGGTTTTGCAGCGAGGTCACCACGCTGTCCCCTTTGGCCACCGGCTTAAAGCGGTCTACCGTATTCAGTCGCACATAGTGGGGGTTTGTGCCGTCCCACTTGGCTATTCCCAGCGCCACCGTGCTGTTTTCCCGGAGCTTGGCGTTAAGCACTTCGGCAGACACCATCTGCCGCGAGTGGAGAACCGAGTAAATGCGGGAGTATTTTTTATTGGCGTAGGCCACCTGCCCTACCACCCCCTGGGGCGAGATCACGCCCATACCGGCCCTGACGCCGTCATCGGTACCTTTATCTATGGTAATGAAGTTATCCGTCAGGTTATGGGTGCTTCCCACCACTTTGGCTACGGTATAGTCAAAACGCTGCGCCATCAGGGAATCCGGCTTATACCCGGGTATACCGGACGTCATTTCCTGCATATCAGTCAGCTGCTTCCGCAGCCGGCTATTCTCCCGGGCCAGCTGGTCATTCACCTTGCCCAGGTTCACAAACTCATTGGTTTTCTGGGAAACTTCCAGTGATCGTGCCACCACGCTGTTTGTAGTGTTAAAAAAAGACACATCCCAGTAAACATTGTTCTTTGACATCAGATAAAAGCAGATGATCTGAAGCGCCAGGAACAGAAAGAAATGGCGGCTTTTATATAATATTCCAAGTAACTGCGACATAACTATCTGTTAATAAGAAGAAGCTATCACAGGATGACAGCTTCTTTATGGATGACGGGACTCTTTCCCTGAACGATTACTGAACCAGTACGTTTTGGTATTTCTCTATATTTTTCAGCACCTCACCGGTACCTCTTACCACCGCCTTTAACGGATCATCCGCCACGTGGATAGGCAGCTTGGTTTTCACTTCCAGGCGCTTATCCAGCCCGTGCAGCAGCGCACCGCCCCCGGTCAGGTAAATACCGTTTTCGTAGATATCAGCAGAAAGCTCCGGTGGAGCCATCTCCAGGGCCCGCATAATGGCCTCCTCGATCTTCGATATGGACTTATCCAGCGCATACGCGATCTCGCTATAGGTTACTTTGATCTCTTTCGGAATACCCGTCATCAGGTCTCTTCCCCGGATCTCGATATCGGCCGGTGGGTTTTCCAGGTCAGGCAGGGCAGCCCCTACCTGTATTTTTATAAACTCGGCAGAACGCTCCCCGATGAGGAGGTTATGTTCCCGCCGCATGTAATCTACGATATCCTTGGTGAACACATCACCGGCAATCCGCGCCGAAGATTCACACACGATGCCTGACAGAGCGATCACCGCAATTTCCGATGTACCTCCTCCGATATCCACGATCATGGAACCGTTAGGCTGCTCAATATCAATACCGATACCGATAGCCGCAGCAATAGGCTCATGCACCATGTATACTTCTTTGGCACCGGCATGCTCAGCCGAGTCTTTTACCGCTCTTTTTTCCACTTCCGTAATACCGGAAGGAATACAGATGACCATCCGGTGAGAAGGAGAGAAAAACATGTTTCTGCCTGTAGGAATCATCTTGATCAGCCCCCTGATCATCAGCTCGGCGGCTGTAAAGTCTGCGATCACACCGTCTTTCAGCGGACGAATGGTCTTGATGTTCTCATTCGTCTTTTCATGCATCTGCATGGCTTTATGCCCGATGGCCAGTACTTTCCCGCTTACCTTATCCAGGGCGATAATGGAAGGTTCATCTACTACGATCTGATCTTTATATATTATCAGGGTATTTGCAGTACCCAAATCTATGGCAATATCGCTGGTGAGAAAATTAAATAATCCGGCCATTTAAGCTCTTCTATTTATACTTTTTACAATTAAAGACGCAAAGTTAAATCTATTTTTCCAAAAAAACTTTAAACAAAAGGCATTTAATTCAAATAATTGACAAGCCTTTTCTGAAGGATTTTCAGGCTTCCTAACACAACGCTCGATATTCACGATTAGTACAGTTTTCTCAACAAAAACGGAAATTTACGCGACGGTCACGCGGATGGTCCAATAGTCTTTCAGCTCTTCACGGATTTTTTCGATATATGCGTTTCTCACCTCCACCCATATCCCGCATCGCTCCTCGAAGATCTGCTCCTTTACGGTCAGTCCCAGTTTCCGGATCAACTGCATGACGGCGTTGGTCTGATCGAAATCATAGTCTATCCGGACCAGGGTATTCATGGTGCGTATTTCCTTTTCGGCTGCCTGCAGGGCCTCTGCTGCCGCTTCCTTATACGCATGGATGAGCCCCGGCACGCCCAGCAGCGTACCGCCGAAATACCGTACCACGATCACCAGCGCAAAGGTGGCTTCGGCAGAAAGCAGCGTATTCAGGATGGGCTTGCCGGCCGAACCCGAGGGCTCGCCGTCGTCATTGGCCCGGTAATTCTCTCCCGTATAGCCCAGGCGGTAGGCATAACAGTGGTGCCGGGCTTTGGGGTGCTGCACTTTTACCTCCTCCAGGAGGGTCTTCACTTCTTCTTCATCTGCCACCGGGAAAGCATAGCCGAAAAACTTGCTGCCCTTGTCCTTAAAAAGACTCTCGCCGCGGGTGATCAGGGTGCAGTATTCGTCAGAAACGTTCATCATGGGGCAAATTTAATACTTTTCAGGCGGTATAAGGTTCCGGCCCGCCGCAGCGTTATATTTTTATTAACACCTGCCGGATGCAACCTTTCCGCCGTATCCGCAATCTAACAGGTAATATTTTCAATCCCCTCAATAGGACGTCCTATTGATATAAACATCATTTAGTTATGAAAAAGCTATTTTTTGCTCTTATCGCCGGTACTTTCTTTCTTCAGGCATGTGAAGGCCCTGTGGGCCCTCCGGGACCCGCCGGCACGGACGGCCTCCGCGGCCAGGTACATGAAGTACAGGCCACTTTTAACGCCGCCAATAAGTACGGTGCGGATTTTGATTTCAAAGGCAAAGCCCTGGGTGAGGGCGATAAGGTAGTAGGCTTTATCCTGGAAGGCGAGGATAACCAGGGCAACGATAACTGGGAGCCCCTTCCCCAGACCTTCTTTGATAAAGGAAACACGTTTGTTTATACCTTTAACTTTTCCATCACCGGGTTTACCATCTTCCTGGACGGCAATGCCGACCTCGGCACCCTGGCCAGCGATAAACGCACGAACCGGATATTCCGGATGCTGGTTGTGCCCGGCAAGCTGGTAAATAAGGTAAATCTTAAGGATATGAAAGATATCATGGCCAAAACAGGCGTTCAGGAATCGGATATTAACGTCATTTTTTAAACCCGCCGGGAGCCGGTTACAGGAGCCGGGGAGCAGCATGCTCCCCGGCTCCTACTTTTTTAAACCAAAAGAAATCCAAAGAATCCTTGATTTTTAAACATTTATATCCCTATTTTTGCACCCTGTTATGAAAATGAAGCAACATACCTTCCGGGTGCTCAGCCTGCTGATGCTTATCTGCGTGTTTACCACGCAGGTATCGGCGTGGAGCATGCAGAAAAGTGATGTCTCTGCTTCACAACAGGATACGGACGATGACCGCCCCGTATTCAAGCAGCTGACCCATGAAACGGTGGTACCGCATTATGATTTCTCTTTCGGAGAAATTCATAAATTCTTCCAGGAAAACTTTACTTTCTTTTTCCCGGAGAACCGCGCGGCAGTCCTTTCCAGCTTCCCTTCACCGGTCAATACCTACATGGCTAAGCTCCTGGAGCACCACATAGCCATTAATGCGCCCTGAGCGTACCTGCGTGATTCCTATTTATTCTATAGTGTGCAGCTCCCCACTGTACCTTTAAACTCATGTATCATCCTTTTCGCGGGGAAAAAAGGAACATCTATAAATTTTTTATGAAAAACAGAGGAGGAATTTTACTCTTATTTGCCGCCTTGCTTCTGCTGAGCCTGTACTACCTGGCCAGAACCTGGAAGATCAATGAAATCCGTCAGGATGCTGCTTCGTATGCTACCGTAAACGGGAATGTGGATCCGGCAAAAAAACAATATTACCTGGATTCCCTGTGGAAACAGAAAGTTTTCTTAGGCTCTACCGTAGAAAGCCTGACCAAGCAGGAACTGGGTCTGGGCCTTGACCTTCAGGGCGGTATGCACGTGATCCTGGAGGTTTCTCCGGCTGACATCCTGAAGTCGCTCTCCAAAGGCTCCCGCGATCCGCGCGTGACCCAGGCCATTAACAAGACCCGGGAACTGGCCGCCAAAGGATCCATCAATTTCGTGGATCAGTTTGAGAAAGAATACAAGGCCCTGGCGCCGGATGCCAAGCTGGCCCCTGTTTTCTCTAACAGCTCAAACCGCGATGACCTTTCCCTGAACTCTTCGGATGCGCAGGTGAAAACCTATATCCAGAAGCAGATTGACGGCGCGTTTGACCGGGCTTATAAAGTGATCCAGACCCGGGTAGATAAGTTCGGGGTGGCTAATGCTAACCTTTCGAAGATCCCCGGAACGAACCGGATCCAGGTGGAGCTTCCGGGAATTGATAACCCAGAAAGGGTAAGAAAACTGCTTTCGGGCTCAGCCAAGCTGGAGTTCTGCGAAGTATATACGCTCCAGGAGATCTCGCCGAACTTTGATCGCTTCACGGCGCTGCTGCTGAAGATTGACGGTGAGAATAAGGCCAAAGCCACTCCCGCAGCCGGTGCTGTTACGGATACCACCAAGGCGGGCAGCTCACTGGCTTCCGCCCTGCAAACCAAGACCGATTCTACCGGAGCCGACTCTACCTCCAGCCTGAACTCGCTGACTAACATGTTCATCATGTCACCGTCAGGCCTGGCCATCAAGACCAAAGACACCATCCGGCTGAACAGCATCCTGAAAAGACCGGATGCACAAGGCATCTTCCCTGCTGATATGACCTTCCTTTACGATGTGAGCCCGCTGGAAAACACTACCGGTAACGAGGACATCGTAAATATCTACCCGATCAAAAACTTCGGTAACGCGCCCCTGGGCGGAGACGTGGTAACTGAGGCCCGCCAGGATTATGACCCTATGACCGGTAAGCCTAACGTTTCCATGCAGATGAACGCCACCGGAGCCCGGAAATGGAAAGACCTGACTGGTAAGAATGTGGGCCGGAGCATTGCCATCATCCTGGATAACTACGTATATTCTGCACCTAACGTGAACGGTGAAATAGCCGGCGGTAACTCCTCTATTTCCGGTAGCTTCTCGGTAGAGCAGGCACAAGACCTTGCTAACGTGCTGAAAGCCGGTAAACTTCCCGCTCCTACCACCATTGTGGAAGAAGCCGTGGTAGGTGCTTCCGTAGGTTCACAGGCTTTCCATGCCGGGGTGATCTCCTCACTGGTGGGCCTGGTGGCCGTACTGATCTTCGTGGTAATGTATTACAGCCGTGCCGGCTGGATCGCTAACCTGGCCCTGGTGATTAACCTGGTGCTGCTGTTAGGAATTATGGCGTCATTCGGCGCTACCATGACCCTCCCGGGTATAGCCGGTATGGTACTTTCCATTGGTATGTCAGTGGATGCTAACGTACTGATCTATGAGCGGATCAAGGAAGAGATGGCCGCCGGTAAGAACTTCCCGTCGGCTATTGCCCTGGGTTTCAAAAACGCGATGCCGTCTATCATTGACTCCCAGCTGACTTCCGTGATCACCGGTGTGATCCTCTTTATTTTCGGTACGGGCCTGATCAAGGGTTTTGCCACTACCCTGCTGATCGGTATCGGTACCTCGCTCTTCTGTGCCATCTTTGTTTCCCGCCTGATCTTTGATAACCTGATCAAAAAAGGAAAAACCATTAACTTCCGTACGGCATGGACCGAGAAACTGTTTGGCGACAGTAACATTGACTTCATCAAAAACCGGAAACGTTTCTACATCATTTCGGGTGTCATTATGCTGATCGGGGTGATCTCTATTGCCGTGAGAGGTTTCAGCCTGGGTGTGGATTTCAAAGGCGGTAGAACATTTGAAGCTAAATTTGAAAAGAACATCAATACCGATGACGTGCGTGATGCGGTAGAAAAGGTATTTCCGGGATCCGCCGTGGAAGTAAAAACCTATGGCGGATTTGACAAAGTTAAAATTACCTCGGCCTACCGGATCGATGACGCCGGCTTAGAAGTAGATGATCAGCTGAAGGCAGACCTGAATAAAGCCATCTCTGATGTGAAAGGCAACAAAGGTACCGTGGTGTCCACTTCCAAAGTAGGGGCTAACATTGCCCAGGATGCCATCTGGTCATCCGTTAAAGCCGTACTTTATGCCATTATCCTGACCTTCATTTATATCCTGATCCGTTTCCGTCACCAGGCGTTCGGCTGGGGTGCTGTAATGGCGCTGGTGCATGACGTGGCTGTTATCCTGGGGATCTTCTCCATTTTCCACGGCTGGCTGCCTATCTCCCTGGATATTGACCAGGCGTTCATCGGTGCGGTACTGACCCTGCTGGGCTACTCTCTGAACGATACCGTGGTAATCTATGACCGTATCCGGGAGTATATGGCCGAGAAGGGTGGAAAAACCGAGAGTATTGAAACGGTGATCAATAACGCCCTGAACAGTACGCTGAGCCGTACGGCCGTAACGGGTATTGCCACGCTGATCGTACTGTTTGTGCTGCTGGTGTTTGGTGGAGAAACCATCCGCGGCTTTATCTTCTGTATGTTCATCGGGGTAATAGTAGGTACCTACTCTTCCCTGTTTATCTCCGCTCCGTTTGTAGTGGATGCCCTGAACAGAAGTAACCGCAAGAAAGAGACTACTGTAGTTAAACCGGCCTAAGCCGTTATAACCCATAAAAAAACAGGAGCGGGCTGAGCCCGCTCCTGTTTTTTTATGCCTGACCTTCTCTTATTTCAGATCAAACCGGCCCAGGTTCATCACCTTGTCCCAGGCGGCCACAAAGTCCTTCACGAACTTCTCGCCAGAATCCGCACAGGCATATACTTCCGCCACCACTCTCAGCTCGGAGTTGGAACCGAACACCAGGTCAGCCCGGGTTCCCGTCCACTTCTTCTCGCCGGTCTTGCGGTCGCTTCCCTCGTATAATTCCTTATGGCTGCCTTCCACGGCTTTCCATACGGTACCCATATCCAGGAGGTTCACGAAGAAGTCAGTGGTCAACTGCCCCGGGCGACTGGTAAACACCCCGTGCGCTGAACCGTCATAGTTGGCACTCAGAGTCCGCATACCGCCTACCAGCACCGTCAGCTCAGGCGCCGTCAGGGTGAGCAGTTGCGCCTTATCGATCAACAGGGCTTCGGTAGGGATAGACGAACGGCCCTTCCGGTAGTTACGGAAGCCATCGGCCGGTGTCTCCAGGTAGCTGAAAGAATCCACATCGGTCTGCTCCTGGGTGGCATCGGTACGGCCGGGTGCAAAAGGCACGCTGACGGTATAGCCGGCGTCTTTGGCCGCCTTTTCTATCGCCGCGCATCCGCCCAGTACGATGAGATCCGCCAGGGAAACCTTTTTACCGTTTACCGCGGTGTTATTAAACTCCTGCTGAATGCTTTCCAGCTTAGCCAGGGTTTCCGTAACCAGCGGGGTATTATTCACCTGCCAGTATTTTTGAGGCGCCAGGCGCAGGCGGGCACCGTCAGCACCACCCCGTTTGTCGCCGCCCCGGAAAGTGGACGCAGAAGCCCAGGCCGTGGAAACCAGCTGGGAAACGGTTAAGCCGGAGGCCAGGATATTTGCTTTTAAAGCCGCAATATCATCAGCATCTACCAGCTCATGATCTACTGCCGGCACCGGATCCTGCCAGATCAGCACCTCCTGGGGTGCATCCGGGCCCAGGTAACGTGAGCGCGGCCCCAGATCCCGGTGGGTAAGCTTAAACCAGGCCCGCGCAAAGGCATCGGCAAACTGGTCCGGGTTTTCCAGGAAACGCCGGGAGATCTTACCGTATTCCGGGTCCAGGCGTAATGAGAGGTCAGTGGTCAGCATTTTGGGGGCATGCCGTTTGGAAGGATCATGCGCATCCGGAACCGTCTCCGCGCCCATGCCGTATTTAGGCACCCACTGATGGGCTCCGGCCGGGCTTTTTTCCAGCTCCCATTCGTAGCCAAACAGGTTCCAGAGGAAGTTATTGCTCCATTTGGTAGGGGTACTGGTCCAGATCACTTCCAGCCCGCTGGTGATGGTGTCACCGCCTTTACCGCTGCCGAAGCTGTTTCTCCAGCCCAGTCCCTGCTCTTCCAGGTCCGATCCTTCCGGATCCGATCCCACGTGATCCGAGGGCGCCGCCCCGTGTGTTTTACCAAAGGTATGGCCGCCGGCAATCAGCGCCACGGTCTCTTCATCGTTCATAGACATCCGGCGGAAGGTATCGCGGATATCCTTAGCCGCGGCTATGGGGTCCGGGTTTCCGTCAGGCCCTTCCGGGTTAACGTAGATCAGGCCCATCTGAACAGCCGCCAGCGGATTTTCCAGGTTCCTGGAATGGGTCACACCGTCAGCGTCATCATCCGATACCAGGACAGCCTTGCCGGGCGCCTTATCCACGCCCTCCGAGCCGCCTTTTCCGTAACGCAGGTCACCGCCCAGCCATTCTCTCTCAGAACCCCAGTACACATCGGTTTCGGGTTCCCACACGTCTTCCCGCCCGCCGGCAAAACCAAAGGTCTTGAAGCCCATGGATTCCAGCGCCACATTTCCGGTCAGGATCATTAAATCCGCCCATGAAATTTTCTTGCCGTATTTTTGCTTGATGGGCCACAGCAGGCGGCGCGCTTTGTCCAGGCTCACGTTATCCGGCCAGCTGTTCAGGGGTGCAAAACGCTGCTGTCCGGCACCTGCCCCGCCCCGGCCGTCCTGTACCCGGTAAGTACCCGCACTGTGCCAGGCCATACGCACAAACAGCGGTCCGTAATGACCGAAATCCGCCGGCCACCAGTCCTGGGAATCCGTCATCAGGGTACGCAGATCCTGCTTCAGCGCTTCCAGGTCCAGGCTTTTAAATTCTTCTGCATAGTTAAAGTCTTTATCCATGGGGTCAGATAAAGAGGAATTCTGGCGGAGCAGGCTAACTTTGAGCCGGTTGGGCCACCAGTCGTGATTCTGAGTCCCTTCCCCCGCCACCGGTTTGTTCATTGTTCCATTATGAAACGGACATTTGCTGATGTCTCCATTTCCGTTGTTCTCCATAGGTATAGTTTCTGTTTTCGTTTATGACATAAAATTAGAAGAAATATTCATATTGACAAACAAAATTATTTTTATATTTGCTATTGATATTGTCAATAGCCTATGAATATTCAACAGTTGCAGTATATTATCGCTTTAGACCGGTATAAAAATTTTACGAAAGCCTCCGAAAGCTGTTTCATCACCCAGGCCACCATGAGCACCATGATCCGCCGGCTGGAAGAGGAGCTGGAGGTGGTGATCTTTGACCGGAAGGCTAATCCCATCCTCACCACCGATGCCGGTAAAGAGATCATTGCCGAAGCTGAAAAAGCCCTGGTACACATTAAAAACATGGCCCTGGTGGCTAAGGAAGACAGCTGGCTATTTGAAGGAAACGTCCGTATCGGTATCATTCCCACCATAGCGAACTCCCTGCTGCCCCTGGTGCTGAAGCCCGTGATGGGGCTCTACCCCCGGCTGGAGATCACGCTGACGGAGATCACTACTGAAAATGTGCTGGAACAACTGAAAGATAACCAACTGGATTTCGGGATTATTTCCACCCCGGTAGATGCCAAAGGCTATGACACCGAAATACTGTATTATGAACCCCTGAAAGTTTACGGGAAACTCCGTTCCAATAAAAAATACCTGATGACCAGTGATCTCACCCGCGAAACCCACTGGCTCCTGGAAGACGGCCACTGCATCCGTGACCAGATCATGAGTTACTGCTCCCTGCAGAATAAGGGCAATCACCTGGCTAACCTCAAATTCCAGTCGCATTCTTTTGAAACCCTCCTGAACATGGTAGACAGCTTCGGCGGGCTCACCATCATCCCGGAACTGTACGTGCAGACCCTGTCTGAAAAGCAGCAAAGCAAGATCCTGGAATTTGAAAAACCATACCCGGTGCGGGAGGTCAGCATGGTCTCTTACCGCTCCGATGTCAAACATAAGCTGGGGAAAGCGCTGGCGGCCCGGATCCGGCAGATTGCGGAAGGCGTTCTGAAAGTAGATCTTAAACAGGCCGTGATTCTGAAAGGCCAGTAACACCGGCGCGGCGGAAAAGCCGGTCAGCCAGGCTCCTGTGAAATGCCCGGCAGAGAGGTTATATGACCTTGACCACTTTAAAATGCCCGTCTTCTTTTTGAGGGGCGTTCAGCAGCCCTTCTTCACGGGTGAGGTCATTATGGGCCACATCCTCGCGGTAAGAATTGATATTGGCATGCATGTGAATAACGGGCTCCACACCCGTGGTGTCTACCTCATCCAGCTGGTCTATCCAGGTCAGGATCTGCTCGATATCCACGGAAAGCTGATCTTCCTCTTCCGGAGTGAGTTCCAGCCGGGCCAGGTGGGCCACTTTCTTAAGGGTGGTGATGTCTATGGGCATCTATTTCGGTTTGAATGACGGTATACACTTCCTGCTTCAGCTCATCCATGGTCTTTCCTTCCGGGAAAACGGGTTCATGGATGACCACCCGGGGAAAATCCCAAAAGATAAAAGCTCCGGGCATAATGCGGTACAAATTTACGAAAGTTATCGGAACTATGGGCGTTTTACTTTCCATGGCCAGCACAAAAGCCCCATCTTTAAAAGGCTGCTTCATCACCGGGATGGTCTCACTCAATATCCCGCCCTCCGGCATGATGAAGAGGCTCCGGCCATCGGCCAGGGCCTTCATGGAGCGCTTGAACGACTTCACCCGGCTGTTCTTATCGCTACGGTCCACCTGGATGTGCAGCCGCGCAAACATATAGCCCAGCAGGGGCACCTTCTTCACGGAGCTTTTGCCCATATAGGAAAAGTAATTCCGTACCACCTTCATTCCTACGGCCACATCGAGGTAGGAAAAATGATTAGCCACAAAAATGTAGTGTCCCTTCTTATCCGGCCGGAAGTGGTATTCGGTCTTTACCCAGAGCCCGGTGATAAAGAAGAAAATATCGGCCCATACATTGGTCAGCCGGGTGCCCAGCCAGTTCCAGCTTTTTACCTGTATACAGATGAATATAAACGGAAAGAGGGCCAGGAAGACCACGACCAACCAAAATACGCACCAGGCATTGTACAGGTAATCCAGTAAATTAGCTTTCCTTCGAGACATGCTTTTTCAGTTGTACCGGCGGTGTGGTTTTCTTCCGCATTTTCATATTCAGCAGCTCCACAAAGAACGAGAACGCCATGGCAAAGTACACGTAGCCCTTAGGCACATGCACGTGAAAGGCCTCAGCCACCAGCAGCGTACCGATCAGTAGCAGGAAGGAAAGGGCCAGGATCTTCACGGTAGGGTGCTTCTCCACAAAATCACCGATAGGCTTGGCAAAGATCAGCATAACAATAGACGACAGCACGATAGACGCCGCCATCACCGCAATGATGCTGGTCATCCCTACGGCGGTAATGATAGAATCTATGGAGAAAATAATATTGATCAGTACAATATCCAGGATGGCTCTCTGCAGGGTAGCGGCCGTTTTACCGGTGGAAACCTGGTCGCCGTCTTCCCCTTCCAGCTTATGGTGGATCTCAGACGTGGTCTTGTAGAGCAGAAAAACACCCCCGCCCAGGATCAGGAGATCTTTGCCGGAAATACCGATGTCCCACGGCAGGCCCAGATCCTGCAGGTTAAACAGCGGAGCCTGCAGCTTCAGGATCAAACCCAGGATAAACAGCAGGCCGATCCGGATGAACATGGCCAGGATGACCCCCCAGTTACGGGCCTTTCGTTCATCTTCCGGCTTCAGCTTAGAGGCAATCACCGAAATAAAGATAATATTATCTACCCCCAGAATAATTTCCAGCAGGGTAATGGTAAAGACACTGGTCAGTGCGGCAGAAGTAAAAAGTTCTTCCATTTAAGAAATGTTTGGGCAAAAATAGCTATTGCGGGCATACCAAATGTAAAACTCAAATAAAATTATCCAGGTTTATCTCCCGGGTAACATTCACTTCATCCGCGAAAGCCTGGTCATGAGAGATCAGTAAAAGCGTGCCTTTATACGCTTTTACGGCAGCCGTCAGGATTTCAAGGCTGGGAATATCCAGGTTATTGGTGGGCTCATCCAGGATGATCATATCGGGTGAAGTACCGCCGATGGTGATACAGCAAAGCATCAGTCTGACCCTTTCTCCGCCACTCAGCGCAGCGCAGGGTTTGTCCCAGTCTTCCTTCGGGAAAAGTAAGCGATGGAGATTCATCTTTACTTCATGCACAGGGACAGCAAGGGTATTGAAGGCCTGAACCTGTTCATACACGGTCTTATCGGGGTCCAGAAGGGAATAATCCTGGTCCACATACACCCTCCTGCCTTCCGCCCGGTAGACTTTCCCTGATTCCGGAGTAAGTCCCCCGGAAATAATTTTCATCAGCGTGCTCTTTCCCGAACCGTTCCGCCCTTTAACAGCAATCCGATCCCCACTCTCTATCTGAAAATCCAACGATTCCTTCCAAAGTACCTGCCCGTCATACTTCCAGTTCAGCGCTTCGGCTGAAAACAGTACCTTACCCTTATGTAAAACCGAATCCTCAAAACCAAACTTCATCCTGTCGATATCCGGGACCCAGGTCTTCAGCTCCCTGAGCTCTTCCGAAATAGCGGCCACTTTGTCTTCGTGTACATCTTTTAACCTGGAGGTGCTCTTTTCTGCGCTGTTCCGGAGCGTATTCATCATGATACGGGCCACACCTGCCTTTTCCTGCTTCTTTTTCCCCCGTGCGTCCATCTTAAGCTGCCTTTCAGTAGCCTGGCGTTCCTTTTCTTTTGCCTTTTTAAGCTCCTTCTCTTTACTCCGCATCCCGGCTTCGGCCGATTCACTCAGCAGCTTTTTCTGATCTTTATAAAACGAATAATTTCCGCCGTACGCAGTGATTCCCCAGGGAGTAAGCTCCAGGATGCTGTGCATATAATCCAGCAAGGTACGGTCATGACTGATCACCAGCATAGTAGCAGGAGAGTCTTTCATGAAATCATATAAGCGGCTCCTGCTTAGCGTGTCCAGGTGATTAGTGGGCTCATCCATCAGCACCAGGTCTGGCTGATGGATACGGATACCGGCTAAGAATACCCGGGCTTTTTCTCCGCCACTCAGGGTGCTCATTTCCCGGTCCAGGCCCACTGTGCGAATCCCCCAATGTTCCAGGGCTTCCCTGCATTTTTCTTCCAGGTCCCACTCGTCGTTCAGGGCTTCCAGGTTTTCTTCCGTCACTTCCCCGGCCAGTATCCGGTGCAAGGCGTTCAGCGGCTCGCTTACCCCTAATGCTTCCGTCACGGTCAGATGGTCAAACTGCCCTAACGCCTGGGGAATGTAATAGGGTTTTGTACCGGTAGAAACGGTTCCCGAAGCCGGTGAAACCTGTCCGGCCATAATCTTCATGAGCGTAGATTTCCCTATGCCGTTATTCCCGATCAGCCCGGCTTTCCCGCCGCGATTCAAATAAATACTTATATTCTGAAACAGCACTTCCTGATCCGGAAGCACATACGATATTTCGTGCAACATAATTTCTCTGGGATTAAATAATAAGTCACCGGATCGTTTCCGGCTTCATTTACAGTCCTTCAGGAAATTATATCTCACATAAAAAAATAAAAAGAGGATGTCAGTTATTTAGCAAACCCCGAAACTCCCGTTTTAGTTTCGTGCGGGCCGGTGAAATTACCGGAAAGCGGGGATATAAACAGCAATATCCGGTGGGAAAACCCATCGGACATTGCGAAAGTACTCTTCCCGATTCAAAAATCAGAAGACCAGTTGTTCATATAGTTAGACCGGCCATTACGGAATTTCCAGGACAGGTTCCCTCCTTTCCGGATAATGGAGAAGTCGCGTGCCTCTACGTACTTCTCGTCCATATACCCCTTATCCGTAAAATGCTTATTAAGCAGGTTCCACACCTTTTCGTAGTCGGCCTGGCTCCTGGCGGAGCCATTGATCATCAGCTCTTTATCTTTGATGATAAGGGTCACGTCTCCTTTGCCGGAAATAAGGCCGGCACCCGCCAGATCCTGCATAAAATCATTCATGCTTTTCTCCATTGCCGCTCTCTTTTTTTCAGCCAGGATCCTGATCTCTTCACTTTTCAGCTGAATGATCGTGGAAAGGCTGTCTATGGGGGCATGGTTCAGAGAGATCTCTTCCTGCAGTTTTTCAATGGGTGCCTGTTCTTTGCTGATTTTATCCTGCAATACAGCGATCTGGTTATGTAATTCCTCCAATTGCGAATTACTGGCCTCAAAATTCTTTTCCAGCTTTTCCCGTTTTTCTTCCAGTTGGCGCTCCAGCTTTTCCTTTTCTTTATCGCTCAAATCGGTTCTCCGGCTCAGCTTCCTGGAATCCAGGTCCAGCTGCATCCTCTGCAGGGCCAGCTCCTGCTGTTCCATAGCCGGTATTTCAATTTTTTCAGCTTTCTCCGTGATCTCCCGGGAAAGTTTTTCGATGGCCCGGCTATGGTTTTCCTGGATCCGGGTGCTGATGCCCGCTATCTTTCCCGAATACTTCTGAATCTCTCCCGAAAGCGCCTCGATTTCCTGCTGGAGCTTTTCCATCCGGGTATCCAGGGTATCTTTCCCGGCTACCGCCTTTTCTTTTTGGGAAAGCGGGGTGTTCAACTCTCGTACGGAAGTGGTTTCTTCCTGTAGCTCCGGCTCTTCCACGATCTCCTCTTTGGCATATACCACGCCACCAAAGAACAGGCTCATCACAAAAAGTACTCCGAAGACATTGGCGGGATTGAAATACCCGGAAGGATTTACCCCGGCAATGCGCTTTACGCGGGTCAGCAGGGAATCATTCTTCTTTCCGAAGGCCATAGCAAACGGCACCGCGTAATCCGCCACTTCCACGAGGGCCTTGGCCAGCACCAGGCGGTTTCCGCAAACCTCCAGGGCAATGTCATCGCAGCAATTCTCGCGCTCCGTTCTGATCCGCGAAGATACGATCCAGACAAAGGGGTTAAAGAAGAAAAGAATCTCTGCAAAGCTCTGGAAGATGTTTACCAGGTAATCCTGTCTTTTAATGTGCGCCAGCTCATGGGCCAGGATGGCTTCCAGGTGCTGAACACTTAAGCCGCTCAGCATACCCACCGGAAACAGGATCACGGGTTTCAACCAGCCTACGGTCACCGGTGCTGTGAGCTCGCGGGTTTCGGCGAGCTTAACAGCATCTGAAACGCCCACCCGCTCCCGGATTTCCTGCATCAGCTCCTGCGCTTTCTCACTGATCAGCGGCAGGGATGACCTTTTCAGCTTCTCAATAAAGAGCAGGCCTAATGACATCCTGCCCAGCAGGAAAAGTACGCCGAGGGTCCATAAGACCGCCACCTGGTCAATGTGCGCGTTAATAAAGAAAAGAAAGGAATCCCATGCGCTTTGATCAGCGGCAGCAGAGGCTTCCACCCATAAGGTTTCTCCGCTCAGGAAGGATTCCGATCCGCTCAGGTTAAACGACTGTGCCGGTTGATACAGGTAAAAGAAGGTGAATACGGAAACACCCACCAGGAGCATCAGGCTACCCATGGCCAGGTAATAGCGGTGACGCGCCTGCTTTACCCCCAGCGATAATAACCAGAATACCAATACGATAAGTGCTCCCTGCCAGAGCGAGTGGAGCAGGGTGTAGCCTAGGGCCGAGCTGATGTTTTCAGGAAATGTTATTAATAGCTTTTTCATAATTGTTTTTATTGATTGTTCTCTAAGGTTTCTATCCAGGCTTTGATCTCATCCAGCTCGTCCCTGCTAACCGACTGGTTACCCAGGGCCTGCATGACCATGCGGCTGGCGGAGCCGCGGAATGTGGTGTCAATAAAGCGATCCAGTAACAGCTTCTGGGTACTTTCTTCTTCGATAGCCGCCTGGTAAATATGGTAGCGGCCTTCTTCCGTACGGGTGACCAGGTTCTTCTCATACATGATCTGCATGAGTTTAAGGGTGGTGGTGTAGCCCACTTCTTTATGGCGGGAGAGCTCATCGTTCACCTGCCTGACGGTGGCGGCACCCTTCTTCCAGAGGATCTGCAGGATCTCCAGCTCAGACTCGGTAGGTTTAAATGCTTGTTTCATATACTACGAATTATTTCGTAGCAAATATAAGAAAGGATTTCGGGTAGATGCAAATTTAATTACGAATTTTTTCGTAGATATTTAAAAT